>CAYVTD010000040.1:0-29235 GCA_964454445.1 uncultured Hyphomicrobiales bacterium
TTAAAAACTCATTAATATTTTATTCATTATTCCATTTCACGCTGGAGCAGTACAAAAACTATCTTGATTATAAAATGAGAGTAAAAAGATGGATTTAAAAATAACAACGCCACACAACACAGTGTATGAGTCATAAGGGTTTCAGAGGTATGCGAGGTTATCACCCGCATCAAACTTATTGTAACTTGATAGGTGGTCTCTCCGCACTCCATTACGGCTCATACACTCGGCCGTTAGCCGCAAGCGGGGCTACAGTGCAGCAAGTAGAAACATGAACGTTAAACGAATTAATAAATAGATTATTAACCGTCCGAAAGGACATAACATTAACAAAGATATGAGTAACGAAAAGCAAACCATTCACGAATTAGACTTGAATATGATTTATGAATATTTTTCAAATACCGAACGACAAGGACCCGGAAGTCCCGAAGAAACGCTTAAAGCATTGAGTTTTATAGACGGTCTTACTGAAAAATCCAAAATTGCCGATATTGGTTGCGGAACAGGCGGTCAAACAATGGTATTAGGACAAAACACACCGTGCGAAATTATCGGTGTTGATGTTTGGCACGACTTTATCAATCAATTCAACCAAAATGCCCAAAACAAAAATCTTCAAGATAGAGTGAAAGGTATTGTCTGGAATATGGAAAATCTTCCGTTCCAAGAGGAAGAATTTGACTTGATTTGGTCGGAAGGTGCGATTTATCACATTGGATTTGAGCGTGGACTAAACGAGTGGCGAAAATTTCTGAAACAGGGCGGATATATAGCAGTTACAGAAAATACTTGGTTTAGCGAAGAGCGACCTGCCGAAATTCAGGAATTTTGGCAAAAAGCCTATCCCGAAATAGATACAATCTCGAACAAGGTGGCTCAAATGCAAAAAGCAGGTTATCTTCCGATTGCTACTTTTGTCGTCCCTGAAACTTGTTGGGCGGACTTTTATTATGTTCAGCATCCCAAAATGAATGAATCTTTTCTGAAAAAATATAACGGTAATAAAGTAGCAGAAGAACTTCTAGTCTCTCAACGATATGAGGTAGAGTTATTTAATAAATACAAAGCATATTACGGCTATGTATTTTATATCGGAAAAAGAATCAAATAATGCCAGCGGCTAACAAGGGTTTGGTGTAATGGTGGCTTTTCAGTACAACACTTGATACGAAGCACATAGTTCAAATTTAGCACAAATTTTCATACGAAGAACGTCCGCCCCCATTACGCCAAACCCTTGTTATAAGCCGTTTTTTTCTTGTCGTGTCTGTCTGTCGTGCGTTGGCAAGCACACTCTTTTGCAAACTTTGGTCTGTGCGTTGGCTTTGTGTGGTTTGCAAATGTGTGTGCTTGTGCGTTGGGATTATAGTTCGTCATTCCGTCAATGGTCAAATTGGTTTTACAAATGATAGCTACGCTATGTCTTGCTCTTGTTATTGCAACATATAATTTTGAGCGACTTGTTTCTGCTAATTCTGCATTGTTGTCTTTGAGCCATTTAATAAAAGGTTCTGTCGGGTAAATTAGAACTCTGTCAAACGATAACCCTTTTGCTTCGCCAAAATTCATTACTCTGTAATTTTCATTTACGTTAGTTCTTTTACTGTCCCGAAGTTGGATAGGTTCAAATTTTTGCAAGTAATTTTCAATGTCTTGTTCCTTGATTAAAAACACTCCGCTATGTTCTGTTGTGTCGTTATTGCCTGATGCCGTTGCTTGAAAATTCGGGAACAATTTGTTTGATAAGTCGCAAATGGATTTGTTACACCTAAAATTTGTCATTCACGAAGTGTCGTCTTTGGTTAAGTTGTCAATTTGGTCTGTAAAAAAGTTTACAATATTTGCTTTCTTGAATTGCTTGTTTTTCGGGGCACTATTCGTTGAATATGTTCCTTGTCTTGGGTCGCCAACTAATTGAGTTGTAGAACTGCAATTAAAAAACAGTTTCAACAATTCTAAGTCGTAACCTGCTAAGTTCTGAACTTCGTCAATGAAAATATGAGAATAAATTCTTGAAATTCGGTCTATCACATTTCCGTTTGATTTTTCATTGCAACGAAAAACAAATTTTGAAAGTTTGTCGGAATATATTTTTAGAGCATTAGAAAAATAATGCTTTTCAAATTCTTTTTCTTCGCCAAAATAAATTGGCTGTTTTGTTTTGGTATATCCTTTTATACCTGATTGACTGTTTACCAAAGTCAGTCCTTTAATTTTCTTTTCAAACAAAACACCTTGAAACGGTCTAACACCGTGTTGCAATAAAAATGAAAACCAAGTTTGAACAGTAACATTTTCGGGAATACATTTATTCTTTTCAATGATTTTTTTCCTTATCTCTGCTTCGTTTGCTTGTGTGTATGTAGTGATAAGGATTTTTCCCTCTTTCTGTTTTAGGGCTTCCTCAACAAGAAACGTTGTTTTTCCTGAACCTGCGGCAGCTATGGTAAGTTTATTATTCGTCTGCTTTGATTGCATCTAGAATGTATTGAGGAAAATTTATTGTTTCAGCCGTTTCAAATACTTTCAAAGCACATTCGGTTTTATTAGCTTTCATATACTTTCGCAAATCATCATCGCTTTGATAAGTCGTTTCAAATATTTTGTTCAATGCTTCACGGCTGTTAGCTTTCAAAAATTTTGGTTCAAGTGTGTTGTAATTAAAATCTTGAACACTACCTGTATCAACATCTGAATCAAAACAAATTTTAATGTTTTGTTTGGCATTATCGCCTAAGTAATTTTTATACTTGTTCTGAACGGCTTCAACATTTCCGTCATTGTCTGTAACAACGGCAACTTTTGTCCCAATTTTTTCTGCTATTTCTAAAAATCTCAAGAATGAAGTGCCAATGGAAATTACATCAATGCCTTTTTCAATCGGAAGTTTACTGTCATTGTTAAGCATAAATGCTTTTTGAACAACTAACTCGTCAGAATCGCCCTCAACTAAAATAGCTTTCTTGCATAAAATCAAGCGCAAAGTGTCGTAACCCGACAGTTTTTCAAAAAACTTGTAAGTATCTGCTGAAAGTTCGTTTAACTTAACAGTTTTCTTGTCATTCAGCAATATCAAATGTTCAAGTCCTAATTTGTTTGCTACAAAACTGAGCTGCTCCCCAAAAATAGGACAGAGAAATAAGGTGGAAAAAGATTAAATTAGCGACAAGAAAGGAGCAGAAAATGAAGAAGAAGCGAACACGGTATAACATGGAGTTCAAAGCCAAAGTAGCAATCGAGGCGATGAAAGAGCAAAAGACAATCAACGAGATAGCAGGGTAATACCAGATACATCCCAATCAGGTAACTGTCTGGAAAAATCAATATCAGTCGCTTGATTACCGAACACCTGCAGAAGTCAATTCTAATAATAATCAACAAGCAAGAGCAAGAGTATGTAAATAAATATTGAACAACGACACTCGATAAAAATTGCTTTTAATGATTGGAATAAAATCAGTTGTAAAGATGCAAGTAATAGTTTTCCACTTTTTTGGGTTTTTAACAAAAGAAAAAAAGAAGCAAAAAAAGAAAAGAAAAACTATATGAATTATTATTAATATATTAAATTACTATTTAAGAAATTGATTACACCTTATATATAGTTAACTTATGTTCCATAACTTGGGAGCACCCCAATATTCACATCACAATTACATTACTTCCTTCGCTCACCAATTCTCCTTTTTGGGTTTTTACTCGAAAGAAATTGTGTCCGGATAATCAAATTAAAATGAAGGCATAATATTTATAAAATATCTATGAACATTTCGATATTGCAAGCTTAAGAATAAACATTAAAATAATTGCAAGGAAAAATTGAAAGAAATGAAAAACTTGTAAATGATTGAAAATTTATCATTTATATTCCTATGATAGATACTGCAATCAATGCAGTGGTGAAAGCAATAACAGACCCAATAATATCAACAATCCTCAAGTATAGTAATTGCTTCTTTTTTATTTTTTTCAATTCATTTAAGATGTGTTGTTTGGTGTTTACCGCATTAGAAGTAACTCAGTTGAGAATTTATTAGTGATTTCACTTACAGATTTCAGAATTTGTGAAGTATCATTATTCATATTAACTTCTTCAATTTTTTCTTCTAAATATCATTATTTATATGGCAATTTAATTGTGAAAGTGGTGCCTTTCTTAAATATGCTTTCAACTTCTATGTTGCCCCCAAGGTTTTTAATTATACCATAACTTACCGAAAGCCCTAACCCTGTCCCTTTTCCTACATCTTTTGTCGTAAAAAAAGGAACAAAGATGTGTCCAATATCTTCCTCCCTTATACCCTTGCCTGTATCGGAAATAGAAATTATGATGAATTGGTTGTCGGAAGCTGTTGTTATGGTAATTTTACCGGGAGGGGAGATGGCGTCAGAAGCATTATTAATTATATTCAATAACACTTGTTTCAATTGATTGCTGTCAGTTATAATGTCGGGATTATTCTTCTGATATTTTTTAATAATCGAAATATTTGATACTAGAAACTCTCTTTCGAAAAAACTGTCTATGAGATCGTCAATAATATCATTAATGTTGTGCTGCCTTAATTCAATTCCATCCTGTCTGACAAAACTGAGCAATTTTCTAGTAATATCTCTGCAACGGTAAGCAGCTTCATGAATATGCTGGAGATGCGGGTTTAAATCCTCAGGAGTGTAGCTCATAGCAAAATTCGGATCCATTTTATCCTTAATCAAACCGACCTCACTGACAATAATTGCCAATGGGTTATTGATCTCATGGGCTATTCCAGCCGCTAACTCACCAACTGAAGCTAGTTTGGAGGCGTGCTCCAACTGGCTCCTTGCAATATCTTTGTCTATTTGCATTTGGGCAATTTGATGAGATCTAGAAGCAATCATTATTATCAGAATAACAAGCAAAGCTACTGAAATAATAATTAATGAAGAATGTAATCCGAAAAAGCCATTTTCCTGAAATCTTTTATTTACAATGACAGCCCAATCAACTTCATCTAAACAAGAGTAAGCATATTTATTGCTTTTACCATCTTCAACTATCTTGCTTGAACCCTTTTGTAAGTGTTTTCCCAATGTAACTATGGAACTGTCAAGTGATTTGCCCTTTTCAGGTGAGACTAGCTGGTATTGTCCACTTTTGTTAATAATAGAGATGTTGACATCACCTGATTGTTCGCTGCTCATCATATAATTATAAATTTTTTTGGGGTCTAATGATGATTTGATGACATAGTAATTACCCTTTACTATTTTTTTAGCAGCAATCGTAAAATGGGGTTTATTCCTTAGCCCGAGATAAATATCTGTTATAATATATCTTCTTTGTGAATCACATAAGTTTATATACCATGGTTCTTTGCTATAATCCTTTCTTTTCAAAATTGTCATGGGTCCAAAATATGTAATTTGAATTCCTGATGTATCAAAAAAACCTATGTCAATGAAAGCATCGCTATCTTGATAAAGCTTTTTTAAGTAAAGCTCTAAATCATCAGTGGAAGGTGGAAACTCGAAGTTTGGATCATCAATTAGGTTTATTAGATTGACTACCCTTTCTTTCAGATACAAGTCTAGTATATTTGCCTGATTTTCAGCAATTGCTTTCATATGAACTGCTTGACCTTCCGACAAAAGCAGGTTATACTCGTACAGGAAAAAAACTATTAGGAGAACAAATGGTAGGATATAAGTTAAAGCAAGCCGAAGAGCGTGATTTCTCCTCAACTCTTTAAAATGCGCATCTCTTAAAATATTTCCCGGGTAATGTCCACTTTCGTGAGCTGTACTTTTCGCCATTGGTTTATTATCCAGTTCGTCCAGATTATTATTAATCAGATAATGAACACATTATTTTTCTTCATTGTCGAGTTTTTTCATTTCCCTTAAAATTCCAAGCGGGCTGTTGCCGGTAGCGATTTTTAGTAATTGTTCCATTCTATCGGAATCTTCTTCAAACTTTTTTTTCATCCTAGCAGAATAGGCATCTTTGAGAACCTCAAGTAGCTTATCGAGTTCATAAGGTTTAGGGAGATAGCCATAAGCTCCCAGTTTAGTACACTCTACTGCCGATTCTAAAGAGCCATGCCCTGTGAGGATGATAACTTCAATATATTTATGCTCCCTTTTTAAATTCTCCAGCACTTGTTTACCATCCATACCGGGCATTTTTAAATCAAGCAGGGCAATATCGAATTTATTTTTTTTAACAGCACTAAGCGCCTCGTCGCCATTAATTGCTTTTGTCACTTCGAAATCGCGTAACTCCAATCTCTGTGCAATTGAGTTTAAAAAGTTAACTTCATCATCAACGATTAAAAGTTTTATTTTGGTACCCATAAGAATACTCCTTGATTAAAGTTAAAACTATTTGTCAAATCTATAATAAATAACTTAAATGGAATAACTATTTATTACATTCTGTAATTGAGATGTGATTATTATTCTGGATTATTTTGGACCAATTAAAATGATTGATAAAATTATTCTACTGCTCATTGAAATACCTACGTGCAGGAGCAGGATCTCCTTCCAAAAAACCTTCTACAAAAATATCAATATGCCTGTCAGATAGCATTGTTACGTCTGTATTCCTAACCGCACCCATTAACCTGCCTATTTCTTGCAAAAAGAACAAAGAATCCTCTTTTGTTATTTTTCTAATCGAAGCAATAACGTTATCCTCATTTGATGTAACATCAAAGTTATAGTGCCTTAATATCCTTTCGATGGTTTTAGCTCTTCTTATTTTCCTTAAATGTCCGGCAGCACCGCCGCGGAAATTAAAATTTATAAAATTTCTATTTTGTTCCTCGCTTGTGAAAGCATCAATTCTTGAAAAGTGGTATCCAAGCCGTGTGAAAAAGTTAAAATAATGCTCCGATACCAGAGCATAATTTTTGGCGCCTAAAGGAGTCGACCCTTGATTATCATCAATCAAGTTATTAAAAATCAAACTCGTAAATCCCTTAATATCAAGGGATATATGCCCTGCCCATTCTATCCCGGGAGTTTTTATCCCTTTATAAGCGCTAAAAAAGGTTCAGAATTAATGTTTTCTTTGTTTATCTTTTTTAAGTTCTCATGCTTGAAAAGGCCATTGCCTAAATCAATAACATTGATGTCCAGAGGAACACCTATATCAAGTTCAAATGAAACCCCTGAAATATTACTTTTACTGTCATGAACAGAAAACATATATTTAAGTGAGCTTTCATGGGCAAATCTGATTACATCATGAATAGTCTCACAAGCTTCAGGCTTGAAGTTAACATTATTGGGGTCAATTAAATTTAATTTCAAAATGAACTTAATCACTTGATTCCAAATCTTATACATTGGACTTTGCTGGAACTTTTCAATATTAGAAAGCTGAATTCTCTTCAACTCAATAATCTCATCAACTTTTCCTGAATAGACTCTTTGTTCTTCGGCGAAAAGCGTAATTAACATACCTGTTTCCAGCAACTCAGTAGCATTTTGAGTGTTTGTCAGCAGTGGTATATTAAGTTCTCTTGCTATTATGGATAAATGCCCTGTAGTACTACCAGAATCAGTTATTACCCCTGACGCTTTGTGAATTAGACTTGCCAACTCCTGCAAGTTTTTCTTGGCAACAATAATGCCGCCTCGTGGGAATTTATATATATCTTTTGGGGAGTTAATAATATGTACCATACCACTTGCTATGCCATGGCTTCCAAAATCACCTTTGTCAATTATTACTTGATATTTTTTATCAAGGTCATGAATTAAATTTTTTACGTTCTCAATACTTAATTCAATTTCCTTTGTAATTAGATTTCTTGCTTGAAGAATAAAGACTTTCCCATTTTCATCAACCGCCCATTCTATATCTTGAAATGTGTTAAAATGAGATTCTATCTTGATCGCATAGCGGACGAGTGTGGTTATTTGTTCAAGGGTAATGCACGGCTGTCCCATATCGGTTAAATTTATTTGCTTATCTACTATTCCCCCGCCGCTTCTCGATGTACTAACGTATTTCTGTCTTCCCTTTTTGAAACTTAATATTTCAGGATTTTCAGAAAACGAAACAACAAATTCTTGCGGTTCAGTTTCCCCGCTGACAACCATCGTTCCCAACCCTTTGACCGCCTGTATGATTATACCTTCTTTTTCATTATACGGGTCAGAAGTATATAGCACCCCAGCGGTAACTGCATTTACCATCTGCATACAACCAACACTCATAGGCATATCTTCATCTCGCAAGCCAGATATGTATCTATACACCAAAGCTTGAGGCGAGTATTTTGAGATTAGAACTTCCAAACAAGCATCTTCGAGATTTTCATATCCCACATTAAGGACAGTCTCATGCATGCCAGCAAAAGAATGGTCTGCACTGTCTTCCCCAATGGCACTTGACCTAACGGAAACCATTGTGTCCCTATCAACTTTAAAAGCATCATCAAAAGCATTTAACATCACTGACTTTATTTGTTCAGGCAAATCAAATGAAACAAACAATTCTTGTGTTTCATGGCTTGCTTGGGATATTTGATCAATATCTTCAAAATCAACTCCGTAAAATATTTTGTTTTTTCTTGCACGTAGGTTTTCAGTTTTCATAATGTCTTCGAAAAACCGTACAGTTAAACAGAAACCTTCAGGCACAGGGATTTTCAAAACATTTTTAATCTCACCAAGGCGGCTCATCTTACTGCCAACCTGCAACTGATAAGAATCATTTATTTGGTTTAAATTATAACTATAGGGAATGTCGTAAGTTATTTTTTTTACCTTTTCACAGACATGGCAGTAGCCATCAGGGCAGTCCCAACCTTCCGGGCAAAATAGTCTTGGAGATAATATTTTGTTATTATAGCCAATGATATCCTCCAAACGTACCACAAGATTCTCATATCTGTTATTTGATAATGTATTGAAATGATAAATCATGCTTCTTGTCTTTTCAATTAAAATATCATATGCTTTGGAAGCTAACCCTCTGGAAAATGGTTTGCCGCTTACAACCGTATCAGCAAGCTCACCCATTGCCTTATGAGCTTCGTCATTTGCTTCAATCATTTGTTGAAAATGCTGAAACTTTTCTTTAAAAGACAAGGTATTAGTTTTAGTTTTTTTCTTTTTAAAGAGCTTTATCATTTAGCACCTAAATCAAATAATATCTAATGCAAATATAAACAAAAAAGCCACTACTTTTTGTAAGTAATGGCTTTGAGCTTGAGAAATTTAATTATCTGTTACTAGCTCTTTCCTTCATTGCTGCGACTATCAATTTATAAATTATTATCAAACACATTACCGATGCTGAACCCATGATAACCCAACCAGAAGCAATTTTTAAAGCTGGTATCTGTAACGTTGTTTCAAGCTGTTTTAAGACTACAGAGATTCCAGCGAAAAATACCATGAATGCAAAAAGCAATCTGATACCATAGCCTCTGACATACTTCACTGCTGTAACGCCAATCTGGGCTCCTATTGCGGCACCACACAACATAAACACAGCTGCGAATAATTCTGTTCTTCCATAGAGCGAGTACAAAAAGCAGCCATAAGCGCCATCAAGCATAACAATGAACAAGTCCGTCCCGACAGCCAAAGCGGTAGGCACGCCAATCAAATACACAAGTGAAGGCATTCTAATAAATCCGCCGCCGACACCTAAAAATCCTGAAATAAAGCCGCAGAAGAAGAATACACCAAATACAATCAATACTGAAATTGATTCTATATTTGATTTTGGGTATGATATTGAGAATAGCTTTAAAGACCTTATTTTATCAATAAAAGTTTTTTTGCCTGTAAATGATGCCTGGCTTTCTCTCAATTCTTTTCTTTTCCTCAAGACAAAATAGTCATATATCATAAAAATGCCTAATCCGAGCAGCATGACAATGTATGTATATCTGACGGCTGAGCCGACAATATCGGTCCCACTCTGTTTTCCCAAGCCATCTAAATACATTATTAACTGTGCCCCGACCCAAACACCCGGGATGGTCCCAACCATTGTTGTTATCCCGAGTTTCCAATCAACATTACCCATTTTGCCATGCTTTTTTGTGGCGACAATGGATTTACCAAAAATATGTGCAAAATCAGTGCCTATAGCCAATGGCATTGGAAAACCGAATATATTGAGGGCTGGTGTAACTATCCAAGCTCCGCCTACTCCGAAAAATCCACCTAAAACTCCGACACAAAAACCGATGCCAATGAGCAGTAATAAATTAAAATCTTGTTGTGCTATTGGAAGATAAACGTTTAAAAAGTCCATATTGCCCCCTATTCATGATGTTCGATTTTTGTAACTTCCAATCCAAATAGCTTCAGAATTATATCTGTGATAAATGCAATACTAATGCCTACTCCTGCCATTACAAAGGTAACCAGCAGCGCGAACAGCAAGCGCTCATCGTTATATAAATTAACGATCCACAATCGTAAGCCCGTCAAATTGCTTATGTCAACCTTTGTAACTATATCACCTTCTTTCTCAACACCAAGAAAAAAGGACAAAGGAAACATAATAAGCATCACGATTATCCATGGCAATATGGAACTGCTCTTGTTTTTTTCCATAAAAAAATCCTTTTTATTGTTTAAAAACTTACTCTTAATTTCTCGTAACCGTTAATTTGTAAAGAACAATCCAAAATAATAACTTAATGTTAAGTTTTAGTCAAATTTACATAAAACCCAAGTGTAAAATAATTGGAAAAAAATTAATAAGAAATATAATTTTGGTGTGTTTGATTAGTTTTAGATTATGTGTAACCTATATGTTGCAAAAATGCATAAAAATCAGGGGACAGTTAAACCGCTAATCCAATAAAATAATAGTGTGTTATTTTGATATTAAAGTCAATCTATCGTTGGCGAGTTTCATGTCCTGCGGCTGAGTTTTCTCGCAGGTAGAGTGCTTTACATCATGACTCATGTGGATAAAATTTGTCTTTATTCTTCTATTTTCTTCAATAAAATGGGCATCAACAACTGGAACGCCTCCTCCCATTTGTTGTAATTCACCAAATGCATAAAAAAATGTTTTTTGTATACTTTCAAAGTTTTTTTTTGTAAGATAAATCTGATAATTTTCGGCGAAGGTTTGATAATCGCAACTATCCATGTGAGATTGTATATCTGTAACATAACCGAGTTTACTGAAAAGGTTTATTCCGTTATCAGATAAAGAACCGCTTGAAAACTGTTTAATTGCCGATGAAATTTCATTTTTTAATGAGTTTAGCTCCAATTTTATAAGCTTGGTTTAATTCTTCATCTTCTGATTCTTCGGTTTGGTTTTCATCTGTATCAATGCTTGCATCTTTTGATAAAGTCAAGATATAATCATCAATTTTCTTAATTAGGTTTTTTATTTTCTCAAGAGTTCTACCTATAGTCATTTCATTTGAAGTAAAACGTTACTTATGTTCTACTTGCAAAACGCTACAATAAATTATCTACTAAAAGAAAATATATATAATTATTATCTTATATAAATCAATTTATTTATTGTTCTGGCATTATCAATTTCCAGAGAATACCAATATACTCCAGATTCGAGATTAACAGGTGTCCAATTAATGCTTTGCAAACCTGCCGGCAAAGTTTTATTTACAAGCACAGCAACTTCTTCACCAATAATATTAAAGACTGATAAACGAACAGTTGCTTCATTTTTGAGATCGTAATGTATATTTACTGTCCCGGTGAAGGGATTTGGAAAAGCGTTTGCGTTGAAAGTACTTGCGGGAACGTCAAAAACTGAGCTGGGATCCCAAGTTGTAAATTCCCAAACGTCTGACCAAGGTCCTTCGCTGACAGAATTAATCCCACGCACCCTCCAGAAATATTTGGTCAATATATCCAGCTTCAATTCTATGGTTTTTAAGTCATAAACCGCTATTTTATCAGAAGTAATATCGTTGAAATTCTCGTCTTTTGCTAATTGGAAATGATAGTAGTCGGCATTTGTTACGCCGTTCCAATTTAACTGTAAGTCGCGAGCTACATCTGTTGCCTTGTTCTTGGGAGAAACTAAAATCACCTTCTCAGAAACGACATCCTGCGAGGTTGTAAATGACCACATATCCGAAAAAGCGCTCTTTCCGACGTCATTAATAGCCGCAACCCGCCAATAAAATGTATGGTTATATAAATCTGTTGTAAAGGTGAATGATGTTTCAGTCAAAGTGCTTAAATTTACGATGGTAGTCGAAAAATCTTTTGAATCGTTTATTTGTAATTGATAATTATCTGCGTTGGGAACTGCCTCCCAAGTTAATTCTATTGACAAAGGCATCTTGATAGAATTGTCAATGGGCGAAATTAGTCTCGGGGTGTTGGGACCTTTCTTCCCGGTGGTAAATTCCCAAGTCTCGGACCATTCGGAAACACCTTCGCTATTGATTGAATTAACGTGCCAGTAGTATGTGGTTTCCTCGCTAAAATCTCCAACAATTATTGAGTTGACTTCAATGCCCTGTCGAGTGAAAAAGAAATCGTCGAATGCTTTATTTGTCGAAATTTGAATGGAATAAGCTGTGGCGGTAGGTTCTTTCTTCCAAATGAAGCCTAATCTTAATGGCTGCTTCATAGATTTATCTGCGGGGCTCGTCAAAGCTGGTGGGGGAAGAGCTGTTTTAAATTTCCATGTATCTGACCAAGCACTCCAGCAAGTGTTATAAAGCGATTTAACCCGCCAAAAATATGTACTATTGAAGCCATTAACGGTAATATCCAAGTTAAAATCAGTTACATTTTCTTTTAAAATGATAACGTTAGCAAAATTGGAATCGGTGGCGACTTCTATAACATATTGGGCATCGGGTTTTGTTGGAATCCAATATAAAGTAGTTTTTCTTTGAACACCAGTGGCATTGTCTTGCGGCGCAGAAAGTCGGGGCTTGTGGATTGTCGAAGTAAAATGGAAAGGAGATACTTGCCATTTTCCGAAATTTCCACTGTCGTCAGCTCTAACTCTCCAATAATATGTGGTTAATTCATCGGGAAGCTCGACAATTGTAGAAGTTCCTATTATATCCGGTTTATTGACCACTAAATCTGTAAAATCGGAGCTTTTTGCGACCTGCAATCTGTAGGCTAAAACTCCATTGATTGGGGACCATTCAAATTTGGCGATTATTGGTACACAATCGAGGGCGTTGTCGGGAGAAATCTGGTTGACAGGTTCATATTCGGTTTTAAAATGATAAACAGATGACCACATAGTTTCGCAATTTGGATAGTAGGATTTCACTCGCCAATAGTACAATTTATTAAAATTCAAGTTGTTAATAATAGTAAATGATGTTGAAGTGAGGTTTTTAACGTCAAGGACAAGGTTTTCGCTAGTGAAATCATTTGAGGTTGCAATTTGCAAATCATAAGTCTGTGCAGGAATTCCTACGTACCATTCCAATTTTGTATTTATTGGGACACCGATTTCGCTTTTTGGTGGATAAATAGGCACGGGATCGGGTTCAACCGTCTTAAATGAAAAAGGATTAGACCAGCGACCGCTACAAGTTGTAAAAGAAGAGCTAACTCGCCAATAATAAATAGCACCTTTTTTTGTGAGCGTAGTATGGTATGTCGGCTGAGTCAAACCATAAGCGCTATCAACAATAATTGAAAAGTTTTGATATTCAGATATCTGGATATTATAACCAGAAGCATAATCATCGGTATTCCAATGAAACTCTGTAGCTAATGGTTGGCAGGAAACATTATTTTCCGGAGAAACCAAAAATGGCGGCAACGATTGCGAACGCAAAGAGGTTGGCTGAGACCAATCAGATTCGCAATTTGCAAATATACCTTTCACCCTCCAATAGTAGAATGTTCCTGATTGCGATAAATTCCAGGTGTAAGAAGTTGAGCTTAATTGATCTGCAAAATGCAAAGGATTAGTGAAATCTGGAGAGCTGCTAATTTGAAATTGATATGCTATAACATCAGCCAGCGATTCCCATTCAAACTTTGTTTCTCCCGATTGACACATATCCCCGTCAACGGGCGAATAATGTTCCGGAGGTAAATATCTAGTTAAAAAAGCCCATGTTGTGGACATCGAAGTAGAATTGTCTGTAAATGTGGCACTAACTCTCCAGAAATATAAAGTATTATATTTTGGGACGTCCAGCGTAATGTAATTGTTAGCAATACCATTAACATCTTGAATATTGTTAATAAAAGCTGCATTATCAGCCACTTCAATTCTAAATCGTGATGCTCCGGGAGGATGCGACCACAAAAAATTTACACTTTTTTCTAAACAATTAGCGTTGCTCGGTGGTTGTTGCAAAGTTGGAGCCTCTCCTGCTCGTAGCATTGACATTGTTGTCAACAACAATAACAAAGTAAATCCGGCCAGAGTTAATTTCCTGTGCATATCATTCCTCAATTATTTATGAATATCTATTTATTATTTTTCTCGATTTATTAACGTATTATAAAGTGATTTATTAGAATGAATTGACTAAATGATAGTAATTTCATTAGAAAAGATAATATTTTGCGTAATTATCTTAATAATTTTTTAAATTGTAATTGAAATTTTGTCAAATTTGTGTAATAATTTTCACAGAACAAAAAAGAATATTATGACAGTACGAAAAATGCGTCCGGGAGAAATCGGATTAGCTCTCGATTGGGCAAAGCAAGAGGGATGGAATCCGGGGCTGCACGATAGTATTTGCTTCTTTAATACTGATAATAATGGGTTTTTCGTTGCAGAAGAGGAAAAAAAGATTATCGGCGTGATATCTGCGGTGAAATATAGCCATAATTACGGTTTTATCGGTATTTATATTGTTGAAAAAAATTATCGTGGTGGAGCAGCTGGGCTTTTATTGGCTAGACATGCCTTTGATTATCTAAAGAATTGCAATATAGGGCTTGATGGGGTTTTGGAAAGAGTTGAAAATTATAAAAGAATTGGCTTCAAATTCTTCTGTAAGAACATTCGTTTTAGTGGTAGTATCCAACCTAACTCTTTTAATTACAAAGATATTGTAAGTATTGATAGGTCATTTTATCCTAGAGTTTTTATATATGATAGATCTTGCTTTCCAGCTGACAGAGTAGAATTCCTTTATTGTTGGGTTAGACAGCCCGACCATTATTCATTTTGCCGAAAAATTGGTAACAAAATACTAGGCTACGGAGTTATAAGAAAATGCAATATTGGATATAAAATAGGTCCATTGTTTGCCGATGATAGTGAAACGGCAGAAATGATATTTTTAAAGCTTTGCGAGGCAGCATCTTTCGGCTTGGTGTATATTGATACGCCTGAGATTAACCAGCAAGCTGTCGATTTGGCAAAGAAATACAATTTGAAAGAGTGCTTTGCAACAGCTAGAATGTATTCGAAAAAAGAACCTGAAATTGATGTTCAAAAAATATATGGAGTAACCACCTTTGAACTTGGATAATGAAAATACAATCGTCAAAAAGCCAAGATCTATGGGCTTCACTGCCCTGCTAATTCTTATTTTTGGGCTTTGGTCTCCCGTGAAAAGTGTAATGACAACCGTACTTGCAAAAGAAGACACCTTGTCGATGTTAGCAGAAAAATCGCACAATGACACATTGCAATACGTTAATATCGGCTTGGGTTTCGTTTTTATTTTTGTAGCTTTAGGTATATTTTTTGGTAAAAACTATGCAAAAATAGCCTTTTATTTAATTTCACCAATAATTATTTTTTTCGATTACTATCTTTTCGGCTTCCAATATTCCTTTTTGATCAAGCCTGTCTTATTTGTTATCTTCGTTATTATTTTAAATAGTAAAGAATTTCAAGTGTTTTTTAATAAGAATCGATAATTGTTTCTTTTCTCATCAAAGCGTATAGTTTAGCGTATAGTTTATTGATAATTTAAAAAGTAAAAAACGCTATGTTTAAGAATCAGAGTATTACTTTTCGGCTAACAAGTCTAATCATTACAACTATTGTAATAATCATTGGCGCAATAGTAATGGTTACATATATGATATCGACTGATATAGTGATGAAAAACGCCAAAGAAAATGCCGCCAATCGAGCTAGCTCTCTTGCAAATAAAGTAGAAGCAATAATGTCAAGATTTACTATTAGCACAAAACATTTGGCAATATTCGCAGAAGGAAATAGCTATTCATTGAAATGTTTGAAAGAATTCAACAAACAATTAATTCAGAATAGTAAAGAAGCTTATGGCGCTGCAGTTGCCTACGAGCCGTACTCGGTAGATTCTACAAAAAAATACTATTCGACATATTTTTATAAAAATATGGGCGAAACTCTCGAGGGCGATCTGAACCCTGAATCATATAATTATTTTAATTGGGATTGGTATAAAGAACCAAAGCGCCTTGGCAAACCTCAATGGATTGGACCATATTTCGACAAAGGAGGTGGCAACGTGCTGATGGCTACCTATTCATATCCTTTTTATAGATATGCTGATGGAAAAAAGACTTTCTGGGGCGTTGCCACGCATGATATGGCTCTGGGCTGGATAAAAGACTTATTTAGTTCTTTAAAGATTTATAAATCGGGATATGCTTTTCTATTGACTAAATCGGGTGCAATCATAGCTCATCCAGACACAAGCTTGTCAGTTGGTAACAGTATCTTCAAATTGGCTGAAAAATTGCACGACACTTGTTTGTATAACATCGGTGTTCGAATGACTAACAACGAAACCGATTTTATACCTTATTATAGCAATGTATCAAAAATTGACGCATTTTTATATTTTAAGCCATTAGAATCCACGGGCTGGTCTTTTGGTATGGTTTTTCCGAAGAAAGAAGTTATTGCAGATATAAAATATTTAAGCCAAATAGAGATAATTCTCGGCATAAGCGGCGCAATAATTCTTGCTGTTCTTATATTTTTCATCTCAAGATCTTTATCCCGGACAGTAAAAACTGCAACAAATGCCGCTGAGTTGATAGCCGAAGGCAACATTTCTTCTGCTGAGCGCCTTACTGTTGACTTCTTAAAAGAAATTAAGTTTACTCATCCTGAAAAAAAAATAAAAAGCGAACCATTGCGATTGTTCCTTGCTTTCCAAAAAATGAGCCGCAATTTGAACTCACTCATTGGTCAGGTACAATCATCAGGTATCTCTATTAGCAGTTCGGCAACAGAAATCGCCGCATCAGCTCACCAACTCGAAGCAACTGTAGCTGAGCAAGCAGCTTCGACTAAGCAAGTTAGCATTACAACGAAAGAGATTGCAGCATCATCAAAAGAATTTGTGAAAAGAATACACAATGTTGATGCTAACGTTACTAATGCCGCCGAGATGGCTGATGCTGGCAGACAAGGGCTCGATAATCTCTCTGAAGTTATGAATAGGCTTATTAGTGCAGCTGGTGGAATTTCGTCAAAATTGTCGATAATCAACGAAAATGCCAATAGAATTTCTGCTGTGATTACTACGATAGACAAAATATCTGACCAGACAAACTTGCTTTCTTTAAATGCAGCTATCGAAGCAGAAAAAGCAGGAGATTACGGGAAAGGTTTTGCTGTGGTTGCTCGCGAGATCAGCCGCCTTAGCGACCAAACCTCTATTGCTGCTGCTGATATTGAAACTATGGTCAAAGAGATGCAAGCATCTGTTTCTTATGGCGTTATGGAAATGGATAAATTCGGAAATGAAGTCAGGAATGGCTCAGAAGAAGCAAACGTCATTAACAAACAATTAAACGAAATCATTGAATTGGTCAAACAACTGAAGCCTGAGTTTGAATCGGTTGAAGGTGGTATGCTTGGTCAAGCTGAAGGTGCTGAACAAATAAACGAATCCATTTTCCAACTTTCTGAAGCCGCCGAGCAAACAAAAGACTCTCTAACAGAATTTAAAAACGTTACTACCCAACTCAACGATGCTGTAATGAATCTGAAAAGAGAGATTTCCAAGTTTAATATTAGTAAAAGAACTTAGTTTATATATTTAAAATTATTTTTTAATTCACATCTAAGTTTTTTTCAATATTTACCCGTATTGGTTTATCGCACAAATTTACAAACGGTCTATATCTTCCCAGTTAATATTCTTACGCCTAAAAATAAAGGAAATGGGACTTCCAGAAAAATCGAAGTTTTCTCTTAGGATTCGCTCCATATATCGCTTGTAACTGTCTGGTATTAATTGCGGATGATTGCAAAAAAATGCAAAAATAGGTGGTTCGGTTTTTACTTGAGTGATATAACTAATTCGCAAGTCCTTGCCTTGCACAGCTGGAGGAGGCGTTCTTTCAAAAATCGGCAACAATATTTTGTTTAATTGCGAAGTCGGGATACGATTCTTACGAAGATTATTAATATTTTTGCAATATTCAATTATTTTGCTAATTCTTTGTTTTGTCAGGGCAGAAACAAAAATGATTGGGACATAGTCGTAAGTTCTAATTAATTCATAAATAGCCTTAACATATTTATCGGCTGTCTGAGTGTCTTTTTCGATAAGATCCCATTTATTTACTGCAATAAGCATACCCTTGCGTGCATCATCGACCATGTTAATTATTTTTTTATCTTGATCCTCAAGCCCTTTTTCAGCATCAAGCACGACAACTGCCACGTCGCAACGCTCAATAGCACGTGAAGTCCGAAGTACGCTATATAGCTCAATATTTTCACTAATTTTGCTTTTCCTTCGCAACCCAGCTGTATCGATTAAAACAATCTCTTCACCATAATATTTTACAATACTGTCGATAGCATCGCGGGTTGTTCCCGGAATGTCAGTAACAATCGAGCGATTCTGCCCGGTTAGAGCGTTTGTTATACTCGATTTGCCAACATTTGGCTTGCCAACTACCGCAATTTTCAAACGGAGATCTTCTTGTTCCGGCTCTGAATGTTCGATTAAACTCGTAACTGCGTCGAGAAAATCGCCAGTACTTCTGCCATTAAGGGCAGATATTGGATATGGCTCGCCAATGCCTAGAGAATAGAAATCGTAATATGTCTCATCTTGTTTTTCATTGTCGCATTTATTAACAACAAGAACTACCGGCTTTCGCGAGCTTCGCAAAATTACAGCTATATCTTCATCAAAGGGAGTTACTCCATCTCGTCCATCACACACAAAAATGATGACATCTGCCTCTTCAATAGCAACATCGGCTTGCTCGCGGATAGCTTTTTCCATTGTATCCTCGGTTCCTGGAATGAAGCCACCTGTGTCGATTACTTTGAAATAAATGCCGTTCCAATCACTTTCGCCATAAATCCTATCTCTCGTTACACCTGGAGTACTTTCCACTATCGAGTGCTTTCTACCTGTTAATCGATTAAAGAGCGTTGATTTGCCTACGTTTGGTCTGCCAACAATAGCTACAAGATTCATTTTTTTCCTGTCAAACATCTTATATTTTTGAAAACTAATTAAAATATATCACGTTTAAGCGAATAAGAAATTATTTTTACTTTTCAACTTGGTATGTTCAGAAGACAGATCTAACATTCTTGCGTTTTGTTTTTGAAATAAAAGATTTGTTTAAAAAAAACTTGTTAATTTAAAATTTGCATAAATCCCAAGAAATTTCATTTGTTTGTTTTTTTTATTTCGATGAATATTTGTATTTTTATAAACGAAATAATTTTTTTTGCAAAAGAAATGGAGTTCATCAGCGATGAGGCAAATATTTATAAGTATATTAATTTCAATAGTTTTTATAACAAATCCTGCTAATTCTGAAAGTCCGGCAACAAAGAATCAGGCTAAAGATCAGCAATTAGAAATCTTTGAAAACTATATAGATAAAACTTTTGGGGCTGGATTTAAAATAACGAAAGATAATACTTTAGCCGAGGATACTATCTTGCTAGTTAATGAAAAACTTGACACTTGGACCGTTTTTCAATGGGTTAATATTGAAAAGGTCGAGTTAAAGCATGATCAAAGTTGCGATATTACAACCGAATATATTTATAATTGGGCTGAGAATAATTGGAATGTAGTAAAGCAGAGGATTTCATATTTCGACGAGAATATTCGCAAGGACTCTATTATCGAACTTTCGCTCGGCGAACAAGGCTGGCAACCAAGTGGAAGAACGTATTTTTATTATAATAATCATTCAGATCCAATCGAAGAAACTCACGAATGGATTATTGATGGCAAAACAATAAACGATTACAGAATTAGCTATAAATTCGATAATTCAAATCATCTTATAGAACAAATCACGCAGGTTTGGCGAGAAAATATTGAGAATTGGGAAAATTCCACAAAATTTACTATGACTTATGGAGATAATAATCTTGTCGATCAAAAGAATGCTTATGTGTGGAAAAACAATGATTGGTCAGAACCAACAAGAACAAAATATACTTATAATTCAGAAAATTTATTAATTGAATACACTGAGGCTCACCTTAACGGTTTTACCTGGCAGAACATTTCAGCCGCCGGCTTTACTTATAACGAAAACGAATTATTAACAGAATCTATTTTTAAAAAATGGGTCGATTCGCAATGGCAAAATGAATACAAACACGAGTATAAATATGAGAATAATCTAATCATTAGCGATATGCGTTCTGATTGGATTACTTCTTTGTCCGATTGGCGTCAGACAAATGAAAAAGTATTTGATAGGACAAATGAGGATTTCGACTTAGTTACCATGGAACATAAATACATTCCTGTCGATTGGCAAAAAAAACAACAAAAAAGATATTTTTACAACGATAATGCAACTATAAAGGAATTGTATCTTGATATTTTTTCTGAAAATGACTACAATCACGGAGCAAAAAAGTTTTTTACTTACGACGAACAGCAACAACTTATTGAAATAGTTGAGGAGAATTATTCAGATAATAGTTGGCTTAATGTCGAAAAAGAAGTGTTTGAATATGATAACAGCAACAGGCTAATTAGAGACAAATATTATTCCTGGAAAAACAACGATTGGGTGCCAAAGAGGATGAGCGAATTCACCTACACAAATGATGGTTTTAAGGATACTGAAACAATAAAATTATATCAAATCAGCCAATGGAACACTGCAGGAAAAATCACTTTTGAATATAACGAAGAGAATTTGCTTGTTTTACGTACTGTTTATCTCTTTCAAGGCGGCGAATTTGTTGCTAATTCCCGAGCAATCATTACATATACCGGTTTTAATGAACCAGAGACCGAATCGCTCCAACTTTTTTATAATAATCAATGGTATGATTACAGCATTAAGTATCATAGTTTCGACGCCCAAAATCTTTTAATCCAAACAAAATGGGATTATTGGAATTATGATTTAAATGATTGGAAAACTATTTATTTGGATACATATAGTTATAATAATGATAATTTACTGAGTGTCTTTCTCGAACAATACTATGATAATAAAGGCTTGGTAAATATTCAAGTAACTTATTACAATTACAATCCGCTGTCTTCAGCTGAATTTATTCTAGTGAATGATAATAAAACGATAATTATTTCCCCGCATCCAGTTGTTAATATCTCCGAAATATCATTTCCGGAAATAAACAATGAACAAGCTAAACTAAAGATTATTAATTTGAGCGGCGAAATTGTTAAAAGTATCGATATTACATTGCAAAATAGAACATTTCTTGATGTAAGAGATTTACCTTCAGGTATTTACACAATGCAAATTATAACTGAAAAGCAAATAATGATAAAACAGTTTATAGTTAGCAAAAAATAAATCCAATAATATGTCTTCCAATTTCGATTTTCTCTTGTGTTTCAGCTATCCGCTTATTTATAATGCTAGAAAACTCTTCATTAATCTCAAAACCAATAAAGTTTCTTTTCAATTACAGCGCCGCCATTAATTGTTTTTCAAAAACAATTATTGTGAATAATATTTAACTTTTTCTTGTAATTGAAAAATTTAGGGGAGCATTATAAGTTATACGAGCTGCAGGTGATATTCTTGATTTTAATTCGAACTTCTTATTAAAACATTCATTTAAGAGACAAATCTATTTTGTTCCTTCAGCAGAAAATTTCAAGGAATATTTGTTAAATAAAGATAAAAAAACAGAATACTATAATTATCCTTTAATTGAATTAGTAAATTATTGGAAAGATAGATGGTTAAATCAAAGAAAATCAAATCAAGACATCATTCAACAGATTCTTAATTTTGAACCTGAATGCTATACGATTTAATCATTTCTTAGGAAATGTAATTTCAACTCAGTCTCTTTATTTAACGGGAAAAGCATTGTACTTTTATCCAAAATCTGTCCTTCCTCACGCAGAAAAGAAAAAAAAGACGTAAATAAAATTTTTTCAAAAAACCAATCTATAATGCCACACCCAAACAAGGACAATGATCCTTTATAAACTCGCAAAAAATAATACAATTTTTATTAGTATTCAATTATAAGTAATTTTTTCTTTAGAAAAATTCATTATCATGATTCAATCAAATCGCGAACTTCGGAATGTGAAGAACATTTTAAGACTTGGCGTGCGAACTTTTCTGCCTTTTTGAAATTGACTTCTAAAATACGTTTTTTCAGCTCGAGGATAGATGGTGGTGAAACGCTGAGATCGCTAAAACCTAAGCCGATTAATAGATTTGTAGCGGCGGCGTGTCCAGCTATTTCGCCACAAATACTAACAGGTATTTTTCGCTTTTTTGCTGCATCTAAAACCATTTTAAGCATTCTGATGATGGCAGGATGGAAATCGTCATAATATTCGTTTACCATCTCGTTGGTTCTATCGGCTGCGAGGGCGTATTGGGTGAGGTCGTTGGTGCCGATGCTGAAAAAATCACATTCTTCGGCGAATCTTTCGGCAAGAATGACGGCTGCTGGTGTCTCAATCATTATTCCAAAGGGCATTTTTTGGTCGAAATCTTGGTTCTCTTGCTTAAGTATTTCCTTTGCCTTTTCAATTAAAATCTTGCTTTGTGTTATTTCTCGCAAATTGGCTACCATTGGGAGCATAAATTTCACATTTTTGTACTTTGATGCTCGTAAAACAGCTTTGATTTGTGTTAAAAAAACATCATTTCGTTGTAATAGGAAGCGAATGCCCCGGAAACCAAGGGCAGGATTGCTTTCATGCCTGGGGATACCTGGTGCAAATTTATCGCTACCAACATCGAAGGCGCGAATAATAACTTCAGAAGGATAAGCGCGATCTGCTATTTCGGAATACCACTCGGTTTGTTCATATTCGTCTGGGAAATCGTCCCTAAAATTTAAAATATTCTCGGAACGAACTAGTCCGACGCCCTCAGCACCTGCTTTGGCAGCGGCATCAACATCTTCGGGAAAGCCAACAATTGCTTGCGTACGGATACGCCTTTTGTCGATGGTCGCGGCAGTAACTTTAATTAGCTTGCCAAGTTCTTTTTGATAGTTATTATCGAATTCTTTTTGTTTTTCATATTTTTCGATAGTTTGTTCCGAAGGGTTGATAATCACTGTGCCGGAATAGCCATCGACAACTATTTGGGAGTAATGGCCGATTATTTGTGTAGCATTTTTAATGCCTAGAACAGAAGGAATGTCGAAAGAACGGGCAAGGATGCTACTATGTGAGGAAATACCTCCAACCTCAGTAACGATAGCCGCGATGCCAGAATCATTGAAATTAACCACATCTTCCGGAGTGATAGACTGGGCAACGACGATTTGTCCTTGATTAACGGCAAAATAAACGCATCTGTTTCTTAGAACAGCCAGCAATCGCTCCATAATATGCTGTAAGTCCAGAGCGCGATCTCTTAATAAAATGTCATTAGAACGTTTAAAGAAGGTAATCTGCATTTCGAACTCTTGAATAACTGCATTCTCGACAGACATACCTCCTTTGATGCGTTTTTTTATTGAATCGGTGAATACACTATCTGAAATGATAAATAAATTTGTTTCGAGAACGGTTTTGACATTCATGTCGTCTTCGCCGACTTTGTTCATAACTCTGATGAATTCCTGAGTCATTTCGTTAATAGCTGCCTCGAACTTTGCGATTTCATCGGGAATGTCTTCGAAAGGGATTCTTTCGTTTGGAAGTACAATCTTTTCAGCTTCGATGATTGCAGCCTGACCGATTGCAACGCCCGGCGAAGATGGAATGCCTTTAATGATTATTTCAGCGATTTGCTGATCATCAGGATTAATATTCTTTTGGAAATTTAAAAAATTTTCCATATACTACAAATAATTATTAATTGTTATTTTACTCCTTATTAAAAACATTAAAACTCTCCAAAACCGCTGGCAAACAAATTGACAAGTTTCTTCATTGCCTCGTTTTCATCAGAGCCATCGGTTCTTAAGATTAATTTGCATCCTTGCTCGGCGGCAAGCGTCATTACCCCTATTATGCTTTTTGCGTTAATTTCAAAATCTTCTCGAATTAGATAAACATCGCATTCAAACTCCGAAGAGAGCTTAACTACTAATGCTGCTGGCCTTGTGTGCAATCCTGAACGATTTTTTATTACTATTTCTTGTTCGAGCATTTACTCCTAAACTAATCATTAGAAATCATTTTTCAAAATAAAACTGATGAAGATAATGCGCAATTACTCTGCGAATACCTTCTTCAAGTTGGATTTTATGCTCCCAGCCTATTTTTTTCAAACGGGTAACGTCGAGAAGTTTCTTTGGAGTGCCGTCTGGTTTAGAAGAATCGAAAGTTACATATCCCTTGTAATCGGCAATATTAACAATTATCTCGATAAGTTCTTTGATTTTAAGGTCCTTGCCCGTTCCAATATTAACAAAGTCGCCGATGTCCTTATAGTCAGCATTCTCCATTAAAAATACGCATGCGTCTGCCATATCTTCGACATAAAGAAACTCGCGATATACCTCGCCGCTACCCCAGGCAATGACATTATCTTTTGTTATGCCAATACGTGCAAGCATTTCTAAAACAGCATTATCATCTGAAAAGTCAATAGTTTCATCGAAGCCAAATCCGACTCTTCGTTTGGCAATATCAGACTTCACTAAATCCATATTTGATTCATTTAATGCTTTTGAGAGTATAATCTTTCGGATAAGTCCGGGCATGACATGGGAAGTCTCCAGATTAAAATTGTCGTTTGGTCCAAATAAATTCGTAGGCATAACAGAAATGAAATTTGTATTATATTGGAAATTATAATATTTGCATAGCTTTATGGCGGCAATTTTTGCTACTGCATAAGGTTCGTTTGTTTGCTCGAGCTCGCCTGTTAATAGATATTCTTCTTTCATAGGTTGTTGGGCAAACTTAGGATAAATGCAGGAAGAGCCAAGATTGAGCAGTTTTTTTACATTATATTTTCTGGCAGATTCGATAACATTCAAGGCAATAGCCATATTGTCGTAAATAAATTCTGCTTTATAGGTGTTATTAGCGACTATTCCGCCAACTTTTGCAGCTGCGAGTATCACGTAATCGGGCTTTTCTCGTGAAAACAACATTTCTGTATCATCTTGCAGGCGCAAATCATACTCAGGAAAGTCCACCAGGACAAAATTTGTATATCCTTTTTTTGTAAGATCCCTGTAAATAGCTGAGCCTACCATACCCCGGTAGCCTAAAATCATTATTTTATCATTTTTATCCATTCTTTTACCTAATAATTATACCTCATTAGAAATCTTTTCCATATCCACAAGCTCGTGGTTTGTCCATTTAATACCCTTGTTTTTAACAGCTGTAACACCTAAGCCAGGGGCAGTGCCGCCGCTAAGCATAATATCGTAATCCATCATCACTTTGATTAGTTCGTTGAAGCGAACTTTTGGCTCCCAACCGAGTTGTTTTTTTGCTTTACTAATATCGGCAAGCAGGAAATCAACTTCTGTCGGACGAAAATACTTTGGGTCGATTTCTACGAGAATATCTCCTGACTTGATATTTTGCTCGTAATTTTTATCCACGCTTTTCACAATGCCCTTTTCCGCTTCGCCGCTACCTTTCCATTCAATTTCGATATTGACATAATCAAATGCAGTATTGAGAAAATCGCGAATCGAGTGGCTTTCGCCGGTGCCGACGCAATAATCTTCGGGTTTGTCTGTTTGTAGCATCATCCACATCATTTCGACAAATTCCGGGGCAAAGCCCCAGTCGCGTTTTGCGTTGAGATTGCCGAGATAAAGTTTTTTTTGCTTGCCTTCTAACATTCTCGATATTGCTCTGGTTATCTTGCGGGTAACAAAAACTTCACCACGGCGCGGGCTTTCGTGGTTGAACAAAATACCGTTGCAAGCAAAAATATTGTAAGCCTCGCGATAATTGACAGTTATCCAATAAGAGTACATTTTCGCGATGGCATAAGGGCTTTGCGGCTGGAAAGGAGTCGTTTCGCTTTGGGGAGGCAATGCCGCACCGAAAAGTTCAGATGTCGATGCTTGATAGAACCTTGTTTTCACTCCACTTCGCCTGATAGATTCCAATAACCTTGTGGTGCCGAGACCTGTTATATCTCCGGTGTATTCCGGCATATCGAAGGATACTCTAACGTGACTTTGAGCGGCAAGGTTGTATATTTCATCGGGGTGGATATTGTATATCATTTCGGTAATTAGTCCCGGGTCGGAAAGGTCTCCATAATGCAATATCAACTTGACATCTTCTTCGTGGGGGTCACGATAGATATGGTCAATTCTATTAGTGTTGAAATTACTTGCACGCCTAATAATCCCATGAACTTCGTAGCCTTTGGAGAGCAAAAATTCAGTGAGATAAGAGCCATCTTGACCGGTGATTCCTGTGATTAATGCTTTTGTCATTTTTTAATTTGCTATTTATAAATAAATAACAAAATTAATGAAAAAATATTAAATTAAGACAAGATTCGAGAATAAAGTTTATAAAATTTATCGACCATTATTTCGCGGCTATATAATTCAGTTATTATTTTTTTTGAGTTTTGCTTCATTTCTCGCAAGGCAGTTTCGTGATTCAATAAATATAATAAGGTGGCTTGAACATAGCTTATATTATCGGAATCAACAATTTTGCCAACATTATAATGCTCATATTCTGGAAGACTGGCAGGTAAGGAAACAAGCACAGGCACAC
Source organism: uncultured Hyphomicrobiales bacterium (assembly GCA_964454445.1). Taxonomy (GTDB): domain Bacteria; phylum Bacteroidota; class Ignavibacteria; order Kapaibacteriales; family UBA2268; genus CAYVTD01. Next base: position 27,030 of record CAYVTD010000040.1, read on the forward strand.
CTGCAACAAAAGACTCTATTACAGATATCGGGTGTCCTTCACTGCGGGATAGTGTCATAAACAAATCTGTTGATTTCAAATAACGATACTTGTCCATTCCATAGACAGCACCGAGGAATGTAACCCTGTTTCCAAGAGCGAGTTTTTTTGTTAATGCTTCTAATCGAGTCCGTTCGTTCTTTTCATGAGGACCGATTACTATAAAATGAAAATCTGATTGGTCTTTAATGCCTGCTAAAACCTTAAGAGTAATATCAAGACCTTTTATATAGTGAAGTCTGCCAATATATGTTATAATTTTCGTATTTTTTTTAAGATTTAATTTGCTTTTTATGTCCATAGGTTCAAGATTTTCAATATCAGGGAACTCGATACCATTAGGAATAATGTCAATTTTGTTAAAATCGTAATATTTAGAAATTTCCTTTTTTTCTATATGTGAAAGGGCAACAAAGGCGTTTGCTGCAGCATATTTCGTTAGATTTTTCTTTAATATTCTTTTTTTAAATGGCTTCAAAATACCGCTATTGTTGATCGTTTCATCGTTTGTTGTGCCGTGGGGTTGCACAATAAATGGTATTTTTTCTGCGATGGCAGCTTCGATAACAGGTATTGTCATCAAAACTGCAAAGACGTCGTGGATATGCACTAAATCGAAATTCTTTATGTTGCTCTTGAGCCATTCTCTAATTCTTCTTGGAGCATATAGATTTCTTTGTTTTGACAGAGTATTGCTAAGATTGACTAATCTGGTAACTTTTACCCCATTCAAAGTTTCTTCAAGGATTGGGTTTCTGTTTTCAGCATCAAGCACATCTGTAGTGATAACGCTGACTTCCACCCCTTTTTCCAATAGACCATACGCGAGTTTTTCGGATATTGAAACAGGTCCACCATAAGAGTATGCGGGAGCATAATAAGGCAAGGAAAACAAAACTCTCATTGCTTTTTATATATATATTAATGAAAAAAATAATTGTTACTCTTGCAACTAACAAATGGAATATTATATCAAATAAATTATAAACAAGAATCTCAAGTAAAGCTAGAAAAGGAAAAAGGGAAATCAGGACAAGCTCTCATCACAACCGGCAAAAACATTTTTTTAAATGCCTATTAGGTGTTAGATAATAACGTTCTATATTTTTTTTATTATACAAAAAAAGTAGGATAAATTATTTTTTTGAATAGAATCTAAGTCAAAATTCGCTTGTAAAGGTCATAAAATTTATCGACCATCAATTGACGGCCGAAAAGCTCCTTGACTGTCCGGCGGGTATTCTTTTTCATATCTAGAAGTGTATCTGGCTCATTTAAAAGTTTGATCAATTTGTTTTGTGCTTCTTCAATTCTATTTATATTAACAACTTTGTTAACATTATAATCATTATATTCTTCGATACCTGCAGATTCAGATAGAAAGACCGGAACACCGCAAGCCAGCGCTTCGACGCTTGTAATGCCTTGTCCCTCTGCTCGGGAAAGCGACATAAACAAGTCTGCTCCTTTTAAATAACGATATTTATCGTCTCCATATACTGGCCCGATGAATGAAACTTTATCTTCGAGCGATAGCTGTTTTGTCAGATTAGTAAGGCGGGACAGTTCATTTCGTTCGTGTGGACCGATAACAACAAAATGAAAATCTGCTTTGTTCTTAACACCAGCCAGAACCTTCAGAGAGATATCGATACCTTTAATCCAGTGTATGCGCCCAATATAAATTATAACTTTTATTTCCTTGCTTAAACCGAGTTTTTTTCTAATATTAAGGGGTTCTAATTCACTGAAATCTGGAAGATCTATTCCGTTAGGTATAATGTCAATTTTATTTGGGTCATAATAATGTGAGATTGAATGATAGCCAACGGAAGTAAGTGCAACAAATGCCGAGGCTTTCTCGAAACGTGGCAAGTATCTTTTTATTAAAAATCTCTTTATGGGTTTAATAATGCCACTATTTTCCAAACAATCGTCATTAAGCATGCCGCGAGGCTGGATTATAAAAGGAACTTTCTCTCGAATTGCGGCATCCATAACAGGCATTGTCATAAGAAAAGCAAAAACATCTTGAATATGAACCAAATCGTAGTTTGCGATGTTGTCCGTTAGCCATTTTTTTAATTTACGTGGAGCATACAAGTTAGCTTGCTTTGATAGTGTATTGCTCACATTCATCAATCTAAATACATTTACACCATTAAGA
>CAYVTD010000041.1:0-28803 GCA_964454445.1 uncultured Hyphomicrobiales bacterium
GCAAGGGGGGAAACATTTTTCTTACTCCCTCCCTTATTTATAAGGGAGGGCAGGGGTGGGATAATTCTATCTAACTACCGTTAGCTCCCTTAAAACCCTTACGCCTGCTCCTTCAATCCCGATCAAATATTTGCCTGAGCTAAGTAAGGAGACATTTACTTCAAAAGCATTTTCGCCTGTTGGAAACGTTTTTTCTGCCAATGTTGCTATCTTGTTGCCTGTTATATCATATATTGTAATCGATAATACTTTCTTTTCAGGCATAATAAAATTAAATTTAGCAATATTATTAGCTGGATTTGGATATACCTTACTTACGTTCCATCCATCAGGAAGCAATTCCTCGACAGAACTCATGTTGCCAATCTGGAAAGGTTCGGTTCTTCCGTATTCCATATCCTTATCGCCGTTCCAAATTGCCTTGATAATGGCAAATTGTGCATAAACATTTGGTGTTAGCCAATTATAAAACCTCTTGCCGGCAAGCACATCAGGAGCTATGTATTCCCAAGTGCTGCCTCCATCTAGACTAAGCATCATATCAAACTTTTCAACACGCAACGATGTCCAAGTAACCCGGGCTTGCTTTGCTGCTGGCAAAACCTCACCCTTACGGGGGTTGGTGAAAGTTACAGTGCCTGTTAAAATCTTAAATAGAGAGCTTCTTGCTATTTCTTTACCTGTTTCGTCGTCGAGCATTCTGACACAAGCTATAAGAGTAGTAACATTCGGTATTCGCCAGGGCAATTTCAAATCATTTGCCGGAACTCTTCCTCCAACAGTAGTCCAATTCACACCAGCATCAGCTGAAAATTCAAATCGGACATATTTATATCCCTGATTATACCATTCAATATTTGCCGACTCACCGCCATGGTATAGCACATCGCCAGAAGATGGATGAATAATATATGCAAAATTTGATTTAATTGAAAAATAGTTATCGCTAACATCGACCACAACTCCTGTAGCGGCATCAATAGCTCGCACAAGGCAGTAATCCGAGCTTACTTGAGGAACTTTCCATTCTAATTGCTGTAAATTTGCCAATACAGGTGATTGATTAATTTTTTCCCAAATGGCACCACCATTGGTTGTAAATTCAAAATTAATCAGTGCCGAACTGTTTGCCTTCCACTTCACTGTGTATGGTCTGTCGTTGCTAATAGTTTCGCCACCATTGGGGTCAAGAATATTCAAAGAATACAATGCAACAGTTTCAATAGGCAGGAAATTACCAAAAGGAGTTGCTATGATACGCTTGGTCGTATGAATAGATGTTGCACGATGCCAATCAAATTTTATTATTGAATTATTATTCTTAATTTTAAATCTCAAAGAGCCGAGATAGGTTTTTTCCTTGGGTACTGCCATTCCACCAAGATTGGCATAAGCATCATAATCGATTTCAACAGTTCTGACATCTGTCAAAGGTTTTTCTGCTAACTCCCGAGGGGCGCCGCGTACATCTGAGTATCCAATTTCCGGATTATTATCGAAAATAATAGCTTCCTTTTTAATCAAACCGCTATATTCAAGGGAATTGGAATTGAAAGTAACAGCATAAGTACAATTTGCAAGACCAAAATCATCTCCCTTGTTTTTAATATAAAAATGTAAATCGACAAAGCCCTTTGCCTTGTCATATTCAACTTCAGCAGAAACATCATAATTCAAACCGGCAAGCACCCTGTCCGTGCTTGTTTTGCTATCTGCAAATGGCTTTGCAATCCTGGCTGCCGAATTAAATCTCTCTGATAAAACAGGGTCGAGAGGAGAAATCATATTAAAAGGATCTTGTCTTTTCATAATTGACGGGAAAACAGTATTGTAAAGCGAAGAGACCTTGCCAAAATTTCGGTCGGTAATAGTTCTATCATCGGCATTGACAACGCCATCACCAGTAACATCGCTTCTAATCAAGCTAGTGCCATCATCGAGACGAACGCGAACGCGGTCGGCAGCATTTATTTGTTGGTCTTGATTGACATCACCACCGACAAGTGCGGGCAAGCCATCAGTTTTACCACCTGCAACCCCATTGTTGAAAATCAAACCAGTAACAGAATATGCAGGATTGGAACTTGTGCTGATGGCATCATAACGGGCTGAATAATAATTATTTGCCCACGGGTTAGTCAAAGCGTTAGGCAACACATTATTGTCCACCCCATTCCAACTTTCAAAATCCCATCCCGATTCGATAGCCCAAGTGCTTTGCACATCACCTTCAAATTGGAAAGGAGCTGGAAATCGCGACATTACCGGCATGTGATTGATATGCTCGAGAGTTACCCAATAACTACCATCATTGATTTCTGTGAAAACAAAACTAACATTGCCAAACAGATTGTTATTTGCATTCCTATTGTTAGGATCTCTGTCAGAATAACCCATTAACGATTCAGCCGAATCGAGCAAAACGCCAAGCATGCCATTATTATCGCTATAAAGTTTTATTTTTAATCCACCTTCTGCATAACTCGATCCAATATTGCGCATTAATCGCCCCGGCACTTTCCCGTTATGGTAACCTTCGAGCAATGCCCTGACAGTAAAATTACTCGCTGGTGTTATTGTAAATAATGGTCCCTCATTATTCATTTTATATTCTTCACCATTTACAGTGTATTGCCCAGTTAATCTTAGACGGGCATTTGCAAGCGAAGCGGCAATTGGAGCTTGGTCGTTAAAGATACCATCGTTGTTCCCATCAGGATCGGCAATAGAAGCATCCATATTCAAAGCATATTGAACATTTTTGCCTGTTCCGTTAAAAACGAACAAGCTATCTGTTGGCAAAGTTATCGAATTAGCTGTATTACCAGGATAATATGCCCCGCCAAGGAATTGATACGGTTGGATTATGTTTCCTCCGCCTCCTCGGATAGAAAACTCGAGCGATGGTTGCTTTGCTGGTGTGCCAGTATAGAACCCAATCCCATCATAGTAAAAACCGACCCAGCGAACTTTAACATTTTTATCTGTATTTCTCACTTGTTTCAAGAAACCTGGGTTTGTTGGCTTGATGTAAGGCTTGACCGGCTGGAAAATGATGTTGTCTCCATGCACTTTGACTACACTATTCGACAAGGGAGAGTAGCCTGCAGAGTTCATATATCCCTGATTTACAAAAGTACCTCCATTAAAGGAATAGGCTGAGTGAAGATTATCATATCTCGAAGCTAGCAAGCTATCAGCTAATACAGCTTGTGCTCCCTGAATGAACGAGGTCATTTCTGTTGGTTCGCTACCTGTTGCTTTAGTGTTGTCTGGAGTACCTGTCCAGAAACGCACTTCTCTTATTTGTCCGACAAAGCTTTTTCTGTTTGAAATAACATTACTCGTCTGCGAGCTAATCCTAACAGTTAGCACTCTTGCATCTTGACTGTCTATTCTTGCTGTCGTAAGACCGGGTAAAAACTTTAAGCCGTCAGTTTTGCCAACTTGAGCAAAAATAATATTAATGTTTTTTGGTGTTTTTGTGTCAAAACTGCTTACACCGGCGGCTGTATTCAAATCATAAGCATCTAATCTGAAGTTCTTAGGGCTAATCACTGAGCCATCGTAATCAAAAGTAAGCAAATCTATTGGTAAATTAAAAGAAATATTGCTTGCTGTATCAAGAGTCAATCTGCTTAAGTTCAAAAACATATTTTGAGGCATATTTTCATCGAAAGTGCCAGCTCCGGCAATTATATTCAAAGTCGATGCTGCTATTTCAATGGAAAGCGGCGTTTTGATTGTACCATTAGCATTAAAGAATATAGTATATTGGCTAAAAACTGTTCCATCTAAAGCAGCGGACATCGACCATTGATTGGCATTCGTTGATTTAGTGAAAACAAAATTCATCTCGTGAAAACCATTTTTGTTGTCTCTTACGTTTTGAGCCAATGTGGTATATTGTTCGCCATTAGCTGCGTTTCCATTCAAAGTACCATCGAAAACAACTTCTGTTGTCTGATTTGGAATTTCTTTACCATCGATAAAAGATTGATAAGAAAACTGATTTTCAACATCAGTTTTTGTGAACAATAAGCTAAAATCATGCGGTTTACCGGCATTATCATAAATCTTGCCTTGTGGCTGAACTATTTCTGTGGGAAGAATCCCTTGATTGATATTTCCGCCAATGTAGATGTTCTGAGTTTGATTGTCATATACTGTGTCTGCAACAGTCGTATATTCAGTGTAACTTGGCTTATATCCTAAATAAACAGGATAAGTGTTTAAACTAAGAACAGATACACTGTCTCCAAACTGAGTCGTTATCGAATCAGCTCTTTGTGGCTCGCCATCAATATAAAATCTTACTTCTGAAGCACCCGTTCCACCATTAAAAAATACATAAGCTCCAATATGAGTCCAAGCAGAATCGGTAGAAATCGAGTTCGGTCTGACAAGAGCAGCTTGCGAGTCGCTATGAGCTTTCCTGATATTGCCTCTGCTGTCTTTTATCTCGAGTTGAATCTGCCCGCTCGGCAGCAAGTTCATCGCATAATGAAGTTCATTCGTTGTGCTATCATATTTTGTTATTATCGGGAAATATTCTTCTTCCTCCGTAGGGAAGCGATAAGGTCTTATCCACCCTTCAATGAATGAAACATTCGACGAAAGGTTCATTCCGCTATTCCCGGAAATCATCACTATATCATCCAAACTCTTTTCAAGAGCAAAATATGGAGCTATATTAAATCTGCCGGTTGTTCCCATTAAATTGTTTTGAGTATTTGCTAAAGTACCGCGCACTCTTAGCATTGCAGTTTTTGCATAAGGGTTGGCTGTACGGAGATTAGCTTCAGTATTATTATTTCTGTATGGCTCCCAGGAGATTTTTGCATTTTCTACATCAATTGCATTAGTACCCCCAAGATTGTCATTAGAAGGACTTTTAGCTAAAATCCAAGAGTCCCCATTATTTAAACTATATTCTATTTCGATATCATTCGATGGTGAAGAAGCAATATCACCAAGTCCATAAGCCACCCAGCGGACTTCGGTTGCAACGCCCATTCTGTTCGAAATACCTGAGCTTGTCGTCGGAGCAGTAATTTTTACGTGTGGCTGGTCAGGTCTATATCTAATTAAATTGTTAGCCAACGATCCAGCTGCAAAATATTCTGCGTCTTGTCTTCCATATTGATAAGCAGTGTCAGTGGCTATATCAGCTCTCGTTCCTTCAAAAGAGTAATATAAATCCAAGCCTCTGCGGAGATCGCCATAAGCAGAAGTATTAGAAGGATCAGGAATACCTCCAACTCTTTTGCGTATCTGCTCCTGAGTTAGAGCTGTCCTCCATACCCTTACACCTTTTATCCCCGCTTTGAGGAAATCGCTGCTTTCAATCGTAAAGTTTGGATTTACGCCTATCCAAATTGGATGATTTGTTGTAAGCATCCTTATATCTGTTGCCTCAGTATTTTTAACTTTGTCAACAAGCTCGCCATTAAGATAAAGAGCAACTTCATTGTTTAAAACAGTAGCGGCAATATGCACCCAGTTCAAAGCATGATTGTTGTCCAATGGCATTGCGTCGGAGGCTACCTGTAGAGAATCGAGCCGATAGGCAACCACTTCTGCTATGTATCCATTCTTGCCCCTGCCTTTGATTTCTCTGGCACGAAATGCCGGGTATCTACCATCTTTCAAATATAATTGCCAAGCTCCTTCTTTCGAACCATTAATAACTGCAGCATCAGGACCTCCGCTCGATACAACAATACCCGGCTCCGTGAAATAATCTTTATATTCATTTAAATTAATCCATGTTTCTACAGTTAGCTGTGTCGAATTACTGAAATTGCCCGGAGATTTAAAATACTGATCTTGACCATTAAGCTGTACAAAAAACAATCTTCCTAGCACAATTCGAAAATCATTTATATCAGAAATAGCACTTCTGCTCCTTGATACTAAATTAGTACCAAAATTGCCAGTCAAAAAGCTAACCCTAATACGTGCCTGTTCCGAACGTATCGTAAAAAACTTATTTTTAGCCCATATTACTCTCAACGGCTCACGATAGTTGCTTTCTACAATTCTATTCCCGCCCTGTGTCGTTATTATATAACTTGCCGTACCAGCAGGGTCGAAAATTCTTCCAGCAAGATAATTTGGGTTGGATCCGACAGTTGCCGCTGGCTCATCAGTTTCGCTTACCCTGCCAATTTCTGACCAAGTCGAGCCATCGTCAGTTGAATAATCTAAAGAGTATCCAAGGTCATTATCCACAGAAGGAGGAGGCCCCGAAGGGGCTGAATAAACCGAAGGATTGATGCTTCTTTCATAATAAATTGGGAAGCCACCACGAGCATAATCACCAGTTAAACTAATATAATCCTGATCACGATCTACGACTACACCCTCGTGGTTTGGATAGAGAATTGTTATGCCTACTACATTAAAATTGCCTGGATCGGTAAAAGTAACACGATTCTCTACATCGTTGCTGTCAGCATCGAAAACACGAATATCGCCAGGCAGGTTGCTCTTGCTCCATTCGATCCCAGTCAAAGAATTCGATGTTGGGTTGCCTTGAATATTAAAAATCAATTTCCCAAGGAAACTGCCCTTGCCACTCGAAGAAGGAATAATTCCCTGCGTGCCAAGTGAGGCAAGGTTTATCTCAAGGGAGTAGTAACCTGAAGAGTACGATTGAGCTCCAAGAGAATTATATCCATTAGCCAAATGAAATTGAGAAGTTATTAATCGAATTGGATTAGGTATATTAACATCATTGATGACAGTGTCTGTGGTCGATGGACTTTGAGTAGCTGCCGGTGATAAAAAGTTTGTGTTATATTGCACAACTAGTGATGCATTGCCAAGAGCTTTTGCATTACTATTAAGCGATTTTGCCCAAATCTCCACATATATTTGGTCAAATCTGCGCCTTTGGTTTAATGTGAACTCATAATCTTGAGCCATAACATCATTAGCAAAAAATGCCAGCACCAAGAAAACTACTAATCCGTAATAAATTCTGCTTCCTGCTTTTTGAAGCACACAGTTAAATATTGACATAATTTCTCCCATATAGTCTTATATAATTAATGATATTTTTTATTTCCATTTTTCAATCTGCTATTCTTTTTAATAATAAATAACAATATAAGTTTTCACCTTTTGGTGAAGACAACTTTACAATGTTCTTATCGACTTAGCAAAAAAATACTTTAGTAATATTTTGCTGCAAGGCATATTTTACAATTAATGTGCCACCAAAAATAAATTTTTATTAACATTTCTGCTTAAAAAACTATCTATTATTTAAGAATACGGTGAATTATTTCCATATTATCCTATTTGAAAGGAGTTAAAAAGATTTTCTTTATAATATTCTTTTTTAATTTAAAAGATTTATATCAATAATTAGTAAAAAAGGACTTTAAAATAAATTTTTCTTGTATAATATTAGCCATTATGACTAAGTTTATGATTATATAGCATTTATTTAAGAATTAAATAGTCGGCTATTTCATAGAAAATAAGAAAATTTGTAAATAAAACACAAAAAATTAAAAAAAATAAAACTTAACTCTTGTAATTTTCAATATTTTATCGTTAATTTGCATATTGAGAAGTAGTTTATTATCTATTGACTGTTTGAAAATGAAATTTTTTACATACAGGAGTCCTTGATGAATAGTTTGAACTTGCATGGCACGATTACCGCCCTTGTTACACCATTTAACAAAAGAGGCGAAATAGACTTTAAAGTATTAAAGAAACTTATCGATAACCAAATCGAAAACAAAATCGACGGTATCGTAATTGGTGGCTCCACAGGTGAAAGCGCTACCTTGACTACTAAGGAAAAACAAGCCCTAATCATCAAAGCCATTGAGTTTGCCGATAGAAAAGTAAGCATCATTGCAGGAACCGGTTCAAACGAGACCGAAACGACACTTGGAATGTCGCTCTTTGCCAAGGAACACGGTGCTGATGCTGTGCTTGTGGTCGCTCCCTATTACAACAAGCCACCACAACTTGGTCTCTACGAACATTTCCGGGTTATTGCCAACAATATTGAGATTCCTGTTATCCTTTATAATGTTCCTGGAAGAACTGGGATTAATATTAAACCTGAAACTCAACTAAAATTAGCCGAAGAATGTCCAAACATTATTGCAACAAAAGAGGCTTCGGGCGATTTGACTCAAATGATGGAAATTATCAGAAATGCCCCCGAAGGTTTCGTATTGCTCTCTGGCGATGATACCTTGACTTTACCTGTTATTTCCATCGGCGGAAAAGGCGTCATATCTGTAATATCAAACTATGCACCTGAACAATTCGGCAAAATGGTCAAACTCGCCCTCAAAGGACAATACGATAAAGCTCGCGAAGTTCATTATAGTCTTTTCGAGTTAATGGAGCTTGATTTCATCGAATCAAATCCAATTCCTGTTAAGTATATTATGAGCTTGTTCAAACTCTGCTCTGACGTTGTCAGGATGCCCTTGCTTCCTTTACAAAACAATAACAGGCAAATTCTACGCAAGGCTCTAGAAAATGCTGGCTTTCTTAAAAGCACTAAATAACTCCTCAATACACTATTATCTATGCTCTTTCGACAATGCTTTTTTTAATTTTTAACATTTTTGTTCTACTACTTTTTTTGTAAAGTTTTCAGTGTAGAACATTGTTTTATACAGGTGCGAATATGTTTAGCAATTACAACAAAGTCCAAAGAGAGACTTATAGACTATTAGAGAATATTACCCAAAAAAGGTATAAATCGGCTGAGTCGCTTTTAAAATCTGTTGTCCACGACATAGCCGACCACAAAACCTTTGAAATATTAGGCGGAAGAGTATGGAAACTCGATAATGTCGAGGCAAAATATTCACTTGTATATCAATATGGAAATGTAAAAAAAATACCACAGGGATATAGCATCAATATTTCTGACCAGCCATTTTTAAAAGATTTGGTTGAAAGTCGAGTTCTTATTAACAACGAAACTGATTACTTGCTGAAATTAAAAGGTATCCAAACTTATTCCATTACAGGAGTGGGTGAGCTTGTCAAAGTGCGTGGCAACAAGTACTTTCAATACATTTTAAGTTTTAATGCTCCGAGCATATTGCAATGGTTCTTCGAGACTTTGTCTATAATTGGAAGTGTAACAACCGTAGCTCTCAGAAATTTTTCAGCACAAGCCCGCCAAAAGCGGATGGACCTGGATATTATTAAGGCATCTGAGATCCAGAGAAGTCTTTTACCAGATCACCACAGGCGCTTTCACGACTATGATATTTTTGGGGTTTGTATTCCGGCAAACGAAGTCGGAGGCGATTATTTCGATTATATCGACAATAAAACAGACGAAGAAGAACGCCTCGGCATTGCCATTAGCGATGCAGCCAGCAAAGGACTTCCTGCCGCCATCCAAGCCCTTTTCTTGTCGGGAGCCATCAGAATGGCATCGGATTTCTCACCAAGAATTTCCTTGTTGTTGAACCGGTTAAACACTTTAATCTGGGATAAATTCCCCTACGAACGTTTCGTAACTCTATTTTACTGCGAACTGACCCTTTCGACAACCCGATTAGTAATTTATGCTAATGCTGGTCATTTCCCTCCTATACATTACAGACCTGACTATGATAAAATTCAACGACTCAATCCCACCGGTGGTATCCTTGGGCTTATGCAGTTCCAACGTTTTGGCATGGAAAACATCATTATGCACCCTGGCGACGTGCTTGTGCTATATACAGACGGAATTACAGAAGCAAAAAATGAAAATTACGAAATGTTTGGCGACGATAGATTAATCCAATTGATTAAGAAACATCACACCGATACTTCTGAGGTGATCGCTGAAAAAATATTAGAAAGTGTAATCAAATTCTCTACTAAATCAGATGATGCTGACGACAGGACATTGATCGTGATTAAAAGAGACCCTGAAATTATAGTTGAACAAACTCAGAACTCTGATACAATACCCGAAACATAATTAACTAATGAAATCATCTTACTATATTTCATTCTCTTGGGACCTATCAAGCCAATCGAACCTGTTGCCGAGCCAATTTGATAATTTGATACAATTAGCGAATAATCGTCGAGAAGCGGATTTTGCATTTCCGTACCTATCAGTATCTTCACTCCTTCGCCATCTTCATATTTCTCAAGAATATGAATTATAATATCTTCATTTTCTATCAATTCGACAACACCGCGTATTCTGTCGAGATCGTCAAACTCTGGATAACTCAACAAATTTTGGGTCCCTGCAATATGTAATTTATCTGATGGCTCCCCTGAAGTAAAAATCTGATTGATGGATTCTATAAAAAGCCGTATCAATGGCGTGTCCTTTTTGTCGAATCCTTCTATTAATTCTGTGAAATTTTCCTTTATAAATCTTAATGGTTTGCCGGAAGTCTTTTCATTTATATATCTACTAATACTTTTTATATAATCCTTTTCAATTTCAAATTCGGCTTCAATTGATACCGTCTTAACAATATCTGAATCTAAAGCCACAACCACAAGCAATCTGGTAGAAGCAAGCTGGATTAGCTCAATTTTTTGAACTTTCAATACTGAAATCTGAGGAATAAGAGCAATACCAAGGCATCTGGAAAGCATTCCAAGCACTTTAGAAGCACTTTTTAAAACTTTTTCTGCCACTCCCGGCTCAAGATGCTTCTTAACAGCAAGCAATTCCTTGTCGCTGAGTGCTTCGGATTGCATTAGCATATCAACATAAACCCTATAACCCTTGTCTGTCGGCACACGACCTGCTGACGTGTGCGGATGGCTTATCAACTCCATATCCTCAAGGTCAGCCATAACATTGCGGATTGTCGCCGAAGATAGATTAAGCTCTGTTTCCAATGATTTTGCCAGGCGCCTCGAGCCAACTGGATTTGCTTCGAGAATATAAGTATGAATTATAGTTCTCAATATAGCATTCTCTCGCTCGCTAAGCTCCAGCCCGTAATGCAACGGCACAAATATGTTAGATGATGCCATCATAATCCCCTATAAACTCCTAACTCTTAACTCTTAACTCCCTTTCCCCGACGTTTCAAGCAAAAATTTAATATCCAAACTTCTCTTTTAGCATTTTTACAACAATATCAGGCACGAAACAACGCACATCTTGTTTCAAGCTTGCCAATTCGCGTACTATACTCGAGTTCAAATAAGTATATTTTTCGTGTGGCATCAGAAAAACAGTAGCTACATCAGGAAAGAGCTTGCGATTCATCAGCGCAATCTGAAACTCGTAATCAAAATCGGACAAAGCACGCACACCCCTTATCAAAGCAGCGGCTTTTTTACGATGAGCATACTCCACAATCAGACCTTTATATGTATCGACTGTAACATTTACAAGATGGCTTAGGGATTCCTTTGCCATAGCTGTGCGTTCAGCTTCTGTAAAAAGCGGCGTTTTTTTAGAGTTTAACGCAATTACCACAATTACTTCATCGAACAGCATTGCCGCTCGCTCAATCACATCTACATGACCTTTTGTTATTGGGTCGAAACTTCCCGGATATATTCCTATCTTGGACATTCTTTCCTTCTATTAATATGCTATGTAGCAATACTCCTCCTAACAACGAAAAACGGTGAACTTGCTACACAAAACTAAAACAAATTACAAATAAACTATATAAGTTCAAAATTTTATTCTGCTTCTTTTTCCTCATATTCTATCTCAGCTTTTCTACAAAAAGCATCAAACTTGCAATATTTACAATGATCGTTATCAGGTAAAACAGGGAAATTGCCATTTACAATCTCTGTCTTCATTTCAACTGCCTTTTCAAGCACTTGTTCGAGGATTTCGTCAATGTTTTCTCCTTCTTTTAATACTTGTATGTATTTTTGTTTACCTACTTGTTCGGCTATATCTGTCTCATTATTTAAAAGAAGAAATTTCTCTGACTCTAATTTATCATTTTTATCGTATTTTGGATTAATTGCCAGATAGACGCAGCCATCTAAAGCAGGCTCATAATTGTAATGTTCTTTTAAAATTTTTTTTGCTGCCAGGGCATATAAAGGCATCTGAAAAACTTTAAAATCCTTTACTTGATTGTTGTTGCCTTGCCTGCTTATGTTGCTTTTATAATCAGCAATGATAAACGACTCTTTTTCAGAAAAATCGATACGGTCTATTTTCCCACGCAAGGTAAACTTGTCAGTCATTGGTAACGGCAGCAATACTTCAGGTGATTTTGTCCCACTGAATACACCAAAATTAAGCTCGAACAAGGCTGGTCGATAATTATATTTATTTTCAAACCTGTTTATTTCCGCATTGAGCCATTTATTAAGCAAGCCTGGTACATCTTCAGTTCCGAAAATTTCTTCTTTTTCTATTTTAAAAAAAGAATGTTCATAAGAATAATTTTTTATTTCATCTTCTGCAATCGATTTAAGTTTCTCTAGATAATCAGCTTTGTTGCCCGAATTTAAACATACTTTATATATCTTGCGAGACATTGTATTGTTTTGTTTAATCTGAATTGAAGGCATTTCTTTTTCTAGTTGTTCCTCCTGAACTGACTTGTAAAAACGATAGAAGATTTTGTGCATTAGAGTGCCTTTTTCCAATGGCGATAGCAGAATGATTGTATCTTCGGGCGGCGTAATTCTGAGGATTTTTGAAGAATAATACTGAAAAGGGCATTGGGCATACTGGTCTATTTCGCTAGCTGAATAAGGCTTTGTGTCGAGTTCCGAAAAGTATTCCATTTCGCTTTCCATTGTTTTTTTGCTGGATATCCTAGCCGATCCATAGTCCCTTTTGCTTTTTAAAGAATCATTGACATAATTAAAAACATCACTTGCCAAATTGCCTCTTTCTTTGATAAATTCAGATAAACCATCAAAGCCTTCGTTCTTCGCCATGCTATATTCAAATAAAACATTAGATTTGGTTATCAATGCTTTGCGCCATAATGATTCCTCAGGACTCAAATCAAGAGCATCTTTTTCAGAACTCACTATTTTTTTTAGGGCGCTAATGAAAGGTGAGGGAACAAAGTCGCTTTGCTCATCTTTCTTTGGATAAGTTATATATATTCTTTTTTCTCCACTATTAAGCAGTTCAGGATTATTGCTAAGAAACTGATAAAAGAGCATTCGCTCCGATTTAATATGCCTTTCTTCAGTTTCTGGTAGTTCTTTTCCTAAAAAACTCTCGGGTCGATACGACAACGGAAATTCGCCATCGATAGCACCACAAAGTATTGACACTTTCGTGGGTATCTCACGGGTTTGCTCGACAGAAGTTACGGTAACTCCAAAACCAAGCTTTTCTCTGATTTGGTATTTTGCTCCGCTTACAACAGTTTTAAATCTCGAAGCAAGGTCCTTGAGATTAAACTCTTTCCCTTGGTAACGATCGGACAAAACATAAGCAAATTCATCAGCAAGGCGGCAAATTTCAGAATATGCATTTGCATCGCGCTCTATTTCCTCCAAATAAAAAGCTGTTTCAATAGGATTTGTATCTGAGCTATTGTCTTTGATAGCAATATAAGATTCAATAATCTTCTTTTTCACTTTAAATCGCTTGAGAATGTCATTTTTGATAATGGAAGCAAAATCTTCAGGTAAATACTTTTTGTTTTGTATGTTAATAGCACTGCTAAAAGCCTTAAAATCCTTCAAAGCAAGCTCAGTAGAGACTTTTTTTTGTTTTTCAAAACCGATATCAATCTCTTCTGCATTATCATTTTTTTCGAGTTCATTGATGTACGCGGTGGTAAATTTAATATTATCATTCAGCCTTATTTCCCACCCTTTGTTGGCATCACGTTCTCTGCCACCTCTGATTCTTAGTCGTGTTGCTGTTTGATACAAATTGCTTGCATTTATTTTCTGTTTTTCTTCGTTTAACGGAAAATCAAGATATTCACTCTGAAGTGCCCTGTTCACATCTTCGATGCGATAGCCCTTGACAACAACATCAAGAATGGAAAACAAAGCAACCGAGCATGGTGATTTAGCTAAAGGGAATCTATCGCTAATGTAAATTGGAATGCGACACTCAGCAAAAATTTCGCGAAACAAATCGGAATACTGCGCCGGGTTCTTTGTGGCTATGCAAATATCTTGTGGAGCAAAATTTTCATTTACGATTAGATGTTTAACAAGTTTTGCAATATCCATAACCTCAGTTTCGCGTGTATCCGAGGGCATTATTTTAATAATTCTTGATAGTTCTTCTCTAGTTATTTGTTTTTCTGTGTTAAACAACCAACGCCTTAAGTATGATGCATTATCGAATTCTTGATTTAAAAAGATTTCTTCCGAATTATTTGATTTAATGGCTCCTTTTTGTTCGTTTAATTTTTTTTGAGTATTCAAAGTCATAAAACCACTTTTTGCTAATTTTCTTGCTGTATCGTCGAAATTTCCAAAGAGCGGACCATTCTTTTCATTATAATCAATATGTATTACAAATGGTATATCCGAATCGGCAAATAATGCTATCATATTCAATTCAGGTAATTTAAACTCGCTAAAACCTCCAAGCATTATAAGTGGCTGTTCCGGGAATACTTCTTCTAATGAATATCGCTTTGATTCCTCTTCGCATGGAAATAATTCGTCGAAAGCACTTGAGGCTCTTTTTGGTGATAGATTTGAGCATAGCAATTTTAGCAATTCTTCCTTGTCTAAATACTTATCTCCAAGCAATCGCTGATAGCTGACATATATTTTATGAATATCACCAAGACGCATTTTATCAATAAAGCGTTCTGATTGACTAATAAATACAGATTCATCTGAAAGATCCTTTTCTAAGTCTTGCGGCTCGATTCCATCTTCTTTCAAGCCAAAAATCACAGAAGAAAGACGTTGAAGAACCGCTGTAGATAACTTTTTGCCTTGGCTTGCAAAAAAGCGCAGCTTTGTCGCGTCTGCTGCTTCCTCGAACAGTGCAAGCCGATAAGCATCTGAAATGATTCGGTGATTGCCCTTTCCATAAGTTTTATCATATATGTCTTTAACAAAATTTTGAAAGGTAAACACAGGCAGATGCTCAACTGGCTTTGAATACAGCCGATAGTACCTGGTTGTAATCTTCATCTTCATCAAACGCTCGAGCCTCCCTGTCGGCACAAGAAGGCATACATTGCTTAATTTATTGCCGTATATAGCATAATCAATAAATTTCTCCAGGCTCTTGGGATAATCTCCTTTTGCAAAAGCAGCATTATAAAATAATTGATACATTTTTCTCGTAGAAATTAATAATTAACTTAAACAGTTATTGCATTATAAAGAAAATAAACGAGAAAAACAATGAATATCCTTATTATAACACTATTTATTACTCGCCATACATCACGAATGCTGACCAAAAATATGGATCGCGAATGTAATGAACCTCATTTACAGTTGTAAAGCTTTCGTTATTATTTAAAAAATCAAGTTTTGTTTGACGCAATGCTTCGGACTTGCTCATTTTATCTATTATCATATATTTATAGAATTGTATCATAAATTTTGTTGTGCTTACATCACTGACGCTCCAGAGCGAAGACAATGCAGCATCGGAACCGGCAAACATCGCTGCCCTTGTCAATCCAGACATACCTTCTCCTCTATGCAGTTTGCCAAGCCCCGTTTGGCAAGCTGACATTACTACAAGTTGAGCGTTTAATCTTAGCCCCATAAACTCATCTATCGTAAAAAAGCCATCATCTGACATACCTGGCAAATTGCTAAGCGCTAACAATTGGAACTCCGGCGAAGCTAAACCGTGAGTTGAAAAATGTATATATCCATATTTCGACAAATCTGCTTTTTTCAGATTTTCTTCTGTTGCTTCCGTACGTTTATACAACATAGTATCCTTACCGGCTTCAGCAAAGATTTTAGCTGCTGCGGCAATCTCAATTCCGCTACCAACAAGGCGGGGAAAAATACCGAAAGCTTTTCTCCTCTCTATTGATGGTAATAAGGGGGCAAGAGTATCCCCCCTTATTGTTCCATATTCCTGATTTTCTGCTTTATAGTTAGCATAATCAAAAACCGGATCGCCTATCCCAAAGAAACCATTGCCTCTCGTAGCTTTTCCATCTCGAAGCTCAACTAAAAGACTTGAAGATTGAAAATACTTGATCTTGTGCTTATTTATTAAATAAGAAAAACCTTTCCCATCAAAACATATCATTGCTTCAAAAGGAAAATAGTAGAGAATGCCATCTGGAATAATCAACAAATCCTTACCTTGAATATATCTCTCCACTGGCTTTATTAATAAATCATAAAGCCTTGTGTTAAGCGGAGGCGGTTGGTCTGCCCTGACTCTCGAAAGCCAGCCATATATCAGTTCTCCATATAATGCTGAATATCTAAAACTCTTACTACCGGGTTGCTTCAGTTCTACTACATTGAAACTGTCCTTTGTTATAACACTGCAAAAAGCTGCTGAATCACCGATTAAATATTCCAATACACATTCATTTGTCTTTAGCTTTGATTGAAGTTCACTCAATTCAACTGGTCTCGGATAAAGAATACTTGCAGCTTTGGGGCTTTCGCGTCTCATTTCTCCAACGACAAATTTATAGGCAATGTCCAATTGGGTAATTTCTTTTTCTATCTTAGTAAATTCTTCATCAGAGCCTCCATATATTTCAATCAATTGTTTCTGCAGAGCTGACTTCCGATTTCGGAGCGAGTCTCTTTTGTTAATAAGTTCAGACGAAAGACCTTGCTCCAAGCCCTGGTTTCTTTCGGCAAGCATATCAAGAAAAGCACGCGCCTTCATACTTTCTAAAGTTTTAAAACCTCCAGAGTTATAGCCATTTTTAAACATAAAAGCAGCTGCGTGAACATACCAACTAGCGTATTTCTCAAAATAAGACTGTTTGCTTTCAATGCTTCCAATATTTGAACGAACATCTTCAATGAATTCCAACGATTTTTTGTAAGAATCAATAGCATTTTGTGTTTGATTTAATTTCTCATAAGCTTCAGCTTGTGAAAAAATTACGTTTCCCTGACTACTTAAATCATTTATCTTTTCAAAGAAAAGTTGTGCTTTTTTATAATACTCTAAAGCCTCTTGACTATTTCCTTCATTCATACAAACCTCGCCACGTTTTGCCCATACAATTCCCATTCCGATTGGATTGCCTATTTTTTCATAAAAGGTAAGAGCATTTGAAAAGTTTTCTTTAGCTTCTTTATAATTTCCTTCTTTCTTACAAATCTCGCCAAGACTTAAACATACATTTCCTAATCCTTGTATATTATTGCCTCTTTCAAAAAAAACACGAGCTTTCGATAAATACTCTCTTGCTTCCTTTTTCTTACCTTCTTCCAAGCATATTTTACCAAGATTATTCCATACATTTCCCTGTCCTATAAAATTATTTATTTTTTCGTAGATAGTAAGCGCTTTTGCGTAATGCTCTTCTGCTTCTTTATTCCTACCCTCATTCAAACAAATATTACCACGATTTTTCCACACATTTGCTTCCCCAAGAATATCATTTATTGCTGCAAAGAAAGGAAGTGCTTTTACATAACACTCTTCAGCTTCTTTATACCTACGTTCAGATAAAAAAATATCGCCACGAATATTCCACACATTCCCCATTCCTACTTTATTTTTAACATTTTCAAAGAAAGAAGAAGCAGTATCTAGATATTCTTTTGCTTCTTTGTGTCTACCTTCATAATACGCAAGATCTGCTCGATAAGTCCATACGATTCCTCGTCCTGAATTTAAATTTATCTTTTCAAAGGCAGAAAGTGATCTTGCAAAATATTCATCAGCTTCTTTGAATTTGCCCTCAGACATACAAATTTGAGCACGATAAACCCATACTTTTCCTATCGTAAATAAATCATCGATTTTCTGAGCTATTTCCAATGCTTTATCTAAATAATAAAGTGAGCTCTTTTTATCATCAACATACGTTAAAAAACTACCCTTTACCCAATATACAGTAGCTAAAACAAGGCTATCATTATTCTCTTCAGCACAAACTAATGCTATATTAATCAAGCTGGAATCCATCTTAGCTCTACCTGATTCTGCAATGTCCATTATTAAACTATCTCTGACTCTATTTCTATTCTTACTCAAATAGTACTTTAAACTGTCAATTCCGCCACTCTTTACAACATTGAAAATCTCTTCTTTTACGATACTATCCCTCTGTTTCTGTGTTAATCCACTTTCTTGAGCAAATAACAATTCTTGCGTAAAGAATAACAAGAAAAATGCGAATATATAATGTGTATTAGAAGTTTTCACTGCTAATAATCCTTCCATAATTGAATAAAATATGACATCATTTTAATTATTAATTTCTCATTTTAAAATTTTTTTATTTAATACTAAGATTCATTTCTTAATAAAAGAAATAAACGGTAAATTAAAATAAAAATTTTAAAACTACTAATTATATATAATATTTCTACAACTTATTAAATTATCAATAGATTATTATTTCTTAACATCATTTTGATATATCAAAACAATTAATATTATTTTATATTAAAAGAATTGTTGTTAATAGAATTTTAACATTTTTTACAATTTTCTACTTCTTTGTATTTATTCTTTTTTCGTATTTTTGTCGTATATTAATAAAAAAATATCTCGTAAGAAATGATAATTTAATATAAAAATGATAATTTAATATAAAAATGATACAATCGGACAGACTTTTAACCATAAAAGAAGCAAGCGAATGGGCAACTAAACACACAAAAAAAATTGTTACAACCGCTAATATTTCTTACCTCATTCAATATGGTCGAATTAAAAAAATTTGCGATAACGATTCTACGCAAGTTGCCTTGGAAGACTTGATTAATTACTATAAATCCTACAACGGACAGCGTGAAGTTTCTTGGAAAGACCAACTTGGAAACGACTTAAATTGGGCGTTATCATTTGACCAATATAAAGAAGCAGAAACAACTAAACACGTTCATCGCTTGCACCCATACAAGGGCAAATTTATCCCTCAACTTGTTGAATATTTTTTAGATAATCACACTGACAATTTCAAAAAAGAAATCTATTTCAAAAAAGGCGATATTGTACTTGACCCATTTTCGGGAAGTGGCACGACAATGGTGCAATCCTGCGAATTAGGAATGAATGCCATCGGCATTGATGTTTCGGCTTTCAATGCTTTGATTGGTAATTGTAAGGTTACAAAATACGATTTAGCGGATGTTCAAATCGAAATTAATCGCATTTCAAAAGCATTGAAATCGTTTTTAGAAAATTCGCATACAGTAGAATTTGAAGCAAAATTGTTGCAAGAACTTTACGAGTTCAACAACAAATATTTTCCGGCAACAACTTACAAATACGATTTGCGACAAGGCAAAATCAACGAAAAAGAATACGGTGCAGAAAAAGAAAAAGAATTTTTGCCTGTTTACGAAAAGTTGGTAAAACAATACAACATAAAATTACGTCAAGACAAAGCCGATAATTTCATAGACAAATGGTATTCTCAGCACATTCGTGAAGAAATTGAATTTGTATTTAGCGAAATCAAGAAAATCAAAAATATAAACACCAAGAAAATAGTAAGCGTAATACTTAGTCGCACTATTCGCAGTTGCAGAGCAACAACACACGCTGACTTGGCTACCCTTGTTGAGCCAATTACAGCGACTTACTATTGCTCGAAACACGGGAAAATGTGCAAACCACTTTTTTCTATCCTAAAATGGTGGGAAACATACAGCAAAGACACCGTAAAACGATTAGAGCAGTTTGATAAACTAAGAACAAACACTTTTCAAACTTGTTTGACAGGCGACAGTAGAACGATTGATATTTTTGCTCAACTCAAAAAATATAATCCTGCATTTGCAGAATTGGCACAAAAGCAAAAAATCAAAGGCATTTTTTCATCACCACCTTACGTTGGTTTAATTGACTATCACGAACAACACGCTTACGCTTACGATTTGTTTGGCTTTGAGCGAAAAGACGAATTAGAAATTGGTCCACTTTTCAAAGGACAAGGCAAAGAAGCAAAACAAAGTTACATACAAGGAATTTCAGATGTTTTGAATAACGCAAAAAAATATTTGGCTGACGATTATGATATTTTCCTTGTCGCCAACGACAAATATAATATGTATCCAACTATTGCTAAAAATGCAGGAATGAAAATCGTTAATCAGTTCAAACGACCCGTATTAAACCGAACCGAAAAGGACAAAGGTGCATATTCGGAAATAATTTTTCATTTAAAAGCAAAATAACTATGGGAATAGTAAATCTTGATAAAGTAGTTTATCAATTAACAGTTGAAGACTTACAGCATGTTGCAGAAGAGTGTATAGAAAGAGAATTAACAGAAAGCGAAATAAAATTGCTTGAAGAAATAATTGGCGACCATATTGATTGGTTTGGTACAATCCAAAACGCAATCATTCAAAACATAAAAGAATAATGACACTAACTAATCAACAAATACAGCAAGTTGAAACAGTTTTGAAAAACAGTTTGCGAAACAAATTCCAAAACTACAAACCCGAACCCGCTTCAATGCCTTTTCACACACGGCTTTTAGGAAAAGACAGAATGGCGTTATTCTCGTTTATTCATTCTCTAAACACAAACTTTGGCACAAGCATTTTCGAGCCGGTTGCATTGGCGTTAGCATCAACAACTTTCAAAGAAGCAAAATCACAAGCAACGGCAGGAACACAAATCAGCGAAAAAGCACAACGAGTTATCCAAGACATTATGGACGACTTGACAGCTGCCAATTCTAAGCCAAACAAGTTGGACGAAATTGAAGCAATAAGAAAAGTTGCACAAACAGGAACAATGAAAACTGTAAAACCGACCAAAGTTGATATTTGGTTGCAAAGCAACGACAACCAGTTTTACTTGTTTGACATCAAAACTGCAAAACCAAACAAAGGTGGTTTTAAGGAATTTAAGCGAACACTTTTAGAATGGACAGCTTGTGTTTTGGCTGAAAATCCAACCGCAAAAATCAACACATTGATTGCAATTCCTTACAATCCTTATGAACCAAAACCTTATTCACGCTGGACTATGGCAGGAATGTTAGATTTAGAAACAGAATTGAAAGTAGCAAATGAGTTTTGGGATTTTCTTGGCGGGCAAGGAACGTATTTACAACTCTTGGACATCTTTGAAAAAGTTGGAATAGAATTGCGACCAGAAATTGACAATTACTTTGCAAAATATAACAAATATTAAAAAATTGAGTTAGCTCTTGATAAACTGTTTGAACGGTAGTTAAATGATGACGCCTCGTTTGAATACTTGTCAAATAGAAGATTACAAAAGAAATATTCTTTTTTTCATATCATAAAAATGGATATTAATAAAATCAATACTATTCTTTCTTATTCATTGAAAAATCATCAATTACAAATTTGATTCTCACAATTTTTAATAAAAATATTTGTAATTCTATCTGAATTAGCTTTTAATGTGGTGGTTAATAAATATTTTTGTAAATGATTGAAATTAAAAATGGTAATTTGTAAAAAAGTATAATATCGGATTAGAAAAATGAAAATAATTATTGTTTTGATGTTCCTCCTTTCATACCCTCTCTTTTCCCAAATTGTTGTAAACGAAGCGATGCCCGATCCTCCGAGCGATGAACCAGAATGGTTCGAGCTTTACAATTTTTCTGACGAGCCTTTCGAATGTATTGATTGTTTGATTTACGACGCTGTTGGCAGCAAAGCCCTTCCATATTTTGAATTAAATCCTCAAAGCTATGGAGTGATAACCTCTGATTCTGCTGGCTTAAAGGCGGCTCGAGAAATCCCTGTAAATGCTTTGCTTATCGAAACTCCATTGCCAATTTTTAACAACACTACTGATATTATTAAAATCACTAAAAACAAAAATGTCGTCGATTCTGTTTTTTACAATATGAAATGGGGCAAAAAAGGAAAATCAATTGAAAGAATTGACTACGCCTCTCCTGCTATTAGCTCCGATAATTGGGGCACTTCTGAATCTCCCAATGGTGCTACTGCCGGATATAAGAACTCAATTTCATTATTAGATTTCGATATTGCCATCGATTCGATTATTTACGAAAAAACAAGTAATTCCATCGTAATCTTCATCTTAAATAAAGGCAGGAAAAGAATTAAAAATTTTGAATTTTCATTAAAAATAGATTTGAATCGCGACAGCGTTTTCTCAACAACAGAAACAGTTTATCATTCTAATTTTAATGATATCGATACTAACCCATTTCCTATAACCATTTCTAAAAAAGAAATTTTTCCAAATGAAAACAGCTACGGTTCTTTTACGGCTCTTGCCATTGTTCATTCAGAGCTTGACCAAAACTCGAAAAACGATACATTGAAATACATTCTCTTCAATGCATACCCACAAAACATATTAACCATAAGCGAAATAATGTTTGATGTTGATGCAAACAACGCCGAATTTGTCGAAATTTACAATAATTCTTTAGATACAATAAATCTGAGTGGTTACGGAATTAGCGACAGATGGAAAAGTCATGGCCCTGATTTTGTATATTTCTCGAAGAATTCATTGATCTTACCAAGAAACTATGCCGTTATCGCTTGGGATTCATTGTTTTTCAAAGTTTATCCAGAATTGTTGTCGCACAACTCCGTTTCGCTCTATAAATCGTCTTTTAATCTAAACAAAACTGGAGATGACATTATCCTTTTCGACCCGAACGGCTATCAAATTGATTCCTTAACATATAAAGAATCTTGGCACATAAAGGGCATTACGACATTAAATGTTAGTTTAGAAAGAATTAGCCCATTGCTCGAAACAAATTCAGCTGAAAATTGGTCAAGTTGCGGCGATGCCCGAGGCGCTACCCCTATGGAAAAAAACAGCATTAGCAATGAAATTACATCGACAGGCGAACTAAATGTTTCTCCAAACCCGTTTTCCCCAGGCAAACGTGGTAATGATAGTCATTGCATTGTTTCATATTCTTTGCCCTATCAAAGAGCGGTTATTTCTGCATATATTTTTGATACTTCTGGCAGACGATTACGAAAATTGAAAACATCAGAGCCTACTGCAAGCAAAGGCAATTTCGTCTGGGACGGCAGTAACGATGAAGGATACACTCTTCAATCCGGACCTTATGTCCTTTTCTTCGAAGCAGTTGACCTAGCAAGCAACAAGGTATTTTCAAAAAAAGTAATGGTCGTCATTGGTAATTAGAAAATTTATTCAGTTCAACGATAAATTCATCACTCAAGCACTCTTCGATATAAATCCTCATACATCGGAACAATTTTGTGAATATCAAACGTTTCAACAGCCCGACGACGAGAACCTTCAGAAAAAGCATTCCATTTCTTCTCATTAGTAAGTAACTCAACAGCATATCTACCCATTCTTTCAGTATCGCCCATTTCGGCAACATAGCCCGTTTCGCCGTGGACAACGACCTCAGGTATGCCACCGATATTAGAAGCAATTACAGGCACTCCACAACTCATCGCCTCCAAAGCAGACAAGCCAAAGCTCTCCGATTGGCTCGGCAACAAAAACAAATCCACTGCAGATAAAATTTCTGGAAGACCACTTTGCTGTCCAAGAAACCGCACTTTACTGCATAACCCAAATTCCCGGCACAAATTTTCAGCTTGCGATGCTTCGGGACCATCGCCAATCATAAGTAATTTGGCATCAATCTTATCGCTTATTTCTTTGAATACCCTAACAACATCGGTAACGCGCTTCACTTTCCTAAAATTTGATATATGAGCTATTATTTTTTCATTATTAGGTGCTAATTTTTGTTTAATTGCTCCGTTTGTGTTTCTTTTGTATTGTTCAGTATCAACAAAATTGGGAATTACTTCGATATCTCGGCGGCAAGTGAAGTTTTGAAGGGTTTTTTCCCGTAAATGCATGGAAACAGCAGTAATACTGTCAGATCGCTCAAGGGCATATCTGACTATTGGCAGAAAACTCGGTTCGAGCCCAACAAGTGTTATATCCGTACCGTGCAGGGTAGTTACTAGCTTAAGATTATTTTTACCGAGTATGTCCCGGCTTAAAAAACCGCTTACAGCGTGTGGTATGGCATAATGGACGTGGAGAATGTCGAGCTCTTCGTATTTCGCCACGTCAATGATTTTTCCGGCGAGGGCAAGAGTATATAAATGGAATTCAAACAAAGGATAATGAGGTATCTCGACGGCATGAAATACAATATTTTCATGGAAAGTGCCGAGACGCATTGGCTGGGCATAACTGATAAAATGTATTTGATTGCCCCGACGGGCAAGGGAAAGACCAAGTTCAGTGGCAAGAACACCGCTACCACCAAAAGTTGGATAGCATACTATACCGATTTTCATTAATTTTTCTCTCTTTTCTTTTTTAAACAATGAGTGATAAGAAGAAATATTCAGATATTTATTATACAATCAGCAATGAAGCTAGAGCAGAAATTAAAATTAAAGGTTCTCGATTCATAGCCAGTGCTAATTCTGTGGCAAGCACAGAACAAGCTCTTGAATTTTTAAATGGCATTCGAGCAGAATTCTATAATGCCACCCACAATTGCTTTGCTTATCAAATAGGAAAAGAAGGTAAAGAGTATCGCACCTCCGACGATGGCGAGCCTTCCGGTTCGGCTGGCAAGCCAATACTATTCGCAATAAAAAAATTTGATTTAAGCGATATTATCGTGGTAGTAACACGATATTTTGGCGGGACAAAGCTCGGTGTTGGCGGTCTTGTACGCGCTTATTCAGATGCTACTGAGGCAGTATTGCAAACTTCTGAGAAAAAACCTATTCATTTAACAAAAAAAGTTGCAATTAAATGCAGTTACGGAGAATTATCAACTATAAAACGTCTTTTAGATTCTATGGCAATTTCTTTTCAGGAGGAATATACTGATTCAGTGTCAATAACAGCTTTAATTCACTTCTCAGAAGCAGAAGATTTCGTAAAAGCAGTTATTTCTAATACCAATGCAAGAGCAAAAGCGGAAATATTAATTACATAATAAAAAAACACATCTGTAGAGGCTATCTCAAAAGTAGTATTACCCCGAACAGACAAGGATGTCTGTTCTACAAAATCGAAATAACTCAAGTAGCTTAGGCATCCTTGTCTGACAAATTGTTATAATAAATACCTTTTAAGAAAGCCTTGTGATATACTGTTAATTCCCTTGAAATTAAGATATTAAAAAAAGCAAGTAACATTTATACTAATTCTGCTAAAAAAGCAATCTCTTCTTATTTCTGCGACTTCTGCAACAAGCTGTTTTTCTTGCTGTATAAGAAATAGATACCACAGCCTAAGGCAAGCCATAACATTAGCCTCTCCCAGTTGTGAATGCCAAGAGATATCATCAAGGTAAGATTAAAAACAATACCTAGTGGAGCAATAATGTGAATATATGGTGTTTTAAATGGACGGTGTCTTTCCGGCTCTTTGAATCGCATAATCCAAACTGAGATGCAAACGATAACAAATGCAAGCAAAGTCCCAATATTGACGAGTTCGGCGATGACTGAAATAGGTGTCAATGCCGAGACAAGAGAAACAACCAATCCAGTTAATAAATTCGCTCTGTATGGTGTTTTAAACTTGTGGTGTAGCCTGCCAAAGATATCTTTCGGAAGCAAGCCATCTTTCGACATTGCATAAAATACACGAGATTGCCCAAGAAGCATTACAATTAGAACAGAAGTCAAGCCAGCAACAGCTGCGATAGATATAATAAAGACAGCGAATTTCAAGCCGTTCTTTATAAAAGCAGATGATATGGGAGCGGTTATGTCGATGTCCCGGAAATTAACCATTCCAGTTAAAACAAGTGCAACAAGAATGTATAAAACAGTACAAACAATTAGTGATGTGATTATGCCAAATGGAATGTCTTTTTGTGGATTTATTGACTCTCCCGCGTGGGTTGATACAGTATCAAAGCCAATATAGGCAAAAAATATGTAAGCCGCTCCCGACAAAATACCCATCAAGCCATAAGCCGAATGTGTGCCTAGCGGACCTTTTATCATTTCAGCTGCCGGTATGAAAGGGCTCCAATTGTCTATGTTAATATAATGAAAACCTAGAATTATAATGAATAACACTATGGCAACTTTAAGAGCAACCATTAAGTTGTTAGTAGAGGCAGCTTCTTTTATCCCTTTAATCAATATAGATGTTACAACCCAGACAATCAAAAACGCAGGTAAATTGAATGTAATAGGAAAGCCAAACACGGTAGGAATATCCAAACTGGAAAAATGCATATTTAATTCGGCGAGCTTGACGGGATCTTCAGCCGCTTGCCGAAGCAATTCGTTCACCGTGTAGCTATCAAACGACATCCATAATTGTAGTTTAATACCAAATAAATTAAGGAATTTATAAGTATAACCCGACCATCCGACAGCAACTGCCGAAGAACTCATAGCATATTCCAATATCAAATCCCAACCAATCACCCAAGCTAGAAACTCACCCAAAGTTGAATACGCATAAGCATAAGCAGAGCCTTCGACTGGCAAAAAAGAGGCAAATTCAGCATAGCAAAGCGCGGCAAATGTGCATCCAATACCAGCAATAACAAATGATAATGCAAGTGCCGGACCTGCATATTCTTTAGCTCCTACGCCTGTCATAACAAAAATACCTGCCCCGATAATGGCACCTACTCCCAAGCTTGTAAGCGACCATTTACCGAGAACACGCCTTAACCCGCTTTCTTCCATATCTTTATGAAACATTTCAATCGGCTTGCGGATAAAGATTTTTTTTCTGTTTAAATATATTGGCAGGAAGGTAATGAGCAATAATCCTACTGCTACGATAAGTACTATTCTATCACCCATATTTTACTTCTTTTTCTTTATTGCTTACATAATAATTGTAAAATTAAGATTTTTTTTCACACTATCAAAGGAAATTGGAAATATGCTTCATAATCCAACTCATCTCAGAAAAAATAATGATTATGTCTAAGTTTTTTTTATATTTTAAATATTTTAGTTTATATTTGAAACAGTTTGATTTACAACTATTGAGAATAAATATGATAAACAAGCAAAATCCGACTGAAAATTTAGGCACAATTATCAATGTTGTATCAAGAATGATGATAAACGACCTTAACAAACGCTTCCAAAAAGCGGGCTTTAGCATAACTGTCGAGCAATGGGTCGTTTTGATGATTTTATGGAAGAAAGAAGGACAGACACAACAGGAACTTGCCGATGCTCTGTTTAAAAATAAAGCTACTATGACAAGCATCATCGATAATCTTGAAAAAAACAATTTGGTGGTTAGAATCTCTGATAAGGCTGATCGTAGAGCAAATATGATACATCTTACTTATGAAGGCAAGCAATTAAAATCTACTCTGATTGAAATTGCTCAAGAAAGCCTGAAGGAGGCGCTCACGGGAATTGATACAAACGATTATGAAATATGTAAATCAGTGCTTAAACAGATAGCAAAGAATATCTCGAGCAATACCGAAATAAAAAGTTAGATATTAAACTATCCAATTATTAACAATTATTGTATTTTAACAGTTTTTTAGGCTAAATATGGTCAAGACTTTTTCAAAGATAATATTCTTATTCATCTTCTTCCAACATTTTTTGTATGCCGAAGAAACAAAACAACTTACTGTCGATGATTGCATAAAAATCGGCTTGGAACATAGCAAAACATTAAAAATATCACATAGCAAGATCGATTATTCATCTGCCAAAGTTGATGAAGCTAATTCGTCGATGCTACCATCGTTGAAAATGAGCGCCGCTTATACCCGCTTAAGCGCAGTGGAGCCTTTTCAAGTGTCCATCCCTATTGGAAATGGTGAGTTTAAAAGAATGTCCATCTCCCCTATTGTTCTTGATAACTACCAAGTCAAGCTCACGCTAAGCCAACCATTGTTTGCAGGCTTCCGTTTGCAAAACACAAAAAATTTGATGGAATTGAACGAAAAAGCCGCTGTTGAAGACTACAATTCGTCAAAAAACCAGTTAATTTACGATATTAAATACAATTATTGGATTTTATATAACGCAATTGAATCGCTTAATAATATCGAAGATAATATCAAGCAATTGCAAGCCCATCTTGTTGACATCGAAAATTTCGAAAAGGCAGGGCTGGCAACTCTCAACGAAGTGCTGAAAGTGAAAGTGCAATTATCAAATTTACAAGTTCTTAAAGTCGATATTGAAAACGGTATTATGCTTGCCATGATGGCTCTAAACAACACTATTGGCTTGCCTCTCGACACAAAATTAATCCTCGCTAGCAAACCAAGTATGCTTCAATTGCCGAACAATGATATTAGATTGACATTAGACAAGGCATTCATGGATAGGCCGGAATTAAAAGGTATGGAAATGAGAGTAAAAGCAAGCGAAAAAGGGGTTGAAATTGCTGAAGCAGGCTGGTATCCATTCATCAATTTCGTTGGTAACTACAATTTTGCCCGTCCAAACCAAAGAATTATGCCTACAAGAGACCAATTCATCGGGACTTGGGATTTCGGGATTATTTTCTCTTTCGATATTTGGAATTGGAGGACAGTTTCCCATCAAACAGCACAAGCAGAGGCAACTCTTGAGCAAACTATACAATCTTATGAACAAGTGAAAGACGCTGTTACGCTCGACGTCAAACAAGCACTTCTATCGCTTGAAAAAGCAGAGGAAAAACTAAAGTTTTCCAATGAAGCCACTAAACAAGCAGAAGAAAATTATAGATTTACAAATGAAAAATTTAAATAAGGAGCAGCATTAAACGATTAGTTACTCGATGCT
>CAYVTD010000042.1:0-16519 GCA_964454445.1 uncultured Hyphomicrobiales bacterium
ATATTTGAAGAGATATGCAAATGATTTAAAATCTTGGGTCTTATAAACTGAATCACCTATCTCAATATAAACATTTTGAGAATCCCCACAAAAATTATAATGTGTATAATAATTTCTTGAAGGAATCAATTGTTTCAAATCTATTCTTTCTATTTGATTTAAAGAAGTATCAAATTTGTAAATTATCGAATTTGTATCATTAAGTAAGTACAAGTTACCCTTAAATAAAACCAAGTTCTTTCTAAGAAAAACACCACCAAAATCAAAATTATATTTGTCTTTGAAAAATCTGAATGAACTATTTTCAAGTGACTTAGTATTTATTACTTTAAAATCATTACTTAACTGAATAATTCCAGATTTACAACTTAAGAAATATCCATCCTGATATTTTATAACAAATGAGATTGAGTCATTAATATTGTTTTGCAATTTCCAAGTAATTCCAAGATCATTTGAAATTGAGAATTGTCCATCTATGGAAAATGCTGTAATTCTATCTTTTTCTAAAAAAACATTACTAATGTCAACATGGTCAAAAACTTTTTTTTGATTCCATGTATTTCCATTATCACAACTTGCAAGTATTGAACCATAATCAGAATAAGCAATAATAACAGAATCTAATGCTTCAACACCATTAAAATTAAGTACTATTGGTGTAATTTCTATACTGTTTTTACCCATCAACAATATAGGTAAAACAAAGAAAAAAAATATTTGCAATTTATAATTCATAATATATCAAAAATTAGTGATAAAATATTAGGTAGTCTCAAATTTCAAATTTCATTTATGAATCAATAAGTTTAAATATATTAATTATTTAGCTTTTATTAAAATTTCACTTTTATTGTTTTCTCAAAATTAAACATTTTAACATTTGAGACTATCCTAATTTTAATTATGAGCATAATATCCATTGCCAACAAGTTGACATTTCACCTGGATTTTGTGGTACACCAGGCATTACTGTCGGACAACTACTATCTCCCTGATGTGACCAATCAGAAACTATATACTTATGTGGACCATAAATATCCCAACAAATATACAATGTTTGTTCACACCAACCATTAAAGTTACAAGTATGGTAAGTTATTTTTTTATCAAAATTCATGTACATGTATGTACAATTATAATCTTTAATTTTATATGTATAAGAATTAGAAGGGCATTCTGGGAAAGGGTAACCCGTGCAAAGTTGATATAACCAAGCTGGATCGCTTAACTGATCAAGAATTGCTCTTTTTATTCCAGCTAAATTTATCAAAGGATCTGGAATACAATATGGATCAACTGGAACAGGATAGTCAATTGTAATCCAAGATTCTCCATAATTAATAGGACATTTCCAGCACACTGTTGCAGTATATTTACAACCATTTACAGTAAAAATGTAAATATTGCTATTTGTAGCCCATGAAGGACAATTTGCGAAGGTTTTTAAAGTGTTTGCGAATACTAAAAAAAATAAAATCATTAATAATTTTTTCATTTCTTCACCACTAAATCAATAAATTTGTTAAATGTTTTTTTTGTCGTTCTCCTTAAACTTGTTAGGGCTTCAGGAGAAAAGCAACTGCGAAGACTTTTTAAACTAAGCCAGGCTTCGTTCGGCTTTGTTTTAACTTTTTATTACTATTTTGAATGATCATCTCCAAAAAATTTCTAAAATAATACTTTCCTTAAATATAAATATATTTTTCAGAAAAAGTTACAACATTTTTGAAAATATTTTTTAACTCTTTCGTAAGTCCTTTAAAATATAAAAAATATTTTTTGTTTCTTTATTGACTTAAAAATTTTCGATACTGCTCTTTCATTCATTCCCAAGTTTTCTTGCGATTTTTTTTATCGGTATCTCCTATGCATTTTCTTTGATATATCCTTCAAGCAAAGAGCGTAATGATATCATCATAATGAATACTAACCGTTTTTCCACCAAGTTCTTTTTATCAAAGGACGTGCCGTTTCAATTTCACATACTTCAGCAACAATCTGAAAGTGTTCAGATAAATCCTGCTCTTCGAGCATATAATAACTATTGCTTATTGGTTCACTAATAGTGTAATCAATTTTCAAAGAACAATCGCTCATAACATAGAGCAGTTGCTTATTCTATTAAAATGAAATACTCCCCCTTGCTTGCAAGGGGAGTCTACTTAACTATTTTGGTTTTAAAAAAGTAAATAATATATTACTTCAACACTTCTTGCAAGCAAGGTGGGCTTCTTAACTATCCTGATTTTAAAGATGTTATCAATATTCCTCCCTCTCTTGTTTACAAGGGAGGGCAGGGGAGGGATATACAATTAGCATAATTCTGTTTCCAAAAACTCTCTTAAGATAACAGCAGCAGCGATTATGTCTTTATTTCCTTTTTTCGAGCGATTCTTCTTCTTCTTTCCGCTGGCTAGCATCGTTTCAGTGGCTCTCCGACTTGAAAATGCTTCGTCAAAAAGAATAACTTCCACTTCGCAATGTTTTTCAATTTCTTCTTTTAAGCTCCTTATTTCCTTGATAATTTCAGTTTCTACGCCATCTGTCCGTAAAGGTATCCCAAGAATAATAGCGGCAATCTTTTCCTTTTGAATTTCATTTCTAAGTTCTTCAAAAAAAGTTTCAGAGTAAACATCGAATATTTTTCGCGGGCTAACTGTGATATGAAACTCATCACAAACGGCAAATCCGGTCCGCTTTCTGCCATAATCAAGCGAAGCAAGTCGCTTTCCGAAAAGATGTTTACAAGATTCGTTCATCGCTTGTTGTTTCTGAGATTATTAGGAATCCTAAATATCACTTCTGTTCCTTTTCCCTTCTCTGATTCGATACTAATATCGCCACCGTGCAGCTCGATAGCGTGTTGCATAATCATAGTGCCGATACCACTTCCGCCTTCTTTTCTTGAAGTAGTGAAATATGGTTTTAAGATTTTCGATTTTGTTTCCTCGTCGATTCCTGGCCCATTGTCTTTTATTAAAAAATAGGCATAACGAAGATCGCTACGACAGGAAAGAACGATTCTCCCTTCAGAAACATTTATCGCTCGAATGGCATTTTCGACAGCGTTTCTTATAGCTCTGACAAGAACAGGCTTGTCGCAAGCAGCCTTAAATTTCTGTGCTTCGATATTAAAGCTAATATTTGACCTCCTGCTCCAGTCGAACTCCATTTTTACTGCTTCGCAAATACTCTCAGAGTCGTAAAGCTCTTTTGTAATTGCCTCGCTCCTGCCGACAGTAACAATATCTCGAACCCGCTGATTTAGAATGGCTGATTGCCTGATAATAATAGACTGTTTTTTGATATTATCTTCTTGAACAAGATCAAGCTCTTCAGCATTTATCTTGATGGCAGCAATATTCGTTTGCATATCGTGAGCAAGATGAGCCCAATAACTTAACCGTTTTCGTTCGAGAACTTCTGTTATATCCAAGATGGTAACAATCAAGCCTTTGAAGTTGCCTGCAAGGTTTTTCATTGTCATTATTTTAACTGATAATTCTTTTGTCTCGCCGTTTTCAGTTACAGATAGCTTGCGTGTAACTTGTTCTTTTTCTTTAAAGGCGTCGTTAACGTATTCCAAGAGGATTTTTGAAGAATCGTCGAGGCAATAATACTGAAAAGACTTACCAATAGGAGAGCCAAGCCCAATATTTAAGAATTTTTTACCTGCAATGTTCGCTTCAGTTAATTTACCACTCCTGTCGATAAAAAAGACAATGCCAAGCGAAGGCAAATCTAGTAGAATACTTAATTTACGCTTATGAGACTTAAACATTTTATACAGAATTGCAAAGAGCAAAAGCACAATAAAAACAACAAGATAATACCAATAATTCTGCCAAATCAGTCGTAACAACCATGATTTATTCTCTGTTCTCGAAAAGATAACACTAGCCTTGTTGCCATTAATAACTAGAAATTTTCCTCTATCTTGGATACTAATATCACCAACCAGCACCTCACCAAAGGAATAATAGTCGGAGGATAGCAACTGACAATCGAAAGAAATCACTGCCAGACCATTTCTGAAAATCGCATAAGCATAAGCAGAATCAATGCACAAAGCCATCGGCTCAAAAAGATGCACAGGAAGCAGACAGCGATCTTTTTTAGTAACAGTACCAGCAGAAAAATCAATTCTTTCAAGAAAATAGCCATTCTTGCCACCAGTGATATAAAAGATTTTTTGTCCTAATTTGTCATTGTTTATCTTTATACAAGAACCTTTAGCATTAAGCCAAACTCCTGGACAAGAATTGCTCCCGGGAGTGATTAATTGATAATAGAAATAATTCGATTTTTCGATTGCACCACTTATCAAAGCTATTTTATTCTCTAATGGAAAAAAGTAATTTTCGCTCCCGAGATTGAAAGATCCGGCAGTTTCAAGATGTTTATTCCCGTAGAAATAAGCATAAGTCCCAGCGCTACCATCAATTATTGAAGCATAATCATATTCACCACTTTTAAACAAAACAGCACCGGCAACGTTTTCGTCGATTTTTACTAAAGATCCGGTTTCTTCCCCACTTGAAAAACTATATAAAACTCCATTTGCAATGAAAAGAGCCTTATCAGAGTCTGCGCTTCGAGACGAATTATCTCTTTTAACATCGATAAAACGATTCTCGTAATTCATAGATAAATCGCCAGGTTTCGCTAATTTTTCGACTTTTAAAAATCTTGATTTATTATCTGATGTATCTTTTTGGAGATTGTTTGCTTTTAATATATGTAAATCTAATGCCGCTACAAATACGTCAGAAGATTCAGTCCAGAGCAAAAATAAAGACTTTTCGCCAACAATGGCATCTGTGATATAGCGTCTTTCACCTAATGGCAAGGCGTGCCAGGTGGTATCTTTAAAATCTTTTCTGTAATAAAGCGAAGGAGATAATGTCCAATAAGGCTTAACAAAAAAAAGGTACTCAGCGTATTCACCCTTGCCAAAAAGCACGTTACCACCGTCATTAAACTCGATGGGCTTGTATTCATTGGGGAAAGTGGCGTCTGCTTTTACGCAGTATGCCAAAATGATAAACAAAAATATATAAACGCTCTCTTTTTTCATCGTATATATATATATAAGCTAATCTTAACATATAGCTATACTGCAAATCTATTAAATCTTTGAAAAAAAGCTATTTTATTTTTTGGCTTAATTCAAAAAGAATTCTTTTTTCGCGATCTGTTAGTTTCTGGTAACCACTTTCTGAAATTTTATCCAGAATTTCATCAATTTTTTGCTGAGTAATTTCCTCGCCATTTATGTTAATGATATTGCTTTTTTGAGGTTCTGGGCGTGGTTCTTCCTTTTGTTTGAATGCGCTTTGAAAAGGATTAGCTGGTCTTTGCCAATATGGTTCTTGTTCGTAAATGTTACTCGGTCTTTGGTAAAATGAACCAAAAGTATCTGTATTCTTTGATTTTACACCAAATATCCTATCAACAAGCTTGAATATTCCGATATTATCACCAAATTTGTATAAGATCCAGCCAGCTGCAGCTCCACCAAGATGCGCAAAATGAGCTACCATATCGTTTTGTGCCATAAATCCCATGAGCAAATCACCGGCAATGATAAATATTATCACATATTTGATTTTAATAGGCACAAAAATCGGAAAAACAATAACTGTTCTGTTAGGTTCAAGCAAAGCAAATGCGACCATTATGCCCATTATCGATCCGGAAGCGCCGACAGTAGGAGCTATACTTGAAAACATCGGGCTTATCACCAGTTGAACAATAGCTGCTCCAATGCCACATAACAAATAAAATGTAAGGAAACGCGAGCTGCCCCACATCATCTCAAGTTCACGACCAAACATCCACAATACGAGCATATTCCAAAACAAATGCATAAAACCGCCATGCAAAAATTGATAGCTAATGACTTGCCAAAATTGGA
The DNA here is from genome assembly GCA_964454445.1 of uncultured Hyphomicrobiales bacterium. GTDB lineage: Bacteria > Bacteroidota > Ignavibacteria > Kapaibacteriales > UBA2268 > CAYVTD01. Next base: position 5,921 of record CAYVTD010000042.1, read on the forward strand.
AGTTTGAGCCATCAGCGATTGGAAAAAGTGCCAACCAATAAAAAAATTGTTCAGCTAGAGAGCCACCGCCAACGGTGAACATCTGTAAAACGAAATGTTGCAGCAAAAAAATCCCTACATTTGCCAGTATTAAACCTTTTAAAACTTGCGGCATACCAGGAAAGCCACCAAAATTGCCCATATAACCATATCTGTTCATTTATTTTTTCCATTCCTTAATTTTTTGATTTTAGACGATAAATACCCCCTAAGCATTGCTTTTTGAAATATGTTATTGTTGAAATCGTCCAATTTCCCATTATTTTTTTTGCTGTGATTTGTTAAATTATAAACATTAATTGAACGTTATTTTTTATAAATATTCAATTATTTATCTGATTTGTTTAAAATGAAATTGCGATTTGATTACTTAACTTTGATACTATTACTTATAGTCATCTCGTCCAACTCAGCACAGTGTCAAATGTTTCCTGGTGGCTCGGAAGGCAAAGAATTTAGCTTTATAGATGAAACCACAACAGAAGAGCCAGAATCATATTTAGAAATAAATGGCAAGATACCAAATATGGTCAAAAACTGGGGTTTGGAGCTAGGCATTGCCTTGGGTAGTTATTTTACCAAAAATTTTTCAATAGGAGCGGAGTTCAATTATCTCTTCACTCAAACACACAAATTTAAAATAACTCAACAGGGACAAGAGGCTCATTTGCGATTGGTTTATGGAGGAGTCGATTTTGATGCTCTATTGCCAATAGGTCGAGACTTCTTTGCAAGTTCACGGCTTGCTTTGTTGTTTGGCAATTTGAGCTATGGCACACATTCCAGTTTCGACATTGCAAGCGATCCTTCCGGGAAATGGCTATTCCTAGGCAGTTTCGAAGTAGGGCTTAATGCAAGAATATCGGGCAAATGGTTTATTGGCGCCAATGTCGGTTGGAGAAGCCCCTTCGCATTAAAATACGAGGGTCTCACAAGCAAAAACCTTAGCGGTATGATTTTTAAAATTTCTTTAAAAAATGTTTTATGATAGTTGCTCAGTCGGTTTTCCTTGCATCTATTCTTTTTAACACTCTGTCATAAATCAGCAAAGCAACAGCTGAAGCAGCAACAATAGCAGCATAAACATACCATATATTTGCAGCCCCGGCATAATACGGAGCCAATTGTTCCGGCGTCAAGCCCACCAAATCAGCACGCTCAGGATTCGGACAATATGCATCTAATAAAAATCCTGATATAAAAAATCCAACAAAATTCGCAACTGAGGAGTGTAGATGGGCAAAGCCAAGATAAAGACCTTCCTCGCCTCTAGGAGCTTGCAGGGAAAAATATTCGAGAAAGCGAGGAGAAATAAAGCATTCTGCAAAGCCCTGAATGCCAATACCAATAACCATAGCCAATGCCACTGGATGCAATGAAAAGAAACCTAAACTGACACTATTTCCAAATAGAGTCTCAAGATAGGGACCTGTGGACATTACTAGTGCCGAAACCGGCATTATTATCATACCAATACTCATCGATAAAATAATTGGTTTTCTTTGCATCCAACGAGTTACTAAAAGTACAAAGATCATTATAATTGCCGGGTTTACATTTGCATACCAAGCAGGAGTGGCATGCTCGCCAACCATTCTTATTATATATTTTGGCATAGAAGCATACATTTGATGCTGCACCAGCCAGAAACCAGAAATAATAAGTATCAGAACCCAGAGCCGTGGCTGTGCAAATAGTTTTTTGAAACCTGCTAAAAGCTCTTTCATTGTTTTGCCTACGCCCTCAGTATCTATGTCTTTAAAATAAAAGATTACTGCAATGAGTGCAATAAAAGACAGCACAGCTGAATAAACCCCGATAAATTCGACACCAAAACCAGGAAAATGGAGATTAATAGCGTCAATGTCTATGCCTGCACGAATCGGTTCTGCGAAAAGTTTGCCCGAGAAAGAGCCAACATTGACCATACTATAAAAAATTGAATAGGCTCTTGCCCTGTTTTCTATTGTCGATGATTTTGCTACTGTTCCTGTTATTACCGATTTAATAAAAGAGCCACCAAACATTAATATCAGTAAGGCAAGGACTGTTGTCATTTTTGTATGCAAAATACCCAAAGTGAAATAACCAACTGTAAGGCATATAAAAGCAAGTATTAAAGCATTGCGAAAGCCAATTTTATCAGAATAAGCACCTGTAAACATTGGTAAAATATAAATACCTGTCGCGAAAAATGCGCCAATAATACCTGCCCATATATCTGAGAAACCGATTGTTTGCGTTAGATAAATCGTTAAGAAAATAAACATTCCATAGAAAGCAGCACGTTCGAAGAGTTCAGCCACGTTCGCTATCCAGAATGATTTTGGAAATTTTTCTTTTTCAATAGACACTATAAACCCCATAAAAACAATTAAAAAAAATAAACTATTAATAATAATATTGTTGGTAAGCAAAGATAAGGAAAAAACTCTTCTTTATCGTACAGAGATTATTTGTAATTTTACTATAATGAAATTCTGTAATTATTAACCTTTTTTTGGAATGGTTGTATGAAACTATTGATGGCAACAACAAACAAACACAAAATCAACGAAATACTGCGTATATTTGACGAATTTATCCCAGGGAAAATGGAGCTACTATCATTAGAAGATGTTCTTGATAATATGATAGAAGTCGAAGAAACTGGGGCTACTTTCGAAGAAAACGCCAAAATCAAAGCACAAACATATTATAAATTATCGCAAATAGCCTGCTTTGCCGAAGATTCAGGATTGGAAATAGATGCTTTAGACGGAGCGCCAGGGGTATTTTCTGCCCGTTTTGCGGGCGTGCAAGGTGAGCATCCTGAAAACCGAAGAAAAGCACTACGATTATTAGAAAATGTGCCATTGGAAAAAAGAACTGCCCGCTATCGGGCTGTTATTTGCTATTGCGATCAGACAGGAACTTATTTTTTTGATGATAGTGTGGAAGGAAAAATTGGCTTCGATGAGCGTGGAACAGGTGGTTTTGGTTACGATCCTGTTTTCATTCCAGACGAGTATTTGAAAATACCTGAACTATCAGGAAAAACATTTGCGGAAATAAGTGCTGAAGAAAAGCACCGAATTAGCCATCGGGGAAAGGCAGTAATGAAGTTGATTCATTTTTTAAGAGACAATAATTAACAATATGATCCCTCCCTGCCCTCCCTTGCTATGCAAGGGAGGGAGGAAGAAATGTGAGTTAACTTGCCGATAAGCTAGTAAGTCAGGTGCCCTCCTTGCTTGCAAGCAGGGTTGGGGGGATCTAAATGTTTTATCCTTATTTCTCATATATTTACACTTTATGGCATATCTTTTGCAATATTTATTTTGTTATTTGTGTCTTTGAGATTATTTGTGTAAACTTTTTTTCGCACTTTTGATGTAAATATTGTAAATAATTTGTATAAATGAAATTAAATTCATACATTGCTGTATTTTGCTATTGTTTATTAAAAATCTTTAATATAAATGTTTCTTTAATATAATAATAATGATTATTTTTGTTTCGATATACGGATGAAAAATAAAATTGAAAAAAATTCAAATAATATATAGGTTTCAGAAATGTATAATGTCAAACTAATTTTGCATTTTGGAATAGCACTTCTTCTTGCTTTGCTTTTTGGAGCAGGGAAAGTAAGTGCCGGTTCTGATAATAATTACGACAAAAACAAATTGGCTGATTATGATAGATTCAAGCTCGGGAACCACGGTGCTTTCGTTGAAAACAAGGGGCAAATCCGCGATCAAAACCTCAAGCAGCGCAAGGATTTGCTATATCTTTTCTCAGGAGCCGGGTTCAAATTGCAGTTGAAAACCAATTCTTTTAGCTATGAGTTTTTCAGTGTGGAAAATAGTGCAAATAATGAAAATAATGATATAAATAAAAACAATGACAACAAATACGCTAAAATCAACAAAAAATCATATAACAACAAAACTGGCAAATTGGCAGACAAGCCTACTATCAAAAGCCATCGCGTCGATTTTGTGATTCTCGGGGCTAATCCTTCACCGATAGTTGTTGCTGATAATCTGATTAGTGGCGAAAGTAATTATTTCCTTGCCGGATTGGAGCCAATCCGCAAGGTATGTTCTTATGAAAAAGTAACTTACAAAAATATTTATAACAATATAGACCTCGTTTTTTATAGAAATTCGGAAACAAACGGCGCTAATCCTAACGCTTATAAATATGACTTTGTTGTAAACAAAGGCGGCAATGCAAGCGACATTCACATTCAAGTAAATGGCGCCGACGAATTGTTTTTGGATACAAACGGAAACCTGAATATTGTTACTTCGCAAGGGAGCGTCGTCGAGCATGCGCCGGAGTGTTTCAAAGATGAAAAATCGTATGATAACAGGACGAAAGTCCGCTGCGGCTATATCCTCGATGGCAATATCCTCAGCTTTGAAACCGGCGCTGCCGCCGGTTCTTCGCTCCTGATTGACCCGCTTGTGGTCTGGAGCACCTTTTATGGCGGTTCTGGCGATGACACTGGCATCGGAGTTTGCACCGACAACAATATGAATGTAATATTTACAGGTGAAACAAGCAGTGGTAATTCAAATTATTGTATTGCCACTGGCAATGCTTACCAAACAGTCTATCAAGGCGAAATTGATGCTTTTGTTGCTAAGTTTAATAAAAAAGGCGAAAGGCAATGGAGCACTTATCTTGGCGGTAGTAATGAAGATGCCGGTTTAGACGTTTCCACGGATTCTAATGGAAATATATTTATAACTGGTAGGACAAAAAGCGAAAACTTGGCAGTGGGCAACAATGTCCATCAAAATGTTTTAGGTGGGGAAGAAGATGCTTTTGCAGCTAAGTTTTCTGCTTCCGGTGATATACGGTGGTTTACTTATTTCGGCGGTGAAAGTTATGATTCCGGTACAGGTATTGTCTCAAATGCCAATTATGCCTATCTTGTTGGAACGACGAGCAGTACTACATCTATTTCATCATCGACAGTTTCAGTTTTCGGCGGGAATTATGATGGCTTTGTTGCTAAGTTTAATTCGAGTGACGGGAGCAGTGTCTGGTCGAGATATTATGGTGGTGAAGATGTTGATGAATTTCAAGCAATAGATATTGATGGCAGCTATCTATATTGCGCTGGCCAAACAAGTAGCACTGCTTCCATTGCTGAAAATGGATTTTACAATTCATTAAGAGGTGGCTTCGATGCTATGGTCGTGAAATTCGATAGTAATGGCGATAGAGTGTGGGGGACTTATTATGGAGGTCCCCAAGATGACGATGCCTGGGATATTTCAGTCAGTTCCGGTAATGTTTATTTTGGTGGAAAAACTTTAAGTTCGACTAGTGTAGCCACTATAGGCAATATAAATGGGAATACCGATGGTTATCTGGCAAAATTCAATGCTTCCTGCCAAAGACAATGGGCTGAATATTATGGCGGTTCTGAAGATGATTTTATTAATGCAGTCTCTACCGACGCATCAGGAAATATAGTTGTTGGCGGCTGGACGAAGTCAAATAATTTGGCAACGCCTAACTCACATCTTTACAATTGTCCAAATTGCAGCTTTTCCGGCTCTGGTTTTATAGCTAAGTTTAGCATCTCGGGGCAGAGACTTTTTGGCACTTATTTCGGTGACTCTAATTTCTGTTCTGTAGATGGTATTTGCACTGATGCCGACGATTATATTTATGCTACCGGTGAAACCGGGAGCGTGAGCTCTGGCATTGCCATCAACACAAATCACCAAACTTCGTATGGTGGGGGCATCAGCGATGGCTTCCTCGCAAAATTCTATCCGAATATGATAAAAAAACCTGACCTTACCGGACCTCTTTGTGCCGAGGATGAACTCACATTTGATATTGTGCCTTATTTCAATTTTAACTCGAGCAATACTTTTTATGTTGAGCTTTCCGATGTCAATGGCAGCTTCGCTAAACCTGACACAATCGGAAAGGCTGAAGGTTATGGATACATTCCTAATGTAACTTGCGTCCTTCCCAATACCTTATCTCAAGATGGAACCTATAAGATAAGAGTCGTTAGCACCTCGCCACCAGTTACTGGCTTGGATAGCTCCATATTTATTTATTCATTGCCAAAGCCACAAGTGAGAGGAGAAAATCGTGTTTGCGAATATAGCACACATACTTATTATGCTGACGACCCAGATGCAAACAATGAATGGTTTGTTTACGGAGGCACTGCATCGGCGACGATTGGATCTTCGATTAATGTCGATTGGGGGCAAAGAACTGCGGGCTATATTATCCTCGAAAAAAGCTTTTTAAACGGAAGATGTCGCGGAACAGTTAACTTTCCTGTTATGGTCAATGCCAATCCTGATGGGAAAATCTGGGGGGATACGATTGTTTGCTCAGGTGATACAAAGGAATATAGAGCCTCAAGATTTGGTTATGATACTGATTGGGGGAAGAGTGGTAGTGGAGATGGGAATTTCCGACTACCTATGGGTATTTGTAATGATACTCTCGGTAATGTCTATGTAACTGATTCTTATATAGATTTGAATTTAGAACGAGTACAAAAGTTTTCAAGCAACGGAACATTTATAAGGAAGTGGGGAACTCATGGAAAAGGTGATGGCCAATTCCAGTTTCCTGTTGGAATAGTTTCAGATACATCAGGTTTTTTATACATAACTGATTATCCAGATACTACCGATACAAATGGTAAATCTTATGGTAGAGTACAAAAATTTACCTGGGAGGGTGAATTTATTACTAAATGGTATTTTAAAAATTTAAAATGGGGTATAACTTTTGGACCCGATGGCTATCTTTACTTAATAGCCGATGGACATTTATGTAGATATGACACAAATGGTAATTTAATTACTACTGGTGATGCTGCTTCTGGCGATGATTTGACTATTGATAATGATGGCAATATATATGTTGCAAAGGGTGATAATGGTGGCGTTGTCAAATATAATAGTTCATTGAAATTAGTCTCTGGATTCTCCATCGAACCTTCAGCCAAAACAAGAGGCATTGCTTTTTTAGCTCCAAATTTCATTATTTTTACAAGTTACCCCCCATCCCCAATAAAAGTATATCTATACGATACTGATGGACATTTTATAGACACTCTTGGCAATGGGGTAGGGCACTCTTATCCAGGTTCATTTTCAAATCCTTGGGGAATTTCTGTAGATAAATCTGGAAATATTTTCATTGTTGATAATGGCACACAGAAAGTAATAAAATTTTCTCTTTTCTCGAACGAATGGGATGTCGCCGGCGGGAGAATCAACGGTGCTAACAGCAATCCCAAAGTATCAATTACTTGGGGCGAGCCGGGCAAAGGCGAAGTGAAATTATACCAATATAGCTCGCTTGGTTGCGATACGGATTCTGTTTTAAATGTAAATATAATGGGGCTTCCCGACTTTGTTATTAAAGGGGATAGCATAGTTTGTGCCGGTAGCTCGCGAACTTATACAGCGGTCAATCAAAGTTCGTCCACCTTAACACATTCAACAAAATGGTATGTCAAAAACGGGCATATTCAAGATTCGACAGCAAACAAGATAAGAGTACTTTGGGACAACAGCAAAGGCAGCGGGACTATTACTTTAGTTGAACAGAACAGCGCTGGCTGCTCGTCCACAATTACAAAAAGTGTTCTTATCGATACTGGTCCAGTAACAGAAATCAAGAATAACAATGACTTTAAAATATGCGAGTATAGCTCAGCCGAGTTTTACACTTCTTCATCGACATACACAAACCAATGGAGCGTAAGAAATGGCACAATAACAACAGGAAGTAATGGTGAGAGAATAAATGTTGAATTTGGCACACATGGCTCGGCAACAGTAACGCTTGTCCAAACGGATACCTTGTCCGAATGTGTCAGTTCGGATACCAGGGTGGTTACTATCAAGGAGAAGCCAGCAGTAAGCTCTGCAACCTTCAGCAATGTTTGCGTGAACGACGAGGATTTCCAGCTTCCCGATGGTAGCCCCGCCGATGGTTTTTATTCAGGAGACGGAGTTTATATAGATACTGAAACTTTTCAATCAATGTTTTCACCCCGGACAGCCGGTGTCGGCGATCATTCCTTGACTTATACTATTTCCGCAGATGGCTGCGATAATTATGCTGTCGGGACTATTCGCGTTTTGTCTGTGCAAAATATAACATTAAGCGTTCCATGCAACGAGATATGCGAGGGTAGCGATAGCTTTGACATAACATCGAGTTCCGATTACCCGAGATCACTTTACATAGACGGTAGAAAAATATTAACAAAAAAATTTAACCCGTCGGATTATGCCAATGGCTCGCACACAATTACCTTGGTATCAATCAACGACGTTTGTGAAACAAGAGATTCAGTAATAGTAACAATAAATCCAAAACCAAGCCTAACGTTTAGCTTGCCTTTTAATGAGATTTGTATCGATGGCGAACCTTTTACAATGATGGCAAGCCCTTCTGGAGGCAGTTTTTCAATTGACGGCGTGCCAAGAGGTTCGACATTCAATCCGGTCGCTGTTGGAGCAGGTTCGCATACCGTAACATACACTTATACAGATTATCATGGTTGCACGAATTCATCTTTTGATGCTATTATTGTTCATTCTTTGCCAAATGTATCTTTCACTTTAACCAGAAACAATTTATGTATAAATGACGAGGCATACCATTTAGGTGGTGGCTCGCCTGAAAGCGGTACATATAGTGGCGACGGTGTCAGCAATGGATTTTTCGACCCAAGTGTGGCAGGAAAAGGAAAACATACAATAACATATACTTATACCGACGAAAATGGCTGTGTGAATACTGCCACCGATGAACTGGAAGTGCATGAATTGCCTGAAATAACCTTTACTGTTCAGCCCGACATTTGCATCGACCATGCCAAGATAAATTTATCTGCTCATCCTGCCCCGGGAGTATTTAAGGTAAACGGCTCGCTTAGTGATGGGACATTCAAACCTTCCGATTATGGTGTTGGCAAGCACGAAATAACGTATTATTATACAGATAGCTACGGTTGTAGCAATGAATCATCAGCGACGATAACCGTCCATGGTTTGCCAAGCGTTAGCTTTTCGCTTGAAAATGACAAGGTTTGTGAAAATTCAGCTCCATTCACCTTATCAGGTGGCTATCCGAGCGTTCCTCCAGGATATTATACAATAGATGGGGCACAAATAACAAGTTTCGATCCTTCAGTTTTTGGAGCAGGTTCGCATACAATAACTTATAATTATTCTGATACTTATGGCTGCAATAGCGCTGCTGGCGATGTTATTACGGTTTATGCTATTCCGAGCATAACATTCAGCGTTCCTTTCAGAGAAGTATGCGAAAATGCCGAGCCATTTTTAATAACAGCCCTATCGGATTACAGTAGCACTTTATTTATTGATGGCGAGGTTGCAAGCTCTCATACTTTTGAACCAGAAAACTATGAAGTTGGAACTCATACAATTTATTATTTTTCAGAAAACAACACATGTTCAGCTTTTCAATTAGCATTGATAGACATAATAGCCTTGCCAAGCATAACGTTTAACTTGCCTTTTAATGAGATTTGTATCGATGGCGAACCTTTTACAATGATGGCAAGCCCTTCTGGAGGCAGTTTTTCAATTGACGGCGTGCCAAGAGGTTCGACATTCGATCCGGATGATGTTGGTGTAGGTTCGCATACGGTTACTTATAAATATACAGATAATCACGGATGCACGAATAGTAGTTTCGATGAAATTCTTGTTAACGACCTGCCAAATGTATCTTTCACGCTCGCTACGACAGAAATTTGCATTGATGCAGGTACTTTGGAATTAAGCGGAGGTTTGCCCAAAGGAGGCACATACAGCGGAAAAGGCGTAACAAGTGGGACATTTAATCCAGAAATTGCAGGCGCAGGCACACATTGGATAGTTTACACATATACAGATGCGAAAGCTTGCACCAATAGCGATTCAACGCAGATAACAGTCAATCCATTACCTGTTGTAAACATAAATGATTTTGCAGATATATGTTTCGATTCCGCTCCTGTTGTTTTAAGCGGAGGAAGCCCAAGTGGTGGAACATATAGTGGCACAGGAGTAAACAATGGCATATTCTATCCGGAAGATTCTGGTTCAGGCACATTTACCATCTATTACGAATATACTGACCCGACAACAACATGCACAAACTTGGATTCAGCGAAGATAATAGTTCATCCGCTACCTGAAGTTACATCTGCCACATTTTCACCTGTTTGCATAGATGCTGAGCCGTTTACTCTTGAAGATGGCAGTCCGAAAGGTGGAACTTATACGGGCGATGGAATCGGAGCAAATAATATATTCAATCCCTCAATGGCAGGAGTGGGCGAACATTCTTTGACATATACGTTTGTAATTAAAGAAACAAGTTGCGTTGGCTATGACACGACGACAATAACAGTCAATCCATTACCAAAGATAGATATTACAAAATTAGATAATGTCTGCTTAGATGCCGAGCCATTTATTTTGGACATAGCAAGTCCCAAAGGAGGCACATACAGCGGAAAAGGCGTAACAAGTGGGACATTTAATCCAG
>CAYVTD010000042.1:16619-28166 GCA_964454445.1 uncultured Hyphomicrobiales bacterium
CGGGCGATGGAATCGGAGCAAATAATATATTCAATCCCTCAATGGCAGGAGTGGGAACTTGGAAAATAGTATATACATTCATAAATTCAAATTCTTGCATAAATAGCGATACTACTGAGATTATTGTTAATCCTCTGCCAGATGTTGATTTAAAAAATATGCCGGAATTGTGCATTGATGCCAAACCTTATTTCTTAACAGAGGGTAACCCACCTGGTGGTTTTTATGAAGGTACAGGAATTCAAGATGTGTGGTTCAGACCAGATATAGCTGGAGCGGGCACACATACTATTAGATATACATATACAGATAAAAATGGCTGCACCAGTTTTGATGAAAACACAATAACAGTAAATCCGCTCCCAATAGTAAACATTAATGAAATTCCAGATTTTTGTTTAAGTGACGACCCATATTTTCTTAATGAAGGACAGCCGACAGGTGGGAATTTCATAGGTGATGGAATAAACAATAATGTTTTAAATCCATCGATGGCTGGTGTTGGAGTTCATTCTGTTACATATACTTACACAGATACCAAAGGTTGTACGAATTATGCTGTTAAAAACATTACAATACACGAATTGCCTCATCCGGAAATAATTGGCAGCACATCAGTTTGCGAGTTAAATGAGTATAAATATCGAACAAATGACGATGCTTCGATTTCAAATCAATGGTATGTTACCGGAGGCACAATTAATGGTTCTTCAACTCTGTCAAGTATTAGCATTATTTGGGCGAAAGAAGGTATTGGTTATGTAAAATTAGTTCAAAGAACCAACTCTACTGGTTGTATCGATTCAATTCAAATTGCAGTTACCAAAACACCGCTACCAAAACCGGAGATATTTGGAGATGAGCCGGTTTGCGAGACAAATACTTATCTTTATAGTTCAAATATTCAATCTGGAGTAGTTAATTTATGGAAAGTTACTGGCGGTACGATATTAACAGCCGATAATCTTTCAAGTGTTCAAGTGAAATGGGGCGCCGCAGGAGTTGGCAAGATTAAGTTAATCCAAGAAATTTTAACTACTGGCTGTACGGATTCGACAGAGAAAGAGGTTATTGTTAATCCTTTGCCAAAACCCCGGATTATTGGCGAGACCCCCGTTTGTAAATTCAATGAGTATGATTATCTATCTTCCAATATGCCTAATATTGATAGAGAGTGGATTGTATCGGGAGGGGATATTATTGGCTCGAATTCTGGAACATTTGTCAGGGTGAAATGGGGATTACCTGGTGCCGGTTTTGTCAAGTTGATTGAAAGGAATTCTATAACAGGATGTGTTGATTCAATAAAAATGAACATCGTTGTCAATACTTTGCCAAATCCTGATATTAGTGGTTCACTTTCGGTTTGTGAAAAGAATGAATATATGTATTTTACAACTCCAGAATCGGTAGTTAACAATAAATGGGTTGTCCAAGGCGGTGTTATTGTCGGTAGCGATGCGAATACAGTTGTCAGAGTCGTTTGGAATAATGCAAATGATAGCCCTGGTGAAATCAAATTAGTCCAGCAACTCAAAAATGAAGGATGTAGAGACTCAATATCCTATAAAGTTACGATTAGCCCGCTTCCACTTGTCGATTTTAACGGAGATACAAGCGTTTGTGAAACTAACATGAGCGATTATTCAACTATACCGAGACCAAATATCTCTGTTGAATGGAAAGTAAGTGGCGGAACAATCCTCGACAATCCAAATAGTGATTATATTAGTGTTGACTGGGGAAACAAAGGTAATGGCATTGTTCGTCTGATAAAAACTAACGACATAACAGGATGCAAGGATTCTGTAGTTAAAAATATAGTGATTAACGCTTTACCACCTGCTGTTTTCGATGGTCCTGTTGCAGTTTGCGCAAATGAACTATATCAATATCAAGCAAATATACCAATCGATGCCTCAGTAGAATGGGAAATTCAACAAGGGATTATTGCTAGTTCGATTAATGGTGGCAGGAGTATTGAAATAATTTGGAACGAAGGCGATGCTGCCAAGCTAAAAATGATTGTTAAAAATAATGTTACCGGTTGTATGGATTCTATAGAAAAGAGTATATTAATTTATGATAGTCCAAAACCAGATATTAAAGGCTCAGTTTATACATGTGAAAACTCGGAAGAAACATATTCAACAACTAATTTTACCGGTCTTCATACTAAATGGTCTGTGCAAGGAGGTACAATCATAGGCCCCGACAATAGCCAATCTATAAGAATTAGATGGGCTGATGAAGGACTTGGCGAGATTAAGCTTGTTCAAATGGTCGATACTACTCTTTGCAAGGACTCGACTTACAAAGTTGTTACAATCAGACCACAACCAGAACCGAAGATTTTAGGCGAAATTACTGTTTGTGCTGATAATGAATACCTCTACTCAGTTTCCGATTCTACTAATTTAGAAACGTTATGGTCTGTAACTGGTGGCGAGTTGCTTTCGCCGGCAAACTCAAATGTTATCGTAGTGAAATGGAGCGATGGAAGCGGCAGAAAGTTAACACTTATTCAAAAATATTCAGATACTGGTTGCGAGGATTCTACTGTTTGGGTTATAAACGTAAATCCATTGCCAGAAATCGTTCTAACAGGAAAGCGAAAAGTTTGTGCTGGTATCGATAATATTTACAGTTCTAATTACATATCTAATAGAAAAATTGAATGGTTTGTAACCGGTGGCGATATTGTTTCGCTTTCTCCCACCCTGCTCGATTTGACAGTAAACTGGACGGATATTGCCAACGGAGGAAAGCTAAAATTAATACATACAAACGAGATCACAGGTTGTAAAGATTCTGTTGAATGGGATATAAGTATTTATCCTTTGCCAAAAATGGACATACTTGGCGAGTTGGTTGTTTGCGGTAGAAGTGTTGCTGTATATGAAACCATTCCAGAGCAGGGTGCCGAATATGATTGGAACATAACTGGTGGTTCTATTGTAAGCGGAGAACACAATTATCAAGTACTCGTAAAATGGCAAGATAGAGGAAATGGAACCATTGAGATTATCAAGCGTTTTCCCGCGACTGGCTGTGAAAACTCGATGAAGAAAAATGTAAAGATCAATGACTTGCCTCGACCAGATATTGCCGGAGATAGAGTGTTGTGTTATCGCGATACTGTTGCTTATTCAACAACTCCTCCTCCCGGTATTGAAAATCTTTGGATACCATCAGGTGGAACAATTATTGGTTCGAATACCGACAATGTAGTAAACGTTTATTGGACTAATTCTGGTTCTAACAAACTCAAGTTAGTACAAAAAATTAGAGCAACTGGTTGCAAGGATTCCATCGAGATTCAAATTATAGTAAACGAGTTACCAAGTGTGAGCTTCGATACCATTCCGAAGAAAGAAGTATGTATCTATGAAGATCCATTCGAGTTGTCAGGAGGTTTACCTTTAGGAGGTAGCTATTCTGGAAATGGTGTAAGTGCAAACGTATTTAACCCTGCTGATGCTGGAACAGGAACTCATACAATCACATATACATATACCGACCAGAGTGGCTGCGTTAACAATGACATAAATAAAATTAATGTTCACGATCGACCAGAAAAGCCCATCATTACCGAAGATGCAGGCTGGCTTTTGTCAAATACAATGGTGGGTAATCAATGGTATAATGAAGCAACAGGAATTATCCAGAATGCAACAGGCGATAGATATGCGCCACCTGAATCTGGTACTTTCTCAGTTGTTGTTACTAACGGTTATGGTTGTTATACATCATCTGACCCATATTACTATGAATTTAAAACTGGTCCACAGATACTTGCCAAAGATTACTTGGATTTTGATACTGTTTGGTGTGTATCAGAGATTATTGATACAGTATGGGTTGGTAATAATGGCAGGAAGCCACTCGATGTTTCCTCAGCGATGATTTCAGGAGCAAACCAAGACAAGTTTGAGTTTTATCCCGATGGAACTTTCCATAGATTCGCTGTCGATAGCGGCGATTTCCACCCAATAATCATTCGTTATAAAACAGATACTGATGGTTTGCACGAGGCGGTATTAACGTTGCTTAGCAACTCGGAAACTCAAAATGTTTTTGAGGTTGCTCTGCGTGCCGTGAGGATTTCTACTAAGTTTGAAGTTGCTCCGGCTTCGATTGAGTTTGTCGATGTAATACCTTATGCGAAAGAGCAAAAGACCTTTGAGATCCATAACACAGGCAGTTTGCCAATTAGTTGGACTGTGCCTCAAGTTCTTGGCAAGTTTACATTATTGGATATTAATCCTATAATTACATTACCGGGAGAGACATCAATCGCAACGGTTGAATTTGCAGGCGATTCCACCGGAAGAGAGCACTTTGAAACACAAATTATGCAAGATACCATCTGTTTCTTTAGCCAAACGGTCAAATATGCCGCTTATGTAAGCAAAGAGCCGGCAAGAGCTGTCTTGGAAATTGGGGTGGTCGAGGGTAAGCCAGGTGATCTGGTCAATATACCTGTTTATATAAGGAACATTGAAAACCTCAACTTGGAAAATGTGCAAGGTATCATTACCAATCTTCGTTACAATGCCACACTCCTTTATCCAATGGATAATAATTCGAAAGGCGAGATAGCTCTTGCTGGTGGCTTCAGGATTGATACACTTGTTTTTCCAAAGATTCCTGAGGGTGGGGGCTTACTTGGGACGTTCCCATATCGGGTAATGCTTGGCGATGCTGTTAGCACGGTTCTTCATCTCGAAGATTACAAGCCAATCAAGGGCTACCTTGAATTGAGCGATATTCCCGGTACCTTCAATCTGAAAAACGTTTGTGAAGAAGGAGGTCCCCGTTTGATTAATTCGCTTGGTGGGGTGAAATTAACAGCTATTCCAAATCCTGCATCAGAGTATTGTGAGATTAAATTCAGTTTGGTCGAATCTGGCAAAACTAATCTGTATGTTACAAATGTTATTGGACAAAGGGTACTTTCTCTTTTAGATTCAGAGGCAAAACCTGGGGATTATTCGATATTGCTTTCGACGGAGAACCTTCAATCTGGTGTTTATTACATAATGCTCGAAACTCCGAGGCGAATGAAGAGTGTTATTTTACAAGTAGTGAAGTAGGAGATAAAAATTGCTTAAGAAACTGATTTTATTCGTTGTATTAATAACATTCGTTTTACCTATAGCTGCTGAAGAGCCGTCAGATTTTCTTAAATTAAGAGAACGATATGGGATTTTTGCAGATTTTGATTTGAATGTTCATCTTGCAAATTTTAAAAAACTACCAAATATTCCCAATTGCTGCCAAAGCTTTAGTAGTGGATTTGGCACTGGTTTTTCAGCAGGTATCTTGTATGAGCATCCTTTGGGCGACTTAGTGAAGAATCTGTTTAATTCAACTGATTATTATGGACTTACAGGACAGATTCGGCTTGTATATGATGAAAAAAGCGCTTTACTGTCTGCAACAGAGCCTACTTATGTCTATTTCCAGCCCTTAGACACTGCATTGCCAGGAGAATTTGAGCATCGATTAGACGCAAAATTATCAACAATAAGTATCGAGCCAATTCTTTCATATCGCGTATATGAAGATTTGACAGTTAATTTTGGCTTTCAGATTGGAACTTTACTAACAAAAAGTTCGACCAGTATGAAGAAATTACCAAACCGGTTAATTCAGGCACATTTCTCGATGCAGAAGGAAACGACACTCATAGCTATATCAGAAATAAATACGACGGCGAAATCCCATTGGCAAATGCTGTGCAGGCAGGAATTATTGCTGGTGCAAGTTATGAACTGCCCCTAAACGCTAAAAAAACTTTATTGCTCACGCCTGAGTTGCTTTTGAATATTGGTCTAACCAAGATGGTTCAAGGACTTACATGGAGGAGCAATTCGGTCAGAGTGGGCTTGTCGATTAAATATTCGCCTAAACCAGAAAAACCGTTAATTTTCCAAAGGCAACGATTCCAAAGCATTGATACAATATCAATAACTGACGACAAGCATTTGCGAGATACTGTTTTGTTGGGCAAGGAACATTTTGGCTATGATACTACCCGTTTCGAAAACGTAATAACTTACATCGATACTATATATCGTATTGACACGCTGGTAAAAGCGATTGTCCCCGAGCTTTATGCTGATATCAAGGCTTTGTCTCAAGACAAGTCGGGCTCTCAGTATCCGCTAGATACATTAAAAATCGAAGAGTTTATCTCTCAGAAGACTTCACCATTACTAAATTATGTGTTCTTTGATGAAAATTCGAAACAAATACCTGCAAGGTATAAAACAATAACTCCGGAAGAAACTGATTCATTTTCGGAAGAAATACTCTATAAAAACACTACTTTACAGTATTATTATAATATTTTGAATATCATCGGAAGGCGTATGAACCAATATCCCAATTCAAAAATAACACTCAAAGCGATTAACAGCGGAATTGGTGATAAAGAAAGCTCTCGTGATATTTTTAACGAACGTGCTCAGACTGTGAAAAGATATTTTACGGATATTTGGAAGATCGATCCTGATAGAATAAAGACCCAAGTGGAATTTGTTTCGAGCAATGCTCCGACGGCAATGACAGAGCAAGAAAAAGCGGAAGAGATGCGAAGAGTCGAGATTACTTCCAATGTTTGGGACGTTATTAAACCTGTTTTCTCGAGGGATACTATTGTCGAATACAGACCTGCAATAATCAGTTTCGTGCCGGAAGTATATTCTGATGCTGGTGTTAGCAACTGGAAAATTGATGTAGCTCAGGATAGAAACAATCTTGTGAATTTAACAGGAACTGGCTTTCCTGCCAGTAGTTATGAAATGAATGTTTCCGAGAAAAGAAACAGTATTAGCGAAGCTGGAAACAAGATCAGGTATTATATTGACGTAACAGATCAACGAGGACAAGTATTCAAATCGGACACAAAGGTAATTCCCTATCAATACACTTCGATTATGACCAAGCAAGAGGAGAAAATTGAAGATGTGGTCGTTGGGCGTTATAGCTTGATTCTATTTGATTTCGACAAAGCAGACATAAGTGCTCATAATAAAAGAATAATTGAGTTCATTAAAGGAAGAATCACGCCAGAGTCGCGAATAACCATAACTGGCTATACAGACGCGATTGGTGATGAGGATTACAATCAGCGTTTATCCGAAGAGCGGGCAAAGTCTGTTGCTAATGCAATCGGATTTATTGCTGAATCGATAAAAGGACTGGGAGAAACAATGCTTCTTTACGATGTCAAGTTGCCCGAAGGTAGATTTTACTGTAGAACCGTTGAAATTACCATTGAAACAAAGGTCCCTAATAAATGATTGATTATTAAAACTATAAATGTATGAAAAAAAGCATTATAATAAGAATGATCCAGGCTGTTTTAGTTTTATTCTTACAGGGAGCGATATTGTTTGTTTTAGCATGGTCGTTCAAATGGATATGGGCGTGGATTTTCATTTCAACAGGAGTGATTATACTTATTATTAATGCCATTGTGCTTCCAAAGGGACTTATTGAAGAGAGAGGCAAAAAAAAGGAAAATGTTAAGAAATGGGATAAGTTTCTGACAAGCATCATTATTATTCCATTTTTAGGTATTTACATTCTATCGGGATTGGACTTTAGATTTCATTGGACTCCCGGTCTTGGTTCAGGAATTCATTTCATAGCACTATCACTTTATATCTTAGGTTCGATGATCGTTACTTGGTCGATGCTATCAAATAATTATTTTTCGACAGTGGTGAGGATTCAAGATGATCGGGGCCATAGTGTTGCTAGTCAAGGTCCTTATAAATATGTAAGACATCCTGGCTATATCAGTTTTATAATTATGAATTTAGTTACACCAGTGTTACTAGGTTCTTTGTTTGCTTTGACAATGGCTTTCTTAGTATGTATATTATTCATTATTCGAACAGAATTGGAAGATAAAACATTAGCTGCAGAATTACCGGGATATAAAGAATACTCGGAACAAACTAAATATAAATTGGTCCCATTTGTCTGGTAAAAAAAGGATTTTAAAATTTGACATTAAATCATGGAAATAAATTAAAATAGCTCAATGTGTAAAAATCTTGATAAATGCAAATCTTGAGAAGATTACTGAAATTGGACAAGAAATTCAAAAAGAGATTTTTAATAACAATGCAGAAACACAATTTGATGTTGTACCATAGCATTACTACCACTAGCAAAAAAAATGGCTTTAGGCAGACTGAAAGACTAAATATTAACGGAAGTGGAAAATTCAAGTTCTGGTTTTCGGTTGAATGGTATTGCTAAAATCACGTCTATCACTAATTTTCCAACCGTTGAATACCATTTTTAAAATAAAGAACAATATTATTATTGAGCGAACATGATGGAAGAAGAAGACATAATGGATTGCATCAATAAAAATTGATGTGAATTAATAAGCAGTACTAATCTAAACAGACAAGGATGTCTATTCTACCAAGCTTCGATATTTCAAGTAGGTTAGACATCCTTGCCTGACAAATTATATAAAAAAATAGACCTTTTTAGACTGCCCTTTTTTCATAAAGAAAGATAAGATTTAAATTACGCTTCTTCTTCTTGTTGTTTCTTATATGCATCAATAAGATCTTGCTGAACGTTTGCTGGAACAGCTTGATATTCAATAAATTCAGAATTGTAGCTTGCTTTGCCCTGAGTCATCGAACGAAGAGCCGTTGAATATTTATCTAATTCAGCGAGGGGCATTCTGGCATTGATGATCTGGTTGTTGACTTCAGCATCAACCCCAAGAATCAAGCCACGACGCGTAGGCATATCACTCATAACATCACCGACATAATCATCGGGAACTTTCACTTTAACAAGGTAAATCGGTTCGAGAATTTTCGGATTTGCCTGAGCGAAAATTTCTTTGAAAACCATCATTCCAGCGGTTTTAAATGCGGCTTCGTTAGAATCGACTGGGTGCATCTTGCCATCGTGGACAACAACTCGAATATCGCGAACATAAGAGCCTGTAAGAGGACCGAATTCCATCTTGTCCATAACGCCTTTTAAAATTGCAGGCAAGAAACGCTGGTCGATGACACCCCCGACAATACAATTAATATATTCAAGATAACCACCCCATTTAAGTTCAATAAGGTCTTTGGCTCGAACCGATAGCCCGCCGGGCTCAAAAGGTGTTTCTGTATAAGGCTCGATTATCATATAAACTTCGGCAAATTGCCCGGCTCCGCCGGATTGTTTTTTGTGGCGGTAGCTGCCTTGTGCTTTTTTCTGGATAGTTTCGCGATATGGCACGCGAGGTTCGATAAATTGTGTTTGCACTTTAAATCGATTTTCCAGTTTCCATTTTGCAACTTGAAGATGCAATTCGCCTTGTCCATAACAAAGCATTTGGCGAAGCTCTTGCGAATGTTCGACCACGAGCGATAAATCTTCTTCGTGGATGGCATGTAATCCCATGCCAACTTTCTCTTCCTCGCCTTTGGTTTTCGGGACAACAGCAATTCTAACTTTTGGATTTGGATATTCAATATATTTATACTCGACATTAAAACCTTTGACATGGAGGGTGTTGTTGACGTGAGTGCTTTTCAGTTTGACGCTTGCACCAATATCTCCAGCCATGAGGGCATCGACTTCTTGGCGCTTTTTACCGCTGACAATATACAATGCGTTAAAACGCTCGGTAGAATTGTTAGTCTCATTGACCAGATCCATACCACTTTGCAATTTACCGCTCATTACCCGGAAAAATGTCATATCGCCAAGATGTGACTCAGAAAGCATTTTAAAAACAAAGATTGATGTTTGGGCATTAGCATCGACAGCTAAGCTGGTTCCATTTTTATCGACAATATTAGGCAAATCTGCCGGCGAAGGTAAGTAAGTTGAAAAAAAATCGAGGATGATGTCAACGCCTTTGTCTTGTTTTGACGAGCAAGTTAAAATTGGAAATATTTGTCTTAAAGCGATAGCATTTTTCAGCCCATTAATAATGTCGCTGTCATCGAGTGCCTCCGTTTCGAGATATTTGTTCATTAAGTCTTCGTTGGTTTCAGCGATTGATTCGATCAGCTCGTTTCTTAAATTTTCTGCCTTTTCTATTTCATCAGCAGGGATGTCTTTCTTTTCTCCATGTCCACCTTCTGATTTATAATCGAACATCGACATTGACAAAAGATCGATAATAGCGTGGAATTGAGCTCCTACTTTTGTTGGATACTGTATGATTGTCGCCGAGCCGCCAAAACGGTTCTTGAGCAAATCGATGTTTTCGTCGAATTTCGCCTGCTCGACATCTATTTTATTAATCACAAAGCAAACCGGCTTGTCCATCTTTTTGCATTGTTCCCAGAGGTTGTCAGTGCCTACTTCAATGCCATTCTGTGAATTTAATGTGATTACACCGACATCGGCAGCATAAGCAGCGCTAATTGCCTCACCAATGTAATCGTCGAAACCCGGGGAGTCGATTATGTTTATTTTTTTATTCTTATACTCTAAATACATTGGCACACTAAAAATTGAGTTAGCTCTTTCCTGCTCCAATTCGTGGTAATCTGAAACAGTATTCCGGTCTTCGACTGTGCCACGTCTATTGATAGATTTAGCATTAAAAAGCAGAGTTTCTGCCAAGGTGGTTTTGCCAGTGCCAGTATGGCCTAAAAGGGCAATATTCCTGATGTTTGCCGGTTCGTAAATTTTCATTTTGTCTCCGTCTGTTAAAAATATTTTTAAATAATAATTTTTTAAATTTCAATAATATAAAAGTTTTAAAATTAATGAATCTTTTTGAATTAATAAAAAGATATTTTTATATATTAAAGAATATCCTTTATTTTTGCATATCTGTCCAAAATAAAAAGAATAAGTGCTAATACCTTAAATTGAAAATTATTTAATTAACAAAAAAAACATAATTCAATGATAGGTATTAGCATGGCAAAGATATAAAGCCTCAGATGGAAACCGATAAAAGGATATGTAAATTTGTATATTCAATGAAATATAGTATAACAAATTGATATTTTTTTTATTAATTTTATAAGTGTTTTTTGCTTTTTGTATCTTTTTTGCTGAGGCAGTACAACAGAACGAAGATAGTAAAAATATTTTCGTCATTCCCACAAAAACGGGAATCCATCTTAAATTAGTCCTTTATACAAATCATTCCATTCTGGGTTTTCTTTTTCAATTAATTCAATTTTCCAAGCTCTATTCCACTTTTTCAATCTTTTTTCTCTTTGTATCGCATTATAAATGTCATTATGAAGTTCAAAGTAAACAAGTAAATGAACAGCATATTTTTTTGTGAATCCTTCAATCAAATTATTTTTATGTTCATAAACTCTTCTAATCAAGTCGTTTGTAACTCCGATATAAAGAGTTCCATTCCTTTGACTTGCCATGATATATACATAATACTGTTTCATAAGGCTTTTCTCAATTCCCTCTTCCGAAGGAATGACTCTCCTAATATGTTTATCATTCCCGTGAAAACGGGAATCCTCTTTCGAGGGAATGACTCTCCTTATGTATTTGTCATTCCCGTGAAAACGGGAA
>CAYVTD010000043.1:0-25197 GCA_964454445.1 uncultured Hyphomicrobiales bacterium
ATACCTTCTTCGATGCCTTTTGCCATACCTTCTTCGATGCCTTTTGCCATACCTTCTTCGATGCCTTTTGCCATACCTTTTGCCATACCATCTTCTACAGCAGTATCAAAAGAATTCTTTAAATCTCTAAATACTTTTAAGCTATCTTCGTAAACATCGAGTTGAACAGGAGAAAAACGAGCTATTTCAGCTGCTTCAAAAAGCCGTTCGAAGACTCTTTCTCGTAATTTATCGGGAATATTGTCGAAGCGATTCAAATTTCTTATTACATAAAGCCACTTTTCAAATCGGGTTTCGATTTCATCTAAAGTTTTTGTAAATTTCGGCATTTCGAGGTAAATGAAGGTCAGTTTGTCGTAGAACACTTTGTTTGTTTCAACATCTTTAAGTTTGACCTTGTATAAATACTTATCTTCCTGATCTTTGTCTTCATCAAAAACAAAATCGAGAATGGCAATGAGATAAACCGCTTTCAACTCAAAATTCCAATCAGCTCTTTGTGCTTGTTGGCGGATTGGAAAGGTAGAGTAATATACTGTCCTGTCTTTAAAAAACTTCTGCTTTGTTTTTTGCAATTCAACGATAAACTTTTCGCCTCGTTCGTTTTCGCAATATAAATCAAAAATAGCCCGTCTATCCTTTGCCCCTTCGCCAAGTTGCTCGGCTTTCAAATATGTAAGAGATATAATCTCTCCTTCTTCGTCACGCAACAGTTCGTTTAGGAAATCAAGAAGAAGTTCTTTCTGAGGTTCCTCACCAAAGAGACGCTTGAAACCAAAGTCTGTGAATGGATGTATGTACTTTTCTATTAACATATCACTTCTTATAATTCATTCATTTTTAATAATTTCTCTATTAACACTTTCACATAATGAAACCTATATATTGAAACGGAGAAATTAATAAATTATTCTAAGTTTATCTCCATTTTACAAAATTTATTTTGAACAAATTATATAATAATTTGACAAATAAATGATAAAATCAAATAATGATGGTATCGTTTCGCTCAGGACTTAATGAGACGATTTTTATTTTTGCAGCAGTGAAATTTTCAATTTCTTTAAAATAAGCAATGGTCTCTTTAGGCAAATCAGTAAGTTTTTTAGCTCCTGTTAACTTTTGTTTCCAACCTTTCATTTTTTTATATATAGGTTTGCAACGTATAAGCGATTCGGTATCTGCAGGAAAGCGATTTGTTTTCTTACCATCAATTTCGTATTCTGTGCAAATGCTAATTTCCTCAAAATCATCGAGCACGTCGAGCTTAGTCAATGCAATATCTCTTATACCATTGACCATAACCGAATAATTAAGCGCCACAAGGTCGAGCCAGCCACAGCGTCGAGGTCTGCCAGTTGTTGTTCCAAATTCAGCACCTGTTGTAAACAAAGTTTCTCCATTCTTGTCGTTTAATTCAGAGGGAAAGGGACCGTTGCCTACTCGGGTTGTGTATGCTTTTACGACTCCAATGATATTGTTTATAGCTGTCGGCGGTATTCCCAAGCCGGTACATGCCCCGCCAGAAACAGGATTTGAACTCGTTACAAAAGGATATGTTCCGTGATCAACATCGAGCAAAGCACCCTGAGCGCCTTCAATCAATACTTCTTTGCCAGCTCGAATAGCATCATTGAGAATATATGTAGTGTCAGCAATATATGGAGTTAATGCCTTATCAAGAGAAAAATATTCTGAAACAACTTTTTCTAAATCGACTGCTTCGGAGTCATATATTTCAGTTAATAAACGGTTCTTTTCGATTATGTTGGCGGTCAATTTTTTTATAAATATCTCTTTGTCGAGCACATCAATCATTCTTATGCCAATTCTTCGCGCTTTATCGATATACGAAGGACCAATACCCCTTCCAGTAGTGCCAATAGCACTTTGGGCTTTTGAACTTTCTCTTGCTGTATCCAATTTTTTATGATATGGCATTATTAAGTGAGCTCTTGAGCTAATAAATAATCGACCACTGACCTGAATTCCAAAGCTCTCCAACATTCCAATTTCTTCCATTAGCGCTATGGGGTCAACGACAACTCCATTACCAATTATACAAATTACTCCAGGTGTTAAAATACCTGAAGGTATCAAGTGTAAAATAAATTGCTTATTGCCTATCACTATCGTATGCCCTGCGTTTGCCCCACCTTGATATCTTGCTGTAATTTCGCTCTTACAGCTTAAAAGATCAACTATTTTACCTTTGCCCTCATCGCCCCATTGCGAACCGATTACCAATGTTACACTCATCAATTATCCCTTAGATTTTTAACTCATTTTTAATAATTACTATACAATCGGAAAAAAAGATAATGAATTCTCTAAACATAAAAAATTATTATCTTAAAATTGTAAGAAATATGTTTGGAAATAGCAACAAACATCTGTTTATTCTAGCACAAACATTGCAACATGAAAATATATCAATATTCCAGTTGCATCGATGAGTGTAGCGATAAATGGACTTGACACGACAGCCGGATCGAGCTTGAGACGTTTTAGTAGTAAAGGCAATAAGGCACCAAGCAAATTTGCCCAAAGCACAAGCAAGGTCATTGATACACCAATTATTAGTGCAAGATTAAACTCATGGTGTCCTTGTAAATAGCCTCTTAAATAAGTGAAGGATCCCAAAACAGCACCAAGAATAAGCCCAATAAACAATTCTTTCATAAAAACTTTAAACCAGTCTTTTAATTGCACTTCGTCGATAGCTAAAGCACGGACAATAAGGGTAGCCGATTGTGTGCCTGTGTTGCCGGCAGTGCCTATCAACATCGGCAAGAAAAAAGTTAAAGCAATAAAGGATTGTATCACATTGTTGTATAATGAAATTAAGCCTGAAGTAAGCGAACTAGCAAACATTAGCAAGAAAAGCCAAGGAAAGCGTTTTACACACAAACGCCATATACTTGCATAAAGATATCCACTTTCAACAGGATTGATAGCGCTTATTTTGTGAAAATCTTCTGTGTTTTCTTCCTGCGAGATGTCCATAATGTCGTCAAATGTAACAATTCCGACTAAATGTCCCTCGGAATCGACAACTGGAAGAACAGAAATATCATATTTTTCCATTATTCTGACCGCTTTTTCCTGGTCGTCAAAAGCGGAAATGCTGATAACATTATAATCCATCAGATGCTCGACAAGCTCGTCTTTTTGTGCTAATATAATATATCTCAACAATATGTCATCGAGAAGCATCCCATCGTCATCAACAACGTAGATTCTATTAATCGTCTCGCTGTCTTTTCCAAATAGCCGAATATGAGCTATGGCATCGTCAACCGTCCAATCTTTTCGTATAGCAACAAAATCGGGAGTCATTTCCCTTCCAATGCTTGTTTCTGGATATCCAAGCAGATCGCGTGCTTCTTTTAAATCGTCAGGCGACAACAACATCAATAGACGCTTGGTAACCTTGGCAGGTAGTTCTTCGAGGACATCTGTTCTATCGTCAGGTGATAGATCGGTCAAAAGTGCTTTAGTTTCATCATCAGTGAGGTCGAAAAGCAGGCTATCTCGTTGTTCGTAAGCAAGATAGGAGAATACCTCCGAGGAAATATCACGAGGCAAGGCACGAAAAACAAGTACTCTGTCCGATTTTTCGAGGTCAAGGAGTAAATCAGCTATTTCGGGGGCAGGCCAGTCAGATAGAGTTATTTTTAAATCCGTCCATTTACGATGCTCGATAAGCTCCTGTATCTCAGGTTTTAAAAGTTCTTTCAGCATAACATTAATATTCTTTTATAGCAAGATGGAATTTTAGCTGGCTTTTTATGCCGACTGTTGTTTTACAAATATAGAGTAAAAATTTCGTTCTATCGCAGAAAAATTTATTAACTAACATTATGCAAAATTAATAAAAACTTCATAATTTTAACACACAGTAAAGATAGCTGGGAGATAATAAATCAATTCCATTATTCTCCATCTAATTGCATTACAGAATCGAAATCTAAGAAAAAAAGCGAAAAAATAAATTTCATTACAATGCATCCAATCCTTATCTGAAAATCGTATTATTTGCTTTTTAGCTTTGCTGCCATTGTCCATGTTTCCGATTCGGCAATAGTTGAAAAAACAACAATTATACTTGTTTATTTAAGAATAATATCTTATATTAAAGAAAAAACTTCAGAGGAATTATGAAACATTTCTATAAAACAATTTTTTGGATTATTTGCTTATTTTTACTGATAAACTCTTTAAAAGCTGAGGAATCTATTAAAGAAAAAACGGAGAGAGAGTTCAAACGGTATATTTTATCGGCTCACCCACTTCCGGTTAATACTAAATATGAGTTGCCGATGCTCCCGCTTGCCGAAAACAAAAATGAGAGCTATTTCCTCAACGTAAATATGATTATCGAGGAAGTGCAAGGCAAGCTTGATATGCAAAATGAGTCTTCCATAGCTGTCAGCCCTGTAAATCCGAAATTTTTAATTGGCTCATCAGTAGATTATCGCGCCGAATCTTCAACTTGGGTCTATATTTCTAAAGATGGAGGCAAAACCTGGCTCAATCGCCATTTCGGGCATCCATTTGAAAATTGGCGAAGTACAAACGACCCTTCGGTTGCCTTCGATCCAAATGGATATGGCTATCTTGTTTATGGAGGTTTTCCTGATGTAGCCACTGTTAGTGGAGCTATGGAAAACGGCGTTTTCATAGCAAAAACTACCGACGAAGGCGAAACGTGGAAGGCACATATTCCAGTTATTTTACATAAGGGTGTATTAACCCTCGATTCCGCATTCGATGATAAATATTATATTTCCGTCGATAATTCGCCCACTTCGCCTTATCATAAACATCTTTACATTCCTTGGAAAAGAGTAACTCCGCGCGACTCGGCAACCCAAATATTTCTTTCAAAATCGACAGATGCTGGCGAAACCTGGAGCAATCCTGTTCCTGTAAGCTATCGTGTCGCAGGTAGTTCGGAAGATACAACGTATGGGCAAAGCTTTCCTCTAGCCACGACATCTCCGGAAGGTGATGTTTATGTAGTTTGGAATCACGGTATCGTTCATGGCATCGGCTTTGCAAAATCGACTGATGGTGGCAATACATTTTCTGAACCAAGAATTATTCAGTTTTATAATATTTTTGGAAAAACAAAGGATATTTCTGGTGGTGGCGAGCCGATTTATCGGCATTCCGTTAAGGGAAAAGTACGCGCCGAGGCTTATCCTGTTGTTATTTGCGACACAACTAATGGAGTAAATAGAGGTAAAATCTACCTTTGCTGGGCAGCAGACGAAATCCCAAATATTTACTTTTCATACTCTGAAGATAAGGGCGTAACTTGGTCTGAGCCAATTTTTGTAAGTTCCGATACAACTAATGACCAATTCTGGCAATGGATGAGCATAGACCCCAAAAACGGAGATCTTGCAATAATGTATCTCGATAGCCGCAACGATCCAGCTAATATAATGGTTGAATGTTATGCGGCTTATTCTTCAGATGGTGGGAAATCTTGGATAGACAGAAGAGTTTCCGACATCAGTTCAGACCTGAGGCTAAATCCATTTGCTGCTAATGCTTTTGCAGGCGATTACAGTGGTTGTGCATTCTTTGATGGAAAAATTTATCCTTCCTGGGTCGATATGAGGAATGCAGTAAAAAATATTTTTGACAGTGATGTGCTTACTGCTTTAATCAATGTACGCTCTCCAATGCCCCCAGAAAATTTTATTGGGCATACTCAACCTGAAAGAATCAAGGAAATCAAACTTGATTGGATCGCACCCACAGAGCGTTCCTTCGGACAGACATTAAAACTAGGCGAATATAATTATGTGCTTTATCGCGATGGTAAATTTCTTGCAGAAATAGCATCTGATAATACTGAATATTTTGACTCCGGATTAATACCTTACGAAAAATATGAGTATAAAATAGCTACTTGCTCAGGAGCAGATACTAGTATTTTCAGAGAAACTTTTGCTTTTGCCGGTGGAGCTAAAAAACCCGCTGCCCCTGAGATAGTTTCGTTTAAGGCTGGCAATGGCAACGATGCTGAATTGTATGTAAAAATGCCAACTTTAAGAGAAGATAATGTAACGCCTCTTGTAAATTTGACCCGTTTAGCAGTTTACAAAGATAATGCGCTCGCTTTGGAACAAACAGTTGCTAATACTGATACTGGTAAAATTATCAAATTCAATATTCAAAACCCAAACAAAGGTTATTACACCTATAAAGTACAAGTTGCAGATTCTTATACTCCCTCTAATATAAGCGATTTTAGTAAGGAAGTATGTTTTTATAGTGGTCCTTTTTTAAGCGAACTTGATGACAATTTTGATATACCTGTAATAAATAAATATACTATTAACAACGGCTGGGAGCTAACAAATCAATTCTATTATTCTCCACCTAATTGCATTACAGAATCGAAATCCGGGAAATATAAAAGCAACGAAACAAATTTTATTACTATGTATCCAATTCTTGCCTCAAAATCGCATTATTTGCGTTTTAGAACTGCTGCCATTGTCCACGTCTCCGATTCGGCAATAGTCGAAATAAGCAAGGATTTAGGTAAATCATGGAGCTTGTTAGATGCTTTCAATATTAATAGTTATCCAACTTGGAAAGACAAGCAGTTAACACAGGAAGACTGGCTAGAAAAAGTATATAAATTCGATGGGATAATTGAAGAGCAAGATACGGTAGTTGTCCGTTTCCGAATGAAATCAAACGCTGCACTCGAAGACGATGGCTGGTATATTGATAATTTTTATTTTGGAACTATAGCCGGAGATGTCAATTATAACGATTATATTCAGGAAAAGATCGAGATCAGCCCAAATCCAGCCAAAGACAAGATTATTGTTCAATTAAAGAATGTAAATAACATATCTCAATATAGTATCGAGTTATTTTCTTCTCTTGGAACAAAAGTAGCACTTTCAGAGTCAATGGTAACGACAAGTAACGATTATTTTATTGTCGATGTATCTTGTTTGTCCCAAGGCGCTTATGCAGTTATAGCAATTAGCAATTCTGGAAAGAAATTAACAAAATTATTTGCAGTTGTTAGATAAAAATATATTTGTTCTTACTAAAGTTTCATTTATTTTTGTCGATAAAATTATTGTATTGCCATCTATTTGGCATTATGTTTTTGCTATTCATTGAAGATTTTTATTTATTACATTGAAATCGAAATGGCTCACGAACTATCAATAAAAGCTGCAGAATTTATTCGTATGGCAGATAGAATCGCCGAGGGCGATAGCCCCGAGCTATTACGCAATGCTCCAAATGAAAGAAAAAACAAGAAATTGTTTTTAAAAGAAGATAGATTCGAAAAATCTTCCGGTACATATTCTTCTCTTGCCGAAGCTCAAAAATCGAAATATGCTGCTTTAGCCGGTAAAGAATCGGAACAATCCGATAATTTCTTTGAAAAAGCCTACGGATTAGGAACTCAAAAAGATATGTTGCAATCACAAGTCAAAAAAGAAGCGAGCCAATCAGAAAATGACGAAAAGGATAGCGAAGATAAAAAAGAATTGTATGAATTTGACCCTGGAAACAAAGAACTGAACGAGAGTGAAAAGAAGCAAGTAGAAGAGCTTAAAAAAATTGATGTCAAAGTTCGGGCACACGAAATGGCTCATCAAATCGCTGGCGCTGGCTTGGTTAGAGGCAAATCATTCCAATATACCACTGGTCCAGACGGTAAGCAATATGCAACGGGAGGTGAGGTTAAAATCGATATATCTGCCGATCCAGACGACCCTGAAAAAACAATCAGAAAGATGCAAAAAGTTCGACGCGCTGCTCTTGCTCCTGTTGACCCATCTTCAACGGATAGAGTTGTAGCTGCTAAAGCCTCTCAAATGGAAGCAATGGCTCGTTCAGATAAAGCTGAATTATCATTAAAAGATAACAAATCGATTGGCAATAAAGAAAGACAACAATTTGATAAGTATTTAAACGATGGCAAACAAGATAATCAAGGTAAGCTTATCGATAGAATAAATGGCAGCGGTGTTGCCTCTATGAAGGGAGTTGGGTCATTGAAAGTCGAAGAGGCGCCACCACCTCCACCGCCGGAACCACCACCACCTCCGCCAGAACCAGTAGCTGAATAAGTTGAATAATACAAAGATGGGCTACACTTGAGAAGTATAGCCCATCTATTCTTTTAATTTATTCTTTTATTTAACAATCACAACAGGCAAATCAAGTATATTGCCATTTGCTTTGAGAATTAAATAATATGTTCCTGACGATAGATTTGTAGTTGTAATTTGTGCTGTATGCTCGCCGGAAGTTTGAATACCTGAGAACACATCAGCAACTCTTGCTCCAGCTTGATTTACGAGATACAAATCAATAAACTTGGAGTCGTAGCCTGCAATACTGTAATTAATTGTTGATTTTTCTTTTACTGGGTTGGGTGAAACACTCATTGTAAAATCGCCATTAGATGCAATGCCGTCTTTTACAGAACCGACATCGACACCTTTACCAGTCAAATCAATTGTTTTTGTTGTTCCGTTAGAAGCGTTCGATGTTATAGTAAGTTTCACAGTTCTTTTAAGCTCATCAATTGGTTTAAAAGTAACAGTGAAATTTGCTTTTGCGCCGGGCTGGACTGTGAGTGGTCCTGTGGGGTTAACACTATAAATGTGGCTATAACTGAACTCTACTTCTGCCTTTGATATGTTCAGAATTGTACCGCCAGTATTTGTGATAGTAAAGTTCATATTTTTTTGTTTACCTATATCTATATCGCCGAAATCGAGCACAGTCTTATCAAATGTAACTTCAGGTCCAGCAGGTGCTCCTTGGAACCATCCCAAGATGCGTTTCATAAGGTCATTGCGTTTGTTTTCGTCAGCAATGCCTTCAAAACCGGCGGTCATATAGACAAGTTTGCCATCTCCATTTTCATATCTAATACCTTCGATATTGCTTGCTTGGTTATCGGCATAGACAAATGCTTTTGATTTACTACCCGGTTTTATCGATATTATATCCGAAAAAACATTAAACGCCTGATGGCTTTGCAAATATTGATTCATTGTGATATTCACGCCATCGCCTATTGGATCTTTTGCCACGCCCGTTAATGGATAGGGATTGACGGCAGTTATTTGATTGTTGGTTATAGTAACCCTTGCCTTTGGATCGCCATTATTGCCAATACCTAAAACATTGCCAAAGAAATCTTTAGCATCGCCAGTGCCATTACTAGTATTAGTATTATAAAGCTCAAGCTCGGCAGTAATTATCACTTTTTTGCCAGCAGTAAGCAAATCTTTTATTGCGTTTATGGCTGGTGGAGAAACATCAGTATAAACTGATAAATATCCTAAATGAGGCTGATCGAAGCAGAAAAGGGATATATCATAATCTTTTGGGGGATATGCCGTGAAAAATTCGCCAAAATAAGGAATTATTGCTGTGTTAGCTGGATTTTTCACTTGAGAAACAAATGAATTATACATAAATGCCGGATTATTGTGCGAATTAGAATAGAACAGATATTTCGTATTTTCTGATAGCGCCGAGAAAAAGTTAGATGTCTCCAACGGGAAGGCATTTGTTAGCTTAATTGGAACGGCACTTATGAAAACGAGAGCCAAGCCATTATTTGCATTAGAAGTAAGAGTTGCTTGGACAGTTGCAGTCCCATTAGCTGGAACAGTTACTTCATCTTTGTCGAGATCAACAGACCAGCCCTGAGGCAGCGAGCTTGCATCGGTACTTAGAGCAACGGTTACCTCTTTGTTGTTTTTGTTTCTAATTACGACATCTCTGGTCTCAGAGCTGCCATTGGCTATTTTCCCATGGCGTTTAGCAATTTCAATATCTACGCCAAAGCGAGGTGTCGAAGGGGCAGAGGCAAGATTTTGAGGAATTGGCGATGAACCAGCCTGGAGAACTTCTTTTGTTTCATAATCCTGTACCCAGGCGGCAACGTAAATCATACTCGGATACCAGGACTTCGAAGCAGTAAAGGTGTAATTGAATTTTTTTGTTTCGCCCGTGTTTGCATTTAAATCAACTCCATTATGGTCGGGTAGCATAGCTCTAGCGATGAAAAAGAAATCTTTTTCGCCATTGTTGCCTGCAGCTTCATAATAATGATATGCCTCGACAACAGCAACGTGGAGTTTCTTGTTTTGGATGGCTGATGTTGACTGAACAGATACTTCGGCATTGTAATCGTAGCCGTTGTTTGTCATGTTCACAGTAACTGTAATAGGGCTTGTCTTGGCTGATTGGCTTGAAATTGCCCCTTTAATAAGGTTTATGTCATTGTTTTTTATTGCACCGTCAACAAAGACACATGGTGCAGTTAAACTTGTTGTTGGGAACAAGTAAATTATCCTCTGTTGGTTCATTGTCGTGTTGGCGTTGAACATCGGGTCGTCTGAGCCGGGCCACCAACCGTGGTAATGCACTGGGACTACTTTATTAAGGTTTTGCAACAGGAAATCGACATATTGCGGATTTAACTGTGCGCAAGGACCGCAACTCGCATTTGTAACCTCTTCGGATAGCACTGTTTTGTTAGCAGCATTAGACGGAAGAGTCGCCATAGCAGTAAACAAAAATGCTATGGAAATTATTGTAAGAATTTTTTTCATAAAACTTCTCCTGATAATAACTAAACAGAAAAAAACAACTGTAACAATTCAATTCTTTAATGACAAAACTAATAACGATAAGTTACAAAAAATTTTTAATTATTTAATAAAAAAAATTAAAATTTATTATGACATTATTGCTTTAGTCCAAATTTCATTAATTCCATCACGTATCCATTCCTAGATTCTGTCCTTCCGGGAAACGACGGCACAACAGGCTTCGCTGCATAAACATAAGAGTATGGGTCTTGCTGGTAGCGTATTATCCCAATTTGCTTGGAAAACCAGCGATGAATAAATTGCTTGCACGTAACTGTTATTGTGCTTATATCCGGTGGGCTCGATTCGTTAAATATATATTTAAACCTATATCGCCTGTCTGGTTTTACAGTATATTTCGAACATAACACATCATTAGTGCCGATTGGCAGCGTTTCTTTGCCAATATACTCACCATTGAATGTGTAGTCTGCATCGACTTTTATACTGTCGCCAAAAAAATCGAAGTCGATGTTTACGCGAATTGTATTGTATATATGCCAATTAGCCTGTTCCAAGTCGGCGATGCGAAACCAAGTGTTTTGCATAAATGGGATATCAGCATTTTTATCATAAAAAAGCTGATGGATTTCTTTCTTCCACTTACCGAAGATTAATGTATCTATCGGAGCTTTCTGGCGATAAACGATTGCCTTGTAAGCCATCAATGATTTTAATTCATATTTTTCCTCGATTACAACAGAGTCTATATTAGTCGTATTTGGCACAAGTATGCTATTAGGATCAATCTCATAAGTTTTATATATCCAATAATTGCCAATCTCCAAAGGCAAATAATCATCTTCTACTTCTTGAACTGGTTTCGTGCCTTGTTCGCAGGCTGTCAAGATTATGGATATACTTAAAAAAATAATTAGTTGTTTCATAATTTGATCCCTTGTTCCTAGATTGCGTTTAAGTAGCAATTCTAAAAATCACTTGTTTCTTTTCCAGAATATCTATAAATTGATTTAGACAATATAACAAATTTACGATAAAAAAGTTACATGGAGAAAATGGAAATCCCTAAAAAAGAGATAATAATTTTTACTGATGGCGGATGTTTGGGCAATCCAGGACCGGGCGGTTGGGGAGCAGTGCTTAGTTATGGTAATTATCGCAAAGAGCTTTCTGGTGGCTTTCGTCTCACGACAAATAACAGGATGGAATTAACTGCCGCCATCGAGGCATTAAAAGCCTTGAAAATGCCTTGTAATGTAACACTTTACAGCGATTCTAAATATTTGGTCGATGCAGTTAATTTGCACTGGATCGATAGTTGGCAGAAAAAAAACTGGATACGAAAACAAGGACCTGTTCTTAATCCAGATTTATGGCAGGAGTTATTAGAATTATTAAAAATACACGATGTCAAATTCGTTTGGGTAAAGGGTCATGCAGATAATCCAGGAAACGAACGCTGCGACGAGCTAGCAAAACAAGCTGCATCACAGCCAAATTTACCAATTGACAAAAATTATGAACAAGTAGCAGAGAACAATAGTCTTTTGCAACAGCAATGATAGACAAGGTCATAATTTGGAATAAGAAACTGACCAAATAAATTTTTAAAATCGAACACAAAGAAATTCAGCAAGATTTATTCAAGATGAGGCTGTCTTAAAAGAAGCATTAGTCCAAACTAAAAAAACAAACAAGGATGTTTATGCTACCAAATCTAATTGTTTCTATGGGTTAGGCATCTTTGCCTGACAAATTTTATAAATAATAATCCTTTTTTAGTCAGCCTCATTCTTCTTAGTATTAAAAAAGACACTAACAATAGTGAGAAAACTGATGAACTTAATTAAAAGCGATTTTTTTAGACTGTCTCCATCTTAAAAGAGTGTTCTAAGCGAGGTTCTTAAACAGTTGCTGGCGAGAGTTGCCTTGTTTTCAATTCATTATCCATCATAAACAGCCCGCTTTTCGAATCAGCAATCAGCTTCAGCCTATCAACTATTTCGCTTGTATTTGCTTCTTCTTCCACTTGCTCGTCGATGAACCAATTCAACATATTCATTGTGGCGTGGTCTTTTTCTTCCAAAGCGACATCTGCAAGATCGTTGATAGATTGAGTGATAAACTTTTCATGTTCAAAAGCGTCTTCAAATGCCTTCAAAGGTGATTCCCACTCGCAAGGTGTTCCTTCGATTTTGCCTATTTTTGCTTTGCCGCTGCGGCTTATGATATAGTCGAAAAATTTCGTTGCGTGCATTGTTTCTTCTTGTGCTTGTACACGCATCCAATTTGCAAAACCATTTAAATTATGCGAATGAAAATAACTCGCCATTGCAAGATAAAGATTAGAGGAATACATTTCACGTACTATTTGCTGATTGATTGCTTCTTCCATTTTTTTAGTAAACATTTCTTTCTCCTTTTTTATAAAAATAACAAAAGTAATAAACATACAAGAAACGTTATAATAAACGAAAATGTCGCATAAAAATTTTGTTAATCTACACTAATTTTTCTTTTCAAAATGGACAAAATCAATAAGAAAAACAGCTCCGAGCAGCAAAGCCCTTTTTTCTTTTTCCCAATTGGCTGGCAATTCGAGCATAAAATTGTCGGCTTTTGTAAAAAGCTCTTTTCCTAGCCCAGACCATTTTTTCTGGATCATGCCTTGCTCGCCATAATTTGGGCTTATAATCATTAATGTCCATGGTTTTGTAAGTGGTGATTTTAATTCGAACAACTCATTTCCTGATGCATCGCTAACAGTATATCTTTTCACAACAAATTTAAACCGCCAATCGACCGAGCCAATCAACGCTCCCTCAGGAGTTAGAACATCGAGATGATGAAAAATCCATTTAAATGTGCGCTTCAATTTCAAAACAAGCTTGTCCTGCATATCATAAATATTGATTGTAAATGGTCGGGTCGATCGCAAGAACATTCTTGTAAAAAACGAACCGCCTTCTTCGAGCGCTTTGTAAATCGGGTCGCCTTGCTCGTTAGCTACTGTATAGCTGTTTTTTACCTCGATGCCTGTGAATGCCTCCGCCCATGCCTTATGTTGGAACACGAGCAAACGATTGTAGTTCATCAAAGAATTCATTGCTATTTCCTTAAAGTTTATGAGTAATGTTTTAAAACAGATATTTTAATGTTTACTTCTTCCAATAACACAAATTTTTAGATTCTCAGCGTTCCATTGATCAGTTTTAAAATGTATATACCCCTGGAAAAATCCGTCCATTGCCGGGGTGTATTCTGCAATTAGTTTTATGCTTGATTCGGGCTTTATTACAGTTCTCCCTTGTAGATTTATCTTAAGTTCAGCAGGCTCTGTCTTAAAATTAAAGAGTTGAATATTAAAAAGTGTGTTGTTTTCAATAGAGATTTCAGCTGTCGATTTTTGCCCTGCTTGAAGATTGTCAAAAAATAAATAGTTTTCTGATAATTTGATGACATCAGTCAAAAAAGACTTTATAACAATCCCGGTAATTGGCTGCAAACTGTCGTTGCTATAAACATTAATAATATGATTGTTTTCTCCGAGATTGATGTCAGTTCTAAGCAAGACATTCATTTTAACACATTCACCCGGCAAGGCAAAGTTTTTTTCTAATGGGGCTTTCATACAATTACAACTTGGCTCGGCATCAAAGATTTTCAAAGTATCTGTGCCAATATTTTTTATATAAACAGGTAAGGCTACCAAATCATAAGATTTGGTAATAACACCCAAATCGAATTGAGTCCCGCCCTCTATCTCAATTTTTGCTTGCGAAAATAGCGAAGTAGCAGATAACTGCATTGCAAACAATAGAATACAAAAGATTATTTTTTTTATAAATTTGCTTATCATTTTATAACTTGTTTTGTTTGTGAAAAAATTTTTTCCTAAATTGTTATTTTAACAAATATTAATAATTTATAAAGTAAACAAAAATACCCATTTTTTATTGAATAATAATTAAAAAAATAAAAACAATATTTAGTTTATAAATAAAGTGAGAATACAGCTATGTTTTCTTTGGAATATTCCGAAATCCAAGAGCAAATCCGCGATACTGCTAGAAAATTTGCCAGAGAAGAAATTTTGCCCTCAGTCATCGAAAGAGATAAGAATGCTATTTATCCTCGTGAAATCATTGAGAAACTTGGTGAGCTCGGCTTCTTGGGTATTATGACAAGTCCCGAGTGGGGAGGCAGCGGCTTAGATGCTGTTAGTTATGCCATTGCCATTGAAGAAATTTGCAAAATCGATGCCAGCTTAGGTATAGTTTTGTCAGTCCAAAACTCCTTAAACAATTGGATTTTGGAAAAATATGGTACAGATCAGCAAAAAGAAAAATATTTAAGACCACTTGCCGAAGGAAAAATGATTAGTGCCTTTTGTCTCAGCGAACCCGAAGCTGGATCTGATGCAACAAGGCAAAACACAACTGCTCAGGTGATAAATGGCAAATGGGTGATCAATGGGATGAAAAATTGGATATCGAGTGGACACAATGCGGGTGTTTATTTGGTTTTTGCTCAAACCAACCGCGAACTTGAGCACAAAGGTATTGGTTGTTTTATCGTTGAGGCAGGTACTCCTGGATTTGAACTATTGCCAAAAGAGGATAAAATGGGAATGCGCAGCAGCGATACTTGCTCCTTGTCTCTTACAAATGTTACTCTTCCCGAAGAAAACATAATTGGACAGAGAGGAGATGGGTTCAAAATAGCAATGAATGCCCTCAACGGTGGCAGAATCGGAATTGCTGCTCAAGCTGTTGGCATAGCCACTGGAGCTTACGATTTGGCCGCTAAATATTCTAACGAACGCAAGGCATTTGGCAAGTTCCTTTCCCAACATCAGATGATTCAACAAAAGCTTGCCTGGATGAGCACAAAAATCGATGCGGCTAGATTGCTCGTCCACCAAGCCGCCTGGATGAAAGATAATAAAATCAATTATATCAAATCCTCCTCGCAAGCAAAGCTATTCGCTACTAGTGTTGCCAATGAAGTAACCCGCGAAGCTGTGCAAATACATGGCGGCTATGGTTATGTTCGAGAATATCATGTTGAAAGAATGATGCGAGATGCCAAAGTTACCGAGATCTATGAAGGGACTTCTGAAGTGCAATGTATCGTCATCTCAAGAGAAATCCAAAAACAGTTTGAAGCATAAAATTATTATTGATTTCAAGTAATTATTCTGTTTTCTTCTGATATTTCTTCGTTATTTTTAATTAAATCAGCAAGCACATTATTTTCTGAAACATTAGCACGGTATTTGCGTAATTTTATTTAAGCAGAGCTTGGAATAGGAAAAAATTCCTATTACGAAAGAGTTAAAAAGCTCGCTTTTAGACAGGAATAAGTCAAGATATGGAGGACAAAATGAAAATAGACGCAAGATTTACAGGGCTAATAGCCATAATTATTATATTAGCGTTCGTACCTATTGTTGCTCTTTATAGTTGTGAAAGAGGATCAGGCAGAATAATCGAGAAAACATTCGATATAACTAATTTTGATGCTATTGTTTTCGAAGGCAATGGTATTGTTTATCTGTCTCAAGGCAACGAAGACATTATAAAGGTTGAGACCGACGACAATATAATGCCTTCGATGAAAATAAAAAAGAATGACGGAATTGTGTTTATCAGCACATCGCGAAATGTGTGTACCAACGTAATGAAAGTTTATGTTACTGCAAGAAATATAGCTAAATTGGGAATATCCGGCTCTGGTGACATCATTGGACAGACACCAATAAAGGGTAAAGCTTTGAGGATTAGAATAGAAGGATCGGGCGACATAAAACTAAAAGGTTTGGATCTCGACTTTTTTAGTGCCATTTTAAATGGTTCAGGCGACTTGCGATTGCAAGGCAAAGCTAACCAGAGTAAATTTAAAATTGCCGGTTCAGGCGACATTTATTCTTATGATTTTGTAAGCAAAAGTTCTGATGTCAACATATCTGGTTCAGGCGATGTGCAGATTAATGTATCCGAAAGTCTTAATGTAAACATAGATGGCTCGGGCGATGTGCATTATAAAGGCAGCCCAAGCAACGTGTCAGTGCGAACTAATGGCTCTGGTGATGTTAGAGCATTTAAATAAAAATATGGCGTTTCTTGAGGATATAAAGAATC
This sequence comes from uncultured Hyphomicrobiales bacterium, assembly GCA_964454445.1. Classification (GTDB taxonomy): domain Bacteria; phylum Bacteroidota; class Ignavibacteria; order Kapaibacteriales; family UBA2268; genus CAYVTD01. The sequence continues at coordinate 16,778 of CAYVTD010000043.1, forward strand.
ATTAATAAAAAGCATAATAAGCTACTCCGTTTAATCTGCTAAATCTCTGATTTCTGTTAGCTTAAACTCGCCCGACGATTGCGTTACAAAAACAAACTGCTTTTTTAAATTGTTGTAAGTCCATATTTCAGTTGCTTTTCCTTCGGTGAGAGTGCGATCAGTGTTTGATGGTTTTCCATGCAAAATATAAATTTTTCCCATTTCAGTTTTTGCACCATCAGTCGAAGTAGCTGTTTGAAAATTTATAAAGGCATAATCGACACGTGTGAAATACTCGTTCATTTCTTCGTTATATGTCGTAAATGGAGTCGGGTCGCGTTTCTGCCAATAATTTAATATATTAATAAACATTTCCGATAAATTTCCCTTGTTTAACTTGTCGTATTCATCGTCTGTAAGTATATAATACATAATGCTAAGAGCATATTCCGGATTATACAAAGATAAAGGCATGTTTTCCCAAATCACTTGGAAGTCAAATGTTGATGAATCGCCTGAACTTCGATTAATAATCTTTAAGACATATTTCCCAGGTATTAAATTATTTGCTTCCATATCGATAATGAGAAAACCTGCTTGCCTTCCATTATTATTCAGCGTTTCGTTAGTGAAAACAAGTTCGGCAGGATTATTGAGCGAAAAGTTTTGCGAAGTTAAAGTTTTGCCTGTCAAAGGAGATACTGTTCCTGTTTTCTTTTGAAATTTGCCCCAAGGTCGGTTATCTTTGTCAACTTTTTGATAGATAATCTCATAGCTGAACTGGCTTTTTCCTTCAATAAAAGTAACAGGCAGGAGAGCAAAAGCATTTTCAGTTTTAAAAGAGATATTGCCATCGAGATAGAAAGGAATGTATTTTTCGTCATTGCCTGGCTCTTTCGCCACGAAAAGAGGTTGTGAAACCATCTCTTTATTATAGAAATCATATTTTGGAGTTACTAAAGGCTTAATATCAGCAATTCTTTTATTATTTGCATCATAGAGATCGACATATAAGGTATAAGAGCCACTTTTTAATCCCGTCGAAAACGACCCATATTTAAATATTAATTTAGAGCGGGAATCCTCATAATTTGCAGCGTTGAGAGTGTCAGTTTTCGAAAGTCGTCCTTGAATAATACCATCTGAGTCTTTAAATTCGACATTTATTCTATAAGCAGAGATAAACTGCTTTTTAATGTCGAAAACATCAGGATTCTTGGCGAAGATAAGATGATTATTGCTTATCCGATAGAAGACATAAACTTGTATAGAGTCGGGACTTTCGCCAGGAAAGAAATGTGTCTCGATGAAAAACCCTTGTCCATAATCATAATAAAGTGACTTGTCTTTTGTTGCTCCCGGCTGTGCAAAAGAGTAAATGCTTGCTATGACAAACAAAAAACATACAATTGCACTATGTTTAATAAATTCAATGCTCATATTTTTTATAAAGTTTAATTAATAAAACTTATAGAGATAATTTATTGATAATAATTGCTAATTAGCTAAAAGTTTTTTGATTCCATTTTTGATGGTTGCCCCCTCAAAGAAGCCTTGTTCCCAGAGGTAACCTATTTTATCTCCTTCAGCCATCAGATTTGAAATAGTTTCATCATCTTTTGCTCGTTTTATGGTTGAATAACCATCTTTTTTAACAAGCCAGAAAACTTCTTCAATTTCAACAGCATTAAGAAACTCCGGTGAATGAGTTGATACAAAAACTTGTCCTCCTCTATTGGAATAATCTCTGAGTTCTTCCACTAATTCTGTTAGCAGTTTCGGATATAATTGATTCTCCGGTTCTTCTATACATAATAATGGGTGTGGCTTGGGGTCATTTAACAAGATAAAATAAGCAAACATTTTTATTGTACCACCTGAAACATAACGAGCGAGAAAAGGGTCTTTGAAACTGCCATCTTGAAACTTAAGCAACGCCCTTCCTTCATCAGTCAATTTTGCTTCGACAGATGAAATACCAGGGACTCTATCTTTCATTTTCTTTAAAATTGATTTGAAAATATCAGGATGCTGCTCATACATAAATTGAGTAACCAAAGAAAGATTATCACCTTCCTTCGAAAGATGTTCAGCATATCCAGCATCATGGATGTTTCTCGCTTGGTTTATATGAAAATCAGAAACATACCATCTTTCAATCAAATCTCCAAAGATAGCAGCAGGAAACTTCTTAAATTGTGCTAGCCCTTTTATTGCAAGAATGTCATTTCTCGAAAGTGTTTGTTCTTCTCTTTGTAGATCTTTTGATTCACCTTTATAATATAATTCATTAGTAACAGCCGTACCTTTTCCGTTAGAAAAATCGAGAAAGTGGTATGGCAATCCCTTGCTTCCTCTTCGATATTTTAGAATCTTTCTATTGATAATAGATTGCCCGCTTTCAAAGGCGATTTCTAAGTGATATGTAATTAAAGGAGTATTAGTTTTTTCCCTGAATTTAATATCAATTTCTATCGGTTTACTGCAATTCCTGTTAACAATTTCTTTGTATCCGCCTCTTTTATTTAATGCAACAGTAACATTATCAGTCATTGCGTCTTTTAAAAAACCAAAGATATCGAATAATGTGGATTTACCTGAACCATTGACTCCTACGATAACACAGAATCTTGGTATATGACTCATTTCTATATGTTTAAATGCTTTGAAATTCTTAATTTTAATATTTTCTATTATCATAAATAAATTCTTAGAATTTGTGTTTTCTTCATTCATCAACAATAAAATGAGAGCTAAATCGGATATTTAAGAGTATTTAAAAGCATTTCAAGTGCTTTTGCAACGGAACGTTCCCTGTTGATTTCGCGATCGTTCGAGAAAACGAACTTTTTTGTTAAGACATCATTTTCGCTGGCTAATCCAATCCAAACAGTTCCAACAGGTTTTTCAATAGTTCCACCGCTAGGTCCGGCTATGCCTGTAATTGAAATACCAAAATCAGTTTTGAAAACCTTTCTTACATTTGAGGCAAGCTCTTTGGCGGTTTCTTCACTGACGGCGCCAAAAGCATCGATGATACCTTTGCTGACATCCAGAATCTTTGTTTTGGCTTCGTTACTATAAACAATAGCAGCTCCAACGAAATAATCAGAGCTTCCCGGCACAGATGTAAATTCAGCGCCAAGCAAGCCACCTGTGCAAGATTCTGCTACTGAACAAGTCTTGCCTTTTTCTTTTAACAATTTACCGACTACTGATGCCAAGCTGTCGTCGTTTTCACCAAAAATAAACTTTCCGGCTTTGGAATAGATATGCTTTTCAATCTGATTAAGCTTTTCCCTTGCCAAGTCTGATGTATTGCCAGTAACGCCAATTCGTAGCCTTACACCTTTGTAGGAAGGCAGAAACGCCAGCGAACCTCCTCCGAGAAAGTCATCAACATTGCCAAGCAAATCTGCAAGTTTCGATTCGGCTATACCGGCAGTTTGCAATACTTTATATAAAACTACCTCTTCCTTGTTTTCTGTCATCATAGATTCGAGATAAGGCAGCACCCAAGTTCTCATAATCGATTTCATTTCGCTTGGTACGCCCGGCATAGCTACTATAACGTTTCCTGTCATATCAAACAAAAGGCCAGGGGCGGTGCCGTTGGTATTATGTAAAATCTTTGCTTTCTTTGGTACATCTGCTTGCTTCTGGTTGCGTTCGGTTACTGGGATATTCCTTTTCTGAAGAAAATCTTCGACAAGCTTTAATACTTGCTCGTTTCTAATTAGTTCATCATTAAAATACTCGCACAAGACAGATTTTGTTATGTCGTCGTGAGTAGGTCCCAAGCCGCCAGTCAACAAAACCACATCCGAAACAAACAATAACCTGTCAAGCTCGGAAAGCATTGCTTCTCTTTCATCACCTACAACAGAATGGAGAATGATCTTTGCTCCTAATCTTGTGCATTGTTCGGCAATCCAAGAGGCATTGCTGTTTATTATCTGTCCTATTAAAATTTCGTCGCCAATTGTAAGCAAGGATATTTTTAGCATTTTCACCAGTTTATTAAAATTAAAACATTATATTATGACAAATATAATAATAGAGTATTGCAATATAAAAGCTATTAGAGTGTTTTTTTCTTAAGAGAAAACAAAAATGAAACATTAAACAATTTTTTTCGTCAAAATTTTCACTAAGTAGTCTATTTTTGTCTAATAATTTTTTCTACTAATAAGGGAAGCCAACGATGAAAAGGAGCTTTTTTTACTTGGTAATAGCGGTAGCAACTTTACTTGCTTCGACCACTGCACGTGCCGACTTGGGCTTTGGATTTAATCTCGGTATCGCAACACCAAATGAATATATTAATGATATTTATAACAAAGACAAGGTTTTTTCCAAAGGAGGCAACCCTTTGAAACATTTTTATGATGCAAGCAAATTAGGCTACCAGCTTGGCGTAAAGCTACGCTTACCAATGTCTGAAAATGCAACATTTATTGGCGGTATCGCTTGGGCCCGTTTTCCGGAAACTGACATAGATGTTCGTGACCCTGATGATGAGAATAAAGTAGTGCTTACACTTGGCACTAATCAGAATGTAATCCCCATTTCCGCCGGAGTCAACTATTACTTGTTCAATTCGACCATCGGCTTGTATGGAACAGGCGAATTGACCTACAACTTAATTTCAAATTCTGTCGATTACAAGAAAGGCGATATTAATATACCTATTGCTAATAGCAGCACTGACAGTCGTATGGGTTTTGGTATCGGAGCTGGATTCGATCTTAACCTGCCCTCTTTATTCACAATCAATTTAGAAGGCAGATACAACTTTACCAATTTAATTGGTAAAGTCGATGCTGAGAAGACGAAGACTTATGCCACCTTGACTCTTGGAATTTATTTTGGAGGCCATGAAAAGCAATAGTTCATTATTTAAATCAGATAAAAAGATGAATATTTAGCTGAATTTTTTCATTTCGTTCTTTCAGTATTTAACTATTAAGTCTTTAACTGACTATAAAACAAAGAACTTTTGTCCTGACAACTTGGTTTAAAAAACTATTACAAGTATTGTTATATGTTGTTATTAGTAAGATTTTAAAAATTAATCTAAGATTAAAATTTGTTCATTGAAGGATTTTTTTTTGTAAAAAATTTTGTAAAAAGAAATTAATTATGTTAATTGCATTTGGAAATGTGTGTAATACGTTACACACTTTTTTTTTTACGTTTTTTTAACAAACAAGAGAGGATTAATAGGGAGTTTACAAAGAAAATTATTTACAAAAAAAATGGGATACAATGGAATCAATAATCAAATCGAAATCAATACTTTTTATTATATTTTCAGCTATAATAATACTAACAGCCACGAATGAAGGCTTTGCACGCAAACGTTATAATTACAACCCCAGCCTAACTAAATTAAAAGCACTCGAGATGCTTCAAAAAAGCTCTCAAGAGCTATCTCGACTTGCCGGTCTTGACCCAATAACAATTACAGATTCTTACAACGAAGCCGACTCTTTAGAAATAGATTTCAATGCGGGCGAACTTAACGAAAACGAGGTAGCCCTCTGCGAAACCAACTCTTCTGAAGATGATTCAGATATTTTTTTAGACGAAGACTTGGCGCTCGATGCAGAAATTTTTAACAAAGATGATTCAATCGACCTCGATGGTTTTAAAACGCTTTGGCTCGACTATGTAAACGACGATGATCCGGAATATACCGACGGCGGCTTTAGCAAGAAAGAAATAATGCAAGCTATTTTAGAATGGCTTGGCACTCCATACCGGTTTGGAGGCAACGGTGATCGTGGGATCGATTGCTCCGGTTTTACTCGAACAATTTTTGCTCAAGTTGGCGACGGTATAATACCAAGGACAGCCAATTATCAATATGGCATCGGGCATAAAGTTAATCGTAACGACTTACAATTTGGCGATCTAGTGTTCTTCAACACAAGAAGACGTGTATACGTCTCGCATGTTGGTATTTATCTCGGTGATAATATCTTTGCACACTCCAGTTCTCGCTATGGTGTTACTTTTTCGTTCATCAAAGACGGTAACTATTATGATCAGGCATTTATTGGAGCAAGACGTGTGTATATTGGCGACCTCCAGAATATAAACGAAAAACCAAGAGACATTCGTATCTTAAGCCAAAGATAAGAATCCGTTTCAAGTGTTTTTCTCTAATTTATTCATAATCCAAAATCCTTGCTTGTATTTCTCGTTTGAATAGCTTATTTTTGAAGATTGAATATTGTTTAATAAATCATAAGAATTAATGGTATTCGCTTCAAACGGAGATCAATTTGCTATCGAGCACAACGAGCACGATTTCTTGCAGAGTATTATATTCTTTTTGATATTACTGTTGTCCGGTGTGGCTTTCTATCTTGCCATATTGCCTATTACAGAAATGTTAATACAAAATTTCTTAAGTGGAGTAGTAAGAAATTCCGGAGAATCGGTGGCATATTCACTCCAGCAACAGTTGCCAGTTGAAAAAACTTCCTATTATTCACAATGGGCTGTCGATCTTTATGTGAAAACTCCAGACGAAGCCCGTTACTGGTTTAATCCTTTGCTTGCTTTGTTTCTTCCATCTGCTTTGGTAGGCATTATATTCGCTATCACAACTACAATGCTGTTCCCGTCGAAAATAGGTTTTATGAGTAAAAAGATTGAAAGAGAGATTAATAATGTTATCCATAGGTTTTCTTTTTTTAAAAATGGATACTATAGTCGAAAAGAAGAAGAGTTTTTTGCTACCGATATAATGGCCGCCTCCATCCGCGATCTCAACGAAATGGCTGATGAACTAAAGATACCAATTGAAGATCTTAAAATTTTAAAAAAGGCACTTGTTTGGCAAAATTCGAATTCTTTTGTAAGATTTATGAAAATCAAAGATGCAATACGAATGTATATGCGAATGTATTTTACAATTAAACATAGCAATACTGTTCTAGGTATGGTATATATTGGTGCTGCTGTGCTAATAGTCATTATTGGGCTAAGAGGATTGAAACTTGTGCCTTCCACCCAACCATCAATAATCCTGTTTGCCCTTAGCCTGGAATTTTGTTTCCTTATTATTTACGCAATTACAGTCATTTATTCAAAAGAAGAAATCGAAGAAGACAGCCAGCAACAGTCTAGCAAAATTGAGCCATCGCTATCAAGCACTAACTTCGGCTCGACAAAAGAAGTTGAAAGGATGTTACGGGTATTTTTGAAATCAGGAAAAAAGTAAATGGGACTCGTATTAAAATCTGAACACCTAAATGGTTTAAAAGTTTTCCAGCCGAACGTTTTCGAGGACGAACGCGGCTTCTTTATGGAATCATATAAAGCGAGCGAATTTAGCAAGCTCGGACTGACAGTCGAATTTTTACAAGACAACCACTCTCGCTCGCAACGTGGCGTTCTTCGCGGACTTCATTTTCAATGGGATAAACCGCAAGGTAAGTTGATACGTGTAACCTGCGGCACAGCTTATGTAGTTGAAGTGGACATTCGGCCCGGCTCGCCTACACTTGGGCAATGGTTTGCAATCGAGCTAAGCGAAAGCAATAAGACTATCCTTTGGGTGCCACCAGGCTTTGCAAATGGCTTTGCAGCCATAAGCGAATGGGTAGAAATGCAATACAAATGCACCGCCGAGTGGAACAGTACAGGCGAATCGGCTATCAAATGGAATGATCCCGCTCTCGCTATCGCATGGCCTCTTGAAAATCCAATTATTTCGGATAAAGATAAAACAGCACAAACACTCGAAAACTGGCTAAAAAAGCCGGAAGCAAATACTCTTTATTTTTAATTAATAAAATGGAGGCAATTTGGCTGAAAAGATTAATTATTAATCGTTGACGATTTTGTATTATAAAACTAATTTCTTATTTTTGAATTATACTTTTTCAGGTGTTCCGTTTTAAGTGACGCACACAACGGGAATAATAGGGAAACAGGTGAGATGCCTGTACGGTTACGCCGCTGTAACGGGTTACGAGTTTTTTTTGTGATAAAAAGCAGCCACTGAAGAAATTATTTCTTTGGGAAGGCAAAAAACAAGGATGACCCCGGAGTCAGAAGACCTGCCTGAAAAACTCATTGCATGGGGCGGTTTCATAAGGTATTTATTTCAAGTTATTATTTCAGGTAAGGATGCCTAATCTACTTGAAATATTCGGGTTTGGTAGAACAGACACCCTTGTCTGTTTGTAGAAATACTACTTTTAATACTTCCCCATACATCCGCGTCAACGGATGATATGAGGTTTGCGGTGATTTATATTTTGTGGAATTGCATCAGAAATTTATCCCCACCAACCATCAATCATTCCGAAAAAATAGTTTGTTTTTTTTATTTTTTTGGAGTTTCTATGAAAAAATTATTATTGGCGATACTCTATTTGCTTGCCAGTTTGGAGGCAAGCTCGTTGCTCAACCACCATTCGAAG
>CAYVTD010000044.1:0-11108 GCA_964454445.1 uncultured Hyphomicrobiales bacterium
TGCAAGGATTTGGGTAAACTTTTGAAATTAGTTTCGAATTGAGTCCATTATTTTTGTTCAAAACAAATGATGTCCCTGATGTGTCAACCGTCGTAGTGTCTGAATCAGTAAATACCATTACTTTATAATAAAATTCCGACCAATCCACAGGGATCTTTTTTGCGTCAATTTTTATATTAAGAGATTTTTTCCCATAAGAGAATTCCGGCGAAATAATGAAAACATCGTCGAGCCAACGGCTGAAAGTATTCGAGCCAGCATTAAGCCATTTCCCGGCAAAAATACCATCGACATAAACGTCAGCCTCTTGATTGAGTAAGCCATAATCAAGTGTTCGCATCAGAAGCACACCGCTGTTTTCTGCTAGAATATCAATCTTAAATTCACTTTCTGATTTGTGATAAATTCCTGTATAAGCAACTGGCTCGTTGATATACTTAAATCCGTAATTAGATGAAAGAGTGCTTTTTACCCATTCGCCTGAGCATTTGTAATTATGTTTTTTTGCCGAGCTTTCGACAGCAGGATATAACTCATCAGTTTGCAATAAAGTTGATTCGTCGTTCAAATAATAAAAAGCGGTGGAATAATAAACAGGGGTTTGGAAATTCTCCATTCCATGCTCGAAGCCAAAATCTGCATAAGAATAAAAGGGTATCGGATCCGACAGATGCCAGCGATATTGGGCTCGAATATCTCCTATTTCGATTGTATAGCCCTGGAGAGGAGCAATAAAATTACCATATTTATAGTGAAATCCACAATTAAAATAGTCTTCAGTGCCGGTGCCATGGGAAAACGGGGTCCTTGCATTTTCTGTGTAAAATCTGTTGTCGCCTTCGAGATAACCGCCCCAACTATCTCGCCCTTCGAGCGATACTCCAACGTAATGCCCTGTTCCCCGTACTGTGAACAAAGGATGATCTAGCAAAGGTTCTGTTGGATTGCTGCAATTATATTTTACATTAAAATACCCCACATTTTTCATCGGCACGGTGTCTTTGTATAATCCCACTCTTAAACTTGAATTTTTGAGATTATATGAGGACTTGTTTTCAATTACTATTCTTGCACTTTTCTGAAAAGGCATCGGAAAATACCAGTAAAACTCGTTGGAATCACTGACGCCGGCAGGCAAGGACTGGAATTTAACAGGATTAGCCATGCCTCCTCCAAAAGCCATTGCAATGGGTGCATTGATTGATGGTTCTTTTTTGCCATCCCAAAAGATTTTGATAAAAACTGAATCAATTATATCGATGCTTGCCGAATCAGCAGAAGGATATTGATAATCGCGAGTGCCTTCCCAAATGAGAAAATCGCAAGTATAATTATGAGCTTTTTCGCTAGCTAAATTTCCCACATCGATAGAATCACTTATTGTGCTGTCAGAATAAACCCAGTATCTGAACTCGTTCCAATCATGGGAACTACTTTTAAATCGTATTGAAATATTAATTTCTTCTTTTGATTTAGTAAGATTTGATGGAAGGGGGAATTCTGAATCGAGCCAACGATCTTGCATATTTGAATCAGGAACGAACCATTCTCCAGCCAATTTACCATCAACATATACATTCGCTTTCTGGTTGGCTATACCGTAATCCAGTCTGCGAACAAGCTTGATGTTTCTACTCTCCGGATTGATCTTCACATTAAAATCACTTCGATTACCAAAAGATCTGCCGTCATCACTGATACGTGTCTGAAAGACTATTTCGGGAATTTTTAAGAAAAACTGTCCGATGGTCTGCCTTCCATTATCAATAAAAGCCATTTCTGTTTCAGAATTCGCAGGCAAATCCTTAGAGAACTCAAGGTATTCATAATCGATTTTTTTAGGATCTTGACCAGAACTTTTCCATAAAGCAATCTCATCGGTAAAATCAGTCTTTTTCTTCCAGCTCTTTAATGGTATCCAAGGGTTTATCTTTAAATAATCCACTTGATAGTAGTCATCGGTTGTCATTGCGATTTTAAGTGATTTTTCAAAAGGTAACGATACATAGCAATAGAATCCTCCGCTGGTTTTTTCGGGATAAGCGACAAGTGGATAAGGTAAATAATCGAGCTTTCCTCCAAAAAAAACGGATATATTTTCGTCTATTCCTGGCGTTTTTTCTCCATCGAAATAAATCCGTATCCTGTTTATTGTGTCGCCAGCATTGTAATTTGTTGTCCAGATTCTTTGGACGGCGCCCGGACCAACAAGGTCTGCTATCACATACTCATCTCCTGTTTTATAAAGATAATTGCCGCAGCAACCATCGAAATTCCTGCCTTCTTTGTCTTGGCTCGTGCTTGCTTTGGAAATTAAGCCGGTTCGCAAATGATGTAACTTTTCGAAATCCATCAAAACGCCTAAACCATAGCCCGTATATCGTGATGAATATTGGATACATTGCGAGTTTGCAGGCAATAAACAATTAATGAAGATTGAAACTACTATTAAAAGAAACGATAAATTGCGCATTTCATAATTATCAGAAAATAATACAAATTTTAGTAAAAAAGATAAGCTCCTCTACTTTCAGTCCTTTAAAATAATACAAATATTATTAGCTGCCTCTATTTACCTTGAGTTCTTGTTTTTCGGGAGAAACTTGCCAGGCGCATACAAATTAAATCTTGTAGATTATGTGCCAAACTCTGTGGAACAGTATAGTTGTTAATCATTATGGAGAAAGCAAGTGTTTCTGCGTCGCGAGTTTTAACATAACCACTAATTGTTGAGATACTATTCATCGAACCGGTTTTAGCAAAAACATTTTTTTCGGCTAAAGACTTGGTCATTCTTGATTTTAACGTGCCTGCCTCGCCCGGCCTGGCTAGAGAATTTATAAAAGTTTCTTTATATTTAGCTCGATAAACATAATTTAGCAGCGAAGTTTGTTCGGCAGGTGAAATAAGATTGAAACGGGAAAGACCCGAGCCATCGACATAAACAAAACTATTGGGCGAAATACCTGCTTTTGAAGCAAACTGCTCGATGAAAGAGCAACTTGCATCGTAACTGCCTTCTCCGGTAAGTTCCTTTCCAATAGTTTTTAAAAGCACCTCTCCGGAGAGATTATGGCTATTTTTGTTCACAATCTTCACAATTTCCGATAGAGGAACTGATGTGTTTTCAGCTATTGGATCGAGATTGGTGTAATTTATATTTTCATTTAAAGCTTCGATATCGATAAGGGCAGTTCGGCATCGGATACCCTTTTCGAGCAATTGCTTGTGGAACAGCGAAAGAAAAAACATTGTTGGATTGTGAATACTTACGGGGATACGAACTTCTTCGTTAGACAAGGAATCGAGTGAAATAAACCCGGTTATCTCGACAAAATTAGAATTTAACTCTTTGTTTATTCTAATATCTGTGGGTTTATTGTTAGGCACGGTACGGACGTTGTTAATTACACGGAGGTAATCGTTTTCAGGATAGAGTCGGAATTTTGCAAAATCGCCGGCAACATCTCCAGGTCGCAAGATAATTTCTACAACATTGGCATAAATGTTTAAGGCACTAACTTCAGCGGAAAAAGCATAACTCATATCGTCCCAAGACCATCCAGGTCCATAAGCAACATTGTCAAAATAGCGGTCGTCGCCAATTATGTTCCCTTTTATCGAATTTATGCCGAGCGAATCTATTATTTTTGCCCATTGACGGAGCAAATCGACAGGATCGATAGAGTAAATTTTGCATAGTGTTGGGTCGCCAGTGCCTCGAATAATAATATTTCCAATAAATTCACCATTGCTTTGTACGTTCCCATCGAGATATAAAGAAGTACTATATGTAAAGTCTTCGCCAAGATATTCAAGAGCAGCAGCGGTGGTTAATAGTTTTTGAGTTGAGGCAGGAATCAAGTTAATTCTGTCGTTTCTTCTATAAAAATATTCGCCTGTTTCGAGCGAAAACACGCTGACACCAATGCAGGCATTAGAAAAATCTGGATTATCGAGCAAGGCATCGATGTCTGCTTTCAGTTCGGAAACGGGATTCTTCTGTATCTCATTTCTTTTCTGAAGAGTATCGTTTGTTTGGCTATATACGCCTTGAACAACAAACAGAAATAACAAAGTGAATAAAATTAGCGTTCTTTTCATAATATTGTTTTAATATTAATCATTCCATTTGCGATATATAGATAATAAATCTTAAAATATATTGCAATCGTTTCTTTAAATACATCAAAAAAAGGAAAACCAAAATTTAACAGGAAAATATTATTTTTTTCAATTCGTTTAGAAATAATTAAAAGTAAAAAAATTTCTTCAATAAATATCAAGGTGTTCGATGAAAAGATACATAAATCTATTGCTAATTTTTTTTCTGCTATGTACTATCACTAGTTTTTCTGCTGTACCAGAAATAATGAATTATCAAGGTTTGGTAACAGACAGGGAAAACAAGGCATATAACGGCGTTTTCTTGATGACCTTTTCGCTTTTCAACGAAGAATACTCTAATCATGCCATCTGGGAAGAGACACAACAGGTAGCCGTTACTAATGGATATTTCAACGTATATCTTGGAGTTATCAACCCCTTGAAATTACCTTTCGACACTCAATATTGGCTTGGTATCAAAATTGGCAATAAAGGTGAGTTTATCCCCAAAGTTAAGCTTGCAACGACACCATATAGCTATTCGTCAGCTGTTACTGATTCGATTAGACCCAACAGGGTCGTGTCGAGTATCAACTCAATGAAAGATAATGTAAATCTGCTAGCAGGCGAAAATATTAGCATTAAAAATGAAGATAATAACATAATCATTTCTGCTAAGAATGTAGTAAAAACTAACAACATTAGCCCAACAATTACCCCCATTGCTCTAGGCAATGTCAATTCTGATGGCACATTGACTTCTGCAACTGCCAATGTGCAATGTAAATTTATCGGAGGCTCTTATGAAATCACACTCGAAGGTGAAAACTATAACACAGAAAGCTATATTACTATTGTTCAACCCAACCTGATAATGGACAATATACCTAATAGTACTAATCATTTTGATGGTTGGTCGCTACCTAATACATCTGATATAAATTATCTTAATATGTCAAAGAATCCATACCATTTTCGTGTTAGTTCTGCCAATGGCAAGTTGAAAATAACCTGGCTATACAAGAATTATGATATGAATAAAGGTTGGAGTGAGCCAATTTATTGGCAAATACCTTTCAATTTTGTTGTTTATAAAATATAATAAAATTAGCAAACATAATGAATATTCGGTTAAACGGCAAGAAAGCTTTGGTTTGTGGAGCGAGCCAAGGCATCGGAAAAGCAATTGCCCTTGAGTTCGCCAGAATGAGAGCAAGCGTAACCATAACGGCAAGAGATGAAAAGAATTTAAAACTCGTATTGGCAGATATGCAAAAAGAATCTGCTCAAGATCATACGTATATTGTAAGCGATTTTTCTAAGCCAAGTGAGGCGATTGTCGCAGTAGAAAATGAGATATTCGCTGGGCATCATTTCGACATTTTAATTAACAATACAGGCGGTCCTGCCCACGGTCATTTACAAAATGCCAGCATAGATGACTTGAAAAAGGCTTTTGATATGCACGTCATTATGAGTCAACTGCTCGCGCAAATAATAATTCCTTCGATGAAAGAAAAACATTTTGGAAGAATTATTAATATAATTTCAGTAGGGGCAAAGCAACCAATCGAAGGGCTTGGAGTTTCGAACACTATCCGGGGAGCTATGGCAAGTTGGGCTAAGACTCTTGCTCGCGAACTTGGCGATTCTGGCATAACTGTCAACAACATTTTGCCCGGCTATACTAAAACAATGCGTTTAAACAATTTAATTGAGATTAATGCTCGAAATGCCGGGATTAGCTTTGAGGAGGCTGAGCAAGTTTTAATAGAGAAGACACCGGTCGGCCGTCTTGGGTTACCCGAAGAAATTGCTTATGCTGCTGGTTTTCTTGCTTCGGAATTTGCCAGTTTTATTAGTGGTATTAACTTACCTGTTGATGGGGGATTTTTATCGACATTATAATAATAATTATCTGCTAGACTCTGATAAAAACATTTCCAAGGATTGGATCTGAGGTATTGTGTGATAATATCCAGCCAATTGATTTTGGATTTAGAACTGTACCAGAACCCATTAGTTTCAGTCCACTATTAGTAACAATATCGCGTGTAATCACCATTCCTGATTTCAGCTCGGCAAGCTGAACTGCCTTTTCAGCCTCCCCGAGGCCTCCTTCGCCAATAGAAGCGACGTATTGCTCCATTAAAACTGTAACTCTCTGGTCATAAAGGCGATTAGCATTATTTTGAAGTGTTTTTAGCGCATCGATAGCATTAATCTTTTGAAATAGTCGCATTTCTTCGAAATCGAGTGCTACTCTTATAATACGCGAAGCAAGAGGTATTTGCCAAGTTTTTATTCTTTGCGGGAAACCGCTGCCATCGAAATTCTCATAGATATTATATAAAACATTTGCAACATCTTGAAATCGCCTAACAGACGAAACAATCCCTCTGGCTGAAATAGGAATCTGGTGCATCAGTTTGTCAGAAGGTTGTCCATCAATCATAACTGGCTTTGTAAGCAGTTCGTCGGGAAGAAAGATTTTACCTGCATGGCACAAAAAGGCGGCTATTTCGATATCGCGTATCGAATCTCTATCTTCGTTTCCAAGCTGTTTGGCAATCCATACCGAAGCATCAGCAACTCGCTTAAGCATATCCATCGAAGAAGGTATTCTTGCTTGGAGGAACTTGACAGCAAGCCTAATCATATCTTGAACTTCCTGCTCTAAAGCATCAGCAAGCTCGATTAACAAGTCTTTTTCGTCTTGCATTTTCAACTGCATTTTAGCAATTCTTATGCCCGAGCCAAGGCGTGCTTGAAACTCATCGGCAGAAAATGGTTTGTTGAGGAAGTCGTCTGCGCCAGATTTGATTGCCTTCAATCGTTGTTCTTTTTCTGTGGCAGCAGTTAAAATAATAAAAAATATGAACTTGAATTCTTCTATATTTCTAATTTTTTGGCAAAGCTCAATGCCGTTCATTCCGGGCATAGTTAAATCGGAAATTACAATGCGGGGGTGGTGTTTTTTTATCATTTCCCAAGCAGAAATACCATCAAAAGCTTCGAAAATCTCACACTCGGGATAGTATCTCGATATAAGTGCCTTTAATGTCGAAACAACTGTCGGTTCGTCATCAACCAATAAAAAAGATATTTTCTTACTCATTATTCTCCTCATTATTTTTTTTCTCTTCGACTTGGCTTGCCGATTCTTCGAGAAAAGTTTCTGCACTTAATTGTTTGATTAATATACTAACTCTACGATTAGACATATCAAATGGATTCGAGGGCAGACGTAATCTTTTATCAGCAAAGCCTGTAACGCGCACAATTTGTCCATCCCATAGACCGGTTTGTTCGAGCACGCGTCGAGCAGCTTGAGCTCTGTCGGAAGATAGCTCCCAATTTGTATAAGTTGCCCTTGAACCGTATTGGCGGCTGTCGGTATGTCCTTCGACTTCAACATAATTTGGCAATTTGCCAATCTCCTTAGCCAATTTGTCGAGAACAATGCGAGCCTTTGGCTTAATGATTGCGCTCCCCACTTCAAAAAACAATGATTCGCTCGTTTCGATTAATTCAATACGTAAACCTTCATTGGTCATTTCGATCTTTATTGACGAAAGGATATCTTTAAGTTCAGGTCTTTCAGCTACTTGTTTCTTGATGTACTCTTTTAATTCTTTGGCAACACTTTCCACCCTTTCAGCTGCTTTGACCGAGTCCATTTTTGCCTCTCTAACCAGGCGTTCGACTAGCGAATCGGCAAGCTGAGAATCAAATTTAATATTGTAATCCTTAGCACCTTTATTTTCATAATCTGATTCGCCGCTACCCTTTCCAAGTGATTGCAGGATATCCGGTAAAGGAATTCGTGGCTTGCCAGAGACCATATCGAAAGCGCCGGGTTTGCTGAAAAAAGCAGCGATAGTTTCTCTGACCTGCTGACCTTCTTTTTGATCGAGAGTAGCAAGGATCCACATAACAATAAAAAACGCCATCAGTGCGGTTACAAAGTCAGCATAGGCAACCTTCCAGGCACCTCCATGGTGCGGATGACCGCCGTCTTTGCGTTTTTTCTTTATTATTATCGGCTGTTCTTTTCGCTGTTGTTGTTGCTCCTCCTCTGCCATTGCCTTTTATTCTTTATTTTTTTTCAAAATATATTAAAAAATGAAAATTATTAAAACATTTTTTTATCTAGCTTGTTTTATGGCTTCTTCGGTTTCGGAGAAGCTCGGTCTAAATTCAGGCTCTATTGACCTTCGTGCATATTCGATAGCTACTGCAGCTGGTGCTCCTTTAGCAAACGAAAGCACAGCCGCTTTGATGCACTCAAGATATGTATGTTCGGTTTTAACTATTGATTCCATCCTTTTGGCTATCGGACCAACAACACCATAAGATAGAAGCACACCCAAAAATGTCCCTACAAGTGCAGAAGCAACGTTAGCGCCGACTGTAGCCGCACCTTTGTCAATAGATTGCATTGTAATGATTACGCCGAGCACAGCTGCAACAATCCCAAGCCCTGGGAAAGCATCTGCTACTGTGGTTACAGATGATGGAGGCACTTCTTCCTCGTGGTGGATTGCCTCAAGATCTATGTCCATCAATTCTTCCAAATCATGTGCAGGCACGCCACCGCTTAAAACAACTTTTAACGTGTCGCAAAAAAATTCTACCCCGTGATGATTTGCAATAAAAGTGGAATATTTTGACATTATCGAGCTTGATTCCGGGTTTTCGATATGTTGTTCGAGAGCGATTAGACCTTCGCGTTTTGCAAATTGAAATAATTCATAGAGTAATTGCATTAGTTCTATATATGCTGCTTTGTTGACTTTTGGTCCTTTTAATGTCCCCATTATTCCAGCGATTATCTTTTTTATTACCGGTAATGGGTTTGCTATGATAACTGACCCGACTGCTGCCCCGATTATGATAATATATTCATTTATAACCAGAAGCGCCCCAATTTCTCCGTGGTGCATCGTGTAGCCAATCAACAGCGAGGCAAATACAATTACAATGCCTATGATAATAAACATAAGCTTTTCCTTAGTATGTTAATCTTTTTTTTCCAATCTTTGTTTTATATTCATATTGTCTGGTTCTATTTCTAGTGCACGAAGCCAAGCCTCTTTTGCATCTTTTTTTCTGTTTAGCTCCCAATAAACATCGCCAAGATGCTCGAAAACCTCTGCCGAGTCTGCACCTTTTTCTATCGATTTTAAAATATATTCGAGAGCAATTTCGTAGTTCCCTTTTTTATATTGTAGCCAACCATAAGTATCTAAATACGAAGCGTTGTCTGGCTCGGCGATAAGAGCAATATTAACCATTTCGCTTGCCTTGTCGAGATTATCTCCTTTAACAATTAACGAATAGGCGTAATTGTTGTTGACAAGCGGATCCTTAGGATCGAGATCTAGTGCTTTCTGATAGTAATATTCAGAACTGTCGCTATTTTTTAATCTGTCAAATATAATGCCCAATTGTGAAAAAACATCTGAGTTTTCATTTTCCAACTCAAGAGCTTGGTGTAATGAACGTAAAGCACTTTCCAAACTATCCATACTAGTCAAGCACATTCCCTTGAAAAATGGAAATCTGTAGTCGTTGTCAAACTCCTTTTCGTATTCGTTGAATACTGATAGTGCTTTTTTATACTCCTGTTTAAACAAATAATGCGTTCCTATCTGTATCGGTATATCGGCAAT
This sequence comes from uncultured Hyphomicrobiales bacterium, assembly GCA_964454445.1. Lineage (GTDB taxonomy): Bacteria > Bacteroidota > Ignavibacteria > Kapaibacteriales > UBA2268 > CAYVTD01. Next base: position 9,783 of record CAYVTD010000044.1, read on the forward strand.
ACTGTCTGCAACCTTTAATGCCTGCGTAAAGTACTTGTCTGTCGCTGGCTGATCGTTGGCTCTACTTGCCAAGAAGCCAGCAAGTAAATTTATTCGCCAATTGAAGCGAAAACGATAGCCAATCTTGTCCAATATTGTTGGGATTGCCATATCTACATTCTTACTCGTGTCACTAATCATCTGTTCAATAAAATACTCATAAAAAGCTTCGCTCCGCTCTTGAGGAATAGTCGAATCTATTTTAGCCATTAAATCCAAGGCCCACTCGTAATTGCTTCGTTCTAAATAAAACTCCATTATCGGAATAGCTCGATGCACATCACTGGAGTTTTTAAGAAATGATTTTTCTAATATTTCAAGACGTTCTTCATCTTTGCCCATACTTCTATATAAAGCTTCGAGTCGTTTGTTTATATAATCATCATTGTTGCTCTCGAGCATCTCTTTGTAAATTTCGATAGCTTTTTCCTTGTCAACAAACTCATAAGTATAAGCAAGCTGCAATTTATAATAAACTTTATTCTTTGGATTTAAACTTAAAATATGATTGTATATGGTTATGGCTTTGTCAAATTCTCCTTCAGCACTGTAAATTTCGCTCATTAACTCCAGAGCAAAGATAAAATCATGTTTCCTTTCGACTGCTTCTAAAGCATATTCCAGTGCTTTGTCCAGCCTGTACATTTTCTGATAATTCTTGGCTATTGCATAGTAGATAGAGGCACTCGAATCGTATTTTAATGCATCCATAAATTCCAAAATTGCTGCAGGATACTGCCCTTTTTGCTCGAGAACAGAGCCATCGACAACAAGCTCGACCGCCTTTGTACTTGCTTTAGTTGTATCCATAAGCGAAGTGTAGTTCGTTCTATCTCTCGATTCTTTCAATAGTTGCAAAAAAGATGATTCTTCGCTTGGCTTATCTGTAGCACAAGAGCAAAAGATAAAAGCAAGTAAAAAAATCAATCCGCAGGTTTTATTTTTCCAATATATTCTCAGCATATTTTTAGATTTTTCTGCAATTAAAATTCTCTAAGTATCAAATTTAATTAAAATATTGTTAATCTTTTCATTTTTTTTATTTATGTCTTATAAAAAAAACGTCATTCCTGTTTTTTTGAGGAATGACGCTAAAAAAAAACTTTTTTAATAAAAAAAAATAATTGTGTTAATTAAAAACTTTTTTCTTTCCATTTTACATTGTGAGCAAATTAAAAAAAATACCGGACATTCCATAATAGCAAATTTTTAAAAATAGGGCAATTTTTTTTTTAGTTAAAGCAAAAAAGAACTTTAAACTTGAATTTTCATCAAGGAGATTGAAAA
>CAYVTD010000044.1:11118-24708 GCA_964454445.1 uncultured Hyphomicrobiales bacterium
TTGGGTTTATTTCATAGCTTGTATCTTCTCTGTTAGCATGGGCAGCACATCAAAAACATCACCGACGATGCCATAATCGCAATTTTTGAAGATAGGGGCATCTTTGTCTTTGTTGATAGCAACAATGACCTTTGAACTTGACATTCCTGCAAGGTGCTGGACAGCACCGGAAATGCCACAAGCCACATAAAGTGTCGGAGAAACGGTCTTGCCTGTCTGACCAACTTGCTCGGAATGAGGTCTCCAGCCAGCATCCACAACTGCCCTCGAGGCACCAACTGCACCGCCTAATGCCGCGGCAAGATTTTCTATTAGATTATAATTCTCGGGTGCTTTCATTCCGCGTCCGCCAGAAACGACAACATCAGCCTCGAGAACATCGAGCTTGCCTTCGTTTTTACTAACGCTGGTAGTAAATGCTTTGAAGTCGGCTTCGCTAATATTGGGCGAAAAGTCTTTGATCTTTAGCTCAACGGCTGCATCAGCCTTAGCAGCAGTGAAAACGTTAGGTCTTAATGAAAACACTTTATTGCCGGTATCAATCGAACTTGAAATAATAGCCTTCCCGGCATAAACCGGTTTCCTTGCAACGATATTGCCATTTGAAAAATCGAGTCCAATGCAATCGGCAACATATCCTGCCTGCAAACAAACGGCAACTCTCGGAGCGAGTTCCAAGCCGAAAGAGTTCGCCGCTAAAAACACTATATCAGCACCCTCTTCTTGAATTGCTTGAACGAGGGCTTTCGTATATGCAGTGGAAGAAACCTTGGCAAGCAAATCATTTTTGATATTAATTACATCGGTAAGCCCATATTCACCGACGATTTTTACTTGTTCGGCACTACCATTGATGATTATGCCCGCCATTGGCACGTTTGCCTTGTCGGAAATACTCCTTGCAGCTGATATCAATTCTAAGGATACCCTCTTCAACCCGCTATCTTTTGCTTCTAAATAAACGACAACTTTTTTCATCTTATTAACTCCTAATTGTTTTGATTTCAAATTAATTAAATAACTTTTGCCTCTTCATGCAAAAGGTTAACAAGTCTTTGAATATCGTCGGCTTCGCTGCCGAGTATTGTTCCTTTTCTTTGTTTCATAGGTATTTCCATGGCAGAAACGGTAACCCGGTTGCTGCTTTCAACAGGTTGTTTTTCGCTGATGGGTTTCGATTTTGCTTTCATTATTTGAGGCAGCTTGGGATAGCGAGGCTCGTTGAGACCCTTTTGACAGCTAATGATGCAAGGTAGTGTTGCTTCGACAGTCTCTCTACCTCCTTCGATGTCTCGTTCAGCTATCGCTTTGCCATTTTCGATTCTTAATTTGGAAACGACGTTAATCGAGGGCAAGCCAAGCAACTCTCCAAGGGCAGATGGCACTTGCAAGCTATCATAGTCAACGCTTTGTTTTCCGAGAAAAATCAAATCCGGGTTTAATTGCTTTGCCACTTCAGCGAGATTATTGGCAACAAAGAAAGAATCTGTTGGCTGCTCTTCGCTTTTTACAAGAATTGCTTTATCGACCCCCATTGCATAAGAAGTACGGAGAACATCTTTGGCTATTTCCGAACCAATAGTTACGGCGCTTACTTCGCCGCCATTCTTTTCTTTGATTTGCAATGCTTCTTCGATAGCAAATTCATCGTATGGGTTTACAATAAACTTTACATTTTGCTGATCGATTGATTTACCATCAGAGCCGACGCTGATTCTTGTTGCGGTGTCAGGCACTCTTGAGATACATACTAAAATATTCATCTTTACTCCATTTTGATAAAATATCTACTGTATTTTTATTATTTGAAAATCTTTGTTATTAATAAATTCAAATAAATTGATGAAAATAAAAAAAGCCATTCATTTTTGATAGCTTAAAATTGCTAAATAATAATTATTTACAAAAAAAAATTTCTTCTCTGTAAAAAACAGTGTTTGCATAATTAATTCTTATTGAAATTTATTTTCAGTTTTTTTAACAATAAAACTCAAAGAACCCGATAGCTTTTCATGTGAATTAAATTTGCAAGGGAGAATATTAGCGAACGACATATCGGCAGGCATTGTAATATGACTTTCCGTATTTCCCTGGAAAATATTAATATAAACTTTGCCAGATTTTATGGTAGGAATCATGGTACATACTAAAAATTGCCAAACCAAGTATTCGCGGTGGAGCTTCTCAGGATTCTTACTAATAACAATCCTTTGTGTTTCCTTGTCATCCACTGTTACTTTTACTTTTTCTATTATTAATTGTTTTGATTCATCTATCAAGCGAAACTCGCCCCCGGCAAGCAATGCTTTATCGACGCTTACTTCAATTCTTACCGGACCTTTGTCCGCTTCGATTATACAAAACCTTGAACTATCAGAAGCCATATTTTCCTAATTAGAAGTTGATATTATTGATAAATTATAAAATATTCTGATAAAATCCTATAAATTTTTAGGAGATAGCTCCTCTTTTAGATAGTGTCCAGTATAGCTGTTTTTTTGTTTGGCTATTGTTTCAGGCGTGCCTTCGGCGATTATCAGACCTCCAGCCTCCCCTCCTTCCGGGCCCATATCGATGATCCAATCGGCACATTTAATAACATCAAGATTATGCTCAATAACGATTACCGTATTGCCCTTGTCCACAAGTTTATAAAGGAGTTTAAGCAAGATTCGCACATCTTCGAAATGCAATCCCGTTGTTGGTTCGTCGAGTAAATAGAGAGTCTTGCCTGTGCTTACTTTTGACAACTCCGTTGCGAGCTTTACCCGTTGGGCTTCGCCACCGGAAAGCGTTGGCGCCTGTTGACCTAGTTTTATATAGCCCAGGCCCACGTTAAGTAATGTTTTCAGTTTTCTTTTTAATTTGGGAATCTCTGAGAAAAAATCGACAGATTCTTCGACGGTCATATCGAGTACATCGGCAATGGATTTGCCCTTGTAAGTAACCATAAGTGTTTCCTGATTGTAGCGTTTGCCATTGCAAACATCACATTTTACATAAACTTCAGGTAAGAAGTTCATCTCGATTTTTTTCAAGCCTGCACCCTCGCACTCGTCGCATCTTCCGCCTTCGACATTAAAAGAAAAGCGGCCGGGTTTGTAACCCCGAACTTTCGACTCCCGAAGCATTGCAAAAAAATCGCGGATAATTGTGAAAATACCTGTGTATGTAGCTGGATTGCTACGGGGAGTTCTGCCTATGGGCGACTGGTCAACTTCGATTACTTTATCGATATGCTCTAATCCTTCGATGCTTTTATAATGTAAAGGTATCTGTATTGAGTTGTAAAAATGCTTTGATAAAATGGGATAAAGGGTGTCGTTAATCAAGCTTGATTTTCCCGAGCCGCTCATACCAGTAATGCAAATAAATACACCAAGCGGCAGGTTCAAATCCACATTTTTTAGGTTATTGCCTGTTGCGCCCTTGAGCTTAATAAACTTTCCGTTCGTTAACCGCCTTGAAGAAGGCACCTCTATCGATTTTTCGTGGTTTAGATATTGTGTTGTTAATGATTTTTTCCTATCAGAAGCCGGGAGAGCTTCTAGCTTGTCCATTGAAGTGGCAAGCACAAGCTCGCCGCCGTGTATTCCTGCACCAGGTCCTAAGTCGATGAACATATCAGAACTTTCTATCATTGCCTTGTCATGCTCGACAACTATTACAGTATTTCCAATATCCCTAAGATTTTTAAGCGAATTAATCAATTTGTTATTATCGTGTTGATGCAAACCGATGCTCGGTTCGTCGAGTACATAAAGCACTCCAACAAGCTCTGAGCCAATTTGTGAAGCAAGTCGAATGCGCTGTGATTCCCCACCGGAGAGAGTTCGCACGGAACGATCCAAAGTTAAGTATGACAAGCCGACATTGTTTAAAAAATTCATTCGGGAAATAATTTCTTTAATAATCACTCCAGCAACTTTTAATTCTCGAGGGTTAAGTTCTTTTAACAACTTTTTATAATAATTAAACCCGCTCGCTATGTCGCGGCGAACTGCATCGGCGATACTTTCATTATAAAACAAAACAGCAAGCGATTCGGGTTTCAATCTGCCTCCGTCACAATCTGGACAGATCTGCGTCGCCATAAATTCGTCGATATGGTTGCGGATTTTGCCCGATGTTGTTGTATCGTATTGATGGCGGAGATTTTCCAGTAAACCCGGATATTTATGCTGATAGCTTACTTTTGCCCCTGTAGAAAATTCATAATCGACGGTAATCTTTTCTTCCTTGCCAATCCCATCAAATAATAATCTCATCTTGCGAGGATCTATTTCGGATATTGGCTTGAACAAATCGATGTTAATTTTCTTGGAAAATGCCTCTACTTGATTCCAGTGCCAGGTCTCCCGGTATTTTCCGATAGGAATGATGCCTCCATCTGCTATCGAAACACTATCGTCAGGGATTATCAATTTCATATCAAAATCTTTGATAACACCCATTCCGTCGCAGGTTCTGCAAGCGCCATAAGGCGAATTAAATGAAAAATTGTTTGGTGCGGCTTTTTCATAAGCTTTTCCACAAGAAGGGCAGGTCAAACTCGTATTGAAGTATTTTTCTGTCCATTCGCCTTTTTTTATTTCAGAGAGCAGCATCATCGAACCCTCGCCGCGATTAATGGCTAGTTCGATGGATTCTGACAAGCGAAATTCCTGTTCGGCATTTACGCCAAGTCTATCGACAACTAGCTCAATATCGTGAATTTTATAGCGGCTTAGCTCCATATCGGGTTCGATATCTTGTATGGTGCCATCAACGCGCACTTTCGTAAAGCCCTGTTTTAGTAGAGAAGCAAACAATTCGTGGTAATGTCCCTTTCTCGCCCGGACAAGAGGCGATAGGATTTGCACTTTTTTACCATTGTAAGTCTTTATAATTTCTTCGATTATTTGGTCGAGCGACATTTGAATGACTGGAATATGGCAGTCCACACAATGCTGGACTCCTACTCTGGCATAAAGCAAACGCAAGTTATCGTATATTTCTGTAACAGTACCAACGGTCGAGCGAGGATTGTGGCTAATAGATTTTTGCTCGATTGAAATCGCAGGCGATAGTCCTTCGATGCTGTCCACATCAGGTTTTTTTTGCATTCCCAAGAATTGCCTCGCATAAGGCGACATACATTCCACATAGCGCCTCTGCCCTTCTGCGTATAATGTATCGAAGGCAAGTGAAGATTTTCCCGACCCTGATAAACCTGTGATAACAACAAACTGATCGCGTGGGATTTCCACGTCAATTCCTTTCAGGTTATGTTCTCTTGCTCCTTTAACATAAATCTTATCAAGGAAGCCATTTCCAGATGTGTTTTCCAATTTGAAATCACTTTTCAAAATATCTTTGTTTTTTTTAAGTGTCATTATTAACTTTTTTCAATAGAATATCAATACAATTGAGTAATATAATAAATTTCAAGGAAATAAAAAAAACAATTTTTTTAATGTGTGCAAAAATAAAATTTGTTAGTTCTGTTTGCGTTTCATATATTTGCTCAATTCATTAAAAAGCTCTTTTAAATAATGGCAGAAAATCTGATTGACGACTTTCCATTAAGTACTAAAAGGAAAGTCAAAGGCACCAGACGGCTGGTTAGAGAAAAAGCATTGCAAATAATTATTGCAAGCGAAATGTCTGGCGTTTCTTGGGGGACAAATTTTTCCCATATCTTTTTTCGTGTGTTTAACTTCGATACCGACGAAAATCTTCCCGAAAGACTACTAAAACCCGATGAAATTATCGAACTCGAAGCCGATACGCCTATTATTTGGAAACAAGAGGAAATAGATTTCGCACAAAAGCTTATCCGCAAGTCGATTGAGAATGCCGCCCTTGTCGAAGACTTAATAGCAAAAAACGTAACTAATTGGGAAATTGGCAGGATTGCAATTATCGACAAAGTTTTGATTCGTATTGCTATTACAGAGCTTCTCAATTTCGAAGATGTCCCTCCAAAAGTTAGCATCAACGAAGCAATTGACATTGCAAAGAAGTATTCCACTGAAAAAAGCGGTCATTTCATAAACGGTGTGCTCGACACTCTCTTTGCCAAACTCAAAAAAGAAGGTAAAGTTGTTAAAACAGGCAGGGGACTTATTGATCTTTAGCCCCCTGCGAATTGAATATACAGCTATTTCTCGATTATTTTCACTTCAACTCTTCGATTCTTTGCTCTGGCAGCATCGGTAGTTTCTTTTACGATGGGACGTCTTTTACCAATGCCTTCGGTCTTAATCCTATTTTTATCTAAACCAGCTGAGACCAGATAGTCTTTGACGGAATTGGCACGGTCGAGCGAGAGTTTATCGTTATATTGGTCTGTTCCGACGTCGTCGGTGTGCCCCTCAATTAACATTTTGACTTTGGGATAGTCACGAAGATATTCAATTAAGCGTTCGATTTCTGGAATAGATTCACCCTTAAGTTCGAATTTGTCGAAATCGAAAAAGATAAGTAGCCGCGTGTTTGTAGGAGAAAGATAAATATCATTGGTAACCTCGCGACCCTTGTCGTCGTTGGCAATTTCGTACCTTTCGCTATAAAACAAGTATCCTTCGCTTTCTGCTGTGATGGAATATGTTCTGCCCGGCTGCAAAACGACAAAGTAATCGCCTGTTTGATCGTCGCTCTGGAGTTCTGCGGCTTTTTTCCCAGTTTTTAAGTCAGTAACAATGATTTTTGCACCTAATGGTTTATTTGTTTTTTCATCTTTGACAACTCCACGAACCATAACTACCGAGCCGGATTTATATGGATTGGGGATTGCAGTGTAAATATCGAGTTCGCCACTGCCACCGGCTCTGTTAGAAGAGAAGTAAGCAACATCAGAATTAGAAAGTGTAACAAAAAAATATTCATCGGCAGATGAATTGATAGGCGAGCCAGCATTCTTTACATCTGAGAAAACATTGTTATTCACTTTTGCTATATAGATATCGAATCCACCTTGACCGCCGCTCTTATTGCTTGCAAACGAAAAGTTTCGCATATCCCAAGCAATAATTGGCGACATTTCGTCGGCGGAGGAGTTGATTGCAGTGCCGGCATTTTGAGCTTTTGTCCATCCTTCGCGTGTTTTTGTAGAATAATAAATATCTGTGCCACCGTTGCCGCCTGGTCGGTCGCTAACAAAATAAAGGGTAGTCCCGTCGCTTGAAATGCAAGGCTGCGAATCCCAGGCATCTGAGTTTACAGCTGGACCTAAGTTTTGAACGTCAGTCCATTGACCATCTATACGGCGGGCGCTGAAAAGGTCTGTTCTGCCTTCACCAGTGACACCGTGTCTGTATGCTGCAAAAATCATATAATTACCGTCTGGAGTAAGCGTAACAGCGCCATTTTGCACGCCGTTATTAATATCGCTTCCAATATCATCGGGCGTAGTCCAACCGGAAGAGCTTCTTTCGACAGAATACACTTTTTGCCTGCCTTTTTTTCTTTCTGATGTAAAATACATCATTCTACCATTGCGAGTTAAAGCTGGGGCAAAATCATCATAAGCCGAGTTATGCTCGAAACCTCTGATTTCTACCATCTGTGCAAAAATATCAGGACAAGATAGCAAAAATACCAGAATTAAAAAACCTGCTAATGTTCTATAAAAAGCTTTCATTTTTATTGCTCCTTCAAAAAATTAAAAAGATAAAAAATGGTTGTTAGATTATTAAAGACCAAACCAAAGTGCTAAAGCTAATTGAACAGAATTTAATTTTCTGTCGGTGGCGCTTCTGTCCCAGACAGTACTGACTTCGTCGCTTGCAAGTTTTGTTAAAAACAACTGAAATCTCGCTTGTGGAACTAAATATATAGATTCTGAAAGTGCTAATTTATATCCCAATCCAAGTTCAAGCCCTGTCATACTGCTTTTTGCTTCAGGGACATTAGTAGTAACTTCACAGGCAGGATAACCTCGACATTCCACCCATCCCCAATAAGGTATCAATGATATATCACCGCCATCAACTCTTGACCCGGTTTGCTTGTACTCAATATCTCCCGATAGAAATTGAAAGTCTATTCCTGCAGAAGCAAAAAATTCTGGAGTGAATTCATATCGTAGCAGAAAAGCCAAGCCGAGGTATGTCGATTTTAGTTCATAATCATAATCTAAAATAACAGGATTTTCCCATTGATCGAAATCATAACCATTGCCGGAATTACTGTAATCTCTCACATCGACATCAAATCTGCCATGCAAGAATAATTTTTCAGAAAGAGGTAAATCGGCAATTAAAGCAAAATGTGGAGATGCGCCAGAAGCACTTTTATGGCAATCATAAGCGGTAGGATGTGGAACTCCAGCAGTTAGCCAAGTGTTCGTTTGTGAGAAAAGGTTGTAGTTTAATCCAACTTCGAAGCCAAGAATTAAGCCGAGCTTGCTTTGCTCGACATAATTGTAACCACCAGGTTTGCCTTTTGGGCGCAAAACATCTTCCTGTGAAAACATTACGATAGGAAGACATAGAATAATCGATAAAACAATAATGCTCCATTTTGATAATCTCATTTTGTAATCCTCTTAAAACTTAATAATTGTGTTTATTAAAAATACAACAAAAGTAAATATCATTTACTATCAATATATTGATTTTAAAAATAGGAAAAATATGCAAAATATGCAAATAAAAACTTTAAATATTCAGAATACAAAAAAAATTTCACATTTTTAAAATCGATAATAATTAGCAAAAAAAACACACAACGAAAACATCATATAGATATATTGCTTTTATTTTTTCAAAATATAAAGATTATTCGTAATTTGTATTAATCGAAAAAATTTCTTACTTTTTGCATTATGTCCCACTAGTTATTGAAAGAAGAAACAATGAACACACGCATCGAAAGAGATTCAATGGGCGAAATCGAAGTGCCTGAAAATGTGTATTATGGAGCGCAATCGGCTCGTTCGCTAAAGTATTTTGCCATCGGAATCGAAAAAATGCCCCGCGAGGTTATTCGCGGTATGGGTATCCTGAAAAAAGCCGCTGCCTTGACTAATTTCGAGCTCGGCAAACTCCCTAAAGAAAAACTTGATTTGATAGTAAAAGCCGCCGACGAAGTCATTGCTGGCACGCTTGACGACCATTTTCCACTTTCAATCTGGCAAACAGGCTCCGGAACGCAATCGAATATGAACTCCAACGAAGTAATTGCCAACAGAGCCATCGAAATGGCAGCAGGCAAGCTCGGCAGCAAAAATCCAATTCACCCAAACGACGACGTAAACAAATCGCAAAGCTCTAACGATACCTTTCCAACCGCTATGCACATTGCCGCTGCTGAAGAATTGAACCACAAGCTTTTGCCTGCAATTAAGGCTTTGAAAGCTACGCTCGAAGCCAAACAAAAAGAATTTGAAAATGTAATAAAAGTCGGCAGGACACATCTTATGGATGCTGTACCGCTTACTCTTGGGCAGGAGTTTTCGGGTTATGTTCAGCAACTCAACATGGCGACGGAAAGAATAAACCTTGTTTTGCCCGGTTTGTATGAACTTGCTCTTGGTGGCACTGCTGTCGGTACCGGATTGAATGCGCATCCGAAATTTGCTGAAATGTCGGCTGCGAAGATCGCGGAACTCACAGGTTTGCCATTCGTAAGTGCCCCAAATAAATTTGAGGCTCTTGCCACCCACGACGCCTTGGTTTTTGCTCACGGAGCATTGAAAACTCTTGCAGCGAGCTTGATGAAAATTGCTAACGACATCCGCTGGCTTGCTTCTGGTCCTCGTTGTGGTTTTGGCGAGTTGTCCATACCTGAAAACGAACCTGGTTCGTCGATAATGCCCGGCAAAGTCAATCCAACTCAATCGGAAGCGATGACTATGGTTGCTGCCCAGGTCTTTGGAAATGATGTGGCAATCAATTTCGGAGGTGCTTCGGGTAACTTCGAGCTAAATGTGTTCAAGCCCGTTATTATCTATAATTTCTTGCAAAGCGTTCGCTTGCTTGCCGATACCATGACAATGTTCAACTTGCATTGCGCCGCAGGTATCGTTGCAAACAAAGAGAAAATCGATCATTTTCTACATAATACATTGATGCTCGTTACGGCTCTCAACCCTCATATCGGATACGATAACTCAGCGAAAATTGCCAAACATGCCCATAAAAACAATACCACTTTAAAAGAAGCAGCCATTGCTCTCGGTATTTTAACAGCTGAAGAATTCGACGAGAAAGTACGTCCTGAAAAAATGATTTAAGATGGATATCATACTCCATCATCTTCTCCTCAAGTTTAACTATAATTCGTCCGATGATTTAGAATCATCGGATGAATATTTTAAAAAGTTTTAACCCTTCTTACCTGCTCACGATGGCTTTTACTATTCGTGTTGTTACGCCGTGGTGTATCTTGATTAAATATACGCCGTTGGGAACAGAAGAGCAGTCCCAGCGCAGATAGCCACTGTAAGAATTAAGTCTGTCGAGAGTTATTTCCTCATCTTTTGAGACCTTTTCGCCATAGATATTATGGACAATAACATCACCGGGCGAAAACTCCTGATTTGTATCCCAATAGATTAGCGTCTGCACCCTGTCTGTCGCTGGCAAAGGAAATGGAGGACAGGCATTAAGATAATCGTGGGTGTCTGTTTCCTTTTCCGAAACAGATACTGTTGTATCAGTAATGACTTTTATCCATTGTAAGTTTATTGGATTCTTGTCATCAGTATAATTGGCGTAAAAACGATCACCGATTTTTCCAAAACAATAACGTGTCTTTCCATTATTTGGCAATATTATATTGTCCCAAGTGCTTTTCTTGTCGATATCATTCACTATAAATATGGTATCATTGCTGGCTATATATACTGTATCCCTTGCATCACATATATTAATATAATCCAAGCCTACAACCCATTTATAATTAAATTCATAAAGCATTGGATCATAATAAAAGTCGATTTTTGTTTTGTATATTGTTTTTATGCTATACTTTTCTAAATCGATTGCATCAATAAAGCAGGTTGAGTCAGCTTCCCGGAAATAAAATAGAGCTGCGTATTGTTTTCCTTTGTACTTGAAATCTGTGCAATGCAATAGCGAATCATATTTTTGATAACGAATAATCTTATGCCAATTCGCTCCCTTATCGGTCGTAAATTTGACTTCATTAACACTATCTATTACATTATAACAATGGAACAAAAATGTATTTGTATCTTTTGAAGCTACATAGTTTACTTGTAGATTAGAATCCAACATTACGCTAAGAAGATTAAAGTCATTATCATAAGTATATGTTTTTGTAAGATATCTATTTTTCAAGATGTCGAAGTCGCTAAAATTTATAGAAAATACAAAATTATCATTGACTTTTTTTAATTCAGGATACACATCAAAGGTATTAAAAGGGCTATACGGTGGCAGTTCTATTTCTTTTTTTTCGAAAGTCTTTCCAAGATCTTTAGAAATGAAAACACCTGGAATCTTTTTCGGAGAAGGCACATCATTTGATCCAATGTAATAGAGCAAATTCTTATCTCTGTCATAATAATGGAAAAGGTAGGAGGAGAACCGGAGAAACTCATTATTTTTTAAAGTATTTAAATCATTTCCATCTACTGCCGGTTTAAATGTTATTCCATTATCATAGCTTATATATGGATATCGGTAATACAGTCCTTTTCTTAACTTACTAGGGAAAAACAAGGTAGAGTCATTAATTATATATGGGACATCACTACTTGTGGATGGATTAAAATCGCAATAAAAACTAAATACTGAATCACCATTAATAGCAACTGCTAATACTTTCCTATCGCTTACTATAAATACTCTATCCTTGTTATAATAAAAATCTTTCAGCATTCTTGAACCGGAGTGTCTATAGTCTGTTCCACCATTAATATTTTCAACTGTATTAGGATAAGCAACCTTTTTCACTCCCCATTTTAGCAAATCAGATGAATAACTCCATTCATTGAAATATAAATTGTTGCCTATTATTTTAAATCTATCATAGGAATAGTAACTCGTTATATCACAAAATTTTTCCCAGGTTATTAAATCCTTTGTCCGTAGAAAAAAGTCTTCAGATGTTTCACCCATTATTTTATACTTATAAGTGTAAAAATATGTTTCATCTGCCTCTATTTGATAAGAGCCATAAGGATAGACGTCTAATCCGAGTTTTAGCAATGAAACTGTGTCAATTAGGTTCAAATTCTCATCAAACCTCAAATAAAATGATGACTTGGTATTACCACCATCTGATTTTATAGAATCAGCTACGGCAATTAAAGAATTCCGAAAATAAGTGATAGATTGCATCATTCCTCTGGGCAAATAATACGTTTTATAGCTTAAATAATATCTGTTTATTTCTTTTAAATCGAAATCGAAGATCATCAAGTTGTTGTATGCTCTTACAAAATAACCATTTGGATAGTTAATAACCGTGTAAACTGAGTCTTCTATTATTTTTTTAATAGAAAAAGTTTTTCCTGAATCAAGTGATATCCCTGCTTCGCCAAGTTGACCAAAGGCTACCATTCTGTTTTCTTCAATGATTACTCTTATTACTTTCTCACTATCAAAAATCTTTTTTTGTTGCCAGCTATCACCATTGTTAAAGCTAATAAATATAGAACCAAAATCCCCACAAGCCACGACAATATCGTCCTTGGCTTCAATCCAAGAAAAATTAATATTTACAGGTGTGAATTCTATCTTTTGTGCTAAAAGATGGATATTGAAAAATATTAAGAATATTGAAAAAGTAAAAATAAGTTTTTTCATAGCTTTGCTCCTTAATTTTTATTCGTCCGATGATTTAGAATCATCGGATGAATATGTTAATGAATATTAATTAGTTAATCTACAATATAAGTATTTCCTTTAAAATTCTTTAAATTATTTTTATTCATCACAAGGGGATCCAATTTTAAAACAACTTGAATAGTGTTCTTCTTCTGGATCTTGTTGCATTCCGACATTCATACAAGTAGAGTCACCAGGTGAAGGAATTCCATTTCCAGTTTCTAAAATTCTAATCCCTAATACTGAGTCCCAGCATATCTTATATGTTACACTGCAAGTAGGAGCATTTGGACAAATAAAATACCAAATATTGCCATTATCATTATATTTCTTCATACATCTTGGAGTTTTAATAGTAACAGTATAATAATTGTAAGGTAGGTTCCCACAAGGTATTATCCCTTGAGGCCAACAAAGACTTGATACATAATAGCCACCAAAAGCAAAGAAATTCATCCTTACTTGTGCCATAACTTCTTCAAAAGTCATTATTGAATCAATTCTACAATTTTTAGGAATATCAATTCTTTGCACTTCAATCCAAGTTTCAGTTAGTCCTAATGGAGAACATTTATAGCAAAAATGAACAGGAACAGGACAACCACCGATATCCATTACAACTACTCTGTATGTATATGAAGGGTCAGGGCAATCATAAGCTTTCGTATTCTGCTCTAAGATAATCAAGCTTAGGAAAAACATTACGATAAATAATATCTTTTTCATTTTCACACCTTAATATTTATTAAATATAAATAATTATTACATTTGTTTTTTCTTGCGTTGTGAACAAACGTAAAAAAACACA
>CAYVTD010000045.1:0-24279 GCA_964454445.1 uncultured Hyphomicrobiales bacterium
GTGCCATACCAATGATGGGTTGATGCTCTTGAGTCAAATCGGCTTTACCGAATTCAAACGAAATCAAGCTGAAATTGTGTATTTCTTTGTCATCAATCATTTCGATAATTTTTTTCTCTACAGTTAGTTGCTTGACTGGCAACTCCTGAGTGGGCGATTCCCAAGTCTTGCCGGAATTGTCAACAACTTCCAACTTATAAGTATATGGTTGGTCTGAGCGTGGTATATATGTTTTTTCTTCCTTTTTCAAATCAAGTTCCAAGTGCTTCGGGATATCCCCTTTGCCGGAAAAAACTTTCAATTTCTGATCCCCTTGGGCAGATACGAGTCGCCAGTTGTCAATACCAATTTTTGCATTAACTTGCGGTTTGAAGCGTATGACTGGAGGGTTGGTATTTCTAATAGTATCTTGTATTTGAAGTGACTCGAAAATTTGTGGCAAATTAGATGAAATTTCCACTCGCCGATTCTCAGCAAGTCCGTCTGGATCTTTTACGTTAGATGGCACTGAAGGTAAATTCTTTGCTTCGACAGTTATCCTTTCCGGGTTAATACCCCATTCATCAACAATGAATTTTTTAACTGATTCTGCACGTTTGCGAGATAATTCCAAATTATTTTCCTCAGGTCCTTGCCCAGAATTGCATCCTCGGAGAGTCAATGTTGCCTGAGGTAGTCGCATCATTCTTTTTCCTATAACGTGCAATATCCGATGATAAACTTCCATAGTTCTTAAGTTATATAAAGCTCTATCATTCTTTTTATATTCTTCTTTTTCTTGCTCAGTCATCTCAAAATATCTTTCAGGGATTTTTGACGAATTTTCATCAAAAAACACATAAGTCAAAAGTGGTTGCAAGCGCGAAGAGAGATTCTCTTCGACTATCATAGTAGAAACTGAACTTTCTTTGCCATTTTCATCAAGAGCAACTGCAACGATAGAAGCATCGAGCAGGGGAGCTTCCGGTGGAGCGGGCATGGACGGCAACGGAGCTTTCTTCGGGGGTTCAATGGGTGGGGGCGGGGGAATAATCTTCCTCGGTGCCCATTTTATACCGATTGCACATTGGAAAGCACTCACATTCCAGGTTTCGCCGCTTGCAACAGGTGTTAGACCAATACCATAATGAACTTCTGGCACAAGAAACCAGGTCCATTGTTTATTAAGTGGCAAATCATAAGCAGCGCCTATCAAAACCGCCGCTTCGATACTCGACGCATCAGGAATGTCGCCTGAATATTCGTTGCGTATGCGAAATGTTGTCCCTTGATAGGTTCCGAAAGAAGGTTTTGTTATCTCTTCTTTTTGCTCATAAGTCTTGTTCATTAGGAAACCAAGTCGGAAACCGGCTTCTAATCTTAAATTGCTACTTAATTTATAGCTTAGCATTGGAGCAAGACCAACTGAAGATATTTTTGAATCGACACTATGCTCAAATTCTCCAAGTGTTGCATTGCCGTTTACATCAGAAACAACTACTGGTTCCGTTTTGGAAAGCAAGCCACTCAAATCGGTATATACCGCTTTTAAATAAATATCAAAGGAACTATTAACAGGAAAACTGTAGTATAAGCCGCAGTTTAAGCCAAACCCGGTGCCAGTTTCAAACCTTGGGCAACAACTCGGTATTCCAGGCAAGCCGATAAAATCAGCATTATGGAAATTAAAATCAACTCCTGCAGATATACCATAGCTAGGCCTTGGGCTGTCGGGTTGGTCGGCATATTCTTGTGCAACTATCATTGTGGCATCCATAAAAACTAATGCCGTAAGTACCAATAAAATTTTTCGCATCTATTCTCTCCGAATTATTATTAATCCTTTTTTATCAATATTCGTCTTACCAAAATAGAAACCTCGCTTTTTCAAAGCTTTGTCAGTTCGAAAAATGAAATTTTAACATTCGTTTTTTATAAAATATTAAAATATTAAATTGTTTGCGAAAAATCAATTTTTATTTGTAAAAATATTTGGGTTAATATAAGAAATTATTTTTACTTCTTTGATACAAACTTGTTGTTTTTTATATAGAACCTTAAATCCAAGTCTGCTGATTTGACAATACCGATTCTGTTAGTTGTGATTATTTCCATTGTCTTATAATTAGTTTTCTCGACATGGAACTCTTTTGAGCTTAAAGACTTTCCGTTGTCAGACAAATCGATCGAAAGAGCCTTGGCTAAGTTGCCAGGCCCTTTGCAAAGCCGATATTTGTCGTCAATCCCGCGGAAACTTCTCATAGCATCAACACCCTCCATCGGCTCGATGGCTCTTATTAAAACAGCGCAACCTTTACCTTCTAATTCAGTTACAAAATTGACGCAGAAGTGAATCCCATAGATCTTATAAATATAGAGATGTCCACCATCAAGGAATATTGCTGCGTTTCTTTTCGACTTTTTAACAGCCGCGTGACAGGCTAAGTCTCCAGTCGGCAAATATGCTTCTGTTTCTACTATTATTCCTGATAATATAGTATTATCTGGCAATTTCCTGATAAAAAGCTTCCCAAGAAGTTCTTTGGCTACTATACTTGTTTCTCTTTGATAGAAAGCAGCTTGTAAACATGAGTTATCCATTTTATTTCTATGAATTAAAAAATAGTAATAAATTGAAAATTAAAAAAATGAAATTATTACACAACAATTTTTTTTAAGTTGTCAATCCAATTATGACGGACTATCTTCGTTTATATTCAGTGAGGCATTTTGTCGAAACAAATTGTTGAGAAAAGAATGAGAGCAATTTTGAAAATTTTGGCAGCACTTCTGATTTTTTTGCTATCCTTGTTGCAAGACCTTTTCGGTCAGGAAATAGAGCTAAACGTCAATGTCAATATGGAACAACTCACTTTCGAGGCAAGGCGATTTGTTTCAACGATGAAGCAGGACTTTGAGCATTATGTCAACAACCGTCGTTGGCTCGACCGTCAATGGGAAGACGCTAAGATCCCTGTCGAAATGAACATTGTCCTTTCTGGCGGAGCCAACCAAACCTATGCTGCCAAAATGTTCTTAATCTCAAAAAGGTATATTTATGGAACAGAAAAGGGGGCTTCAGTAAATTTAAAATTATTTGAAGACAAATGGAGTTTTGAATATATGCAAAATGCCAGTCTCTCACACAACTCCATTCGTTTCGATCCTCTGACGAGCATTATTGATTATTATATGTATTTAGTTCTGGGTTTCGAGCTTGATACTTATGATGAACTTGGAGGAGAAAAAGCTTTCGATGAAGCCAGAAAAATATTAAGTTTAGGCACATCTTACAACGCTCCCGGCTTTGAAACTTTTTCACAACCAGGCGAATTCACCAAATATAATCTTATGTCTGAAATCCAGAATATGCGATATTACCCTATCAGAAATACTTGGTTCTCTTATTATTATGATGCGCTCGACATAATGGCAAACTCACCTGATGATGGCAGAAAAGGTATGGTTGGAGTTATCGATCAATTAATTGAATTTAAAAAGAATAAATTATCAGGTCCGAGCGTGTTTATGCAATTGTTTTTTGACACGAAATCGCAAGAATTAGCTGCATTTTTCGAAGGGTATGATAATCCAGAAATAGGGATATACGAGAAACTTATTTATCTGGACCCTGGTAATGCAACTTTATATCGCGAGTTTAAAAACAAGTGATCAACTACCACCACCATTCTCTTCGCGAACGCCTTGTCATAAGGTCTTTAAGAGCAGTCCTTGGGTCTTTTCCTTCAAATAAAATCTCATACATCTGCTCGGTAATCGGCAATTCAACATTAAATTTTTTCCCTAATTTATATGCCGATAATGTAGTATTGACACCTTCAGCTACCATTTTCATTTTACCAAAAACTTCTTTAGCAGGCAAACCCTTCCCTATTTGCTCGCCAACGTAACGGTTGCGACTGTGTCTGCTAGCACAAGTAACAACAAGATCGCCTAGTCCGGACAAACCAGAAAAAGTTATTGGTTTTGCCCCTAAAGTAGCACCCAAGCGAGATATTTCAGCAAGTCCACGAGTAATAACTGCCGCCTTTGTATTGTCGCCCATTTCGAGACCGTCGATTATTCCGGCTGCAATAGCTATAATATTTTTTAATGCACCGCCAAGCTCACAGCCGATAACATCGTCAGAAGTATATACCCGGAACACTTCATTGCCAAAAATCTCTTGAACTTCTTTGGCGAAGTTTAAATCCTCGGACGCAGCGACCAATGTGGAAGGCATTCGCTTTACTACTTCTTCTGCGTGAGTTGGCCCTGATAATACTGCATAATGTTCGGGAGCTATTGATAAAACATCTGTTGCAAGCTCCGAAATACGCATTAATGTATCAGATTCGATACCTTTCGACCCATTAATCAAGCGTTTGCCATCTAATGAAAAGTCTATTGATTCAAGTGTTTGTCTTATAAACTTGGTAGGCACAGTTAATACAAATATAGAACAATCAACAAGCTGGTTAATATCACTATAAGCTTTTATACTTAATGGGATTTTTGCCGATGGGATATAAACCTGATTAGTTCTTTGGCTGTTTATTTCCTCTGCAATTTCGTTTTCAAAAGTCCATAATTTAACATTATGACAGTTATCTGCAAGAACTATCGACAGTGCTGTCCCCCATCCACCAGCACCTAATACTGCAATTTCCATACTTATTTATCGTGGTTCTTTATTTTAATTCTAATTAACTGCAATTTTTCAAATTTGTTTTCTTGTCCTTTGAATAAGCGAACAATATTCGTTCTGTGTGTAAAAACTAGAAGTGCAGCTAAACCTATGAAAAAATAAATTAAAATGTGATAATGAGGTATTCCAACTCCAAAAAAATTGTATCTTACAAATAAAGAAGATGGTACTGCGATGGAAGCTGCTATTGAGCCTAAAGACACATAACCAGAAAAAATAAGGGCTATGATAAAAATACCAATGGCAATGCCTGCATCAATGGGAATCATTCCGAACAGCATCCCAGCAGCTGTGTTTATGCCCTTTCCACCATGAAAACCCGCAAAAACAGTCCAAATATGCCCGCAAATGGCAGATACTCCTGCTATGAATTGCAAAGTAAGTTTCTCAAATATAATTCCTTGCATTTCCATGCCACTGCCTACTATAGGGGCAATGAGAACGACTGCAATAACTCCTTTTAATATATCTGCTATTTGCACTATCATGCCCCATTTCCAACCAAGTGTTCGAAATGCGTTAGTGCTACCCATATTCCCACTGCCTTTTTTGCGAATATCAAATCCAAAAAATGCTTTGCTAATAATTAGCGCTGATGGCACAGAGCCAACCAAGTAAGATAGTGCAATTATTATGATTAATCTTATATAATCTTCCATTTTTTTTCTTTTAATTAATGGTTCTATTTTTTGTTATAATAGGTTTATTAAACTCAATAAGTTGCTTACAATTATTTAATGATTTACTCAAAATTAAAACAATTATTTCATTTAATCAAGAAATTTTTCAAAATGCTGTAAAGTAATGCCGGCAGCAACTGCAACATTAAGCGATTCTGCTCGACCTCTACCGGTTATTTTAAATTTGTAATCGATAATACTATCAAGTTTGTCAGATACTCCACGGGATTCATTGCCAAATACAATGCCAAAATTTGTGCCTTGTTTGGAGATTTTTTTCAAATCTATATCCCCATCTATTGTCGCAGCGTAAATGACTGTTGTCGGAAAATACTCAACTAAAAACAGTTGGAGATCCTCGACTTCGATGATATTCAAGTGAAAAACAGAGCCCATCGACGAGCGAATCACTTTTCCATTATATACCGATGCACAACCTTTACTCAAAACAACTTGTTGAAAACCGAACCAATCGGCTGTTCGGATTATTGTGCCTAAGTTGCCCGGGTCAGCGATTTCATCTAAAACTATTATTGGTTTTTCAAGTATCGGTTTGTGGATTTTCATTTTTGATACAACTGCTATGCCCTGCGGCGATTGTGTTTCGCTTAGATTCTCAAATTCATCAGTTGTAGTTGAAAAAACTCTATATTTCCCTCCGTTTATTGCATCTAGCAATACATTATTCTTTGTCTTAAACCTTTCTGAAATAACAATCGTTTCAATTATAAAATCGCTTAATAGTAATTCTTCACATATTTTTTCACCTTCTATAAAAAATGATTCATACCTTTGTTGATATTTCTTAATTTTTAAAGAATTAATTTTTTTTATCAACCCTTTGCCTGCTTTTTCAGATTCCATAATATCTTTATTTGATAATTCTCGTTATTTTTACTTTATTAAAAAAGCATCTTCACTATTATATGATTGTTTACTTTATTTTCCATCTCCAACTAGCACGAAAGCTCCCCAATAATATGGCTCTTCATATTTTTCTTTTATTGTTAATTGTGCATTTTTAAATGCAGAAGATATTGTTTCTCCCGATGTCCAATTTTCATAAAATGATGTCATTAGTTCACGTGTCGTTTTATCATCAATTTTCCATAAGGACATTATAACAGATTTAGCTCCTGCTGATTGGAAAGCACGACGGAGCCCATAGACACCTTCTCCATTTTGAATTACGCCAAGACCTGTTTCACAAGCACTTAAGATAACTAAATCGGTCCCTTCTAACCTTAAATTTACAGTTTCTAGAGCAGTTAACATTCCATTTTCATATTTTTTAGTGTCAGAGGTCTCATTTCTCAAATAATTCTCAGCTCCTGCGAGTAAAAGCCCAGAACGAACTAGAGGATTAGGTCGCGATTTCTCAATGTCTGAACCAAAAACCGTTCTTTTCGAAAGATCATCGGCATCCTCCAAGAAATATCCATGTGTTGCAATGTGTAATACTTGTGGCGAGGCTAATTCTTTGATTCTACTTTTGTTAGCTAGGTCTTGCTCATAGGAGTCAACCTTCCAGTTTTTAGCTTTTAATATATTTTTTATTTCATTAATTTCAATTTCTGTTTCTGGCAGCTCTTGTATTTTATCTCCTGTTTTAAGCAAATCATAGATTTCACCTTTTTCTTCAATTGTAATTCCATTAGCTGTTTCTTTTTTCAAACTTTCTGAGTTTGCTTCGATTTTATATTTAGGATAACCGACAAGAACAGCATTTTTTGTTGTTTTTGATGCATTTGATTTGATCTCGGCTAAATCTGCTGTATTTGTTAATATAACTATTTCATAATCATTTATAACATAATTGCTATCATCTTTGATCAATGTATTTAAATTTAATTTATTATATACCCCATCTAAAGAAATATATATCTTGCTTATACCATTTAATTTATTTGCAATTTTTTCCCAATAATTAGCATAAGTATATTTATCCTTTAGTTTAAACTTTATTCTTTTATGGTAGTTATTTATAAAACCATTTTCGAGCGAATATCCATTATCTAATAACACATATTCAGGATTATTTTTTGTATCGGGCTTAATTATTAATGCAACATAGTAAATGGAATCGGTCCATTTCATATCAAAACCTTCAACTCGTATTATCTCGATTGCCGCTTCATTATTCTTTAATGATTTTTGAATATCTTCCCATTTTGTTTTCTTTGAAACATTATGTTCATTAAACGCAGTACATTTTATTGAAATAGATTTTTCAAGATTATCAGCAATCTTCGATAAAGAATCAATTTTATTTCGTGTATTATGTTTCTCAGTTTGTCTATAACTATACAATCCTGCTATTGTTTCTTTTAATGTCCTCCAATTCTCAAAAGCTGTCAATAATTCTTTATCATTCATAGCAATAATGTTTTCTCTTAATTTCATAGTGTTTCGCAATAAAAATGCTTTTGTTGCGATTCGTAAATTGTACATAATCGAAAGCAAATTCGGGTCTCTATCTCTATGCATTAAAATAAAATTATTCATCAAATCAAATTTATCTTTAAAAGAAAAATAAAAAGCTGCTTTTTCTGATTCACTTAAAAAAGACATATAGTTATTAATTAAGTATAAATATCCATCAAAAGCTTCAATATACTTCTTTTTTGCATTTTTAAAGTCACCCAATTCATTTAAAATACCAGCATAATTATGCAAACTGTTTAAATACTTTAAATGATTTTTTCCATAAGCATTTTCACGTAAAGCTAGTGCTTGCTCGATATATTGCTTCGCCTTGTCTAATTTACCTTGTACTCGGTATAATACTCCCAAATTATTAACACAATCAGCAAAAAGAGGATTCGTATTGCCAAATCTTTGCTCAACGATTTGTTTAGCTTGTAAAAATAAATTTTCTGCTTTTGAATAATTTTTTGATGACCATTGTGCCAATCCAAAATAATATAAAGTTTCAGCATATTTTGGATCAGCTTTCATTGCCGCACTTTCTTGAATCTTTTCAGCTTTTTTCAGATAATCAGAAGCTTTTTCTGGCTCGCCAATATCTATATATGATTGGGCAATATAGAAATTAGCTTTAAATGTTTCCGGGTTATTTTCTTCATAAAACTTTTCAAATAATTTGGCAGCCATTTTAAAATTTGGTATCGCCTCATCATATTTATTAAATTCCATTTGCAAGATAGCCAAATTGAGTAAAGAAATTCCGTAGGAAGCATTATCCTCTCCAAGCGTTTGTTTCTTTAAAGCTAATGCTTCTAAATAGTATTCTTTTGCTCTTTCATACTTACCTACACTTTGATATAATTGCCCAATATTATTAAGTGCATAAGCATAAGCAGTGTCTTGCTTTCCTATTGTTTTTACTTTTATTTCTAAACTTGCTTCGAGGATTGGCAGTGCTTCTTCATATTTGCCAAGAGATTGCAGCATAATGCTTAAATTGTTCAAAGCACTGGCATAATTTCTACTTTCTGTTCCTTCCGTTTCTTTTGTTATTTCCAGATTTGATTTAAAATGCTTTATTGCCGCTTCATAATCTCCTGTTTTATAATATATTTCCCCGATTTGAGCTTCAGAAAACGCAGTATATTTATTTAAAGTTGTTGTACTGGATTTCGCTATGTTTAATGCTTTTTCTGCATAAACCAAAGCAGAATCATATTGTTTTGCCACAATAAATTTTTCTGCTTTTTCGTATATTGGATTCCAAGAATCAATTATCCAATTTCCTGCGAATAAACTATTGGATAAAGATAAAAAACCGGCAATTACAAGTATTAATAAATGCTTTTTTTCATTAAATATATTAATACTTGATATTAATTTATTAATGCGTAGTAAATTATTATTATTCATAATTATAATTCTTATTAACGGAGGAAATGTTCTATTGAAAGTATCAAAATTTATAGAATTGTGTAAACTGGACCAGTTTTATATAGTTTGCTCTCAATTAAATAAACCTTCAATAAGTCAAGCGAAGCAAAGTGCATTTTTTTATACTTGTTTAGAATATCTTGAAAATCGGGCTGAAGAGAAGATTTTATCCGCATTAATGTAAGATGAGGAGTAAATCGGCGTTCTTCCGCTTCAAAACCGAATTTCTTCATTGTGTTTTCAATTTCATTATGTAAATTCTTAAGTTTCTTATCTTTATCGATCAACTTTGCAAACAGCACGTTTGGCTTAGCTG
This sequence comes from uncultured Hyphomicrobiales bacterium, assembly GCA_964454445.1. GTDB lineage: Bacteria > Bacteroidota > Ignavibacteria > Kapaibacteriales > UBA2268 > CAYVTD01. Next base: position 9,545 of record CAYVTD010000045.1, read on the forward strand.
GCTTGGGAAACACCCCCAAACCAGTAAGCTCAACATTAAAATTATGCTCACAAAGAATCTCAGACATTGCCAATTTAATATTTGGGATAAGTCGTTCCTCTGTGTTACCTAAAAATTTATATGTAAAATGAAGATTCTCTCTTTCGACCCATTTGCCACAGCAAACATTTTTAAAATCGTCAATGATGCTATCATAACTCTTGAAATCTGGATTGTTGGCATCAGAATTATTTTTAAAAATACTCTCGTCTATGAATGTGCCGATAAAAATTCGCTTCATTTTTAAAGTTCATTACCTAATTTGATAATCAAATCAATCATTCTGCTTGAATAGCCGTACTCATTGTCGTACCAACCGACTACCTTCACAAAATTACCTTGGGCATCAGTCAATTTTGAATCGAAAATAACCGAATGGGGGTTGCCAACAATATCACACGAAACAAGTGGCTCGTCGCTATATTCCATTATTCCTTTCAATGGACCGTCGGCTGCAGCTTTCATTGCTGAATTTATTTCTTCTTTTGTAACATCTCTCTTCAATATGGCAGAAAAATCTGTTATTGAACCATCTGGAATGGGAACACGAACAGCATAACCAAATAATTTTCCGCTTAATTCAGGAATTACCAGGCCAACGGCTTTAGCTGCGCCGGTGGTGGTGGGTATAGTATTGGAGGCAGCATTTCTTGCGCGGCGAAGGTCGGAATGAGGGAAATCAAGGATTCGCTGATCGTTAGTGTATGCGTGGATGGTTACCATAAAGCCCTTTTCCACACCAAAATTGTCGTTAAGCACTTTTACCATTGGCGACAAGCAATTCGTTGTGCAAGAAGCATTTGAAATTAGCACTTCTTTGCCGGTTAGTGTATGGTCGTTTACCCCAAGCACGACTGTTGCGTCGAGCAGCTCTTTTGCCGGAGCAGATAAAATAACCTTTTTCGCACCGCTTTTCAAGTGTTTTGATAAGGTTTCGCGTGTTCTGAAAACACCAGTGGACTCCAAAACAATATCGGGCTGTTGCCAAGGAATGTTGGCAGGCTCCCTTTCAGAGAAAACAGGTATGGTAATATCCCCAACAATAAGTTTAGTCCCTTCGTTCCTTACATCTGCAGGGAATTTCCCGTGTACTGAATCCCATTTTAACAGATGCGCAAGTGTTTTGGCATCAGTAAGATCGTTGATACCCACAAATTCAATGTTCTCTTTTCTCGACCAGGCAGAACGTAATGCTATTCTGCCTATACGACCGAAGCCGTTAATTGCTAATCTAATAGCCATATATATCCTTTCAGAAAAAATTAATAAAAAAATCTATATTATTATTTTAATGCCTCAATACCGGGTAGCTCGCCGCCTTCCATATATTTTAGCCAGGCTCCGCCACCGGGACATAAATGAGTTACTTTATTTATTAAATGCATTTTTTTCATAGCAGCTGCAGAGTCACCTCCGCCAATAATGGTTATCGAACCTTCCGATGTTGCATTAGCAAGAGCATAACCTATCTGTTTTGTACCACGTGCGAATTTGTTAAATTCAAACACACCCATAGGACCATTCCAAGTGATTGTGTGTGCCTGATAGATCGCTTCTTTATATTTTTTTATCGTATCTTCGCCAATGTCCATACCAATCCAATCAGAAGGTATTCTATCGACTGGGACAGTCAAGGCGTCAGCATCAGCAGCAAAACGGTCGGCAATAACTACATCGGTGGGCAACATTAAAACTTTGCCTTTTTCATTGGAAAGGTCAACAAGTTCTTTTGCCAATGGTATTTTATCTTCTTCATAGATTGATCTTCCAATATTGTAGCCCATTGCCTTTAAAAATGTAAACATCATACCGCCACCAATCAAAACTTTATCGCATTGGTTGATTAATGTACGAATGACTTCGATTTTTCCAGTGATTTTAGCCCCTCCAATAACAGCCACATAAGGTGGGCGGGGATTTTGTAATGCGTTGTTGAGATACTCTAATTCGAATTGAACTGATTTGCCAACATATCTTTGTTCAAATAACGATGGCAATGCGTAGATGCTTGCATGATAGCGATGCACTGTGCCAAAAGCATCATTGACATAACAATCACCGAGTTTTGCAAGCTCTTTGGCAAACTCCATATCATTTGTCTTTTCTCCTTGATGATAACGCAGATTCTCGCACATAACCACATCGCCCGGTTTGGCACGCTCCTTTGCAGCTATGGCGCTGGGACCAATACAGTCATCGGCAAAAATGACATTATAGCCAAATTTTTTCTGAAGATACTTTGCAACTGAGGAAAGAGAATACTTCCTTTCCTGGCTGCCTGAAGGTCTGCCTAAATGAGAAAGAATAATAGGAATGCCCCCGTCATCGATAATATGGTCTATCGACGGAAGTGATTCGGTTATTCGCATGTCGTCCACCACGTTCAAGTTTGAATCCAGGGGAACGTTGAAATCTACACGTATTATAACGTGTTTGAACTTGAAATTAATCGGATCCATTGATTGCATTTTATAAGCTCCTAATTATATAAACAATGAATAAAAAAAGATATCAAGTGGTTACTAAAACAATTATTAATATGGAATTTGGTGATATAAAGCCCTAACCGGCTCAAGTCCCAACGAAGTCCCTTCCTGAATTGCCTTTAAAACAGCCCCCCCGCCTGTAAATATATAATACTTGGGGCTGTCTAAAGCAACAATATATAGCCCTGGCAAAAGCCGCTTTAATTCTTGCATCGTGTCGCCACCACCATATAATTTCACGGCTGTCCTGTTTTCATCGATTGTCTGGTCGAGAGCTATTGTGCCATCATTAAAATGTGGCGTAAAGCCCATCACAGCATTGACAAATATGGTATGTGCCTCGTGAAAAACATCTTTTACTTCAGCAATTTCAAATGATTCAGAGGCTACATCGAGCACATAGTTTAATTTCATTCCCGCTTTTAAATCTTTTATATTATGCGTTCTATATTTGCCTTCAAATTTACCTTCGAGAGTATCGGATTCCACGATAAAGGGCAATTCGATAAGTTTGTTTTTATATGCTTTGGAAAATTCAACGAAAGATTGGGCATGCCTGAGGTCATCTTCGGTTATGCCTTTGATTTCAATATTATATTTGGCGGCAAGATAGGCATTATACATCACTCCGCCTAAAACTACATAGTCTGCTTTTTTAATCAGAGCAAACAAAGAATCGATTTTTGTATCGAATTTTGACCCGGCAACAACCGCCACAAATGGCTTTTCAGGAGAATATATTCTTTCAAGATTTAATATCTCTTTTTGTAATAAAAAACCGGCATAAGATGGTAAATATTTAGGAATGATAGAAGTCGAGGCATGCGGTTGCCAAGAACCAAAGGCATCATTAACAAAAATATCAGCTAAACCAGCTAACTGGTCGGCAAATCGTTCAGCTTCTTCGCCATTTCCTTCTTCTCCGGCAAACCAACGGGTATTAGGCAGATAGATACCATCAATTTCATCTCCTTTCAAAGCGCGAATAAGATGATTAATACTCGTTTCGATACCAAGATACCCCTTGTTATCGTGTTCGTAGAAAGTAGGAGTTTTTAGTTTGATGTGAAGCTTGCTTTCCAAATAATCGACAATTGGCTGAACTGATGTATCATCGGAAATCACAATAGAGCCTGTCTTTTTATTGCGGGGCCTACCTACGTGAGACATAAGAATAATCTTGCCTCCTTTGGCATTAATGTAATAAAGCGTTCCCAAAGTAGCATCAATGCGGTATGGATCGTGGATTTCGCCTTTTTTGACTACATTGTGATCAACACGCACAAGGACCACTTTGCCCTTTAAATCGGCGTCTTGCAAGAGAGGCAATTTTGTATTATCCCTTTTCATCACATCCCTATTATTTAATAGAACATTATTATTGACTAAGTTAAATCTTAATGAAGTAAAAACGTTGATTAACAATATTAAGTGTATTGATTTTTTGCATATTGCTATTAAACTAAAAATTTGTTTTTTATAATACAAATTAAAAATTACTACAAAGATACAAATGTTACTAATTTTCAATAAAAAAAACGCATAGTGATTACATAAAAAAATCATGAAACCACTATGCGACAATAATCAAATATAACTGATAATTACCTGAAATCCTTTAATAATCAAAGATTAATCATTCAGATATCCTTATTTGCTTTCGCCTTTTTTGTCTTCAGCAGGAGCTTTGTTATCTTCTTCTTTGCTTGAGATAATTGTTCCGTCTGAAAAAGTAATTTTTTCTGGTAGCCAAGTTGCAGTCAAATGCTCAGAAGTCCTGAAAGCAATGTCAAATTGATTTTTAGGATCGTGTATCCAGAAATCCTTTTTGTCGAGATCGGTTCCTGCGGCAAGTTCCAGATTCTCATATTTAACATCAACAATTTTAACGATTTGGTTTTGCTGGTTAATAAACCTGATTCTTCCTGCAATACCTGTTATGCTCTTGCCTGATTTATTTTTAATAATAAACTCAACACCATCGACATTGATAGAATCGTTTTCCAATTTGAGTTTTTGCCTGAAATCAATTTTAGCATTGCAGTTCATTTGCTGGCGAGCCGCTGAATTCTTCAAATTTTGAACGCTTGCATAACGAATTAACTCTTTTTGTGATTCAATTACTTGTCCTACTGTCTTGCCTTCGAGTGAATCGACGTTCATAAGCCTCTCCATGCCTACGGTAAGGAATTCGATATCGTCTTTGTTGAAATTGGGATCATCAGCTATTTTCTTGGCAACCTCAATCATATTGTTTTTCGTAAGGGTGTCCTTCATAATAGACGATTCGGCTTGTTTTTGCTCGCAGGCAATTAAAGCAAATAATGCGAAAGCAATAGACATTGCAAATACTTTATTAATTAATCTGTACATAAAAAAACCTGTTATAATAGTAAAACATATTGAAAGTTAGCTGTAGTTTTTTATATAATTTTTTATAACTCCAAATCGCAATCCAAGAGCAGAAACGATACATCTCTCAATATTCAGATATTCCATTGCTTCGCTTAAAATAATTGTCCCTGCAGTTATCACATCAGCCCGCAAAGGATGAATATTATATTTTTTCGATATTTCCTCCGGTTTAAACCTTAAGAATAAATCAAGCACATGATTAATGCTATCTTTGCTAAGAATATAACCATTTACTTTGTTAAAGTCATATTCTTTAATGTTTAAGCAGACAGCAGCAATGGTCGTTGGCGTGCCTGCCACAGCATATAGATTCCCTTTAAAAAATTCTTTCTGTATATTACTTTTAAATTCATTTTTAATGACAGCCTTAGCAGCAATAACCATATCTTCAGTGAGGCAATCAACATTAAAAAATCGTTCTGTTAATCTAACAGCACCAATTTTAAGTGATTTGATAAAAGTGAGCTCCTCTATAGTTCCAGAAATGACCTCCGTAGAGCCTCCGCCAATATCAATAACAGAAGCAGGCAATTCATTTTCGACAGTGCCAAGAAAACTAAGCCGTGCTTCCTCTTCTCCACTAATAATTTTTATTTTAGATTGGATAGTGTTTTCAAGAACATATCTAACTTCTTCGCCATTTTTCGCATCACGCATTGCACTTGTTGTTACTATCTGAATTTCATCTACTTGTTCGTTGTCGCAGATATTTTTATAATTCTTTAAGATATTAACAGCACGACTAATGGCATCAGGAGAAATCCGCGTTGTATTATCTGTTTTTTCCCCGAGACGGGCAATAGAATGTTCATCGCGTAAGATTTCCAAGCTTTCGTCAGCTTTTTTTTCTGCAATCGTCATTAATATTGTATTCGTGCCTATGTCAATGCCAGCAATCTTCATTTTAAAAAGCTCATTTATTTTACTCTGAAAGCTGCTCCGAGCCATTCGTTTTCGTAAATAATCTCAATTAATTCAAATCCAGTTTCAAGGGCTTTATCGACGGTTTCTTCTTCGTTGTATTTCATAATGCCAGAAATAATCAATATTCCTTTTTTTTCTTTTAAACTTTTAAAAAAAATTGGATAAGAACTCATAATCATTTTAAAAAAAAGATTTGCAGTAATCCCATCAGCATCTGGCAGTAAAATATCTTCATCTAAATCGAGTTTTTCTAGTTTAACTTGCGATTGTACCCCGTTCAGGATAAAATTCTCGCTAGCGTTTTCAATAGACCATTCGTTGTTGTCAAAAGCAAGAACGTGGCTAGTACCAAGTTTAGCGGCAAGCACAGCCAAAACCCCAGAACCAGTACCAGCATCGAGCCATTTTGTACCGGGCTTAACATATTTCTCCATCAATCTGCAAACCAATCGAGTGCTTTCGTGTTGCCCTGTGCCGAAAGACATTTTCGGATTTATAATAATCTTTATTTCATTGTCCAGATCCGTTAACTTGCACTCGGGGGCAATCCCAACGCGATCGCTAATCGAAACGGCTTCGATATGCTTTTTCCATTCTTCTTCCCAATTTTTATCGACAAGATGCTCTTCTGAAATAATCTCGGCACTCGTGTCAAACAAACGAATTGTATCAAGTAATCTTTGTTTTTCTTGCTCATTCCATAATTCTTTAGTATAAGAAATAACTATCTCGTCCAATTTTTCTTCGACGCCCATAATATCAAAATCCATAAGCATGGCAAACACATTGTCATAATATTCTTCGCGCAATGAAATTGAAACATTGATATATTCTTTTAGTTCTTTCATTATATTCCAATTAATAAAATAATAATGGCTTCGTCAATAAAAAGATACAAAATTACGAAATTTTTAGGAAATTAATGGAAGCAAATATTTTAAAAGAAAAGCTCAAAAAAATAAAGATTGTCGTTATGGACGTCGATGGTACTCTAACTGACGGAAATGTTTTTTATTCGGCGAGCGGCGAAGCTATGAAACGCTTTTCGATTCGAGACGGTATGGGCATTGTATTACTTAAGCGAGCAGGTCTCGATGCGGCAATCATCACTAGCGAAACTTCGCAAATTGTTGTCAAGCGTGCAGAAAAATTAAAGATAACACATATCGTTATGGGCTCTCGCAACAAAAAAGAAGATCTTGAAAACTTGGCAAAAAAGTTGCATTATGATCTTGATGAAATCGCATATATTGGCGATGATGTAAACGACATTCAACCATTGATGCTTGCTGGAGTTTCGGCTTGTCCTGCTGATTCTGTCGAAAGTGTAATAAAAATCGTCGATTTTCGTTGTTCTGCCAAAGCAGGCGAAGGAGCTGTCAGAGAACTAATAGAGGCAATTCTCGTTCAGCAAGGAAAGCCGGTTGTTCTACCAGAAAGTTGGTAATTAACTATATTTTTATCCCTCAAAGCTATGCTAATGATTGAAAAGCGACGCGGGGGCAATATTATAAATTAAGAAAGGTACAAATATGAGTTCGCAAGACAATTTCGCAAGAGGTATGCTTATCGGTACATTAATTGGCGGAGCTATCGGAGCAGTTACAGCCCTATTGTTTGCCCCGAAAAGCGGTGTCGAATTACGGGCTGATATCGCCAAAAAATCTAATGAGTTGTATGACAATGCCCTTGATATCTATGGTGATGTTGAGCGCAACCTGAGTCGTGTGGTTATTAATACTGTAAATCAAGGCAAAGAGAAGGCTGAAGGAATTGTGTCAACAGCAAGGAATGAAGCTGAAAAACTTTTAAAAAATGCAGAGAGCATATTAAAAGACGCCAAATCAAAAGCCAGTTCTGCTAAAGAGCAAGTCGAGGAAAGAATCGCAGATTTGCGAGATGCCGCCAAAGCAAGTGCAGAAACTTTCAAAGCTGAGCTAAACAAAGATAACGTTGATTTATAATTCAAAAAGATATATTACTTAAAAAAACCCTCAATCTAACTTCTAAAGGAAGATTGAGGGAAATAAGTTTATTTAAGACCACATTGGTTTAAAACATAATTTAAAAGATAAAAATGGATTTAAACATTGTTTTTAAAATCACTGCCATAGTGGCTATGGCTTCAATGATTGTTCTTGCGTTTTATGCTATCGTATCGTTGAAAAGCATAACTAGTGCTATGAAACACACTGCTCAAGAATTTGAGGCATTTAGAAAAGATTTATCGAAAAAAGCAGAATTAATGCAGAACGATTTGACAGATATAAAAAATAGCTTGATAGCATCTTCTGAGCATTTCAACTCCTCAGCCGACGAGATAAAGCTAACAGCCATCAAATTTCGGGACACCTCAGAGCGATTTGATGTCAGTATCGATCGCTTGGGAAATATCTTTTCACCTATTGAATTGCTTGTCAAGGACGTTTATCTCAAAATAGCACCCCCTATTAAAAGTGCCACAGGCTTTGTTTCTGCCGCATCAAAAGCTGTTTCTGTTTTTTCTGACGTGCTATTGAGAAAAAAGAAGTAGTTCCTCTTGTTTTTCTCCTTTTGAATAAGAGCATTTGCTCTGTATGTGCAGGTGCTAGTTTACTTAAAACTAGTTATTTTTATTGATTATTAAAAAAAGTTTAAGTTGCTAATGGCAAAGTAAAATAAAAGATACTTCCTTTTCCAAGTTCGCTTTCCACCCATATCTTCCCTTCTTGTTTATCAACAAATTCTTTGCTGAGTATCAGTCCAAGCCCGGTGCCTTTTTCGTTGGCTGTTCCTACAGTTGTTACATCCTGGTCAATTCGGAAAAGTCCATCTTTTATTCTTTGCGAGATACCTACGCCATAATCTTTGACAAAAAGAGTTATCATTGGATTATCGCTCGAGTTTATTATTTCGGATTTAATTGAATCAGTTTCAAATAAAACACCGATTTCAATCTTGCCAGCTAAATGTGAATACTTGATAGCGTTAGTTAATAAATTACCTAATATAGTGTTAATAAAGAAAGGGTCATAATTAGCAATGATATCTTTAGGCACATTCTGGATGATTGTAATCTTTTTATTGTCTGACAATGTTTTTACAGAATTAATACACTTATCAACGTCGCAAAATAAAACTCGAGTTTCAGGAGAAAAATCAATACGATTTGTTTGCACTCTTGCCCAATATAACAAATTCTCTAACAAATCATAAGCGCTTTCAGATGCTTTGTAAAGAGTTTCTATCATTTTGGTAACTTCTTCGCTCGTCATCCGGGAATAATATAGTTTAAAAGTCTCTAGGATATTCTTAATTGAACCAATAGGATTTCTTAGATTGTGAGCTATTATCGAGAAAAACTTGTCTTTTGTGTTGTTGGCAGTTATCAATTCTTGTCCAGAAATTGCTAATTTTTCGTTTAATTCCAAAAGTTTTACGGCTTCACTTGCCATGCTTTCATTAAGAGCCTTTAGCTCGATGTTGGATATCTCTATTGTCGCAATGGCATCGTTCAGTTCAGCAGTTCTTTCAACAACCTTCCTTTCAAGCTCTTCGTTCAATTTCTTTATTTTTTGTTCAGCTTTCTTTCTTTCAGATATATCGCGTACAATAGCTTGCAGAAAAGTGTCGTTATGCAATTCCACTTTGTTTAAACTGACCTCTGCATCGAAAAGCGTGCCGTCAAAACATTTGTGGACCCACTCAAAAACTTGTGGTTTTCCTTGCAAAGCCAAATCGATTTTTTCTAAAGCGGCTTCTGTGGATTTCCTCCCATCAGGTTGATGCTCTGGAGAAAACACATAAGGTGAATGATCCAAAATATCCTTTTTCTCGCACTTGAATAAACTAAGTGTTTTATCGTTGCAACTTAAAAAGATATCGTCTTTCATCAAAAATATGCTATCGTTTGACGTTTCAAATAGAAGACGATAGCGTTCTTCATTCTCACGAAGAGCTATTTCTGATTGTTTTGACTTGGTTATATCAACCCCAAAACCAACGAAGAAATCTTTCTTGTTGTCAAGCGCTGCAACTTGTCCATGCCATTGTACGAGAAATTCCTTGCCTGATTTGCTAATAATACGGTTCTCATTTATAGTGGATTCCTTATCATTAATTATCTTTTGAAACACTTTATTAAGAGATTCATGGTCAGCTTCCGGCACAAATGTATTGACATAATCCTTGTCAATTACCTCTTTGTCTGTATATTCTAAGGCTTCGAGCAAAGACCTGTTCATCATCAAGGTCTTTCCTTCGAAATTGATAGCTACAATAAATACCGGCGAAGTATCCAAAAGCAAACGGTTAAATTCCTGTTCCTGCTGGATTACTCTTTTGCTTTCTAGCAATAGTTGTTCAGTCTTTTTTCGCTTAGTTATATCACGAACAACATAAACCATACCTATTGGGTTATCGTTTTCATCGCGTAAAACGTCGCCATTTACCTCAGAATCAATAATTGTCCCATCATTAAGAAGAAGCTGATATTCTTTAACACCAAGTGGATTTTCGAACATTAGTTTTGTGTTTTCCACGGCACGTTCAATATCCTTTTCTACGATGAACGATAACATATTCTTGCCGAGAATGTTCTCATTTAGCAGATATGGCATTGAAGAGAAATAAGATTCATTAACAAAAGTAATATTGCCATCTATATCTGTCTGAATTATTAAATCCGGCACAGAATAAATAAGCTTTCTGTGTAACTCTTCCTTTTCTTTAAGCAGTTTTTCCATTTGTTTCAATTCAGTTACGTCTTCAGACATAACTGCAAAACAAAAGCCTTTGTGAGTCTTTATTGGAAATACTAACTGTCTGTTTATACATTTAGTACCATCTTTTTTAAAATACATCATTTCTTTAAAGCCGTCGAATGGTGATTTTCCAGTTTTCAGACCCTCAAGTAAATCTCTTTTTGCATTTTCTCTTAACTCTTCATTGAATTTATTATCCGCGGGTGCTAATAACAATAAAATATCCCATAATGGCTTGCCGTTAGCTTCGTCTTTGCTTATACCGCTCATTCTTTCTGATGCTGGGTTCCATTCGACGATATTCCCATTCTCGTCTGTCATAGAAACAGCCATCAATGAATAATCAAGGAAAGCCCGCAGTGATTCTTCGCTTTTTTGTAGGGCTTGTCTCGATAGTTCGCGTTCAGTAATATCTTCTACTGTGCCTTCGAAGTAATTCATTGTTCCATCTTCGTTTTTATATGCTTTAGCATTTTCGCAAACATAGATGGTTTTCCCATCTCGACGTCTCCACCGAAAAATGGCATTTTCCAACATGCCTTCTTTTTCAAGAAGCTCTAGATAATGTTTCCGATTGATAAACTCGGCATATTCCTCATCTTCAAGGTCAATTGCCGAGGATAGCTCTTCAAATGAATCATAACCTAGCATCTTGACAATAGCAGGGTTAGCCATTAAAATCTTGCCTTCGGGATTGGTTCGATATATGCCGATTGAAGTATTCTCATATATACTGCGGTAACGCTCCTCACTATCTTTTAGCGCTAATTCAGAAGTCTTTCTATCGGTTATATCACGCATCAACAACTGGTACGAACCATCGGGCAGCTTTTGAGTACTAACCTCATTATCTAATAGATTACCTGCTATTGCTTCGAGCCAAACCCATTCATTGTCAGCCTTTTTTAGGCGGAATGTAGAAGGTATGCCTTCATTTGTCTTTTCATTAACTTTTTGTAACTCATTTCTTAGTAATTCTAAATCATCTTGATGGATTAGTGTAAAAGGTGTTTTTCCAATGAAATAGTCTTTTTCATAACCAAGTATTCTATGTATTGATGGAGATTCGAAAAGAATCAATCCTGATTTGTCTATAATAAAAATCATATCATCGATGCTCTGAATGATTGCCATAAGACGATTTTGCTTTTCTAAAGTCTCTTTTTCTGTTACTTCACTTGAAATGTTCGATTCTTTCAAGGAGTTTCTAAGAGCTCTGTTCTCACTCTTAAGCTCATTCAATTCAGCCAGTAATTCTTCTCTGCTTTTTTCTTTTCTATTCATTTTTTTATTGTTTTCTCTAATTATTTACAAAGACATTAAAAAACAGATTTCATAAAACTAAAGTAATCAAAAATAACAATTTTTTTTATTTTTCCATTATTTTTCCTCAAAGATAGTAAATACTTTCTAATTATTTGTTCTTTACAATTTCAAACATAAAAAGTTTAGAGAAAAATTAAAATATTGATTTTTTGGATATAGATAACAAAATATTGTATGTTATTAAATATCTGTTTATATTTGCAAACGAGAACTTTAACCCAGCTTTTTTCTTTTGTAAGGTAAGTAGAATATGGATTGTGTATATGCCCCGAAACTATCAACGGATTTTAAAGAAATATCAATTCAAGGCGATGAGTCAAAGCATTTAAAGGCATTGCGACTTGACGAAGGGGCATCTTTGCTTGTTACAAATGGCAGTGGCTTGACAGCTTTTACATCTATTAAAAAAAAGTCAAAAGATTTTTATCTTTTAGAAATTGAACGGTTTGAAAGTAGTTACTGCGAAGTAGAAAAGGTCGTAACACTTGCTATGCCAATTTTAGATAACCGCGATCGCTTTGAATTTGCTCTCGAGAAAGCTGTTGAATTAGGAATAAAACATTTTATTCCCTTTTACAGTCAGTTCTGCCAAAGGAAAACAATCAACCATCAGCGCTTAGAAAAAAAAGCGATTGCTGCTATGAAACAAAGCAATCGCTCAATTCTGCCGATAATAGATAAACCGAAATCATTACGAAAGCTAAGCGAGACTTTTTCAAGCTATAAAACAGTATTATTAGCAGATTTCGATGCTTATAATGTTTTTAATTTAAAAATCGAATTTCCAGCTTTATGTATAGTTGGTCCAGAAGGAGGCTTCACAACTGAAGAACTGTCTTTCTTGAAATCAATGTCAAATGTACACACTTTTTTCCTTGGAAATTCTATTTTAAGATCGGAAACAGCTTCAATAGCATTATTGTCTCTGGTATTTTTTAATGAATGATTAATCAAAACAATTTTTGGAACAATATTTGCATTTAATAATATAAGTATATTTTCAATTAATTATAGTTCTTGCAGTATTGAATAATTTTGAAAGGCGTAATAAATGGATCTAGAATGGATAAAATGTGTCGGAAATGAATGGTGTCAATTAAATCGACTTGATTTAACCCATAGAAACATTAAAGGTTTAGATGGAGTTTATATTCTTTGGCATGGCAAGGATGAACGAGTTATTCTTAAGGTAGGTTCGGGCAAAATTGCACAATTACTCGTTGAGAATGTTGATGATATTGCTGTCCAAGCATTCGAGAAATATGTACTATATGTTACTTGGGCATCTGCCCCTTTATTGAAACGAAAAGGAATAGAAGCTTTTCTGTTTAATACCCTTTCACCAAAAATCAAAGAAGAAGCTCCAAAAGCAAAGCCTATTACCGTCAATCTTCCTTGGTAACTAATTCATTATAAATAAACTAGAATACTTGCCCAATAAAATAAGGAATAACCTCCGGAAATAGTATTATTGTTATTATTACACCTGCCAAAGCGCCCCAGAAATGTGCCTCATGATTAATAAAATCTTGTGATTTCTTAGCCGCCCAGATACAATACAAAAGATATAAGACAGCAAATATTGGTGCCGGTAAACATATTACATAATATAGACAGATTCTTTCTGTGGGAACGAAAAGAATTGTCGAAAAAATAGCCCCTGAAACAGCCCCCGATGCCCCTAAAGAACGATATTCGTAATTATCTCTATTCTTAATTATTGTGGAAATACTGCTTAAAGCCATACTTCCAAAATAGATAATAATGAAGTTTATCGAACCGACAAATCTTTCGAGTGTAAATGCAAAAAAATAAAAAGTTAGCATATTAAATATCAAATGCATCCAATCACCATGCAATAGCCCTGAAGTAATAAGCGTAAACCATCGGCGTTGTCTGACAAAACTGTATGGGTGGAGAATCCATTTCCGGAATAGTGTTTGATCGCGGTAAAATGCCCATAAACTTGCTCCTATTGTTATTACAAGGATTAATATACTGGCTGGTGAAGCAATGGAGTCATTCATAAAAAAAATTATCCTTGCGCTTTCAATGTGCGCGATACATATTGGATTATTACCGGATCAGGATTGTCGCCTTTTCCAAGGACTACACCGAGTCGCTCATCTAATAAATCATAAGTCATCGACTTAAAAGAATCAATTCTCTTGGACATCTCAGCAAAAACATCTTTTGACTGTTTGTAATTCCATTTTGCCCCCATAGCCTCGGCTATACCTTCGAGTATTTTCCAACTTTGGCGGCAGTTGCGAAGTTCGTGGCTGGTCCATCTATCGTTGGCAGAACCGAATTTGTCGAGTCGGCTCATTTTCATTCCCATAAATCGGACATTCTCTTTTGTAACAAGAGCAGGACCGAAATGTTGCACACGATTGTCCTTGTTGATGTAACATCCTTCGATTTCGGCATAAGTAGAAGCAGGCAAAGCTATATCAGCTTTTAGAGCGAGATCGGTTTTGTTATAAGTATGTATAATAAAAAGTTGCAATTTATCAATGGCTTTTTCAAGTTCGGGATACTCATTGAAATCATCTTCCAGCAGGTAAAGAGCTTTGATTTTTCCAGAGAGTATTGCTTCGGCAAGAGTGTCTTTATTTATTGCATCTTCGCCCGGTTTTATCCCAACTTCCAAAGCTCCTGCAGCATTAGGTGCCCTGTCGGCAACACCTAGGAAATTATCTTCAAAAGATTTATTAATGTGCGTAAGACACTAAATATTTTTTGTTTTTAAAACCTCTGAAGCAAAGCGTTTCAAAACATAATTACATTCAGTTGATGCCTT
>CAYVTD010000046.1:0-22493 GCA_964454445.1 uncultured Hyphomicrobiales bacterium
CACTAATTTAAAGAAAATTTATTGTGGGTCAATCAATACATAACAAATTAAAGATTTAATAAATTTAAAACAAATAAAATATATGTTTTGTTAATAAATACTATTTATTTTGTGATGTTTAATTGAGCTATTTAATGATTATTTATAGTTAATATATCTGAAAATTTTATTGTTTGAATAATAAAAGGAAAATTTTGGACGAGAATATCCAAGATAGATATTTGTATGTCTTTAGGGCAATTAGCTTTGAACATCAATAATATCAAGCCATCAAGCCATTTGAAAAGATTTTATTTGTTTGTTTAATTGATTAGCTGTTTGAGCTGCTTTTTCAGCAAAATCGGTATCGTTTGAAGCATAAATGATACTTCTTGAGACAGAAATAATGCTTGTAGCTCCTTTATTTGCATCGACAGTATCCTCGAGCGAACCACCTTGAGCGCCAATGCCTGGAATTAGCAAGACTCTGTTTTTTGTTATCTTACGAATTTGATCCAATTCTTCTGAATAAGTGGCTCCAACAACATAACCAAGATTTTCAGGTTTTGCATATTTTTTTGAGTGTTGAATAATATGATAATAGAATGGCTTTCCATCTGATTGAAGTCGTTGGAAATCTTTAGCGCCTGGATTAGAGCTTAAAGCAATCAGAAAATTTAATTTATTTTCGTAATCAAGGAATGGTTTGATAGAATCCATTCCCATATATGGCATCAGAGTCGCCGAATCGGCTCCGAAATATTCATAAATTGCTTTGGCGTAAGCTTTGGAAGTATTACCTATATCAGCTCGTTTGGCATCTGCTATTTTAAAACTGTGGTCGGGGATGTAATCAAAAGTTTGTTTGAGACATTCGAAGCCCTCAGCTCCGAACTGCTCGTAGAAAGCGAAATTAATCTTGAAACCGCACACTGAATTTGATAGAGCGTCGATTATCGACTTGTTGAACTCAAGCATACCTGCCACACCATTTTTTGAGAGATGATTTGGTATTTTCTTGAGATCGGTATCGAGACCTACGCAAAGCAAAGATGAAGTATTTGCTTGTTGCTTTAATAATTTTTCGTAAGCAGTCATTATTACACCAAAATTTATGGAATTAGTTTTTTAAATTGCGAATATCTTAGCGAAAAAAGGTTTGCTTCAGTTGGAGAGGCGACTTTGTAATCTTTTATTAGTTTCTCAACAGCATCTATCCTGTTTTGTGGCATTGGATGAGTTGATAACAATTCTTTTAAAAAGGATTTATCTTCATTGTTTTTGATTGCATTGAAAAAGTAAGTCATCGCTCCGGGGTACCATTGCGATGTTAATAAATACTTAAAAGCATACTCGTCGGCTTCGTATTCATCTTCACGGCTATTATAAAGAAACCCCAAGTTAGTCAATAAATTAGAAAAGATTTCTTCCAGGACCGTAGGATTTTCGCCAAGGACCAATCCGAGCAGAACTTGCACTCCATAATGCTTTGTCAAGCGCTTGGTTGCGTGTCGCCGTTCGGCATGGGCTATCTCATGTGCCAGGACAGAGGCAAGTGTTGCTTCATTATCAACAAATTTCAGCAAACCAGTATAAACATATACATAGCCGCCTGGCAGCGCGAAAGCATTGACAATTTCACCCTTATTAATGATTTTTACTTGATAAGAAAAAGTAGTCGCATATTTCACCTCCGGTGATTTCAAAATTTCATTAGCAATGCTTTGGACATATTGCTGTGCTTCAGTGTTATTGAGAGGTGGATAATTCTGAATGTCAGCATCAATTTGTGTGGCAAGATCAGCTCCAAGTTGCTTGTCGTCGTCGAGAGTAAACAAGTTGATATCCAATGGAGATGTGGCATCTTCGCATCCGATAAAGCTTATTGAGAGAGATAATAGAGCAATTAGCAATATTGCCCTGGCTTTAATAATTGAATTTATCATAATTATACATTTGATAGAAAAAAAAAGTCAAATTAATAAAAAAATATTAGAAGATAAAAAAATAAATGAAAAAAGCGGCATAAATACTCTTTATGTCGCTGAAATGTAGATATAAGTAAAATTTAACTGAGTTTCTGACGAATTTTTTTGTCAGTCATACCACGAAGATAATACAACTTAGCACGACGAACATTGCCTTTTTTTACAAATTTAATACTTTGAATCATTGGCGAGTGAATTGGGAATATCCTTTCTACGCCAATTCCGTTGGAAATCTTGCGGATAAGAAAAGTAGCATTAACGCCCGAACCGCGCTTGGCAATGACAATTCCATTGAAATTCTGGATTCTTTCCTTATCGCCTTCCACAACGCGAACGGCAACAATGATATTGTCGCCAGGACGAAACGAAGGATGCTCGGAAAAGTTATCCCCGTCTTTTTTTCTACGGACATCAATGGCTCTTTCAGCCATCATATTGTTAATTAATTCCATTTTATTCATTTTGTTTTCTCCTGTCAGTAGCTGTCAAATACAACGAACTACAAAATTACGCTTAATTGCGGATATTTCCAAAATATTTTTAATTTAATTTCATTTTAACTTATGTTTAAATGCATCAAAGACATTTTTTTTGTGTTGTATAGCCTTTTAACATTAAGCATAATGTATATGCTTTATTTTCGTTTATATTAGCAATCAGTTTTAAAAATTTTATTTATACAATAAAAAATGAAAAGAATCTTTTCAACACTAGTTTCAATCATACTAACTTACTTAGTTTCATCCTTCTTAGCTTATGCCAATGATTCCATACCAAATGGTCTCTTGATTGCGAAAATAGAGCTTTCTCCTGCATTAGCAGGCGTTTCCGAGACAAAAATCGAAGCGGCTGTGAACCTGGCAGCTATAAGCTCGAAAAAATATTATCTTATTTCACGCGAAGCCCGCGATTCTATTGTCCAACAAACTAAAACCGGATCTTCAAACCCTTCTATTCTCAATATCGCCCGAAGTTTAGATGCCTCACGAATTTTATTCATTAAAGTAAATCGCATTGAAAACATGCTAAGAATCGACCTCCAATCAGTCCAAACCGACTCGGGAAACATTTCTCACTATGGCTTTGGATATGCCAATCTCTGGCTTAGAAACAAAGAAAACAATGATATTCTTTATGACCCGGCATTGCTTGTGGCATTCCAGCGTGCCTTTGCCGCCGCTGAAGATTCAACAATGTTTAAAAATGCCGAGCCAGGCTTTATAGTCTTTCCAGCGAAAACTCTTGCTATTGGTAGCATTTACTATCTTGAAAACAAAGGTCCAGCCCATTGGGATATCTTTAACGATAAGATTGTTGGTTCGTTCGAGGCAGTGGAAACCATTTTCGACGAGGCAAAACATTCCGATATGTATGTTGTTTACGACATTCCGAGCCGCGATTCGATTTACGCCAATTTTCGATTGTATATGGTGGAAAACTACACTGCAACGAGTTCTGCTGAAATTGAGGCTTTGCTCCATTTTAGCGTCGATTCGTTCATATCAGGCACACTCACAGGTAACGGAAACAATATCAATCTATCACTTACACTTTATTCCTCTGCTGGAAATAGTTATCTGCCAATTAAAACGGAAGAAGGAATTATTAAATCTGATTCAAAAAAAGAATATCTTAGTTTAATCCGCAAGCTTACTATGAAACTATTAGATATACAATCAAAGAATTAAAGGAGGACTTTACCCGGTTTCTTTTAGTTGGGAGTTAGGAGTTTGGAGTTACATTTTTTAAAAATAGAAGACATTCATTTGTAAAAATTTTTTCTATCTTAATTACTATTCAAAAAAATGATTTTTACAAGTTATTTCAGGGAAAAAGTACTAATTAAACGCCCATACATTAAAATGGAGTGGATCGATTTCGTTATGAAAAATGCTGATAAGACAAAGGTTGTCAGTGGAAAAAACAGAGTTCATTATACAGCATATATCGACGAAATTGGTAAAGATTTACGAGTTGTTACCTTGTCAGATGGTAGAACTGTCCATAATTGCTATACACTTAAAGAAGAATCTCCAAAATAACTGATTAATGAGTAAGGATATAACCCCAGTTTTTTTCAAATTCTTTTGAAATCTTAAAAAATTTATTCAATAATGTTTTTCTTGATCGTGCAAAAGAGGTTAGTGCTTTTTCGTAATCGGCATAAGGAATAATATCTTGTTTTAAAATGAAGGAATTTAATTTTGTAGTGATAACATTGTTGTCTTGCAAGAAACCCATAATATCTTGAAATTCCTTGAGCTTTTTCAATTCGTCTGGTGTAAGGTTGTATATATCGCTCAGTATTTCCATTATATATCTGAAACGCTTGTAAGCAATCCTAACCTTGTGAATGCTTAGGAGGTTGTTTGCATCTGCCAAGCCTATTAATTCTAATACAATAATATAAGCATTTTTTGCTGGTGATAGCAAATCGTTGATAAGAATACTTTTAGTTGATAAATCATTCTTTAATTTCATCTTTGTAAATTCAGTAAGCCCTTTAATATCAGATGTTACTGCTTGTTTGGAATACAGAGTTGCTTTTTTAATCAATTTTTGCTCTTTTTTCCTTAAATCGACAAAAAATGTGTATAATGCAGGATAGCGAAAAATCATTTTCTGTAGTTTTAGGATTTGCACTTGAGTATCCCGTAGCTTCGAGAATACCCGTAATTGCTGTTTTAATGATTTTCTAAGCTCGTCTAAATATGATATATGAAAAATCTCTTCAAGCATAAAACACAAAGCCGAAAAACGACGTATGCTAACACGGAAATCATGGACAGGCGTTTCAGCAAATTCTTCTTTTATTTTTTTATAATTTGTCAAGTATCTGTCTAAATAATAATCTATTGACTTCGAAATAAACTCATCATAATTCGTTTCTATTTCTAGTGCTGGAATTTTCATATAAATCAGAGATTACATTGTAAATAAAAACTTTTATAAATATATAAAAAACAAACTATATAAACAAGTTTTTAAAAAGTTGCAACTAGTTGTGTTTATATTTTAAAGATTATAACTAATGGCATAAAAATTGAATGCTATTATCTAAAAAAAAATTATCAATAATATGTTATTGAAATAATAGTAACTAAATTAATATAAATAATGGAAAAAAAAACAAATAAAGTCAGTCAGCAGATTGAAATCGATGAGGTTAGAAGTAATGATTTGTATTTTAATCGGGAGTTGAGCCTGATTGAATTCAACCGGCGCGTTCTTTTGGAGGCAGAAGGCAACAAATACCCAGTACTGGAACGCCTTAAATTTGCTTCAATTTTTAGTTCAAACCTTGACGAATTCTTCATGGTGCGTGTTGCAGGCTTGAAACAGCAGATCGCTGCAGGAGTAGTAGATCTATCCTTCGATGGGATGACGCCACAGGAGCAATTAACTGAAATTCGTCGCCGTTTAAATCCTTTATACGCTTTCCAAGACAAACTTATAAATGATAGCATCCTTCCGGAGCTTGAAAAATCAGGAATTTTTATTGATAGATTTGAGGTTTTGAGCAATGAAAATAAAAAAATCCTTGAAAACTTTTTTTTACATGATATTTTCCCAATTTTAACTCCTTTAAGCTTGGATTCTGCCCATCCATTCCCAAGAGTGTTAAACCGGAGCTTGAACATCGGCTATGTAATTCGCGATACAAAAAACAAAGTCGATGAAGATAAAGTGGCCTTCGTCCAATTGCCGCGTAGTTTGCCAAGACTAATTAAAATAGATGCAAAAAGTGGTTATCATTTTGTCCTACTCGAGCAAGTAATCAAAGCATATTCCTCTTACCTTTTCCCTGGCCTTGACATCTTAACATCAAATACATTCAAAGTAACACGCGATGCCGATGTTGAGATAGCCGAAGACGAAGCCGACGACCTCCTCAAAGAAATTGCCGAACAAATAAAACAAAGAAAGTGGGGGCGTGTCGCGGTAAGACTAGAAGTTAGCGAAAGAATGCCAAGTTATCTGCTTAATTTGTTAATTAAATTCCTGGAATTGACTCCCGACGACGTATATTACCACAACCGTCCTTTACATATGACTGAGTTTATGGAATTATTAAACATCGATATCCGGCACATCAAAGACATTCCCTTTCAAACATGTCATTTGCCCGAATTTCAATTAATGGACATCAATGTTTTCGACGCCATTAAGAAAAAAGACCTTATGGTTTACCACCCATTCGATTCCTTTTCCAATTCTGTTTTAAAATTTCTCAACCAAGCTGCCGATGATGAAAATGTCTTGACAATAAAAATCACATTATATAGAATAGGATTCAATTCCCCTATCGTTACCGCTTTAAAAAGGGCTGCCGAAAGAGGAAAGCAAGTAACAGCATTCGTAGAACTCAAAGCTCGCTTCGATGAAGAGAACAACATCATTTGGGCAAGAGAACTCGAGCACGTAGGCGTCCACGTCATTTATGGAGTAATCGGACTAAAAACTCATTGCAAGATTGCTATGATTGTCAGAAGAGAAGACGATGGATTAAGAACATATCTCCATCTTTCAACGGGCAATTATAATCATATAACTGCCAGAATTTATACAGATGTAGGAATGTTTACAGCCCGAAGAGAATTCGAAAAAGACGCAATAAATCTTTTCAATTATTTAACTGGCTATTCACATTATGAAAATTGGGAAAATTTTATTGTAGCTCCTATTAATCTTCGACAAAAAATCTTTGAATTAATACAAAGAGAGACCGATTTACACACAGACAAGAACCCAGGCTGCATATTCATTAAAATGAACTCCTTGGCACACAAAGACGTTATCACAGAACTATACAAAGCATCGCGAAAAGGAGTTAAAATTAAACTATTAGTTCGGGGTGTTTGTTGTTTAAGAGCTGGCATCGAAGGATTAAGCGAGAATATTGAAGTAAGAAGCATTATCGGTCGCTTTTTGGAGCATAGCAGAATATTTTACTTTAAAAATGGGGGCGCAGCTGAGATATATCTTGCTAGTGCCGATTGGATGACACGCAATCTACACAACAGAGTCGAGTTAATGTATCCAGTCAAAGATGAAGACATCAAGCGACGTCTTAAAAAAATGCTTGATATTTATTGGTCTGACAATAAGAAATCTTGGAAATTGCTCGCTGATGGTTCTTATGAACGAATTGAACCATCAGAAAATGAAAATCCTATCAGTGCGCAAGAATATTTCCTCGAAAAAGCAAAAAGAGTAGTTCCAAAATTAGGTAGAAAAATTTCGGTTTGAAAACACTATATTTCATTGATATAATAGCAATTAATCATAACGATATAAATTCTCTTTACCTATTCAACAATTTATTGATAAATTCGTCACTATTCGATAATATATCTCATTTATTTATGAAAACAGGTGTCAAATTTCTTTATCTTTTTATAAATTAATTTCTGGTGCATAATGAAAGTGTTTTACAAATTTATTCTGGCAATTTTCTTAATTTCATTGCTTTCAAACAAATTAATATCACAAAATGAAGGAACTTATTATCACCCTGGCGAGCTAAAATTCAAATCAGACAAGCCTTTATCAATGGAAGATTTTTATAGAGACCCGCCAAATGTAGCTTCTTGCAAGGAAGGATATTTAAAGGAAAGTGAAATCCAAAAAGTACTTGAATTAGTCAATTATATTAGAAGCTTACACAATCTTTATCCCGTTACCTACCAATATGATGACGATGAGATTTCAGCCAAAACATCATTAATAATGTCAGCTGAAGGCACAATAACCCATTTCCCGCCAGCTTCCTCGTCGTGCTACACCGAAATGGGGGCAACAGGAGCTGAAAAGAGCAATTTACATATTAACATGTATGGTGAAGCTAATCCTTCCTCACTTGCAACATGCGAAAGCGCCATTATTGGCTGGCTTTTTGATACTTATTCGAGTAATCCCGAAAAAGTAGGTCATCGACGGGCTATAATAAATCCCTTTTTAAAGTATTTTTCGCTCGGTAGATGCGATGGGAAACCAAATGTCCCCTCTCAATGGGCTTATGTTACTACTATGAGCTTTAAATTTATCAATCCAATCACACAAGATTTGACTTATTGGCAGGACGATTTCGTTGCTTATCCATATCAGAATTACCCACCCGAATTATTCGAAAAGAGTTTTTATTTATCTTTCTCTGCTATTTTCGATAAGGGTACTTGGAGCAAAAACAGTGTGGATTATTCCGCTGCCACTATTGAAATCACAGATGAAAACGGCAACCAAATCAATATTCACTCCAAGGATTCAGACAATGAAGGCTGGGGCGCTGTCGTTAATTGTCTGGTTTGGAAGGCAGATAATTTGCAGGATTTCGTAAGGTATAATGTTAAAATTAAAAATGTAAAGTTTGGCAGCCAGACACGTGATTATGAGTATTGGTTTAAGCTCGGCGAGGCAGGTCCTCCCCGTTTGATGACACCTCAACTCGTTGAGCCTGCTAATTATTCCAAAAAAACAGCTACTACTGTGCTTTTAAAATGGAATTCTGTCCCGGATGCAACCCGATACCAATTGCAGGTAGCCAACAATGCCTCGTTTACTAATCCAATAATTGACGAGAAGCAACTAACTGATTTAGAATATGAGCTAAATGATTTGGAAAAAGGAGCCGTTTATTATTGGCGAGTTAAAGCATTCAACGATAAGCAGGAGAGTAACTTCTCAGAAATATGGAATTTTGGCACAAAAGAAGCCTCAACCAAACCAAATGCTCCATTGCTGCTGACGCCTGCCGATAATGAAACAGGATTGTCGCTTACAACATTATTTACTTGGGGTAGTATCACGGGAACACAAGGTTATTATTTTCAACTTGCGACAAATGCCAGCTTTACTGAATCGGCATTGCTGATTGATGAAGACTTGAGCAGCCCTGCATATAAAGTTCCTTCAGATAAGAAACTTAGCCCAAATACTCAATACTTCTGGCGGATAAAAGCTTATGGCAATTACGGCGAATTTACTGAAACCGAGTGGTCTGATCCCCGTTCTTTTACAACTATTGTTGCATCTATAAGCGAGCAAGAAAAGAATGGTTTTTCCATTACTAATTATCCTAATCCCTTTTCTGGAAATTGCTTGTTTAATATAACGAGTCCTGTTAATGCCACAGCACTTCTTGTGTTTTACGATGAACTTGGGGCAACGGTAGCAACGAAATCAATTTATTTAAATGAAAATGAGAATGCTTTTCACTTTAATTTCGACAATCTCCCACAAGGTGTTTATTTTTATGTTTTAAAATGTGGAGAAACAAGCATATTCAATAAAATGCAGATTTTAAAGTAATTATTCGCTGTTTTCATTGATTTAATCAATTCTATCAATCGGCAAAGTGAAGTAAAAAGTGCTTCCTTTGCCGATTTCGCTTTCCACCCAAATCCTACCTCCATTTCTTTGCACATATTCACGGCAAAGCAATAAACCAAGACCGGAGCCTTTTTCTCCACTTGTCCCTGGTGTTGAATAAACAGAGTCTATTGAAAATATTAGATTTCTAGAATTTTCCTCTATTCCAACACCCGTATCAGTAATTAATATTTCAACAAAGTTATCGATGTTTTTTCCAGTTTTGAATACAATCTTTCCACCTTGATTTGAATATTTTATCGCATTAGAAAGCAGATTTCTAAATACAAGGGAAATCATGTTTAAATCACAAAAAACTAAGCTATTTTTGCTGATTCTATTGTCTATTAATATTTCCTTTTTCTGAGCAGAATGGAATAATAGCTCAATAGCTTCACCTGCTAGATTATGGAGGTTGGCAAAGTCTGGATTGTATTGTACATTGCCCATGTTCATCCGCGACCATTCCAATAAATTGTTCAATAATTTATAAACTTCCAGAGATGAAGCATAGAGGGCAGAAGTTGTCTCGAGCAACTCAGATATGGAATAATTATTAAAATCCATCACCAAGTTTTCTGAAAGCCCTAATAAACCTGCTATAGGTGCCCGGAGATCGTGGGCTATTATCGAGAAAAATTTGTCTTTCGAAGCGTTTAATTCTTTTAGTTGCTTGTTTTGTTGCTTAGCCTTTTCAGAAATAAGTTTTCGCTCTGTTATATCTTGAACAATTCCTAGCAAAACCTGCTCGCCTTTAATCATAATAGCAGTAATAGTAATTTCTGCATCGTATTTGCTGCCATTTTTGCGTTTATGGATTGATTCTATCCTTGTAAAAGTACCTTGATTAAGCTGCAACCAGATGTTTTCCCTATCTTCCCGGCTTACACTCATCGGGTCAATATCAGCAATTTGCATATTTAATAATTCTACTCTAGTATAACCAGTATAAAACTCTGTTATTCTATTGACTATTAAAATCTTGCCTTCAAAATTATGAGCAAAAACAGCAAAAGGAAGATTTTCGATGATTGTGCGGAGGCTTTTTTCGCTTTTTTCAAGCGACAAAATAGTATTTTTCCTAATTGATATGTCCCTAATCCACTCCATAAACATTTCTATATTCCCATTTTTATCAATAAGAGGAAAAATTCTGATATCCAACCATTTGCCGTCATCCACCAAAAGCTCTTGATGTAATAGCTTTTTTGTCTTTTTTACTTCTAAGAGTTGACATTCAGGACATATATTATCCAAATTACGATAAGTTGAGTAACATTTTGTATTAATTTGCCTTTTTTCTTCAGAGACACTGGCAAGACCTTTCCAATTACTATATAGTATATTCATATCCGGGTCAATAATAGAAATCATATCAGGTATATTATTGAGCATTCTCTGAAAACGTTCTTCCCTATCGGCTATCATTTTTTCAGCTTCTCTTCTTTTAGTAATGTCCAGAGCTGTAAATGTAACTCCTTTTGAATTATCACCTTGCACAAGTGGAGTAGAACTAAGAAGAACATCAATAATCTTCCCATTCTTGCATTTGAATTGTGTTTCAACAGTACCAGTTCCTTTTTCAGCTATTTGTCTATACTTTTCCTCGCCAACCCATTGATATTGTTCTTGACTAGGATATAAAACGATGGAACTTTTGCCGATAAGTTCATCGGCGCTATATCCTAGCATCTCGCATAGCTTATCATTGACTTTCGCTATGACTCTGTCTTTAACCAAACCAATTCCTATAGGTGCAGCTTTGAATATGCTTGCTATTTGAAAAGAGTCATAATTCTTAAACTCATTATCACTAACATAATATTCGGTTACATCTGTTGCATAAATCCAGATATTTTCGGAATTTGTTTGAGTATCATTATGGCAGACAACAGACTCCTTCAAAAAAAGAATAGAACCATTTTTATGATACCAAGTGCAAATACCTGTGCAATAATTGCCATTAATTTGAAGTTTGGATACTAAATTACGATGGAGAGATATATCAACAATAAAATTAGAGATTCTTTTATTTATTAACTTATCAGAGGAGTCATAACCGAGCAGATTTACAAAAAAATCATTTACAAAAAAGAATGTTTCATCAGGAGTAATCTTAAAAACTGCTATGGGAGCATTTTCCGGGTCGCCAAACTGTGCCTTGTTCATAGTGTTTACTTCCTCATTGATGACAATATTTTATTGAATAATTATGCTAAAAAAAACATTCAAACGACTTCTTGATTGCTTTATTTCTTACTAACATGTAAGTTTCTATTTGCTTACATTTCATATTACTATAAACTCATATTCAAATTAATGAAAATATTATAATATTGCAAGTTTTTTTTTATTATTTATTAATTATTTAAAAACTTTTTTTATTGAATAATATAGTACGAATTTTTGGCAGGTAGAGCAGACATCCTTGTCTGCTAAAGAGGTTTAGTAGAGCAGACATCCTTGTCTGCTAAAGAGGTTTAGTAGAGCAGACATCCTTGTCTGCAACAGAAGCTGACAAAATCAGTCAGTTTTTTAATGTTTAGATAAGAATGTTTAAACTATTGAATTTAAGATAGTCTCTCTTTATAATTATTAGCCATAATAGCCACATTCTTCTCCCAAGTGAAATTTTTTGAAATGAATTCTCGAGCGTAAGTTCCAATTTCCCGGGCTTGAATTGGATTATTTATTAACATTGTAATCATATCTGCAAATTCGTTTTTATTATTTGCAAGAAATAATCCATCTTCTTGACTTGCATTAATGCCTTCGGCGGCT
This sequence comes from uncultured Hyphomicrobiales bacterium, assembly GCA_964454445.1. Taxonomy (GTDB): domain Bacteria; phylum Bacteroidota; class Ignavibacteria; order Kapaibacteriales; family UBA2268; genus CAYVTD01. The sequence goes on from CAYVTD010000046.1 coordinate 12,117, forward strand.
ATTGGTGAGGCAACTACTGGTAATTGCATAGCCATAGCTTCCAAAATTTTAATTCTAATACCTCCACCAACAAAAAGTGGCGAAATATTGACTGCCGCTCGATTGTAATAAGGTTGTACCCGATTGACATATCCAACAGTATTTACTCCAATATGCTTGTATTGCTTCAACCATTCCGGAGCATTTTTACCGATCAATGTAAGAGATATATCTGGATTTTTACTACGTAATAATGGCATTACTTCAGTGATAAACCAACGAACAGCATCAACATTATGTATCCATTGATAAGTGGTCGCAAGGACGAGTTCTTTCGTATTTCTCTTTATAGATTTATCAGGCATCCAGTCATCAAGATCGACACCTGCAGAAGCAAAAATAGCCTCAGAATTTGGCGAAAGCTCCAAAGCCCTTGCTTTGTCAGGTTCAGTTAGTGGAAAGAGGACATCTGCCTGAGAGTATAAAAGGCGCTCAGCTTTTTTCAGAAGGTAAGCTTGATGTTCGATGTAAAGTCTTTTTGGGCTTGCTTTCGGGAGGTTTTCTGAATATCTCTTCCAAATTGTCCATTCTATATTATGCAGGCGGATGCCAAGAGGTATATTTTGTGTTTTTTTTGCCAATATCCCCAATGGAGCCATACAGCTATGGTCGGAATGAACAGCGTCAAATTTTTTTTCTTTTAATAATCTAAATAAATCTTCCTTAATCTTTTTGTGAAAATGTTTCCTTATATAAATCGAATGATTTAACAATAACGAGTTTGCAATTCTTAAGGAAGTATTTCTTGTTGAATGAAGACAAACACGGATATCAGCATATTGACTTGCTTCATCAAGAAGTGGTTTTTCAGGCATCTTTTCGGCAATACAAAAGAAGGTAACATCGATACCACATTTATAGAACTCCTTAAGAATATTGGCGATACCAATTTTGCCGCCATCATCTTGTGGAAATGGAAATTGCGGTGAAAGCTGAAGAAGTCTTATTTTTTGCGGCATTTCTGCATCTTATTCTTAATGATTTGCTTAAAAAACCTTATCTGAGTGCGAAAAACGGTAACTCCAAGAGTAACATCTGCGATTTTCTCTTTTGGGATAATGTTTCGCTCAGTTCTAATAGTTTTTAGACCGACAGCAAGCATTGAAAATGCCCCTTCGATAATGGCGGTGAGCGGCAATCGTGTCAGCAAAGCAATGAGCAATTGGAAACAAAATATCTGCGAAGTTCTGCCTGCAGCCATAAAAAAAGGAAAATAACGCCAATTGTATCTTATCATCTGTTTGGAAGATTGCACCCAGCGGTCGGGATAAATTCTATCTCGCATCGAGGCATAATGCAATGTCCGGATATTCGGGAAATACCTAACACTAAATCCTGCAGCAATAGCTCTAGTACAGAAATCGAGTTCCTCGAAACCAAATTCCCAAAATCCGCCAATTTTATCGTAAACTACCCGCCGGATAGCTGCACCTGTGCCGGGAAAGAAATTTGCTTTATATCCTTTTTCAGGGACATTGACCTTGTCAACTGCAAAGGGATACCAATCCCAAGGAGTGTAATTCTGCCTTACTTCGATGTTTTCAGTTGAAATAATGTGAATATCCTGATATTTATTGAAGATAGCAACTGCTTTTTCGAAAGCGTCTGGTTTCTCCGGATGGGAATCGCTATCAGTACGCCAAATAATATCGCCTGTGGACATTTCAATACCTAGATTAATAGCTCGAATGTCGAAATTATCGGGTAGCCAACAATATTTGATGTCAGGGAACTCATTGAGCATCATTTCCCGGGTACCATCGTCAGAAGCATTGTCGATGACAATGATTTCTTTGTCTGTGTACTGCTGTTTAAGATATCCATTGATTGAAACCCTAATATCTTCCATCCTGTTTCGAGTAACAATTATAACACTTATTCTCATATTAATCAAATTTAAAATAAAACTATCTAACAACAAAAACAACTTCTAAAATAGCAAATATTTAAGCTATTTCCGTAGTATTTTAAATAAATGTAAAAAAAATGTGAATAATGGAAGAAAATATTTGTAAATTAAAGAGATAAATATTAATTTTGCAGGTTCATAACAAATTGTTCTACGTAAATAATTTTCATTATTGGTCAATCGATTTTTTTAAGCTATTAGAGCAATATCATAAAAAGAAATTGTATTTGAACCAGTATTTTTTTTAACAATATAATTACATTTTGGAGGTTTAATGTCGGATAGCGACAAAATCATTAATCCCGAGACTAATGAGTCAGAAAAAACTGTTGAAGCAGTTTCCGATTCTAGTGCAAGTCTCAAATTAGAGAAAGCTCTGGGTCAAATAAATTTAAGGCAAGAAATTGACTTGGAAAATTTTGACTTTGCAATGGACGATAAAACATTTGAAGAGCTTTCACAAGCCACTATCAGCCAAATCAAAGAGGATGAACTCGTGAAAGGCACGATAGTACAAGTTACAAAAGACGAAGTTCATATAGACATTGGTTTTAAATCTTATGGCGTAGTGCCTCGGCAAGAACTGCTGAATGCCGACACATTAGAACCTGGTCAGGAAATCGATGTTTTCATAGAAAGTATGGAAGACCCTGATGGCAAATTAGTACTTTCGCGGCGGCGTGCTGACTTTATGCGTATTTGGGATGACATTATCGCTCTTAACGAAAAACAAAATATTATTTCTGTTAGGATATTAAGACGAATCAAAGGAGGAATGGTCGTCGATTTAATGGGAATCGAGGCATTCTTGCCCGGCTCGCAGATTGATGTCAGACCAATTAGAGATTTCGACGCCTGGGTAGGTAAAAATATTGATGTTAAAGTAGTGAAGGTGAACCACCCAAGCGAAAATGTCGTCGTTAGCCACAAAGTACTCCTCGAAGAGCAAATCGCCGAGCAACGCGACCAGATAATTTCAAAACTCGAAAAGGGCTTGGTCCTCGAAGGCACAGTCAAGGCAATTTCCGATTTCGGTATTTTTGTGGATCTAGGCGGAGTTGACGGACTTGTCCATATTACTGACCTATCCTGGGGACGCGTTTCGCATCCCTCCGAGATTGTACATCTCGACGAAGAAGTGAAAGTGGTTATTCTTGATTTTGATGAACAAAAACGTAGAATATCACTCGGTATGAAGCAATTGACACCACATCCCTGGGATACTATCGGTGATAAATACGAAAGAGGCATCAAAGTACGTGGTAAAGTTGTCAGCAGAACCGATTACGGAGCTTTTATCGAAATCGAAAAAGGTATCGAAGGGCTTATCCACATTAGCGAAATGTCATGGACACAACACGTCAAGCATCCATCTCAAATCGTTTCAATGGGTCAGATCGTCGATGCTGTGGTTCTCAACATCGACAAGGAAGAAAAGAAACTTGCACTTGGTATGAAACAACTCGAACCGGATCCATGGCAAGATTTAATGAGAAAATACCCCATCAACTCCAAGCACAAAGGTGTAGTAAGAAACCTTACCAACTTCGGTGTGTTTGTCGAACTCGAACCTGGTGTTGACGGTCTTGTTCATATTAGCGACCTTTCGTGGACAAAAAAGATTCGCCATCCAGGCGAATTTGTTAAAAAAGGCGACGAACTTAACGTTGCTGTTTTAAGCATCGACCCCGATCAACGTCGCATTGCCCTTGGTCATAAACAAATCGAAACTAATCCTTGGGACTTCTTTGAAGAAAAATATAAAGTAACTGCAGAAACCGAGGCAAAAATTGAAAGAATCATTGAAAAGGGCGTTATCGTCGAGCTTCCTGATGGTGTTGACGGTTTTGTTCCTGTATCGCAACTTTCATTTGCACCAGTCAAGAACATAAGCGAATATTTCCATATTGGTGATTCATTGCCATTAAAAGTCGTCGAATTTGATAAAGAGTCAAAGAAAATCGTTCTATCAGTTGTCGAATGCCTAAAGATTAAAGATATGGCATATATCGAACAGTATAACGCCCGGCATCCCGTCCCTAATGCCGAAAAGTATTCTCAAGAGCCACCCGAGCAATTTACTATAACCGAAGAGGAAGCTGCTGCCTATATGCTCGAAACTGGTGAATATTCTTTCAGCAGATCGGAAAAAACAAATTCAACCAAAGAAGAAAAAACTGCTGAAGTAACTCCCGAAATTACTCCGGAAGAATCAATAAAAGAAACTACTTCGGAAACAACTCAAGAAACTATTGTAGAAGAAAATTCAACTGATAAAGTTGAATAAACGATGACTTTGCTTACAATTCTCCAAGCTGCCTCATTAATCTATTTTGAGGCAGTTTTTTTTATTTTTGTATTATTAAAATAAATAAAGTATTTTTGCCTGACAGAAACTCAATAATAATGTTCACAATGTAGGAGAACGACTATGCTTGAGACAGAAATACTTGCGAGAATCCAATTCGCTACAACCATCAGCTTTCATTATATCTATCCCCCAATGACCATCGGACTTGGGATAATTATGGTTATTATGGAAGGATTCTATTATTTTACCAAAAAGAAACAATACGAGATAATGACAAGATTTTGGTCGAAAGTCTTTGCCCTTATTTTTGCTCTTGGTGTTGCTACCGGCATAGTTATGGAGTTTCAATTTGGGACAAACTGGTCTGCTTATTCGCGTTTTGTAGGTGATATTTTTGGCAGCGCTCTTGCGGCAGAAGGTATCTTTGCCTTTTTTCTTGAATCTGGCTTCCTGGCAATACTCGTTTTTGGTTGGAACAGAGTCAAGCCGGGATTTCATTTTTTTGCGACGATAATGGTCGCTTTAGGCGCTCATCTAAGTGCTTTATGGATAATCGTAGCCAATTCGTGGCAGCAAACGCCTGCTGGTTATCATATTGTCTCCAATGGAATAACACAAAGAGCCGAATTAGTCGATTTCTGGCAAGTTGTATTTAATCCATCGACTATCGAGCGTGTTTCCCATACTCTCTCAGGTTGCTGGCTTGCTGGTGGCTTCCTTGTTCTAAGTGTAGCAGCATACTATTTATTAAAAAACAAACACCTTGAGTTTGCGAAATCTTCATTAAAAATAGCTCTTGGTATGGTATTCTTTGCCTCACTATTCCAGCTTTTCACGGGACACAGCAGTGCCATTCAAGTAGCCAAAACCCAACCAGCGAAACTTGCTGCTTTCGAGGCTCATTATGATTCTTCTGCTGCCGGCTCGATGTATCTTTGGGGATGGGTTGATGATGAGAATCAAAAAGTCATTGGAGGTCCGGCGATTCCTGGTATGCTGAGCTTTCTGACTCATTGGGATTGGGATGCACCGATAACCGGCCTGAATGCTTTTCCAAAGGAAGATAGACCGCCAGTAAATGCCGTATTTCAAACATATCATATAATGGTAGCAATAGGCATGGCTATGATAGCCATTGCAATAGTCGGTGTTTTTTTGCTAATTAGGAAAAAACTATTCAAAGCAAAATGGTATTTGTATATTTTACTATTCTCAGTGCTGCTCCCTCACATAGCAAACCAATTGGGCTGGGCTTCTGCTGAAATTGGCAGACAACCGTGGATCGTTTACGGATTATTGCGGACGAAAGATGCCGTTTCGGTTACAGTAAGCTATGGCGAATTACTCTTTTCCCTAATCCTTTTCGTTCTTATTTATCTATTGCTGCTATTTTTATTCTTGTTCTTGCTAAATAGAAAAATAAAGCAAGGACCTGATAGTATCGACTCGCAGCAACCAGAAGATTTAAGCCAAGAATCAATTTTAGAAAACTAATAATCAGGAGGAAACAATGATTGGATTAAATTTGAATATAGTATGGTTTGCTTTAGTTGGGGTTCTCCTCGCCGGTTATGCTATTTTAGATGGTTTTGACCTTGGTGTTGGCTCACTCCATTTACTAACAAAAAAAGACCAAGACAGAAGAGTGTTTTTAAATGCAATAGGTCCAGTATGGGACGGCAACGAAGTGTGGCTGGTAACGGGCGGTGGAGCTTTGTTTGCCGCATTTCCTCACGTATATGCTACTGTTTTCTCCGGGTTTTATACAGCTTTTATGCTTTTATTGTTTGTGTTGATTTTTAGGGCTGTATCCATAGAATTTCGGAGCAAAAGAGAGTCTGTTAAATGGCGTTCTGCCTGGGATGTTGCCTTTAGTATCTCGAGTATAATTATTCCATTATTGATGGGTGTGGCTTTGGGCAATATTATTGCCGGCATCCCTCTTGACAGCAATCACGAAGCTTTTTTAAATCTGCTCCATCTTCTCAATCCTTATTCATTATTAGTCGGAATTACTACAGTTGCTCTGTTTATGATGCACGGAGCTATTTTCCTAATGGTAAAAACTGAAGGTGAGTTGCAAGATACAGTAAAACGTTGGGTAAATAACACTTTCATTTTTTTTGTAATATGTTATCTCGTCGTTACGGTTGTAACATTCATCTTTGTACCTCATATAACTGAAAATTTCCGCAATTACCCAGTATTATTTATCATTGCATTGCTTAATCTACTATCTATAGCTAATATCAAAAGAGAAATGCATTTCAAGAAGTATTTTCGAGCATTTTTATCTTCAAGTGTAAACATATCGTTATTACTTGTGATTTTTGCTGTTGGTATGTTTCCAAATCTTGTTCTCTCTATACCAAATCCTGAAAATAGCTTAAATATTTATAATGCCTCATCATCAGAAAGAACATTATACACAATGTTTATTATAGCTTTGATTGGTTTTCCGTTAGTGATTGCTTATACTGCAAGTATTTATTGGGTATTTCGTGGTAAGGTAAAGATGGATGCCACGAGTTATTAATTGAGTCTTATCTTTATTATGATTATGGCTTGATTTTTGCTTTTTTTTGCCTGTATTTTTAACGCCAAAAAGACAATGAACGCAGAACTTATTGCATATAAGAATAAAGTAACGGAAGTATTCACAATTGGTATCGATGTTCTTAATGTTTCCAGGTCATTAAAAAACATTAGTTTAGATTTAAAGTTGTTAGCCATTAACGGCATTATCCAAGCTGCCCGTATTGGAGATGGACAAGGACAGTCTCTAGTTGCACTATCAGGTTTTCTTTCGAGTTTACCGGCACAAATATCACCTGAACTTAATGATTTGGAAAATTTAACTGCGAACTTATCCTCTCAGATTACCGCTTGCTTGAATACTGTTCGCCGGTTTATGCTTTACTCACTTGGCTTGGAACTTTTTCTCAAACAACAGCAATCGAAAGAAAGCGAAAAGTTTGAAAACCGCATAAATATCTATAAAGCTTTAGACTTGGAAAGAATCGAGTATAATCCAATTCTTGACAGCTTCGATAGCATACTTAAATCAAATATTATATTTCTAGCAAAAAACAATCTTAAATTAATCCAAGAGCTTAACGATTTGCTATTTGCCACGAAAACAATAATAATTCAATCAAGAAACAAGATAGAGAGAGTTCGTCGCAATGGATTCATTGCTAATTATACCGGATCGAACATTTCTATTGAATCATCATATTTACTAAAAAGTCAGCAGAATTTTGGCGATTTGGTAAACAATATTAAAAATATGGTAAATGTCCTTAACGAACGTCTCGACATTATCCTCGATAAAATCAATGACAGCGAGAATTTTTTAACAAAACTAATAAAATCTGGAATTATTCGATGAAAAGTGAAATATTATTCCAAAAAGGCGAACATAAATGGGTTGTAATCGGACGGGATCCTGATAAGGACAGCAATGTGCTCGACACTAACGAGTATCTCATCATAAACAAAAACCAAGCAATGATACTCGATCCTGGCGGGACAGCCATTTTCCCACAAGTATTGACAGAAATTAGCCGTTACATTAAGACTGAAGATGTTAGAATAATTGTTGCCAGCCATCAGGATCCTGACATTGCCTCATCGCTTGCCATGTGGTTGGATCTTTGCCCGTTTGTTAAAGTTTATTGCTCTTGGTTGTGGGCAGGCTTTATTTCTCATTTTGCTATGGGTACGGCATTAAATCTTATTACAATACCCGACGAAGGTATGGAGCTTCAAATTGGCGATACGACAGCTTCGGTTTATCTAGTGCCTGCTCATTATTGTCATTCTTCCGGCAATTTTAGTTGTTACGATCCCAAAGCAGACATTCTTTTCAGCGGAGATATTGGGGCAGGGCTTCTGCCAAACCAAAATTTCCCATTGTTTGTAAAGAATTTTGAAGAACATATTGCATATATGAAAGCGTTCCACCAAAGATGGATGTCTTCCGGCACAGCCCTAAAACAATGGGTCCATCGTGTTCGACAGATTAATCCATCAATGATCGCACCTCAACATGGCTCTATCTTTTCCGGAGAGAATGTCGGAAAACTCCTCGATTGGCTCGACAATCTTGAAGTTGGGTTATGGAATTCTGCTCAAGAAAGCGAAGATATTTCTAAATGCAACTGGATGAAGTGGAAACAATAGATTAGTATTTATTTTATCTCCAAAGTGATAACAGATGGATTCGAGCCATAATGAGCAGGCTTGTTGGGCTTATTCCAAGTATCAATATATTCAAAAGTTGCTAATTTACGGCTATTGTTGAAATAAGCGATTGAAAAAGGTATTTTGCTGTCAGTTTTCAAGACAACATCGTCGGCGTTTTCACTTTTAGTATTCAAAGCACGTTTGATTTCAATAGTCCACTTGCCATTGGAGTATTTGCCTTTGGCTTCGATGTCTCCCCTGCCAGAATAAGGATTGTTCTGCACTCGTAATTTCCAACCGGGGACGATATCGCCAGCAGCCCAAGCCTTACCGGTAGCAGGATTTGGCTTTTTGGCATCGAAAGCGTCTGCATCATTGTCCCAAATGAACTTATTTTTATCAAATCCATTGTTATCACTGCCGGGAACGCTTATTGGCAGCATTTTCCCAGAGCCTTTCACAGGGAAATTAGGATCTGAAAAGGTTCTGCCCGCAACATCGCCTGAGCGAGTACTCCTAACGTCGGCAGGACCATCTGAGCCTACGGCATAATAATCGTCTGATTTGCCTTGCGGATTTGTTGTACCGGCTTTCCAATACCAGATATCGACGCTTCCCTTAGTTGGATACATCCCTGATTCATATTTTGTGGTTTGCTGTGAAGTGTGGCAGGCTACTTGACATCCAACCAAATCGAATGTATTTGGCTTTTCGTCACCTTCTACTACAGACGAAATTGGAAACATCAACGCCAGACCATCTTGACCGTTTACGTTGAGAGTCCAATTGGCATCGTCACCGGCATCGCCCCCCTTAAATTCGAATTTATTCGGCACATCGTCTTGTGTTGCATCTTCGACTTCGACAAGAAAATAAATATATGTTCCATCGTTTACCGAGCGAACAGTTGCCGGCATTGTCCCGGGAGGTTGAGTCGGTTGGATTTGAGTTAAGGTAAGGTTAAGAGCTTTTGCCTGGTTCCAAACGGCGTCGCTGGCGTTTCCATCAAGAGTTGGGGCACTTGTTACCTTAGCAGAAACGAGAGAAAGAGATTCAACAGGCTTACCTCGTCCTTGAATTGTAACAATATACTGAACATCGTTAGATGTAACAATGTTAATTTGTGCTTGATAATCTTTAGCTTCGGTCGGAAGAAAATTGATTTTCATCTCAGAGGTCTGCCCGGCGCTAAGCGAAGTTACATTTTGACTTATTTGAAAAGCGGCAAGTCCCGATCCTGATATAGAATTAGTTAGATTTAGCGACTGACCGAATTTGTTTTTGATAGTTAAGCTTAATTCTTTGTTCGTATTTATCTCTATTGTTCCAAAATTTAAAGAAGCACTGCCAAGCTCAATATCGTCTTGAATAATACCTTTGCCAGAAAGCGGAACATAAGCAAGTTTGTCTTCGTCTAAATATAATTGCGCTGTATAAACTTTGCCTAATGTTGGTGTAAATTCGACAAAGACTTCTCCTGTCAGTCCAGTTTCTATCGGGTCTTTGGTGAAAGAAGTTACCTTAAAATTGGCTGCATCTGCTCCGGTAATTATAGGTTTTAGAGTTACGCCATAAGTTGTCAGATTTTGAACGGTAACTTTTTTTGTTGATTTTTGCCCGACGAGTATTTCGCCAAAAGACAACTCAGTTGGGCTGAAGTTAAGGTTAATTTTATTAGAACCTTCGCCTTTTAATTCGATCTGATTGTCTTTATCAATTTTGATAATTGCTGTATAGCTTTTTTCAGCTTTGGGCGTAAAGCGAACTGCAACAGTTTGGATTTTACCAACAGGAATTGAAAATTCGCTTGCTCCGACAATTTGAAAAACAGCGTCAGCATCGTTGAGGATTTCAAGCGACAAGTCAAGAGTCTTATCATATATATTTTCAATTGAAACATTCATAGAACGACTAACACCGGGTTTTGTAG
>CAYVTD010000047.1:0-20399 GCA_964454445.1 uncultured Hyphomicrobiales bacterium
TAATGTTTATTAACCAGGGTGTTGTTATGCCTATAACATCAATATTTTCTGCCACACACTGCCACGGCGAAATCATTGCTCAATTGCTATCCGAAAAACTTGGATATAACTATTTATCCGATGAATTAATAGAATCAGCTGCTACAAAAAGCAAGATTTCCCGCGATAAACTGCAAATTGCCCTTTACGGCAGTAGTTCTCATTTCTCAATGAGCGAAATCGAACGACGATTGCTTATCTCTTTTTTTAAAAAAGAACTTCTTACGCAGCTTCAAGCCGACGATATTGTCTATCTCGGCTATGGCACTCATTTGCTCGCCCCTGAAATTACGCATGTTTTAAAGGTCTGTCTCCTTGGTTCTTTCATATATCGAGTTAAAAATCTGCGTAAAGGTAATGATATTAGCGAAAAAGATGCTAAAAACATTCTTAGACACGATGACAGGATACTTTACAATTGGACACAATATCTGTTTAATCTCAATCCACCTGATAAATCGCTTTACGATATCGTACTGCCAATGAATAAATTCGAGATTAACGAAGCCATCGATTTGATTTATTCACATTCCACAAGAGATATATTAACACCAACTCCAGAATCCATACAAACTTTCAAAGATGAATTACTTGCAGTCGATATTCAAATAATGCTACTCGAGAAAAAACACGATGTAGATGTCAAGGTCAAAGATGGCAAAGCACACATCTATATTAAGAAATTTGTGCTGTTTATGGAAAAATATAAACACGAATTAATAGCTCTTGCAGAAAAAATTCAAGGTGTACAAAGCGTGAAGGTAGGCATTAGTAAACAATATAAACCACCCTCGATAGCCACACCGCTCGATTTAGACATACCACAAAAGATTTTACTTGTCGATGACGAAGTAGAATTCGTACAAACCTTGTCCGAACGGCTTAAATCTCGCAACATAAACAGTTCCATTGCTTACAACGGTGAGGAAGCACTCGAAAAGTTCGAAAAAGATCCACCTGAAGTTATGATTCTCGATTTGAAAATGCCTGGTATCAACGGTCTTGAAGTGCTAAAGCGAGTAAAGCAAACACATCATAACACAGAAGTTGTAATCCTGACTGGACATGGCTCAAGTCAAGAAAAGCAAGCAGCTTTCGAATTGGGTTGCTTTGCCTATCTCGAGAAACCTGTCGATATAAACGTATTGTCTGAAACTATGCGCAAAGCTTATGAGCAGGTAAATAAAAGAAAAAAATCTTCTAATGAAAAAGAATGAAAATTAACCGCAAAGAGCTTGAAGAATTAAAAGAAAGCGAGCATTTCGAGTTCATACAGAACAACGGAACACGATACTCTAATCTTTTTAAAATTATTGTCGTTGTTACTATTCTTGTTGCCGTGGCTCCTCTAATTGTTATGGCTCTGGTTTATATTTATCAATATCAAAAAGCATTCAAACAAGATATACTTTATCCCCTCAACAGTCAAACAACAAATATTGCAAGCACTCTAAATTCTTTTATTGAGGAGCGCTACGCTGCATTAAAATTTATTTCAAAAGAAAAACCCTTTGACGAAATGTCGAAAAAAGAGAATCTTTCATCAGTTCTTAGGCATTTAAAAGAATCCTTTAATGGCTATATTGACCTCGGCGTAATCGATTCAAAAGGAAATCAGATTTCTTATGTCGGTCCTTATAATCTCGAAGGAAAAAGCTACAGCGAGCAAATGTGGTTCAACGAAACAGTTATCAAAGGTGATTATATCAGCGATGTGTTTATGGGCTATCGTGGTCTTCCCCACTTCACTTTAGCTGTTGTCAAAGAGCTTGGCAACAACGATTTTTATATCTTAAGGGCAACAATAAGTAGCGATAAACTATATAGCTTGATTTCTTACCAAAAAATTCTCTCTGCCAACGATGTGTTCCTGATAAATAAAAGCGGGATACTGCAAACCCCATCCAAATTCAATGGTGAGATTCTAACCCAATGGTCGATGCCTGTGCCTTCCTACACTTCCGATACGGAAATTATTGAAACAAACCATAATAATAAAAGTTTTTTCCTTGCTTATACCTACATCCAAAACTCTTCTTTTATTCTTATCGAAATGATCGAATCGGAATCTGTTATGTCAAATTGGCGTTCGACAAGAAACAACCTTATTATCTTTCTTAGCTTGAGCACAGTGCTCATAGTAATTGTCATTTTCTGGGGATCATACCGTATGGTAAATTATATCAGGGAATATGAATTTAAAATGATTAAGTTTCTTCGTGAGGTTAGTTACACCAACAAATTGGCAACTATTGGCAGACTTGCCGCCGGTGTTTCCCACGAAATCAACAACCCTTTAGCCATTATAAACGAAAATGCTGGCATCATTAAAGATATTTTGCAAATATCAAAAAACTTCGATGAAAAAGAAAAAATTATAAGATACACAACATCTATTGTAAATGCTGTCGAACGTTGCAGCCGCATTACACACCGCTTGCTCGGATTTGCCAAGCGTATGGATACACAAATAGACACTATCAACGTCAAGGATCTTATAAACGAGGTAATCAGCTTTATCGATAAAGAACTCCAACATCGAAGCATCTCAATAAACATCGATTCATACAGCGAATCGCCTATCATCAAAAGTGACAAAGGACAAATACAACAGGTACTGCTTAATCTGTTAAACAACGCATTAGATGCAGTAAACGACGGTGGAAGTATTGAGATAAAAATATCAAAAAAAGAAGGAAAAATGAAAATTGCCTGCAAGGACAATGGTATTGGCATTAGTAAAGAAGAGATTCAAAAGATTTTCGATCCTTTCTATTCCTCTAAAAGAGAAAAAGGCACCGGCCTCGGTTTGTTTATTACTTATGGTATAGTTCAGAAATTAGGCGGCAACATCGAAGTAGAAAGCCTACCGGGCGTCGGTTCGGTTTTCACTGTAATTCTTCCTGTGGAAAATCATAAAATAAAAGAATAAATTATGGAAAAAAAAATAAGAATCCTTATTATTGATGACGAACCAGAGCTTGTGTTCCCATTGGCAGACCGCCTTGAGATGCGCGGTTTTGATGTCTCGGCTAGCGATAATTGGGCTGAAGCACTCAAGTTCTTTGACAACAAGCGCTTCGATATTGCCTTACTCGATGTTAAACTACCCGGTATCAGCGGTATTGAACTTATGAAACTAGTTTTCCAATTGCAACCCGGTATCAAAGTAATTTTTATGTCCGGGCATGGTACAGATGATGAGTTCGTAAATTGCAAGAAAGGCGGCGCCTGCGATCTACTTATTAAACCTATTGATATTAATAAGCTTATAGAAAAGATTAATTATATTATAGAATTTTGCCAAAAATAAGTTTTTTACCAAATACTTATAAGAAGAAATGGATACATTCTACAAAAGCGATTTTGCTGGCAGGCTCGCCTTTATGGGTAAGATTACTTCTAATGTTACACACGAACTTAATAATGTTTTTTCGATTATCAATGAATATACCGGAATGATCGAGGATAAGATCTATGCTGCTATGAATGGCTCTGACTTCGATGTAGAAAAAGTTCTTTATTATAAGGAAAAAATTCAAAACCAAATAGAACGTGGCAAAGAACTCAACAAACGCCTCAATTACTTCTCCCATTCTGCCGATAACACAATAATTAATTTCGAACTTAATGAAGCACTGACAACGCTTGCCCTGCTTTTAAAACGATTTGTTCTGATGAAAGAAATGAATCTACTTTTTGTCCCATACCAAAAAGAAATCCGTCTTTCAGCAAACCTTTTTGTAACAGAACATCGTTTCTTTATTATCATTTTCTGCTTGCTGGATTTTCTCGATAAAAATGCAGAAATTGTGATTTCTATTCAAAAGAATGACAACGATCAATATCAAATAGCTATTAATAATGAGAGTTTTTCAAATGAGTTGCTAGATGAACTTAAGTCCATAATAAATGACAGAGTTAATAATTATAATGATTACATAGAAATAAAACTTAAAGATAATAAATTTGAAATTTTATTAGATTTAGCATATAATTAAGTATATTTTTTTACAGAAAGGAACAGCGAAATGGACAAAGGTAAAGTATTATTAGTTGATGACGAGCATGAGTTTACCGAAGTGCTTGGCGAACGCCTCGGTGACCGGGGCTTTAATGTAGATTCTGCTGATAATGGCATAGAAGCAATTAATAAAATTAATACCTCGAATTATGATTGTATTTTTCTCGACCTTGCCATGCCGGGAATTGACGGCATAGAAACCTTAAGACAAATAATGCACAAAAATCCAGATATGCAAGTCTTTCTGCTCACTGGACAAGCAACCTTGCAAAAAGGCATAGAAGCCATTAAATATGGTGCGAAAGATGTGCTGGAAAAACCAGTCGATATAAAAATGCTTGTCAAAAGAATTGTCGCCGCTCAGGCAGAAAGGATGGTTATTATGCAAAGCAATATAGAAAACAAGATTCAAGATATTTTAAAAGAAAAAGGGTGGTAATGGTTTAAGTTCTTCATTTTAACAATTCATTGTGCTATGGCTAAAAATAACAATAAAAATGAAACTGCTCTGATGCGTTTAATAATTTCAATTTTTCCCTTTGTAAGATGGTTTAAAAACTATTCATTCGAATACTTCAAAGCAGATTTAATCGCCGGGATAACTGTTGCACTTGTATTAATACCGCAATCAATGGCTTATGCCCAATTAGCAAATCTGCCTGCTTATTATGGCTTGTATGCCGCTTTTTTGCCTCCGATTGTTGCCTCGCTGTTCGGGTCGAGCCGTCAGCTTGCAACCGGTCCAGTTGCTATTGTTTCGCTAATGACAGCTACAGCTCTCGAGCCACTTGCCACGGCTGGCAGTGAATCATTCATAGCCTATGCTGTTTTACTTGCTCTCATTGTCGGTCTGTTCCAATTGCTATTAGGAGTATTGCGGCTTGGTTTGATTGTAAACTTTCTTTCGCATCCAGTAGTAAATGGCTTTACTAATGCGGCAGCACTTATCATCGCATCATCTCAATTTTCAAAGCTATTCGGCGTTACAGTCGAAGCTGCCGAACGTACTTATATCACCGTTTATCGCATTATCGTCGAAGCTCTGAGTGAAACCTACTTGCCTTCTCTTGTGCTTGCGGCTCTGGCTTTTGCAATAATGTATATAATAAAAAGGTACAAGCCCCACCTCCCTTATGTTCTCATTGCAGTTGTAGTAACAACTATAATATCTTGGGGAATTGGTTTTGAAAAAAAGATTTCAACTACAATTAATAATCTCCATTGTCCTGCCACAGTCAAGGAGCTAGCGAACTACAACAATCTTTTCGATCGTCTGGATTCATTGAGCCAAGTGCGAGTTGTTTTAAACAAATCCATTTCCGACATTTCTGAAAAGAATCCTGAAAACGCCACTGAAGAGCAACTAAAATTAGAAAGCAAAATAAAGTTGATTAATCTTCATATAGCCGAAATTAAAGAAAATCTATCACATCAAAAGAATGATATTGCACATATTAAGTTTAAATTGTTGAAACAAAAAGATAAATCAAATGTTTTCTACTCCAGAAAATCGGAAAATAGCAATTTAGCTTATGAAGATGGCTACTGGAGAATAAAGACTAAGTTTGCAAAGTTTGACCTCAATAAAATCACATTTTCCAGTGGTGGCGAAGTCGTTGGCAACATACCAGGCGGGCTCCCTGGATTCAATATACCCAAGATTGAAATTAATGCCGTTTTGCAACTCATTCCAATGGCACTAATAATCACTCTGCTAGGTTTTATGGAGGCAATTTCTATAGCCAAGGCAATGGCAGCAAAAACCAAGCAACAGCTACAACCTAATCAAGAACTAATCGGTCAAGGTCTTTCAAACATTATCGGTAGCTTGTTTAGCAGCTATCCAGTTTCAGGATCATTCTCCCGTTCTGCTGTTAATATCCAATCTGGTGCGATAACCGGTTTTTCAAGTGCATTCACTGCGTTTGTCGTGCTTTTAACACTTTTATTTTTAACTCCCTTACTCTATTACTTGCCTCAATCCGTTTTAGCATCAATCATCATACTTGCCGTGATTGGCTTGCTCAATGTGAAAGGATTTATCCACGCTTGGAAGGCACAGAAATACGACGGCATCATTAGCATAACAACTTTTGTTTTAACACTATATTTTGCTCCCGAGCTTGATGTCGGCATAATGATTGGCGTGGGATTGTCGCTTATCTGGTTCCTTGTTCGCAGCACGAAACCTGAGATTGCAATGCTATCCAAGCATCCTGACGGCACCTTCCGTAACCGCGAAAGGTTCAACTTGAGGCAATGCAAATATATAGCAGTCATTCGCTACAATGGTAGTTTATTTTTTGCAAACGAGAGCTATCTCGACAAAGTTATTGTTGATATAATGGATAATATGAAAGAATTGAAACATATCATTATTGTTGGCAATGGTATCAATGAACTTGATGCCTCAGGCGAAAACCTGCTTTCTGACCTTATTGATAGAATTCGAAATACAGGAATCGGTTTTTCAATGACAGGCTTGAACGACCATGTCCTCGATACTATGAGAAGAACTTTCCTATATGACAAAATCGGCGAAGAAAACTTATATAGAAATCTTACAAGAGCCATCAATGCTGTTCATCCAATAATCCACAGTGAATACGACGACGAGCCATGTCCATTGTATCAGGTGGTTTTTGAAGACGATATTGATGCTGTCAGCTAGTTAATATCAGTTGGAAATCCCCCCTACCCCCCTTATAAATAAGGAGGGATAAGAGAAAATCATTTTTACTATAAGTATTGGATATTTTCTAATTGATAAGGCGTTATATGACAATTAAGTATAAAACCTTCGGAAGGTTATTAACTTTCTAAAAGTTATGTTTCATTATACAAAATATTGAACTTTATCCACCTGATTTTAAACAAAATTCAGTATATAACGTCAAGTAAAACATTAAATATTCATTTTTGACTTTATTAATATTTGATTTTAAATACAAACAGAATGAAAGCAATAGTTGTAATCCCAACCTATAATGAAATCGAGAACATAGAAAAACTAATCCACGAGCTGCACAACGTAAAAGGCGATTTGAATGTGCTTGTCGTTGACGACAATTCCCCAGATGGCACCGCCTCTGTTGTTGAAAATATGATGCTAAAAGATAATCGAATACACCTGTTGAAGCGCCCTGGCAAAATGGGTTTGGGAACTGCTTATTGCGACGGTTTTTCGTATGCTTTATCTAATGGTTTCGAAGCTATTATGGAAATGGATGCAGATTTTTCTCACGACCCAAAGGAAATACCTAACTTTATTAATACTCTTTCCAACAATGACTTAGTTATTGGTTCGCGATATATTTCTGGAGTGAATGTTGTTAATTGGCCCCTAAGCAGGTTACTTTTAAGCTATGCTGCCAGTTTATATACCAGAATTATTACAGGTATGCCCATCAAGGATCCCACAGGCGGTTTCAAGTGCTTTCGTGCTGAAGTGCTTAAGAAAATTGACCTTAAAACAATCTATTCTAATGGTTATAGTTTTCAAATAGAAATGAACTATAGAATATGGAAACAGAAAGCAAGAATCAAGGAAATCCCAATTATTTTCATCGACAGGCGCAGTGGCATTTCCAAAATGAATAAAAAAATCGTCTGGGAAGCGATTTTTATGGTCTGGAAACTGCGTTTTTGCGGCTTTAGAAAAAAACCAAAGATCAGTTCATAATTTATTATATGTGCAACAATTTACAAATAATTATGCTAAGATTCATTATTGCAATATCCTTGTTTATCACTTTTTTATTAGCAGGATGCTCTCAGTTTAATTCTGTACAAGTAATAGATTTCGATAAAAACAAGATTGAGGCTAAAAAGCTTAATATTAACTCAGAAGGAGTTGATTATGCGCCTTTTTTGCTTTTTGATGGCAAAACTCTTTTCTTCGTTTCTAATCGCGAAGGCAGCAAACTTTCAGCAGAAAACGCTTTTTCCCACGACTTTTGGTTTGCAAAAATGCAAAATATCGATGATTTGAGCTTTTCTACCCCAGAGCATAGCGACAAATTCGATAATTTTGCAAGTATTGGTATTAACACACTTTTCGACGAGGGATCAATAGTTTTTTCTCAAGATGGTAAGGAACTATTTTTCACAGCCTGCGGAAGACACGACGACATGGGTGGGTGCGATCTGTATTATTCAAAAAAAGAAAATGGCAACTGGTCGATGCCCATTAATCTTAATATACTAAATTCAATGTATTGGGATGCACAGCCAACGCTTACAAGCGATGGTTCTACTTTATACTTCGTTTCCACCAGACCTATTAATCCGAAACAAAAATTATTAGAGATTTCCGATAAAAACATCGATTTATGGGTTTCACATTTTAATATTGAAAAAAACGAATGGGAACAACCTAAAAACTTTGCTCCAATAAACACCCCTGGCAGAGAAATGTCGCCATTTATTTGTAAAGATGATATTACACTCATTTTCGCTTCTGATTATTACCAACCTAACTATGGCGGGCTGGATTTGTATATTACCCGCTACGACAAAACAACTAACAAATGGTCAAAACCTGAAAATCTCGGGAAATCTATCAACACAAGTGGCAACGAATTTTTACCTGCTGTCAGCCAAGATGGTAAGTTTATGATTTATACTTCCGTGGATATTAACTCTGAAAATCCAAAGTGTAATTTATTTTATGCAAAATTCCCTGAGTCGATAATTGTCTCAAAATAAATAATTTGCGATGGACATAAGCGTAGTTATTGTCAATTACAAAGTGAAAGATTTTCTCTTGCAATGCCTTCACTCTATTGAAGAATCTTCTGAAGGTGTGGAAGTGGAAACCATTGTCGTGGACAACAACTCGCAAGATGGATCCATAGAATATCTTAGCCCACTATTTCCAAATATCCGGTTCATCGCTTTACAAGAAAATCTGGGTTTTTCTAAAGCAAACAATATTGGTATTGCCCAAGCCAAGGGAAAGTATATATTAATACTTAATCCCGATACCATTCTTGAAACAAAAACATTAAAAAAGATGTTTGATTACATGGAAAATTACCAAGAGCTTGGCGCCGCTGGCTGCAAAGTGCTTAATCCTGATGGAACTTTCCAGTATTCTTGCCGCCGCGGATTTCCAACGCCCTGGTCTTCTTTTTGCAAACTGTTTGGCTTGCAAAAGTTATTTCCTAAATCAAAATTCTTTGCTTCATATAATCAAACATTTAGGAATGAAAACGAAACATATTATATAGATGCCGTGATGGGAGCATTTATGTTTTGTCGAGCGGAAGCATTAAAACAAGCAAATGGCTTCGACCCAGATTTTTTTATGTATGGCGAAGATCTCGACCTTTGTTACAGAATTAATAAAAATGGATGGAAAATAGCATATTTCCACGAAACCACCATAGTCCATTACAAAGGTGAAAGCACACGGCGCAGCGAAATAAACAAAGTAAAACATTTTTATGAAGCAATGGAAATCTTTGCAAAAAAGCATTATTCACGCTCTGTCTTCTTTTTAATGTTTCTCCGTCTAGGGATTTTCATTAGGTCAATTCTTGCCTATACAAGTAATCAAAAACGGGAGATATTTTTTATAGGATTTGATCTATTATCTGTCAATCTATCGTTGCTGCTTGCTACAAAGATTAAAACGGGATATTTTTTCGGTTTTCCTGACCATGCCTATCCAACAGTTTACATAGTTGTCAGCTTGGTTATGTTCTTTTCAATGTTTTCCGTAGGCGAGTATTTTGAGGGCAAAATATCAACAAGTCGCTCTTTCTATGGGTTGATGACAAGCTTTTTCATTTTGTCTTCGTTGACCTATTTTTTCAAAGATTATGCCTTTAGCCGAGGCGCAGTGCTAATGACCACTGGCTTTTCGACAGTACTTGTTTTCCTTTCCCGCTTTACTTACAATTTAATTGAAAAATCTTCCGGACAGCGTGCAGATAAGCGTATCGCCATCATAGGTTGCAACGAGAATACAAACAAACTTGTCGAGAAATTGCAATCTTCTGATGCAGTAAATGCTCAGATTGTCGGTCTTATTTCATCGAGCAAAGATACATTGTTCCAATCTACATTACCACAACTCGGAACACTTGATAACCTAGCTAAGATTATTGAAGAAAAAAACATCAGCGAAGTAATAATAAGCGACAGAGACATTTCGCCATTAGAAATAATTAAGACTATATCAAGCCTATCAACAAAAAAGGTGCGTTTCCACGCCGCTCAAGAGTATGAAGAAGTTATTGTCGCAAGAATAATAAGCGAAATAACAGGTCAGCAAATTGTCTTGCAAGAAAACAACTTATATAAATTGCGTTATCGTCTTGCCAAGCGATTAATGGATATTGCAATGCCATTTTTTTTATATACCTTTGGTTTGCCTTTATTGTTTTTGCTTAACAAGAAAATGCCGGGAGCTTTGAAAAAATTTGGCAAATCTATTACTGGACAGTACTCTTTCGTTGGACTTTACGCTAATGAAAACGACAACATTGCTGTTGGAAAACCTGGCATCATCGGGCTGGCACATATTAGTTCACCCGAAAATCTATCGAAAGAAGCGCTGAAAAACCTAAATGATTATTATATCCGTCATTATAATTTATCTCTTGATTTTGAAATTTTTTTGAAACTATTTATCAGGAAAACCAATGCCTAATTCCTACATATTAGAATTTGAAAAGCCCGTTTTAGAACTCGAGGCAAAAATTGAAGAAATGCGATCGCTTTCGACAGAATTTGAAATAGAAGACGAAATTAAATTATTAGAAAAGAAGGTAAATTCATTGCGCGAAAGCATCTATCGCGGTCTTACCCGCTGGCAACGAGTGCAAATAGCCCGCCACCCCGAGCGCCCGCAGTCAAAAGATTACATTCAGAACTGTTTTACTGATTTCATCGAATTACACGGCGACCGCAGCTTTCGCGACGATCCTTCCATTATCGGCGGTATGGCAAAAATTGAAAATATTCCGGTGATGCTCGTTGGACATCAAAAAGGCAGAGACACCAAGTCAAATTTACTTAGAAATTTTGGTATGCCCCATCCTGAAGGCTATCGCAAGGCACTGCGTTTATTTAAATTAGCAGAAAAATTTGGAAAACCGATCATAACCCTCCTCGATACTCCCGGGGCCTATCCGGGTATTGAAGCAGAAGAACGGGGACAAGCAGAGGCAATAGCCCGCAACCTCCTCGAAATGTCTGGACTTAGAGTACCTGTTATTGTTGTCATTATTGGCGAAGGTGCTTCAGGAGGAGCTATTGGCATCGGCGTCGGCAACAGAGTGCTTATGCTAGAAAACGCATGGTATTCCGTTATTTCGCCCGAATCTTGCTCGAGTATCCTTTGGCGAAGCTGGGACTTCAAAGAGCAAGCCGCCGAAGCCTTGCAACTTTCAGCCACTGATTTGAAAAAACACAAAATTATCGATGAAATTATCCCCGAACCTGTCGGCGGCGCCCATAAAGACCCCAAAGAAATGTATAAGATTTTTAAAGATCTTATCTTTAGAAATCTCAAAGAACTTATGAAAATAAGCCCTGACAAGCTTGTCCGTCTGAGGCGTGAGAAATTTTACGATATAGGCGTATGGAATGAAGAATAGTTTGTAAAGAGGCTGTCTCATAAGCTGTATTACCTCGAACAGACAAGGATGTCTGTTCTACCAAATCCAATTATTTCTT
Organism: uncultured Hyphomicrobiales bacterium; assembly: GCA_964454445.1. Taxonomy (GTDB): domain Bacteria; phylum Bacteroidota; class Ignavibacteria; order Kapaibacteriales; family UBA2268; genus CAYVTD01. The sequence continues at coordinate 11,750 of CAYVTD010000047.1, forward strand.
GGGAGTTAGGCATCTTTGCCTGACAAATTATATAAATAAATAATACTTTTGAGACAGCCTCTTGTAACTACTACATCTCTTCCAACACACCATTACGTTTAATAAGGTCGTGGGCTATAACCAACTTTTGAATCTCAGTCGTGCCTTCGAAAATCCGATTGATGCGCGAATCACGGTAAAATCTTTCGATAGGCAATTCGCGGGAATAGCCCATACCACCGTGGACTTGCATAGCGATATCGACACACTTGTCTAATGCTTCCGAACTAATCAACTTGACAATAGCGCTGTGTCGCGGGGTAATTTTCTTTTCGTCGTACATTTGAGCGGTCCTATAAACAACCGATTCAGTTTGATAAATGATAGTAGCCATGTCGGCAAGCATAAACTGCACAGCTTGGAAATTGGCTATTGGTTCGTTGAATTGCTTTCTTTCTTTAGCAAAGCGGGTGGACATCTCAAGTAGCGACTTACAAGCACCGAGGCAGGCGGCACCGAGACCTAATCTACCGGCATCGAGGGTTTTCATAGCTACCAGGAAGCCTCTTCCTTCTTTGCCAATCATATTCTCTTCGGGCACACGGACATTGTCGAAAGTAAGTGTGGAAGTAACACTACCGCGGATACCCATTTTTCTTTCGTGAGCACCGGGCACAAATCCTGGTGTGCCTTTTTCTACAACAAAAGCAGTAATTCCCTTAGATGTACGAGCAAAGACAGAAAAAACGTCAGCAATCGGTCCATTGGTTATCCACATCTTTTCGCCGTTAATAACCCACTCGTTGCCATCTTTTTCAGCTTTTGTCTGCAAATTAAAGGCATCAGAACCAGCTCCTTGCTCGGTAAGGGCAAAAGCAGCTATTTTTTCTCCTGAACACAAGGAAGGCAGATATTTTTGCTTAAGTTCTTCATTGGCACCAAGATAGATAGCATTTGTACCGATGGAAACATGTGCACCAATGAAAGTGGCTGTCGAAAGGCATACTTTTCCTATTTCTTCTTGAGCAATGCAATAACCGACCTCTCCGAAACCACTTCCGCCATATTCTTCGGGATATGGCGAGCCGAGCAAGCCTTGCTCGCCTATTTTGTTGCGGATTTCATCGGGAATCCATTCGTCTTCGTCTATTTTTGAGGCGATAGGTTTCAATTCGTTTGTTGCAAAATCTCTAACCATATCGCGGAGCATCCTTTGCTCTTCTTTTAAAGAAAATTCTATCATCATTTGTCCTTAATTAGTTTATTTAATTATAAATTATTTGTTTTTTCATATTAATAAAACTTAGTAGATTGTCAGATTGTTATTCAATAAAGTTTAAAATAGTCTCTCCCCCATCGACACCAATTACTTCTCCTGTAATCCAATAAAATTTCTCGTCCACAAGCAACGAAATTGCCTTTGCAACATCATAAGGCACAGTATTTCTTAAAAAGGGATTATGATGACGGGCAAATTGGAGCATTTTTTCAAATCCTGGTATCTTTTGAGCTGCGGGAGTATCCGTTAATCCGGCACGGATTGCATTAGCAGTAATCCTGTATGGAGCCAATTCCACGGCTATTTGGCGGATATATGACTCAATCGCAGCTTTTGAGGCTGATACAGGACCATAATTAGGCATAGCACGTGTCGAGCCAACGCTTGTCATTGCAAATATTCGCGAGTTTTCGGCAAGCAAACCCTCGTTGAAAAGGTCTTGAGTCCAATAAATCAAGCTGTTTGCCATTACATTCATAGTCATTTCCATTCCTTTTTGCCCAATCTGCTTGCTTGGTTCTTTATGGAAAAAAGGTCCAATGGCACCAAAAGCGAGCGAATGCATCAAAACGCGCAGAACGGGATATTTTTGTGTAGCGAAATGCTCTTTGATAGAATCTATGACTTCTTTCCTGTTTTTCTCGTCGGCTGCATTCTTGTTGTAGAATATACACTTCACTCCACGAGCAGAGATTTCGTCGATAGTTTCTTGTACCTTTCTCTTATTTGTTGCTGTATCAAAATGTACGCCGAAGATGTTGTAGCCCTGCCCCGCTAGTTCGATCGCGGCGGCTCTGCCAAAGCCACTGGAACTACCCAAAATAAGCGCATACATATTTTTTGCTTCCATTTGTCTTTTCTCTTGTTATTAAAAAATAATTCAATTTTGCATATGTTGGCAAAGTATAAGTTACAAAGATATTAAAAATTTTTTAAATTATAAATTCAATTAAAAAAAATGCTCAAATATCTATTGCTAATGCCCCTTGTCTGATAATTACAGGTTTTACACCTGTGCAATCGACAATGGTAGATTCTTGCTTAAGCTTCGATTGTCCAGCATCTATCACAGCAGCAATATCTTCTGGAAAAGATTGTAAAGCCTGAAATGCATTTATTGCTGATCTTTCTCCAGATATATTTGCTGATGTGCCTGCAAGAGGCTCTTTTAAACGCTTTAAAAGTTCGAGTGTGAGCATTTCATCGGGAATTCTGATGGCGACGCTGTTGTTTTTGCCTTTTATTATCGGGTTTACCAACGTGTTTGCTTTTACAATAAGGGTAAGAGGACCAGGCAAGTAATCTTTCATTAGCATCATGGTATAATCAGAAATAGCTTCTATGTATTGTTTAGCTCTGTCAATATCCGGAAAATAAAGCGAAAAAGGCTTGTTCGTGTCTCTTTTTTTAAGATTATACAAACTTTTTATAGCGTCTGTGTTTGAGCTAATAACACCAATACCGTACACGGTTTCTGTTGGAAAAATAATTGGAAGCCCTGATTCAATAATACTGACAACAGCCGGTATATCTTTTTTATTTCTTATTATAATATTTGCCATTAATTAAATATTTATTAATAGATAAATATTCTTGATAATCTGAGACAATAACTGAGAAGATTTATATATGCGTTTTAATATTTTTGAAGTTTTGATTATTATTAGATGAAAAAACTTTGGTTTTATTTTAATTTTAATAGCATCTACTTTCTTTATTATTGTGTAAATTAATAATTATTAGTAAATTTAAAAAAATTATTTGACATAAATTATAAATAATCATCAAGGGAGTTATCAGATGAAACCCATAAGGAACTTTATTGTAACGGCACAATTACCCGAGCGGCTCGAAAAGCTCAAGGAATTAGCATATAATTATTGGTGGTGCTGGAATTCTACTGCCAAAGAACTGTTTTTGCGTATAGATAGAAAGATATGGGAGGAGGTTGATCATAATCCAATTCAGTTACTCAATAGAATGTCTCAAGAGCAATTGCACGAACTATCAGAAAAAACAGATTTTACTTCTTTTTTAGATTACATTCATAGCAATTTTCGCAAATATATGGAAGGCGAAACCTGGTACGACAAAATATCAAGTTCTAAAGACAACGTAATTGCCTATTTCAGTATGGAATATGGCATAAACGAGAGTTTCCCGAATTATTCAGGTGGCTTGGGAGTGCTTTCTGGCGACCATCTTAAAAGCGCTTCTGATTTAGGATTACCATTGATTGGCATTGGTCTGCTCTATCAAATGGGTTATTTCCGCCAAACTCTAACCCAAAGCGGTTGGCAAAACGAGCGTTATATCTTCAACGATTTCAACACGATGCCCTTAACATTATTGCGGCGAAAGAATGGAGATCCTTATCTTATCGATGTGGACTTACCACGTGGCAAAGCTTATGCTCAGATCTGGTTGTTACAAATTGGAAGAGTTCCATTATACCTTATTGATACAAATATAAGTCAGAATAGTGATACAGAATACCGCGACATTACCGACCAACTCTATGGAGGCACACGCGATACAAGGATCATGCAAGAGATTTTTCTTGGTATTGGTGGGGTTAAGCTAATGAAGATGCTTGACATCAATCCTTCAGTCTTCCATATAAACGAAGGGCATGCCGCTTTTGCATTGATGGAACGTTCACGAAATTATATGGAAAAATATGGTATCGATTTTGTTTCTGCCAAGCAAATCACCAAGGCATCTTCTGTATTTACTACCCACACACCTGTCCCAGCCGGCAATGAAGTGTTTAGCACGGGCAGAATGGATGGCTATTTCACAAACTATTATCAATCTCTTGGCATAAGCCGCGAGGAATTTTACGCTTTGGGACAGGAAAGAGGATTTGACAATAATGCCGGTTTTTCACTAACTATTCTTGGATTGAAACTTACTTCTTACCATAATGGAGTCAGTAAATTGCACGGTGCCGTAGCCCGCAAAATGTGGCAAAACATTTGGAAATGCTTCCCGGAAGACGAAGTGCCTATTGGTGCAGTTACTAATGGTATTCATACCGAAACTTGGGTTGCTCGCGAGCTTTCTGAGCTATACGACCGCTATCTCGGCCCTGCTTGGCGAACTGAAACCGATAATCCAAGAGTTTGGGATGGCATTGATAACATTCCCAACGAAGAACTATGGCGCGAAAAACAAAGAAGAAGAGTGCGGCTCGTGCTTTTTGCAAGGGAGCATCTCAAGAAAAACCGAATGAATCTGCTAATGCCCGAGCAAATAAACAAAATTAATGAATTTTTAGACCCAGATGCCCTTACCATTGGCTTTGCCCGCCGTTTTGCCACATACAAAAGAGCTTTACTGCTTTTTTCTGATATGCAACGCCTGCAAAAAGTTCTAACAGAACCAGAGAAGCCCGTTCAGGTTGTAATTGCTGGCAAGGCACATCCTCACGACACTCAAGGGAAAGAAGTTATTCAGGCAATCATCCACAAGGTGCGGGAATATGACCTTGAAAAACATGTTGTATTCCTCGAAGATTATGATATGATCATTGCCCGTTTTATGCTCAAAGGTTGCGATGTCTGGCTGAATAATCCAATTCGACCGCTCGAGGCAAGCGGTACCAGCGGTATGAAAGCCGGTTTGAACGGAACGCTCAATTTTAGTATTCTCGATGGATGGTGGGACGAGGCATATAATGGATTCAATGGATTTGCCATTGGACATGGTGAAGAATACACCAACCAACAAGACCAAGATTTGATTGAGGCTAGCTCTCTTTATGATGTCCTCGAGCAACTTGTTGTGCCAATTTTTTACAGTAGAGCCGGCTCAAACAAAGTACCAGATAAATGGATTTCCTATATGAAAAACTCCATCAAATCCGTTGCTTGCGAGTATTCCACGAATAGAATGGTCAAAGATTATGCACGCCAATATTATTTCCCTGCAGTTGATTATTACAAATTAATGATTAAAGACGACGCCTCGAATGCCGTAATGCTTAACAAATGGAAGCAGAAAATTCGGAACGAATGGGCTTACGTTCAGATTGTCGAAGCAGATTTAAAGAAAAATGGCGAGCCTCACGTGGGCAAACCAGTTCTTGTAAAAGCTACTATTGCTTTAGGCAATCTCAAACCAGAAGATGTCATCGTCCAGGTTTATTATGGCACTGTCGATTCTCGCAATGAATTGATAAATACAAAAAGCGAAGAACTAATTCTACAAAACTCAGATGGTAATCTGCATTTTTACGAAGGAGCTTATAAATGTCCAGACAACGGCAATCAAGGCTTCACTGTAAGAGTGCTGCCTAAGCATCATTTATTAGTCAATTCGGCTGAGTTATATCTTTGCGCCTGGGCGGAATAATAACTACTTTTGCTTGCGACATCATCTTGTATTAGGAAGTTAAGAAATAAAAGCGAATCAAAAAATGTATTGAATAACAATTGGATAGAGTTATGATTCAATCAGATATTAAGTACCAGCATTGTAATCTTGAATATATGCAAGTTGCTCCTCTGTTAAAGTATCGATTTCGATTCCCATCATCTCGAGTTTTGTCTTGGCAATGAATTGATCTTGCTCTTCGGGTAGCTCAAGTACATTGTTAGGCAGTTTCTCGCCTTTCTTGTGACTATCGACAAGTCGCAAATGGGACATAAACTGATTAGCAAAAGACATATCCATCACCTCAGAGGGATGCCCTTCGGCGGCAGCGAGATTGACCAACCTGCCTTGTGCTAATAGAAACACTCTCTTTCCGTTCTTTAGAGTGTATTCTTCACAATTTGGTCTTATAGTTCTTTTACTAACCGAGACAGCATCGAGTTCAGGAATTTTAATTTCAGCATCATAATGCCCTGTGTTGCAGATAATTGCTCCGTCACGCATTGATTCGAAGTGCCTTTGCCTGATAACATCGCAAACGCCTGTAGCAGTAACAAAAATATCGCCAATTTTAGCTGCATCGTCCATTTTCATCACTTCGTGTCCTTCTAAGGTCCCTTTCAAAGCAGCCGTGGGCTTGACTTCAGTGATAATTGTGTTTGCACCCATACCTTTAGCTCTCTTTGCCACACCAGAGCCGCAATGCCCATGCCCGGCAACTACAAAGTTTTTACCAGCAAGCAGCACAGAAGTAGCTCTTAATATGCCATCAAGAGTTGATTGTCCAGTGCCATACACATTATCGAAATCCCATTTGGTTTCAGCATCATTAACAGCATAAACTGGATAGTACAATTTATTCTCTTTTGCTCTGGCGCGTAATCTTTGGATACCGGTAGTGGTTTCTTCAGTGCCGCCTATAACGAAGTTTTGTGCCATATCGATATGTTTTTCGTGAACAGTGTTGATAAGGTCGCAACCGTCGTCGAGAGTTAGATGTGGTGGGTTGTCGATAGTTCTTTCAATACACCAATAGAAATCTGGGCCATTGTCGTACCAGGCGAAAATAGAGATACCCTCGTCGGCAAGGGCGGCAGCAACAGCATCATTGGTAGAAAGTGGATTGCAGCCAGACCAGGATACCTCAGCACCGGCAGCTTGGAAAGTGCGCACTAGCACTGCTGTTTCTTTTGTTACGTGAAGACAACCAGAAATCTTGTAGCCTTTAAATGGCTTAGTTTCTGAATACATTTCCCGGAGGCGCATCATAACAGGCATTCTGGATTCTGCCCAATCGATTAGGTTTCTGCCTTCTGCAGCAAGTTTTATATTTTTAACACAGTAAACTCCCGGCTTCTCATCAAAATCTCCTTTAGATGCCTTTGTTGGAAACATGTTGGTAGTCATTATTAATCCTTATAATTTATTTATGATAAAAATTTGTCAAAATAAGCAATGTTGATAATAATTATGCAAAATCTTTGAATTTATCAACAAGGTTCAGTTCTTCCCAAGTAAAACCATCTCTACCGAAATGTCCATAAGCTGCAGTTTTGCGAAAAATAGGCTTCCGGAGATCTAATCTCTCGATAATACCAGCTGGAGAGAAGTCAAATTGTTTCATTATGAAATCGGCAATCTCCCTGTCTTTAGCTCTTGATTTATTATGGGTATCCACATATATGGAAACAGGATCAGCCACGCCAATAGCATAAGAAAGCTGTATCGTACATTCGTTAGCAACACCGGCAGCAACAATGTTTTTCGCAAGGTGGCGGGCAGCATAAGCAGCCGAGCGGTCAACTTTAGTGGCATCTTTGCCGGAAAAAGCCCCGCCACCGTGAGGAGCCCTCCCACCATAAGTATCGACGATGATTTTCCTGCCTGTCAGACCAGTATCACCGTGAGGACCTCCGATAACGAAAATCCCAGTGGGATTGATATGATATTTTGTGTTGTCGTCTAAATATTCTTTAGGAATAACCTGCTTTATAACATTTTCAATAACATCTTCTCTTATATTTGCTTGCTTGACACCCGGGTCATGCTGGGTGGAAATAACAACAGTATCAATTCTCACAATTTCACCATTGTCGGCATATTCAACAGTAACTTGCGATTTCGCATCTGGTCTAAGATATTTCATAATCTTGCCTTCGCGACGGATTTCAGCAAGTTTTTTCACCAATTTATGAGAATACATAATTGGAGCGGGCATCAACTCTTTAGTTTCAGTGCAGGCATATCCAAACATCATTCCTTGATCGCCGGCACCGCCTGTTTTCACTCCGGCATCGATATCGACAGATTGATGGTTGATTACATTGACCACACTGCAAGAATGATAATCGAATCGATAGCCGGTATCAGTATAGCCAATATCACGAATGACACCGCGGACGAGATCCTGCAAATCAATATATGTTTGGGTAGTGATTTCGCCACCAACTAAAATAAGCCCAGTTGTAGCATAACATTCGCAAGCAACACGACTCATTGGGTCGTCGGTTAACATAGCATCGAGAACCGTATCGGAAACCTGATCACAGATTTTATCAGGATGACCTTCGGATACCGATTCCGAAGTAAATAAATATGTTTTCTCGCTCATAATTATCATTCTATATCTGTAAAACAATTATCAATTTTGTAAAATATGAAATAGCAAATTAATAAATTATTAGCAATTAATAAAACAAATAACATCGTTTTTTCATCATTGTAAAAATTTTCTTTTGATATTAAAATATTTAATATTAAATTTGTAATTCTTGAAAAAGTAAATTATTTTTTATATCATATTGGATTTTAAAAATGTTTTATGTAGTATTGTCGATAATATTGATATTAGCTTCAATTTTGCTGATGGCAGTAATATTGTTGCAACCGGGCAAAGGCGATTTATCATCGAGTTTTGGTGTGCTAAGCGGGCAGTTCGGCACTATTTTTAGCATGAGAAGTACAGTGGATTTCCTGACGAATTTTACAATTTACCTGGCATTGGTCATATTATTT
>CAYVTD010000048.1:0-5783 GCA_964454445.1 uncultured Hyphomicrobiales bacterium
TATTGAAAATCCGATTTTAAATCGAGAAGACCAGCCGCCTTGTTGATATGTATAATCTTTTTTTGAAAATTTGAGTAAAACTTATTGGTAATTTGCTCGGTTGCCGGGGCAAGAGGCATTGCATCTAAGCATTTTTGGCATATAAATCGACTTGGCGCAGGATTAATACCCAAAGCGCCTTCACATACAAGACAAATCTGAGGGGCAAGCAAATTCAGTAATGATTTCCGCAGATAATTAGAATAATAAACAAGGTCTTTTATGCTTGCTAGCATCCTTAGATAAATTAATTTTATTTACATATTATTTAGTATTGTCTAAATAAGCGGCAATGTCCTTAGAAAAATAAGTTAGGATAATATCGGCACCGGCACGTTTGATGGCTGTGAGCGATTCGACCATAATTTTTTCTCCATCGATCCAACCGAGTTGTGCACCTGCCTTAATCATTGAATACTCGCCACTAACTTGATAAGCAGCCGTCGGCATACCGAATTCATCTTTAACGCGGCGAATAATGTCGAGATATGGTCCAGCGGGCTTTACCATAATAATATCAGCACCTTCGATAATATCTTCTTCCACTTCACGAATGGCTTCGTTTCCATTTGCAAAATCCATCTGATGTGATTTGCGATCGCCAAATTTTGGTGCGCCTTCGGCAGCATCGCGAAAGGGTCCGTAAAAAGCAGAGGCAAATTTTGCTGAATAGCTCATAATTGGTATATTTTTATAGCCGTTGTCGTCGAGAGCTTCGCGTATGGACTGGACTCTGCCGTCCATCATATCTGAAGGTGCAACCATATCGGCGCCTGCCTGGCAGCAGCTAAGAGAAATCTTATTGTAAAGTTCGAGCGATTCGTCGTTCAAGATATGCTCGCCTTGCAAAATACCACAATGTCCGTGAGAAGTGTATTCACAAAGACAAACATCGGCAATGACAACAAAGTCTTTGACCTCTTTTTTAATTGCTGCAATCGTTCTTTGGATTATTCCATCTTCAGCATAAGCATCAGAGCCAACTTCGTCTTTATGGGGTGGTATTCCAAAAAGAATAACCCCTGGTATGCCCATACCTTGCACTTGTTTGCTCTCCTCAACAATATTGTCGATTGACATTTGAAATACACCGGGCATCGATTTCACCGGGTTTTTCACATTTTTACCATCGATGGAAAAGAGTGGATAGATGAAATCCTTCTTTGTTAGCACTGTTTCTCTTACCATATCCCTTAAAACAGGATTGTTGCGTATTCTACGAAAACGTTTGAAGTTTTCCATTGTCGGTTTCCTAATGTATTTAATGAAAATATGAGTGCTAAATTAACAATATTTTTTTTAAATTTTCTGATAAACAATGAATAAAAGATATTTTTTTCTCTTTTCTTTTAAAATTTCGAAATTATTTTTTATCTTTGTTATTTGAAATAGAATACATTCGTTCAAATAAGCGGAAGAATAATGGAAGTTGTTTGGATTTTAGTAGAAGCGACTATCAAGGCGCTTGTGTTGTTTACATTAATTTTACTCGGTGCAGCGGCATTGGTTTGGGAAGAGCGAAAAGTATCGGCATTCATACAAAATCGATACGGGCCAAACCGCGTCGGACCTTTTGGGCTGTTGCAACCCTTTGCAGATGTTTTTAAACTTTTTTTAAAAGAAGATATCTATCCCTCAGCTGCAAATCCCTTTTTCCACAGGCTTGCACCAATTATTTCCCTTGGCATTACTATTTCTGTCTATGCAATCATCCCTTATGCACATTACATTAAAATCGATGACCAAATAATAAAGATTGGTATAGCTCCCGATATAAATATTGGTATTTTGTTTCTCCTTGCAATGACTTCGATAGGTGTTTATGGTCTCACCCTTGCAGGTTGGTCGTCAAATAGCAAATATTCCCTGCTCGGTGGACTTCGCTCGTCTGCACAAATGATTTCTTACGAACTTTCGATGGGTTTGGCGCTCATAGGAGTGATTATGGTAACTGCGGCACACAATTTCGATGCTGTAACCGATCCCATTGCCCGTGAAGGCATTAGCAATGTTTTGTCGTTGAATACCATTGTATTGGCGCAAGGCGGACTTTGGAATATTATATTGCAGCCATTGGGCTTTATTATCTTTTTGGTTGCATCCTTTGCAGAAACAAACAGAACACCTTTCGACCTACCCGAAGCCGAGCCGGAACTCGTTGGTGGTTACAATACTGAGTACTCTGGAATGAAATTCGGTATGTTTTTCCTCGCCGAATATGGCAATATGGCAACCTCATCTGCTATTATATCTTTGCTCTATCTCGGTGGCTGGCAGCTGCCATTTCCGGCGGAATGGTTCGGTCTCGAAGCAGGTACTATCTGGCTTGCTCTCATTCAATTTATAGTGTTTTTCATTAAGATTAACATTCTTTGCTTCTTCTTTATTTGGGTTCGCTGGTCGGTGCCACGCTTTCGCTACGATCAATTGATGAAACTCGGCTGGCATGTTTTACTGCCCTTGGCGCTGTTAAATATTGTGCTGACCGGAATCGGAATTTATCTAATAAAATAGTAACTCTTAGTTTTATATTATGTTTAAATTGTAAGAAATATTGAAAGAAAAAATAGATGAATAAAACAGAAAACACCGAAGCCACCCGCCTAACATTTTGGGAAAAGATTTATTTGCCAGAAATAGCAAAAGGCATGGGAATAACATTTCGTCAGATGTTCAAGCCGAAATTTGTTCGCCAATATCCTGAAGAGCGATGGGAGCCTACTGGATCTTACCGCGGCAGACCTGTGCTTGTACAAGATGAAAATGGAGCGCGTTGTGTTGCTTGCGCACTTTGCTCGCGAGTTTGCCCGGCACTTGCCATCGAGGTAATCCCCGACGAAACAGAACTGGACAAGGAACGTTATCCTGTGTTGTTTGAAATCAACATGTTACGTTGTATTTATTGCGGCTTTTGCGAAGAAGTATGTCCCGAAGAGGCAATAGTGATGAGCAAAGATTATGAGTTAACCTTTGAAAGCCAGGAAGAGGCAATTTATGGCAAGGATAAGCTATTGACACCAATTGCTCAATTGCAAGACCGACTCGAATTCTTGAGAATGTATCGATAAGTCCTTGAGGGCACGTAAACGCATTTTGAAAATTTATTACATTTAGATTTTGTATCTTGTATCTTTTTTAAATGAAATCCTTTGTTTCAATTATATTTAAGGGTGATTCTATGAAAACTGTCAGATTAATTTTTCTTGTTTCTTTGCTTCTCGTTGCTTTCTCTAGAACATCTCTGCTAGGTGATACTAATAATTGCACGGCTTGGGTTAGCTCATTATATTGCTCATACCAGTGTGATAACGATGGACATACTTTTAATATAGATGCTTTTGCTAGCATAGAAGACGCCTTGAGTCATCTGGTTGGTTGCGAGGAAGTAACTCTTTATGTTAAAGGAACAAATAGCACCACTTCTAATAGCATCGATGGTGATTTACATATAAATGGCGGCGAGCTAACAATCTCTGGCCAAAATGGTCTAACAGTAACTGGAGATGTTTATTTGAATGGTGACGCAGAGTTAATAGGAGGCGACCTAATCGTTGATGGTACATTCGTTTTTGTAAACAGTATTCTTACAATAGGTGATAATAATTTAATTACTGGTGGATTTCAAAATTCCGGACCTGGTCACTATGTAAAAACTGATGGAGAAGGGCAAGTTTCGACTTCAACAAGCACGCAAGGTACTCTTGTGCCTGTGGGTAATAGTGGGGATGGTTATACCCCGGTGGTTATCCAACCCAATGATGGTGGTGCAGTTTTTGCGGTAAAATCAGAGGAAGATCCAACATTTCGAGATCAAGACGCCAATGCTGTTGGCGTCGGCTGGCAGGTTACGCCTCCGGAGGGTTTTCAAGGACAGGCTACAGTTTCTTTCGTTTATCCTAAGTCCTCTTGTCCACCAGGTTTTAATCCTGCAACGGCAGTTGTTTATCATTACCATAATGGACATTGGATACCGCTACCAAACTGTACTACCCAAGAATGGCCCGAGAACAATAATTATTGGATAACAACAGCACCGAATATTACACAATTTTCTCCCTTTGGTATTTCAAGCGATGGAGTGATACCTGTGTTTAAGTTTTGGCATTTTGCCATAGCAGGAGCCATTCTTGTTTTGATTGGTGCTGCCTTTGTTTACAGGCGCTTTGTCGCTTAGATTTTATTTTATGAAAAACGAAGCTGCAAATAAAAAGAAAAGCAAAAAAAGTATATTAATAGCGGGGATAGTGCTTGTCATTATCTCCACTTTTGTTCTTTTTTCTAATTATGGACTCGTTAATCGCCTCCGATTAGAGCAACGCAAGGCAGAGCTAAACGAGGAAATAACCTTAAGGAAAAAATCACAAGATTCCCTTCGAAAAGCAATAGAGCGGCTTGAAAATGACTCCCTTGAAATCGAGCGACTTGCCCGCGAAAAATATGGAATGAAAAAACCAGGCGAAAAAGTTTTTATAATTAAAGAAAAATAGTATGATTTGTGCGACAGCAACGAAAATAAAAGTATAATAAAGGAGTTTGCAAATGAATTAGGTTCTTTTGCTGCTGGCTTTGCCGAAGCCATACCTTTAAATGAAGAATTTGAGCTATATAAGAAATGGCTCGATCTCGGTTACAACGCTTCGATGAAATGGCTCGAAAAGGACATCGAGAAAAGACGTAACCCAAATTTAATCCTCCCACAAGCCAAGACTGTGATAGTTTTTGCTTTCAATTATTTTACAGGCAATAGCAACGATTCTAACAATAAAAATAATGAAGGTCATCACAATAAAACTAATAAAGGAAAAATCTCAAGATATGCCTGGGGCTGCGACTATCACGAAATCCTTCTACCTAAATTAAAACTTATTTCCCAGAAAATCAGGGATTTATTACCTAATTCGCAGACAAAAGAATACGTTGATACGGGCTATATACTCGAAAAGCAATGGGCAGTGCGAGCCGGTATCGGTTGGCAAGGCAAGAATGCTTGCATAATCAACAAAGATTATGGCTCATATTTTTTCTTGGGAACGATAATCACCGATGTTTTTTTCGAACCTGACGTGCCTGTCAGCGAACATTGTGGTAATTGCACAAAATGTCTGGAAAAGTGTCCAACAGCTGCAATAGTTCAGCCAAAAGTGATAGATTCCCGGAAATGTCTCGCCTTTTGGACAGTTGAAGCTAAGGCGAACGTGGATTTTCCTGATGAAATCACTCAAAATCTGAATGGGCAGCTTTTTGGATGCGATATCTGCCAAGAAGTTTGCCCTTGGAATTCGAAAGCAAAGTTATCGAAAGAAAAGCTATTCTATCCAAGAGAAAACGAAAATAGCCTCGATTTAGATAAAGTTCTTGCTCTCGACAAGGAAGGGTTTGCCTCGCGTTTCAAGAACAGTCCGATAAAACGATTAAAACTCGAGGGCTTAAAAAGAAACGTAAAGGCGTTAAAAAGATTTTAATGAGTATCCCCCCAACCCCCCTTGCAAGCAAGGGGGGCTAATTCATCCTATTTCCGTAAATTAAACAATCATAAGGTTTAATGAAGTAAAAGAGCATAAAACTCCCCCCTTGCAAGCAAGGGGGGCTAATTCATCCTATTTCCGTAAATTAAACAATCATAAGGTTTAATGAAGTAAAAGAGCATAAAACTCCCCCCTTGCAAGCAAGGGGGGCTAATTCATCCTATTTCCGTAAATTAAACAATCATAAGGTTTAATGAAGTAAAAGAGCATAAAACTCCC
>CAYVTD010000048.1:5883-19828 GCA_964454445.1 uncultured Hyphomicrobiales bacterium
TTCCGTAAATTAAACAATCATAAGGTTTAATGAAGTAAAAGAGCATAAAACTCCCTCCCTAGCAAGCAATGGGGGCTAACTCATTTTATTTCCGTAAATTAAACAATCATAAGGTTTAATGAAGTAAAAGAGCATAAAACTCCCTCCCTTGCTTGCAAGGGAGGGCTGGGGAGGGATCTTTCCTTTTTACAAGACAAGGAGGTCTAACACATCTTATTTTCTACAAATTTATCCTTCCGAAGGTTCAAAACCTTCATAAGGTTTAATGAAGTAATAGAGCATAAAACTTTCTCCCTTGCTTGCATGATGGTTAGTCAACCATATTTTTTGTTTCTTTAATTGGTAAAGGTTAAAACTTCCTCCCTTGCTTGCAAGGGAGGGCTGGGGAGGGATCTTACTCATAATGAGTTTTAAATTAATATTTCTCATTAACAATTCAAAAATTTTTCATATTTTAGAATTAATTATGATATGGAAATTATTTTTTGGAAAAAACAAGGATTTAACTGAAAAGGTCGATTGGCTTGTTGCTTGTTTGGGCAATCCTGGCTCGAAATATGCGGGCACTCGCCACAATATCGGCTGGATGTGCGCGGCAGAGATTTGTAAAAATTATCATTTACAAATTGAAAGTTTGAGCAATATCTATCTCCAGGCACATTATAAAATTGATGAGCAGAACATAATGCTTGTAATGCCAACAACTTATATGAACAAATCGGGAGAGGCATTAAAAAGAATCAGCGAGAGATACAAAATTCCAACAGAAAAAATAATTCTAGTTTTCGATGAATTAAATTTTCCGCTGGGCAAGCTGCATTTGCGTTATGGCGGCGGAAATGGCGGGCATAATGGCGTTGCCTCAGTTATCGAAGAGCTTGGTAATTCCGATTTCTATCGCCTGCGATGCGGTATCGGCAACGATTTTCCTCCAGGAGGTATGATTGATTATGTTTTATCGCCTTTTAATGTAGATGAACAAGATACTGTTAAAAAAATGATAGAAAAAACTCCTGATTGCATCGAACTTCTTCTCCGGTATGGAAAAATGAGAGCTATGACAGACATAAACTCTGGAAATATCTGAAATATGAATATACAGTTTTTAAATTCGTGAAATAATTGGTTTTGTACCACTTACATAAATAATTCTTATGGGAATGATAAAAGAATTTAAAGAATTTGCAATGCGGGGCAATGTAATCGACATGGCTGTTGGTATCATTATCGGTGGAGCTTTCGGCAAGATTGTTTCTTCGATAATAAACGATGTGATTATGCCTCCTATTGGACTTTTGCTCGGTGGTGTCGATTTCAAAGATCTTAAATTAGTGCTAAGCAGCGCTAAACCAGCAATAATGGAGGGCGAAAATGTCCTCGCTGAAGCCGTCGCCGAAGTTTCCATTAATTATGGTATTTTCGTAAACACCGTAATCGATTTTATTGTCATTGCATTAGCAGTTTTCGTAATGGTGAAGGCAATTAATTCGCTTAAAAGGAAAGAAGCAGAACCGGAAATAGCCCCAGCAGCAGCAGAGCCATCAAAGGAAGAGCTATTGCTGACAGAAATAAGAGATTTGCTAAAGAACAAATAAAGCCATAACTTTAGATTATTTAATATTTTGTATCGTCATAAGTCTTTATGTTTAAAAAGATTTTCAAATGGGCTATTAGTATTATAGCTGGAGCTATAATACTATCAGTGCTATGGGTGGTTATGCTCAAATTTTTGCCACCTCCTTTCGGAATGGCTATGTTCTTCCGCACTTTTGAATACGCCTTCCATGGCGAACTCGTTGGCATGGAAAAACAATGGAAAGGCTACGACGAAATATCACCTAATTTCTTTCGTGCCGTCATAGCTGCCGAAGATGCTCGCTTTTTCACTCATTCCGGCTTTGATTGGAAAGCAATAGACAGGGCAAAACGATACAACGAAATCCACAAAGGCAGAAAAAAACAGGGAGCAAGCACTATTTCGATGCAAACTGCAAAAAACACTTTCCTTTGCCATAGCAGAAATTATGTTCGTAAAGGTCTTGAGGCATATTTCACTGTTTTAATCGAGGCAATTTGGGGCAAAAAAAGAATATTAGTGATGTATGCCAATGTCGTCGAATTTGGAAAAGGCGTTTATGGTGTCGAAGCCGCCTCGCAAAAATATTTTGGACGCAGCGCCAAAGATATTAGCAAATCGCAAGCCGCCCTGCTTGCCGCCGTCTTGCCTAATCCACGCTTGTGGAATCCCGCTAAACCTACCAAATACAATTTAAATCGCCAAAAATGGATACAAGGACGCATGGGCTCTATTTCTCTCAGAAAAATCGAATGATACACCATTTTTTACCGAAAAGGTTTGGCGACTGCGAAAGTTTTATAAATCTATTCATTAAAAGGTCAAAAAGATACTTTTTCTAATGAATAATTTGGGATAAAATAAGTAAGATTTACTTTCTTTGATATTATAAATCAAATGTTTGTTGTTCTATTAGTAGTTCTAAGTTGGTGGGCAATTCGACTGTAAAGATTGTGCCTGTATCGAGTTTGCTCTCGACATTAATGCTGCCTTTGTGGAGATTGACAATGTGTTTTACGAGTGAAAGACCCAAGCCCGTGCCGCCGAATTTACGTGAACGGGATTTATCGACAGTGCAAAAACGCTCGAATATTCGGTATAGATGTTCTTGAGGAATGCCTATGCCATTGTCTTGTATTGCAATTTTTATTACTCCTTTATCAGCCTTGGCAGTAATTTCGATTTTTTTATTACGTTGCGTATCTGAATATTTAATAGCATTATCAATCAGATTTATAAATAATTGCTCAAGTTTGAACTCATCAGCATAGAATATTGGAATATTTTCATTGAAATCGGTCAATAGCATTATGTTTTGCTCGGCTATCTTTTGTTCGAACATTTTCAGAACATTGTTTATAATATCTGGAAGCGCAGCTTTGCTAATCTCAATTTTTGAGATAGGTCCTCCCGAGGAATCCTCCATTTTGGAAATAAGAGACAAATCGTTGACGATATTGATAAGCCGGTCTGTATGGCGAACTAAAATATCAAAGTAACAGTTACGCTTTTTCTGGCTTTTATGTTTTACTTTTACGTCGTCAGCCATAGTTTCGAGGAAACCCTTTATTGCTGTCAATGGTGTACGCAACTCATGAGAAACATTCATAACGAAATCGCGTTTCATCTGCTCTACTTTTTTCATTTCATTAAGGTCGAAATCGTCGGTAGCAACTCTAAGCGAAGTTTTTTGAGGAATTTTTATTGATTTTATGATATTTCGAGTAAAAAACCAAAGAGGAATAAGCGATATAATTACCAATATTAAAGTAACTTTGATGATATTCTATTTCAAATCATCGATTAAAAAGTTGATTTTTTTTACGGACATACTTGCTAGCGCAACGAATATGATATTACTCCCATTTTTAATTGGAATTGCCACATAAATCATTTTATCTTTGGTTGTATTGCTGAAGCGTACCGATTCGCTATTTTTTCCTTTCAAGGTATCAATTATCTCAGGTCGAAGTTTGTGGTTTGCCATTGTATTGGGATTTTTTTCAGAATCCGCAATAACGCGACCAATTTATATCAATAATTGTAATTCGCGATTGCAAAGTGCCTCGTATGGCTTTCAACAAGGAATCCAGGGCAGTGTTTTCGCCTTTTTCATATAGGGGTTGTGCGATTAGAAGAATGTTATGATTAAGCTTTAGTAAATCTTTAGAAATTTGCGAGAAATAATGGTTGTGTATTACATTAAAAACAACTGCAAGTATTAAACCAGTCAATAAGATAATAAGTGCCAAATGGAAGCCAAATATTTTCACAAAACTGTACTTCAAACTTTTATATTGAATTAATTATATGTAAATAAGAATATCAGAAGCAAATTAGATTTCGAGTTTATAGCCGATGCCACGAATGTTTTTGATGAATTTACCTGCAGGACCGAGTTTGTCGCGAAGATTTTTTATGTGCACATCGACAGTTCTAGCTAAAACTCCTTTGTCCTGCACTCCAAGATATTCCAGGATTTGATCACGAGCAAATACCCAACCCTGTCTTTCAGTTAAAAGCTTTAAAATGCGAAACTCTGTGGAAGTAAGCACAATTTTGTTGCCTTCAACCTTTGTTTCGTATTTCTGCAGATTGATTTCCAGGAGGTTACCGATTCTGATTTTCTGATTTTCAGCAGTTTTTTCGTCGCGTCGAAGCACTGCCTTGACGCGTGCCGTTAATTCGCGAGTGGAAAATGGTTTTGTTATACAATCATCTGCTCTCAACTCCAATCCGACAGCCTTGTCCATCTCATCAGCACGGGCTGTGAGCATAATGATTGGCACCTCGGCAAGCCGTTCGTCCTTTTTCATATTTTTGCAAACTTCAAAACCGCCAGCATCGGGCAACATCAAATCGAGCAAAACTAGATTAGGCACTTCATACTTTAAATATTCTTGAAAACTATCAGCGTCATAAAATCCTTTAACCTCGAATCCAGCTTTTTCTAAATTCACCGACACTAACTCGACTATGTCAGGCTCGTTATCAATTACCGCTACTATTCTTGCAATTGTATCATGGAAAAGAGATTTAACTTCGTTTTTTTTCTTTTTTGACATATCAATAAAAACAAATATTTGAATAGATAGTTTTCTACCAATCCATTCCCAGCGAGATAAGCCAGTAAGGCTCAGACCATTTATCGTAATTGTTGCGCCAGGCAATGTCGAATTTTAAAGGTAATCCGAAGATAAAGGAGCGAATGCCTACTCCGGTACTCATAAGCAAGTCCTCAGGTTGATATTTGCCATTTTCATCTTTATATTTTACTATGAAACGGTCGTTCCAAGCACCTCCGATGTCGTAAAACAAAGAACCTTGTAAAAAAACAGGTACCGGGCCGGTTACAACTGCCACGATGATAGGAAATCGCAGTTCCAAGTTAGAAACAAAGAAATTTCTGCCATTTATCTGATTGATGGGCCAGCCCCGAAGCGGGGTTTCCACCTGCATAAACGCGAAATCCACCGGATCGTCGAAGGGCAAGTAACCATCTTTGAAACTTGCATTTATCCAATTGTCTGCTCCCCCAAGAAAGAAATTCGTTGGGTCAGGACCGAAGCTCGAACCGGCAGAGCCGCGAAGCGCAACTGTCAAATAATTATCGATTACTGGAATGTATGTTCGATAATCTGCCGTGGCAGTCATAAATCCCCTGCCGCTTTTGCTAAATTTCGGCACTCCTTTAAAATCTAAGTAATACCGTGAGCCTCGCTCGGGACTATAAAAAGCATTATATAAGACATTATCATGGACATATTTTCCTCCGGGAACAAATAACATTTGCGATAGAGATGTTTCTTCAGGGTTTTCAGTATTTTCTTTCGAGGCATTCATCCAATTAATACCCCACTCTATTCGGTTAAAAATATCAAATGGATAGCTTGCCATCACAGATGCGCCCCAATATCTAAAACGATAGAGCCAATTATCGCCATAATTGTCTTTCCGGATTACAAAGCCAGCGCGGTGGTATGCTGCAACAGAATAATCGATTTGCTCGGGCAAATAGTTGTATTGCAACATAAAATTGCTGTTGCGAAGATCGATAAGCAAATTGGCAAGGAGATATATCTGATGGTCGCCAAGCACATCGCTGAAAAGCATTTGGGCTATGCCCTGAAACCCCCAATAAGAGCTATAGCCAGGATTGCCCATTATGATATCTGGAGTGAAAGTTATTTTATAATCTCTTACAATGAAAGAAGTATCTTCTGATGAACCGCCTGCTTGATTAGGGTTTTCAGTTACGATTCTATCTTGGACATCGGGATTGGGCTTGACGATTTCTTGCCGTGAAAACTCAATTTCAAAATTGCCATAACTAGGCATTTCACTACCTTCGTCTGTCGAGTTGTTGCCTGCTGCTGCTTTTTCCTCAATTTCTTTAGTAGTTTTAGATAGTTCATCAATATCATTACGATACTTTGTTTTAGGTAATGTATCGATTCCAAGATTTTTTTCTAAGGGAAAACGCATCATAAAAATATCATAAGCACCGTCAATCTGCGTTGTCATAAGCAAATTCTTGTTATCTGGTGCTAAGGATAACTGACTAATTGCCGAAATGGAATTTGTTAGCGGCTTGCTTGTCATTGTCTTTTTATCAAGGAGATAAACGTTATAAATTCCGTTCATATCGGAAGTATATAAAAGATTGTTGTTGTCCTGGCTAATTGCTATGGAAGTCTTTGAAAATTCAGGGTTAAACGTTAGTCGTTGCATTCTGCCCGATTCGATTTCTATAGAATAAATATCAGTTTTATTATAATCGTAAGCCCACATTTTAAATGTTTCAGTAGAGAAATTGCCATTAATAAAATTATCTCTATCAGAAATAAAGTAAATGGTTTTTGAATCAGGCGACCAGCATGGCGTCTCATCTGAAAAAACATCTTTTGTTAGATTAGTAAGTGTCGCTGATTTTATGTCGTAAGTATAAATGTCGCTACTTTCGTTAATAGAGCCTGCGAAAGCAAGTTTAGACCCATCTGGCGACCAAACCACAGAGCTTATTGATTTTATCCCTAAAAGTATTTTATCGTAATCGCCCGTTGTAGCATTTACAATAAAAATAGCATCTTCGCCGCCTGCCTTAGCGGAAATGGCTATCTTATTGCCTGGTGGATTCCAGGTTATACCAGGTGTTAAAATATTCAAATCTTCGAAATCTTTCATTCTAAAACTGGAAACGAGTTGCCTTGGCTTGGCATTTTTTTTCTCAAGTTCAACAACATAAATGCCAAATATTCCGCTTGGGGCAGAGATAAATGCCATCTTTTTACCATCTGGCGACACCGCTGGAGAAGAATTATAGAAAGTTTCATCTTTTTCAGCATTCGTTAATCGCTCTGCAAACTCGGAAGGGTTTGCAAATCTGTCGATATCAGGGTAATAGTATTTTTTAAAATATAAATTGAATTTATCGGAAAATTCATCGAAACTCATATTAAATGAACTCTTAAAGAGATTGTCAACATTGCCAATGATGCGCAAGCGATTAATCAGGTCGCCCACCTTTTCCTTTCCATAGTTCTCAGCAATGAACCAATAAAACGCCTGCCCGCCACGATAAGCATAATATCCATTAAGATTTTTCAAGCCTTTAAGGTTCTCGCTTAACGACACGTCGCGCATAAACATATCAGTCAATGTATTGTAGCCATTGTTGCTTTCATATTCGCTAAGTCCCTCATTCATCCAAAGAGGAAATTGGATATCGAGTGATCCACTTCCGATGGCTGTTTGCACTGTACCACCATAAAACAAATTATTTAAAACAGAATGTACCAATTCGTGGTGGATAACGTGGCGAAACTGGGAGTAATTGCCTTGAAATGGCACAACAACGCGATTTTTATAAAGTTCGGTTACTCCGCCTACACCTTCTGGCATAAATTGAGCGATTACGTTTGTTTGCTGGAACTCGTTGTGTGTTTGATAGACAATGATGGAAACGCGCTTGGGGAGTTTATAATTCAAGGTTCTTTCGATTGAAATCAATGCTCTTTCGGCTTCGATAGCAGCAAACTCGGCAAGATATTTGCCGCCTTCGTAAAAATAAATGTCAAAATGTTTAGATTCGATATATTGCCATTTAAAATCTTGATATTGCACTTTGTTTTTTCCAAATTGAGCACTCATCGTTGCAGGTAGAGTCATTAATAAAGCTATCAGGAAAATAAATTTACTTTTCATATCATTTCCGCTCAAATATTTAGTTTTTTACTGACTGGAAAATTAGACGTAATCTAATGCTCTTAAGTTTAACAAGAAGTAAATTGTTAGAGAGTATCTACATATAAAGTAAGATATAAAAGAAGTATTATTCTTCATTAGGGGGAGCTGGCTTCTGAGAACCGTTTACGATATCGAGTTCACTTGCCATATCAATATCACGGACAGCTTCGGACAATAACTGTTTAAAAAAATCGGCATTTTCTCTTATCACAAGCAACAAGGATTCTTTGACAATTTCCCTGATTCTTTCTTCACTTATTTGAAAATCGCTCATAATTTCTCATAGAATTAATTGAAGTTATAATCGAAAACGTTTATAATTAGTTATAATTTTTTAAAATCTCATCCTTTTTTAACTAAAATTCTGACAAAAGTAGATTGGAGTTGGTGGACGAGATGGCGGGTTATTCTATCAACTTTTATATAATCGTCATCGGAGAATTGCTTTTGATTTTCTTCGAGAAGCTGCTGGCGAACAAGCTCAAATTTTTCAGCATACGGCTCTAAAAGATTATTATTCTGGTTTTTTGCCCACTCTTCGAAGATACCCACTTCTGCTTTTACGATGGCTTCGGCTTTAGGGAGGTCTTCAGATTGGCGTTTTTTCTGTTCTTCGAGAAAAGAATTGAGTTCGCCGATGTCATAATACTTGATTTCAGGTGGCAAGGCACGTTTATCAACATCTCTTGGCACAGCCATATCAATAAAGACTGATGGACACTTGCTTATCGATAAAAGCTTTTTTATTAAAACAGCATCGACAATAAAACCTTGCTTGGCTGTTGATGTAAAAACGCCCTTTGCAGACGCTAATGCCTCTTCCAAACGATCGAATGGCATAGCGCTTGCAGCGTATTCGTGTGCCAACATTTCAGCTTTATAAGCAGTTCTGTTGATAAATGTCAAATTATTAAAACTACTTTTCTGCAATTCTTGAGCAAATATCTTCGAATTTTCGTTTACACCAATAATAAGCACATTATCATCAGGAGCCAAGTTGTCGATAAGTGCTTTTGAAGCCATACCGCTAATAGATTGCTTGCCTTCGTTTATAGTGGTTTGGGTTCTTATTTTCTTGCCAACTCTGAATGCGGCGTGAAACATTTTGTGCAAAGATTTATCTACTGTTTTAGCCGCGCAAGCTGCCGAATAAGCGTCTTTGACTTGCCCTTGGATCTGATATTCACCTAAAACGAGTGAATCCATTCCAGCAATTACCCGAAATAGATGTTCGGTTACCTGGCTCCCTTCTAAAAAATGAAATGAACCCAAATCAACAGTAAAATCAATTAGTTTCATTGCCAAATAAAAGCGTTTTAATAAGTCATTAACATCAATTTTTTCATTTAAAGTCAAATAATACTCGGTTCTGTTGCAAGTGGAGAGAATAATAACCGATTCAACGCCTTTAAATTGTTTAAAAGTGTATAGCGCTTCTGGTAATTCTTGTTTATTGAATTGATATTTTTCGCGAATATCAATAGATGATGTTTTATGGTTTATTCCAGCTAAGGCAAACTGTAAGTAATTGGTTTCCATAGTTAATAATCACAATATATATAATTATTTTAAAAATTTACTTGCTGAAGGGAATAGCTCGATTGCTTTCATAGCTTGTTTGTTTGTAGTTATCAAGACAGTTTGATATTCGTTGTTATCCCAGATGTTTTTTGCTATGTTTGCCTTTAATAAAGTGCAAATAACAATGGAATCTTTTTTGAAATCTTCATCATTCCATTCAACTCCAGCTGCTTGTGCAAGTTTCTTTAATAAATCAATATTATTATTTGTTAAATTAAAATCACTATTGAATAGGTCGAAATTGTTTTTATATAAACCTGTTAGTGTTGTTTTATTTTCAGTGAGATATGCAGATGAAAAATGGTAGAATATGTTTTTTGAACGAAGTTGTCTGAATAAGGGAGTAAGTGTATCATATTTAACGACAAAATCAGGGCTAATGCCGCCTCCGCCCAGTACTTTTCTTCCATTTTTTGTTTTAAAAATAAAAGTATTCGTATCTCCTTCGCTTTGCTTCTCCAGCCGTTCGAGTTCGTGATTGAGATTATCTCCTTCCTGCAGATCTAATCTGTCGGTCATCTCTTTCCATCTTTTCTCGTCTTTGTAATCTCTTTGAATGCAACGACCTGAGGGAGTGAAGTATTTTGAGGTTGTAAGTCGAAATGCGGCGCCCCCATCTAAATCATATTGGCGTTGGACAAGCCCTTTTCCAAAAGAAGTTTCGCCAACTATCAATCCTCTATCTAGATCCTGTATGGCTCCGGCAACAATTTCACTTGCCGAAGCGCTACCGGCATCAATCAAAATGATTAAAGGCAAGTCGAGATAATGAGCAGAAGAGCCTGCATAAACAGTTTGATTTAATGCACTGTTCCTGCCTTTTGTTGAAACTATTTCGCTACCGGCTGGCACAAATTCGTTGACAACTGCAATTGCCTGATCCATATAGCCGCCAGGGTTTCCGCGTAAATCGAGTATTAAGCGTTTCATACCACGATTCTTGAGCATTCGTAATGAATCTGAGATTTCCGAATGGGTAGTAGCGATAAATTTACTTAGTGAAATATATCCGATGTCGGTTTTTGGAACTATAACAGCAGCATCAACGCTAAAAATGGGTATTTTATCACGAATTATTTCAAAATGTAGCAAGCCGTTTGTTCCCTCTCTTTTGATTTCAACGCTTACTTTTGTTCCCTTCGGGCCTTTTAATTTAGCAATTACATCTTCATTTGTCAAATTCGTAGCATCAGCAGAATCAATTATTACTATCTTGTCGCCAGGGAGTATTCCTAATTCCTTACTCGGACCTCCGGAGATTGCGGAAATGACATTGATGGTATCGTTCATTATAGCAAACTGAATACCGATGCCTTCAAACTGTCCGCTAAAAGTTTCATCATTCGATTTCTTTTGCTGTGGTGGAATATAAAAGGAATAAGGGTCGAGTTCCTTGAGTATGCTTTTAATAGCTACGACCGAAAGCTTGCTTATATCGACACTATCGACATAGTTTGCCGCAGCCATACGAAGCACATCGTTGATATTGCTAATATCCCAAGTAATATCTCGCACTTGCGCCCTGGTTATACCAGGGGAAAAGATAACAAACAGAAGTAAAAGCCAGGCAAATAGCTTTAATTTCACATAAATACGTGGATATTCAGATAGCTTAAACATAATTGATATTTGCTTTTTGATATAAAATGTATTATATATTGGAGTCTCCGATTAAAAGCGATATTCGATGCCTCCGGTAAAGATGCTGAATTTACTGAGGTTAAAATCAGCAAAAATTGCAATAGGACCGATTTGTTTGGCTATGCCGACGACCCATTTCACATTAAAATCGTCAATGGCAATATTGGCATATTGCGGCTTGGTATCGCCCGGGAATTCTGGTGGTTCCGGTGGGGAAGCAGGTGTTCTTAGCAAGCCGAGTTGCCATTGCTGCTCGACAGGCAAAGTATATTTGTATTGAGCGTCGATGTCAATGTATTCGAAAGAAATACCCGTATAAATATCGAATAGTCCCTCGAAGTATTTGCTCGCTTGTATGTTGACGTCAAACATACTTGCATTGGCTTTTAGTTGTGCTTGAGTTACACCGATTTTGTTTTCAAGATGAGTCCCCTGATAAACAGCCTGAATTGCCAAATCGAAAGGTCTATCGTTTTCATTTTTATAAAAATACTGAGAGATGCTATGCTTGAGTCCAAGTCCCCAAAATGCAAAATCTCCAATGTTTTCGCCTAAATAGACAGGAGGCACGAAGCGAACAAGCAACTCTGTTCCCCAAAGCGAGCCTATTTCAAACTGAGGTACAAAAGCATAGATAGTATTGATGTTCGCACCTTCTGCAAGCGAAAATGTTTCGGGGAAATTGCCAATGGCGTCGAGAATTGTTTGTTTGAACTCTGCAGGAATATAAGGATATAGCGGGTGGTTTTGCACAAGTTTTCTGAGAGAATCTTGAGAAAAAAAGAATTTTACATTGGGCTTATATCCTAAAACTGTAGCGGCAGCATCAGGTTCTTTTGGAATTGCTCCGGTGGTAAGTCCGTCGTATAATACATTTTTAAAAAAATAATTCAGCAAGCCTGCTGTGTCGAGTCCATTGGAACTGTATAAAAATTCAGCGACTTTGGCTGAATCATATTTCTCGGTAGGAAGCTTTGGGGCATAAGATTTTTTACTATCGGGAGTGAAACCGAGCATATTTTGAAAGCCAACTCGGAAATATGGTTTGTTTACTTTCGCTGGGACATAAGCTTGGTTGAAAAAACGTGAATTTGATGTAGCATTCACCACCTCGACCATTGGCTGCAAATAAGGAACGCCGTTCAGGTCAAAAATATCTTTGCTGAAAGAGCGTGCGAGCTTTACAGTAGTCTCGTTGTATTCACAATGCAAATTGTGAACTAAAAGAAAAACTATTAAAACGATAATGTATTGTTTCATTATTTGCTCTTTTCCTATTTAAATAATTTTTTACGAATAATCACATAAAGCGGCAGTGCAATAACAATTACTGTTATTAACCCCATAACAGTAATGAATGCTTTAAATGCCATTTGCAAGATAGCAGCAATTAAATAAAGAAAAATCAGTGCAGCTATTATTGCAAAGACTGCAGATAGAGTATTTTTCATATTAGTATTCAATTTCTTATTAATATAAAGTGATATGTTGTTTAATTTATGTTGTAAATAATAATTTATACATAAAACTATAAAAATTATTGTCAATATTCAGAAAAAAAGAAATAATTTAAAGCAAAAAATACTTGTAAGAGCCCGCTCTTTTAAAAAAAGTTAAAAAAAAGTAAATCAATAATAAGAATAAGGAAACGTAAAATAGTTATAAATCAGATAGTTTCGTTAAATATGCGGCAGAGCGGAGCATAAATGACGAGATAGAAAAGTGATTAATACCTTTTACGATTATCCCTGCGCTCGGTTTTCTCTCTTGCTTCGTTTACAACAAGGCTGCGATCTTTGAACTCGCTGCCATTAAGAGCTTCGATAGCTTTTTTGCCACCTTCATCTTCCATTTCGATAAATCCGAAGCCTTTGAATCTGCCTGTATCGCGGTCTTTAATAAGCTTTGCGGAACTAACTGCTCCGAATTCGGAGAATATTCTTTTTACTTCATCTTCAGATGCACTGTAAGGAAGATTGCCTACATAGATATTCATAAAAAAACCCTAAATAAAAGAATAAAAAAACAATTAAGGAACTCTGCCAATATATAATTTACAAAATAATTTTAATTAGTCGAAATAATTTTAATAAAAATTGATTATTTATAAAAAAAAACAGGAGCTAAAAAAAGAGCTCCTGCTGATGAGATTTATTTCTTTTGTCTTTTGATTACTATTTTAAAATTTTGGCAGAGAAAGAAAACAAAAAATAGCAACTTTTAAGAAAAATTAATACCCTCTGTTAAATTGTCTTCTATTGCTAGTTCTTTCACCTTTTGGTTTGGCTTCATTAACAACAATGTTTCTACCTTCAAGTTCAGTGTCATTAAGCTCATCGATAGCTTCTTTCCCGCCGTTTTGCTCCATTTCCACGAAACCAAAGCCTTTTTTTCTTCCCGTGTCCCGGTCTTCAATAAGTTTTACGGAGAAGACCTCTCCGAACTCTTCAAACAATGTGCGGACTTTATTCTCGTCCACCGAATAGGGCAAGTTGCCTACATAGATATTCATATACAAATCCTTTTTAAATAAAATTAAGAAATTATCTCTGCCGGAAAACATTAACGCTTTAAGCGAAATAATATTTACAAAAATAAATATTTTTTTTTAATTATTTCTATTTTTATTAAAGATTTATCGGTTTTTATTAATTTTTTATTTTACGTTTGAAAATATGGAGTGAAGTTTTGCTATCGCAAACCTCGAAATTCTCTAAGAAATAAGCATACATTTCTTTTCTAGAAACAAGCGATTCCATTGCTGTTCTGTTGTGTCCATTAAAAGTGGACTGGCGCAATTTAACTTGAATAACAAGCCAATCACTCGATTTTAGTTCTGTGAATATGTCTTTTTTCCAGTCTTCTGGGGCACCTGCACCAAAGTACATTGATGAAAGGGCA
>CAYVTD010000049.1:0-18998 GCA_964454445.1 uncultured Hyphomicrobiales bacterium
TTATACTACAAGAAAAGGCTTATACGAAAAAATTAGACAATGTTGTAATGTAAACATTAAAAACAACGAAATTGTGAAAATGCTTTTTGAAAAAGGGAGTACAAATCCTATGCTTTTAAGACCATTCGAGTTTGAAAAAGGCTGGTCGATTGTCAAGATCAATTCGTATGAGCCATCAAGACAAAAAACATTTGAAGAGGCGATACCCGATTTTGCTTCCAGTTTCCAAGACCAAATGCAACAGAACCTATCAAAGAACTGGATAGAACGGCTCCGCAAAGAATTCAATGTTAAGATATTCAAAGACGTGCTTGAAAGCACTTTAAAAAAGCAAAAGAAACTTAATTAAACGATTAAAAATGAGATATTTAGGAAAAATCATATTTTTCGCGATACTATTCTCTTTCTATGCTCTTGATGCACAGGTAAAAGAAGGCGAAACACTTGATAAAATAGTAGCCATTGTTGGCGAAGAAATCATTATGCTTTCCGATGTGCGAAGCAATATAATGCAATATGCCTATCAAAACCCCGACATCAACCCAAACGATCCGGCTCTTGAAAAAGAAGTCATTAATTCGTTAATCAACGAAAAGTTGGTAATAACCCGGGCAAAGGAAGATTCCATAGAAGTAAGCGAAGACGAAATTGAAGCCGAATGGCAGTTTATGCTCCAACATTACATACAAGCTTATGGCAGCCGCGAGCGACTCGAAAATGTTTACGGTATGTCCATAGAAAGAATGAAATATGATTTCCGCGATATTCTCAAAAATCGATTACTTTTTGAAAAAATAAAGCAGAAAAAAATACACGAAATAAGCGTCTCACCTCGCGAAGTTAAAGATTTTTACACTGAATACAAGGATTCCATACCGAAAATTCCTGAACAATATTTGATATATCATATTGTTCGTTATGTGCAAACTCAAGCAGATGCAAAAGAAATTACAGTAAAGCTTGCCCGAAAAATTAGAGACAGCATACTTGCTGGTGGAGATTTTTCCGATTTTGCGAAGCGGTACAGCGATGATCCTGGCTCCGCCAAAGATGGAGGAGACCTCGGCTGGGTGGCTCGCGGGAAATTAATCAAAGAATTTGAAGACATGGCATTTAGTTTGCAGCCAGGGCAGATTTCTCTTCCCGTCGAATCGCCTTTTGGTTATCATCTTATTCAAACTTTAGAAAAATCGGAAGATAAAATCAAAGTTAGGCATATTTTATTTAAGATTGGGCAATCTGAAGAAGACAAGCAAAAAACAATCGATTTCTTAAACGGAATAAGAGACAGCGTTGCAAGAGGTCAAGATTTTGAGGCATTAGCTAAAAAATATTCAGAAGAAAAGGAAACACAGGGCTTCGGAGGTTTTATTGGAAAAATTGAAAAAGCACGCATTCCTGAAAGTATTTTATCAATTATTGACGGACTTAATGACGGAGGTGTCAGCGAGCCAAAGCCCTACAATTCGGACCCTCTGAAACCCGCTTTCCATATCCTCTACAAAAAGAAAACATTGCCAGAGCATCAAGCAAATTTAGATGATGACTATAAAGAAGTCGAAATGTTAGCTCTAACTTTCAAGCAGAACAAGGTTTTTTCCAGTTGGCTAGAAGAGTTGCGAAACAGTATTTATTGGGAAATAAAAAAATGATTTTTTTCACTTTTTCTGTATTTTTTGTTGATGTTTTAAAGCATTAAGCTACGTGGTAATTAATTGTTTTTGAAAATTTAGCAAACAATTATTATATTTATATAATAAAAAAAACATAAAGCAAAAAAAGCAAAAATTAAATGCTCAAAATACCTTACCTTCTAATAATAATCCTAATTGCCGCCGGACCTGTGGATAGTTTGTCGCAGACAGAATTAATCATAGCCAATTACAAGGCAAAACGAGGCGAAATTGTCAGAGTTGCCTTAGACTCAAAACTTGGTTCAATCGCGGACAGTGTCCGCGTTTCTCTTTATTTTGATGGACTTATGCTCGGTATTCACGACATAATAAGCGGCGATGGTTATATTGTCAATTCCACTTCTAATATAACAAAATATTGGGATTCAAACGAAAGCAGTTGGGTCGTCAGTATTTCTTCTTTTGATTTGAAAGCACAGTCCTCAGGCGAACTTATTGCCATTGATTTCGAAGTTATGGCAGGCGAAAGGAAATTTGCATTCATCAAGCCATTCAAATTAGTTGTCGATGGTGTTGAGCAAACGGCAAAATTTTCAGCTGGCGGCATTGAAATCCAAGATCCTGCTGTTGTCACTAAATATACAGAGTTATTGGAGCAGAACTATCCTAATCCGTTTATAACGACCACTGTTTTTCCATTTAGTTTAGATATCGAAACAACTGTAAAATTTAGTATTTACGACATACGCGGCAGACAAGTAATTGATTGGAATTACATTCTTGAGCATTCGAGATTGTTCAAAGGCGAGGTTGGCTTTATAGATTTAAACAAGGATCGCTTGGGCAAAGGGGAATATTACCTTGAGTTCAATCTCCAGCCTTGGCAACTTGCTACAGGTATGTATATTTTGGTGATGGAAACAGAAAGACAAGTGCACAAACTGAACATCATGGTTCTGAGATAATTATCAGGGTTCAAAAAAATGATTGAAATCTATAAACATATCTTTTTAATACTTCTGCTTGTCGCAATGGCAACTGATGCTATTGCCCAACCACCTGCGAAAAGGCAAGAAAGAAGGATGACCATCGAGAAAAAGAATACTGAAGGGACCGAGTTTTTCTTGTGCTTTATGAAAAACTATAAAGATGAAGAAGTTAGCTCATCGACTAATGCTTTGCAACTCGAATTGTTTATTACTTCGAGAACTACTGCAAAAGTAAAAATTGAGATAAAGGACCTAAATTTTTCTGCTGAGTATAATATATCGCCTGATTCTGTTAAAAACATTTTTATTAGTCCAAAGGCGCAAATTGTTACGCAAGAAATTGTTGAGAATCTCGCTGTGCATATTGTATCCGACAACCCTATAACCGTTTATGGCTTGAACCGGCGATTTCAAACAACCGACACTTATCTCGGCATACCTGTAAACGCCCTCGGCACTGAATACAGGACAATGTGCTATAAAGCTTATGAGGGAATGGTCTCCGAATTTGTGGTAATAGGTACAGAAGATAGCACAATCGTAAGAATTATCCCATCGGCAAACACTACTGTTCATCCTATGAACATCGAATACCAGATTGTTTTAAACAAAGGACAGACTTATCAGGTTTGGGCAGAATACAAGCGATTGAGTTCGAGTGATCTTACCGGTAGCCAAATAAAATCTGACAAACCCGTTGCTGTTTTCGCCGGGCATACTTGTGCCTCTGTTCCTCCAGAAATAATCGCTTGTAACCATTTAGTAGAGCAAATGCCGCCAATAGATACTTGGGGGAGGCATTTTTACATTGGTAGATTTATGGAGCGAACATTTTACAGCTATCGTGTTCTTGCAAACGAAGCAAACACTAAAGTATTTGTGGACAACGACACCGTAATCACACTTGATGCAGGTAAATACTACGAAAATAAGTCCAAGCGAGATATGCAAATAACATCTGACAAGCCGGTGCTTGTAGCCCAATACTCGCAAGGCTTTCAAAATGGAGACTCTATTGGCGATCCAATGATGATCTTGGTCAGCCCTACTCAACAGTTTTTAAACAGGTACCATTTTGCAACCCCTATTAACGGTTTTTGGAGACATCTGGTAAATGTTATAGTTCCGACAAGGGCAATAAGATCTTTGCGTTTCGATGGTGAGCCAATGGATTCAGCATCTTTCGCTCCATTAGGAATTAGTCGTTATTCGATTGGCAGAAAGTTTATTCGTTATGGCAGCCATATTCTCGAATGTGCCGAACCATTTGGAATGTATTCTTATGGATTTGGCGAGAAAAAAGATGCTTATGATGCTTATGGCACAATGGGTGGACAATCATTTGAAAAATATGTTCCCGTTCCAGACACTATGCCGCCTCTGGCAGACGAGAAACAAGACCCGCGAAGAATTAGAATAATCTTTCGAGACGACCGCATAGATGACTCTGGTATCAAGAGGATTTCGCTGCTCAAAGCTACAGGTATAAAAGCTAATATACCTTCGAAAATCCCTGAAGGTATCCCCCAATATGAAGTCGATTTTGTTGCCGAGAATGTCGAACAACAAGGTCAAGCCCTGATAGAGGCTGTCGATGTTGCCGGTAATGTTGCCACTTGGACTATTTGCTTTATTTTCGACAATGTGCTAAAGCGCAATGTTTTCTTTTTAAACAATGGAAATATCCCCGAATGCGAACCAAAACCCAGTTATTACGTTGGCGCTTTTGGCAGATTAGCCAGTTCTTTCCACTCCCCATATTTTTCTAATTCTGGCAACGTTACTTCGTATGGTTTTTTCAATGAAGTTAATGGATTTGGTGGCTATGGAGGAATACTTGCTGGAAGGCGTTTTACCTCGAATTTTGGTGCTACTGTTAAATTAAGTTTTGAAAACTACTCTTGTTTTCTTACTTCACCTGACACAATATTTTCAAATTATATTGACAAGAACACAAACCTACAGCCATTCCAAGAAGTTACCGATATGGACTTTAATGCAAAATATATGAACATTTCTTTTGTAGCAGAGTACTATCCCGTGCATTATCTCTATGGTCTTGCCGGGCTTGCGTTTAGCTTCAATATTGGTGATGACATCCAGCTTTCGCGAAGAATTGTCCGTCCTCAGCATTATGCTTATGTAGAAAACGGAAAGCGCAGCATCGATATCAAAGGAGCAGCAACTTCGCTTGGTTCTCTTACGGGCTTCCGGCTTGGATTTTTTGGCGGTATGGGCTTTACATATAGGATTACATTCGGTATTTCTGCTTTTATCGAGACAATGTATTCCAATTATTTCGGCAATATCATAACCGACGGACAATGGGGAGTTGACGAATTGTCTTTCCTTTTTGGGATTAGATACCGACTGTAATGCACACGAAATAGGTGATAAAATGCTAAAAATAAGCAAAGGTATCACAGCCGTTTTGCAAAAAGATATCAAAAGCGAATTTAAGACACGTTATTCCATATCTACTTTATTACTTTTCGTTTTAACAGCCGTAACAATGCTTGGCTTTTCTCTTGCAGGTGTCGAGCCAAATACCGGACAATCTTCTGGTTTGCTATGGGTAATAATGTTTTTTGCTGCTATGACCGGTCTCTCGAAGAGCTTCATCAGCGAAGAAGAGCGGGAAACTTCTTTGCTTTTAAAGCTGACTAGCTCGCCAACTAATGTCTATTTCGGAAAATTGATATTTAACATATTACTATCCCTCGTGATAAGCATTGCCACCTGTTTACTATTTTTTTTATTTGCTCCCGCTGCAAAATTGAACAATCTCGCAGGTTTTACCATAACAATAATATTGGGTGCCTTGGGGCTTGCTTCAGCATCGACCATTATTTCAGCGATGATAGCAAAAGCCTCAGCCAAGGGAGCTCTTTTTCCTGTTTTATCATTTCCTATCCTTTTGCCTCTTATCATAGTTGGAATCGATTCGACAACAATGTCTTTCGAAGGGAAATCACTCTCCGAAATCAGTGACAATTTTCAGATTATGCTCGGATATTGTGGAGCTGTTATCTCTCTGTCTTTTATTCTATTTGAATTTATCTGGAAGGATTGAAAAGTGCCCGGAACAGGAGTCGAACCTGCACGAGGTTGCCCTCACTAGACCCTGAATCTAGCGCGTCTGCCAATTCCGCCATCCGGGCGAAAAATCTGCGGAGGGGGTGGGATTCGAACCCACGGACCCCCGAAAGGGTCAACGGTTTTCGAGACCGTCCCGTTCAACCACTCCGGCACCCCTCCAGAGTCTGAACTAAATACGAAATACAAAATTACGTAAAATATTGTTGCCAGCAAAGCGATTTTTAACGGTTTTTATCAAGACTGTCGTAAATGTTCAAATAGCTTGCATAGCGTTCGATTGAAATTTGTTCTAATTCGACTGCCTCTTTCACGGCACAATCAGGTTCGTGTGTGTGCGTGCAGGGTATATAGCGACATTGTTCGTCGAAGGCGGCAAATTCGTTGAAATACAGTCCTAATTCGTCTTGTTCGACATTCCACAAGCCAAATTCGCGTATTCCAGGAGAATCGATTATTGCCCCATCTTTATTTTCAGATAATTTATAACCCCAATCCGAATACATTTCGTTCCATTTTTTGAGATTGGATTCTATATAATCTGGCATAAAAAACATTCTTACAGAGCTTGTAGAATGGCGACCTTTGCTTGTTCTACCGCTAATTTCCATCACCCGTTGCACTTCGTTCTGCATAATACTATTAAGAAATGAGGATTTCCCAGTGCCAGACGGACCAATCAACAAAGATGTTTGGCTTTTCAGTGCCGAAAACAGCAAATCACCGGAGAAATCATTATTCGCAACACTTATATAAAAAACTGGAATATAAAGGTCTTCGTAAATCTGCATGAATCGTTTTACTTCAGTTAGCTGCTTTCTGTTAAGAAGATCAATTTTGTTGACTAATATTATCGGTTTTACATCGCCGAGTTCGCTTGCAATTAAAAAACGGTCAATGAGACGATTATTTATTTGCGGATTTTTTGCAGATGCCATTATCAGCAGGATGTCGATGTTGGAGGCAATGATTTGCTCGCGATTTGTTTTGCCAGGTTCCGTTCTTGAAAAGCGGTTATCTCTCTGCTCGACAAGCAGAATTGAGCCAGTTTCAACGCCATCGTCGTTTAATGATTGCTCTTTAAGAAAAATGACATTGTCGCCAACAACTATTATGGCATTCTCATCATTCTTGTTGAGCATAGTTCCTGCTGACGTGCATTCTACAGGCTTTTCCCAAGATGTTTTTCCTTTATCTAACTCGCTGACATAATAATACTTTCCAAAAGAAGCTATCACTTTTCCCTTGCAAGCTCCATCAGGCAAGCTGCCTTCTCTTTTAACAAGAATTCTATGTTCGGAACGCCTGTATTTTGTACTTGCTTTTAGCTCTTTTGCTTCGTATTTTCTCTCGTAATCCTCCATATTGGGCTATTTAACGTAATTTTCTTTCAATAATTTTTCTTAATATTTTTGGCAATGCTTTTATTATATCAACTAAATAGTAATTTTCCGGATTTGCCCGCTCGATAAAAAAACGTGGATGAACAATATCCAATGGGAAATGCTTGGTTTGTTTATACAGTTCTGTCAATGCAGGATATTTCTTTAACGCTGCGCTATTAGCATATAATAAAATATCTTGCGCATACCACCACTCAACATTTGGATTGGACCATATTTTGTGTCTAATGCAATCTATTTTATTATAACCAACTTGTGCAAATTTCAATGCCCAATAGCTTTGCCACTGCTCGTTGAAATGAGATGTTGACCTTGCGTGAGGGATCGCCGCTGAAAAAGCGATGACATCTGAAAATGAAGTTAGCGTTTTAATAAACAAATCTGCATGTCGTTCTTCGAGATGCTCTGCAACTTCATAAGACATTGCTAAATCATATCTCTCATTCAATTCCAATGCTTGAGTTAAATCGTGCGGGAAAAAACATTCAGCTGGAATCTTTAAAATGCTTCTATCGACATAATCGCCGTCCACGCCTTTAATTTTAATGCCTTTTTCATAAAAATAAGCAAGCCAGGCGCCATTGCCACAACCAATATCAATAACACTTCTAGGCGAAATTAATTCTTCTATTATTGGCAGTATCTCCCGGGCAGAGCTTTGAGCCCCTTGCTCGACATTTTTGTAAAATTCTTTTCCGTAGTATTTCATAATACTTTAGTTTTAATTAATTATTTACAAAATTAAATAAATTCTAACGCAAATCAATATTTTGCAACAAAAAGATATAGGTTAAAAAAATTGTTTTGTATAATTCCTTACTTTTTTCTAACTTATTTTTTGTATTTTTCATTAATGAATATATTCTTTAGCAATATGCTTGCGAACATTTTTGGTGAATATTAATAAATTACTTTTTTATATTTTAAAATTAAAGATCGGAGGAAAATGACAGAAGAAATTTTCAAACAAGAGATAAAAGAGGTGCTTGCGTCCTGGTGTGAGGCAGTGAATTCGAGAGTTGTTGATGAAGTTGTTAAACATTATGCCGTCGATGGCATACTTTGGGGGACAATTTCAGCAATAATTCGACCAGGACACGAACTAATTAAGGATTATTTCGAAAATTTTCTAAGCAAAGATGGCATTCGAGGCGAAATCATCGAGCAACATACCCGCATTTATGGCGATATGGCTGTTAACAGCGGCAGTTATCTATTTAGTTGGCTTGAAAAAGGAGAACAAGTGAGCGAAGAAGCACGTTTTTCTTTTGTTTATAGAAAACAAAACGACAAATGGCTTATTGTTGACCATCATTCCTCTTTTAGCCCTAAACTTTAGATTAGAATAGATTTGCTTTTTTTATCTTTTATACTATCTAATAAATAGAAGATAAATGCTATTTAACCGCTTCAATTAACTTGCTAATAATTTCGCTTGGGCTGATATTTTCAGCTTCTGCATTGAAATTTGTTACTATCCGATGGCGAAGCACAGGTAAGGCGGCTTGTTTGATGTCGTCGATGTCAGGAGTATATTTTCCATTAAAGGCTGCCATAGTTTTTGCTCCTAAAATCAAATATTGTGAGGCACGGGGACCGGCTCCATAGCTTATAAAATCTTTAATAAATCCAGCAGAACTCTCGCCTGGTCGCGTTGCTTGCACTAGCTTGACTGTATAATTAACAACATTGTCCGCTACAGGCACACGTCTTATCAAATCCTGAAACTCAATTAGCTGTTTGCCATTTAGAACTTTATCAATTTTCGGCACGTAATCTGCAGTTGTAGATTTTACTATTTCAATTTCTTCTTGCATACTTGGGTAATCGAGCCAAATATTAAACATAAACCTGTCTAATTGTGCCTCTGGAAGTGGGTAAGTGCCTTCTTGCTCAATAGGGTTTTGCGTTGCAAGCACAAAAAACGGTTCTTCGAGAGTATATGTAGTGCCTGCGGTAGTAACTTCGTGTTCCTGCATTGCCTCTAAAAGTGCCGATTGAGTTTTCGGTGGGGTTCTATTGATTTCGTCAGCAAGAATGATGTTTGAAAAAATTGGACCACGAACAAATCGGAATTCTTTCTCGCCTGTGGATACATTTTCCTGGATTATTTCTGTCCCTGTTATGTCGCCGGGCATCAAATCGGGAGTGAATTGTATTCTACTGTATTTCAAGTCGAGTGCTTCAGCTAAAGACCTGATAATCATGGTCTTTGCCAAACCCGGTACACCTATCATAAGGCAATGACCACGCGAAAAAATCGTTACGAGAAGCTCATTTATTATATCTTTTTGCCCGATTATGGCTTTGCTAATTTCATTTTTAACCTTTGAAATGGCTTGATTTAATAGCTTTAATTGCTCGACGTCCCTGCTTTCACTCATATTCTCAGATGATTTTGATTGAATAATGTTTTGATTGAATTATATTGACGTTCTCTATGTTACTAAATTTTAATATGTAATAATAATCAAGTTATGGATAAATCAGGTATTTCTCTCTCATAATCATATAATCGTCGAGTCCTTCACGTGTTAATGCTATTATTTCCTGAGCTTTTTCGCCTTTTATAAGTGCATCAATTATCTTTTTTGTGCCGGTAACCTTTTCGAACATCTCGATTTGTTTTGCTGTAAGGTTAGACTTTGAAAAAAGTTCAGGGCTGGCTTCTCCAAGGGCTACAAGGAGACTTATTCCTGTTGAATATGGTGTAAAGAGATTATTTGGCAAAAATTTTAACAAATATCCATTACAATCCTTGCCATTATATATCCCATAAAAAGGGCGATAACGTGCTTCATAAAATTGAATGCCCGTTTGCGAAGAGATATTAAAATATTCTTGAAATTTCTCGAAATTAAACTGAGGCGAGCCGATGTATTGAAACGGTAAAGTAGTACCTATCCCGATACTAATAATGCCAAGCTCGCCGATAATGCCAAGTGTGGCTATCCCTCTAACGGATTCTATAGTCGGCACGTGAGGAGAGGTCGGAAACCATTGCAATCCGGTATCTTCCCAATTCATCCACCGCTCCCAACCCTTCATTTCTATAATGCTCAAATTGCATTTCAATGTATCATTGCCATTTATCCCGAGCCAGCCTTCTTCGTTTATCATTTTCGAAAGCTCACCGACAGTGCAACCATGGATATAAGGTACTTCAATCATTCCCACAAAAGATTTCATTTTTCCATCGAGTACATTACCATCAACAACCATACCGCCAAGAGGGTTAGGTCTGTCTAAAACAACTACTGGTTTGCCCAATTTGGCGCATTCTTTCATCACATTGTAAATCGTGCTAATATAGGTATAAGAGCGAACGCCAATATCTTGAATGTCAACTATAACTGCGTCTGAATGTGTGAGTTGGTTGCCGGCAGGGCTTTTTGAGTTTCCATATAAAGAAATAAGAGGTAAACCATAAATTTCACTGCTTTTAATAGCTTCGCCGGCAGGAATGCTCGTGTAATAACCATGTTCGGGCGTCATTACTGCAATTAACTTGCAGTTTTTTGTTTCAAGAAATGCTTCAATGCTTGGTTTGCCTGTATTTGTTCTGCCAGAATGATTCGTTAATAACACTACTCTTTTTCCTTTAAGCTGCGCAAAGTCGTTTTCTACCAAAACATCAATTCCGCATTTTACTTTCTCATTTTGGGCATTAAGTTCGGAAAAATTAATTATTAAAATAAGAATGAAAACCAGCTTAAATCTAAACATTACAATCCTTTATAGAGTAACGAAAAAATAATGGCAACATAAAACAATCTATCTGTTCTTCTTTATTGTATTCTGGTTGTTTAGTTAATATGAAATTAAAACTCAGCTATTGTAACTCCATCGCCGCCCTCTTCGATGGTACCGAGGCGAAACGCTGTAACCGAAGGATGCTCGCGCAAGAAATCGTGGACTACTTTTCTCAGGGCACCGGTGCCTTTACCGTGTATGATGTTTAAAAAACCGACATTGCCAAGAAGTGCATCTGAGATATAAGTTTCGAGTTCTTGTATAGCTTCGAGTGCTCTCATACCGCGAAGATCAACTTGAGAGCGGACTCCATATTGCATATAATCGAGAGAGGCATATTTCTTTTCTCGTTTAGTTTCAACTTCAGAAAGCTGATTTAATTTCGTTCTAAACTTAACACCTCCGAAATCGACGAGGGCTGTTTTACCACTGTTGTCAATTTCAATTATGGTTCCAATATTTGTAGAATCTTGCATAGCTACGGAATCACCGACAGCAAACTCCTTTTTTTTCTCTGTTTTTTGCTTGTCGTCGAGCTTGCGTGCTATCTCTTCGATTTCTTTACGTCGTGTCTCAAATTCTTTTTTTATTTCCGGGATGGGCTTTTTTTCTTCTTTTATATCGCGAATGGCATTTTCTATCATTCTATTAGCTCCAGCAAGTATCAATTCAGCTTCTTCGCGTGTAGTATCCATTATTTTGCTGCGTTTTTCCTTTATTTCTTTGTATTTTTCTTCATACTGCTGCTTTGCTTGTTCTGCTTTGAGCATTTCGGAGCGTGCTTCGGTGCGGAAACGCTCTGCCTCGGCTTTGTATCGCTGCAAAATAGTTATGCTTTCTTCGAGTTCGGTTTGTTTTCTACCGATGTAAGCTCTTGCCCTATCAATAATATGTTTCGGTAAACCGAGCGATTCTGCAAGAACAAAGGCATAGCTGTTACCCGGCACCCCTGCGAGAAAATTGTAGGTTGGAACAAGCATGTCTTCGTCGAATTCGAGTGAGGCATTCTCGATGACATCTTTGGTAAGTGCATAGCTTTTCAGAGAAGATTGATGGGTTGTGGCAACGAAAAACGATCTTCTTTCGATTAAGCTGTCTAAGATACCTGCTGCGAGAGCTGATCCTTCTTGTGGATCGGTTCCAGAACCGATTTCGTCAATTAAAACAAGGGAATCCCTGCCACATTCATCTAAAATGCTTTTCAGTTTTAAAATTTGCGAGCTAAATGTGCTGAGATCGTTTTCTATTGATTGATGGTCGCCGATATATGAAAATATTGTTCTTATGTTTGTTCTGCAATCGCCGAGCGGGAAAATGCCGCTAAGTGCCATAGCTAGATTTAGCCCAATACTTTTTAATGCAACAGTTTTGCCGCCTGCATTTGGTCCTGAAATCAAATGCCCGCGTTTGTTTTCGCTAAACTCGATGCTCAATGGCTTTACATTTTTCTTGCCTTTGCTGTGCAATAATAGTGGATGCCTTGTTTTGCCGAGATATATCTCAGATTCTTCGACTATTTCGGGCTTAATACCACCATATTCCAAGCCATAACGTGCCTTTGCCAAAAGTGAATCGAAATGCGAGATAATATCCACTGATTTGAGAAACTCATAAGCATCGGCGCCAATTTCTTTGGTAAGATTGGATAAAATCTTGTAAATCTCTCGCTTTTCTTCATTTAGCAAGAGCGATATTTCATTGTTTTTCTCAATAATTTCTGATGGTTCGAGGAAAACGGTTGCCCCAGTTTGTGATACGCCATGAATGATGCCGTGGATATGGCGTTTGTGCTCGCTTTTCACGGGCAAGACAAAGCGTCCCTCGCGTATTGTTACGAAATCTTCTTGAGCCATATCCTCGTCGCTAACTTGCTTTAATATTTTTTTTAGGCGAACACGCAAACTTTGTGATTTTTCGAACAAAGCTCGTCTTATCTGCTGGAGTTCGCGGGTGGCATTGTCGCGCACCTCGCCCGTTTCGTCGATTGCCTCGGTAATATGTTTCTCCAGAACTCTATTTTCGTGCAAATGCGAAGCGGAATCTGCTAATAATGGATATTTCTCCTGACGCGAAAAGAAATATGATTTTATTAGACGCGAAACACGAATGGAATCATATACGGTAAGCACTTCAGTCGATGAGAGTACGGCGTTTTCTATTAAACTTTTGTGCAACTTTGACTTAATATCGCTCATTTGTTCGAGCGGAAACTCATCGTCTTCGGTTAGAAGACGAGTCATTTCGCTCAGCATATCATGCTCTTTTCGCAGCCAAAATAGCTCTTGAGCCGGTGCGCTCGACAAAATAATATTTTTGCCGCTTTCTGTATGGGCATATCTTGCTATCTTTTCTAAAACGACGAAAAATTCAAGTTCTCTAAGCGTTTCCTCGACGAGTTTTGCCTCGTTTTTTTTCCAGTCTTCTACCTGATTTTCAATATTCATATATGGCTAACTCAATAATTCCTTTGCAAATTCCTGCACTTTTTTGCCGTCTGTTTTGCCTTTTAATTCTTTCATTACTGTTGCCATCACTTTGCCTAAATCCTTAAGCGAAGATGCGCCGCATTGCCCGATGATTCCTTTTATAATTTGTTTCACTTCATCATCAGAGAGTTGTTTTGGCAAAAACTCCTCGATTACAGCAAGCTCTTCTTTTTCGTTTTCGTAGAGGTCGGTTCTGCCGGCTTTTTCGTACATTTCCATTGCTTCGCGACGTTTTTTAACAGCGGAATTTAATATTTTGATCTCGTCTTCTTCGTTCATTTTACGTTCGGCACCGCTTTTATTAAATTCAATAATCGATGCCCGCAACATTCTAAGAGCGCCGAGACGCACTTTTTCGCCGCTTTTCATTGCTTTTTTCATTTCTTCAGAAACTTTTGCTTCGAGTGACATTTGGGTTTGTCCTTACAATTAAAAATTATGAGAAATTAGACGTTATGTATTTGTTTATATTATTATGAGTAATGTTCTGATTATCGAAGCTCGAATATTACCGGGAGGCGGGATAATTTTTGTTTGATATTAATTTATAAACTAATTACAGGTATAACAATCTGGCACATATTTTATGTTTACATTAAATTTCTAGATTACATACAATTTTTGATGGCAAATCATCGTTTCTTTTTACAAAATTTTACAAATTGACGCAAATTCGCTATGTTAAATAAAGTTGTAATAAGTATAATATCAGTAATCCTGCTTTTTAGTATAAATTTTCTTAATAATAATAAGGCGTATGCCCAAATAAAAGGCGTTCACCCTCCTGAATTTAATCCAGACACAGTTTTTATTTTTCAATCGCCGCGCCCGTTAATATCCGATGTTGAACTTGGCAAGCAACTATTAAACGTTTGGGGAATCGATCTGATTTTTTCTGGCAATGGCTTTGGCATGGGTTTGTTTTACAACAAATATCTTAATAAAGATTTTGCTTTGATAGCAACGCTTTACATATCCGGTGCCCGCAACACCGATGAGTTTGAATATTGGGACTACACTAAAGGCGATTACAGAGTGCCAAACAAAGTGAATAGATTGTATTTATTTCCTCTAATGCTTGGTGTGCAAAAGACATTCTTGCGGGGAGTTATATCCGACAAGCTTTTGCCTTATATACAAGTTGGTGCTGGACCTGCACTAATTATGGCTACTCCTTACAGTAAAGAATTCTTCTCGGCTTTCGGTTCTGCTTCTTCTTTCATTCGTTTTGGTGGCTTTCTCGGTCTTGGTGCTTCTTTCAACAGCACAAAAACAACGACAACTAGCGCAAACATCAGATATTATTACATTCCATTCGGCAGAAATGGATTAGAAAGTATAAAGAATTATCCAATAAAAGACTTTGGAGGTGTTTTTCTTTCGCTTTCTCTTGGAATAAAATTCTAAGTTGCTCCACTTTTTGCAATTCCTTAAAAATTTTGTCATTAACAACGAAATTGTTAAATTTGCTTTCTATTTTCAGCAACAATTTATTAATTAATCATATAGCTATTGCAAAATGCTTGAAGAAATAAAATCACTTTCTCAGGAAATCAGGACACGACTCGACGAGATTAAAAGTGTGGAATCTTTAGAAGAATTTCGTTTGGAATACCTTGTGAAAAAAGGACGGCTCCAGGGCTTGCTCGACAGGTTAAAAGAAGTGCCTAAAGAATTAAAACCCGCTGCAGGCAAAGAGCTTAACGTTTTAAAAAAAGAAACTGAACTTGCTTTTAATCAGCTTAGGGAAAGTCTGCACACTGCAAGAAAAAACGTTCCTGAAATTGATATTACACTGCCAGGCAGACGCGGTTTCAAAGGAAGCTACCATCCGGTAATGCAAATGTACGACAAAATGGTCGGTGTTTTCACCGATCTGGGCTTTTCCGTTGCCGAAGGTCCTGATATTGAAGACGAACAACACAACTTCGACGACCTTAATTTCGCTCCTG
Source organism: uncultured Hyphomicrobiales bacterium (assembly GCA_964454445.1). Lineage (GTDB taxonomy): Bacteria > Bacteroidota > Ignavibacteria > Kapaibacteriales > UBA2268 > CAYVTD01. Next base: position 15,314 of record CAYVTD010000049.1, read on the forward strand.
AGCATCCAGCCCGCGACATGCAAGATACTTTTTTCATAAAGTCAAAAAATAATCTTTTACTTCGCACTCATACCTCGCCTGTGCAGATACGCGTAATGCAATCGATGAAACCACCAATTCGCTGTATTATGCCTGGCCGCGTTTACAGAAACGAGGCAATAAGTGCCCGCTCGCTTGCTGAATTTCATCAAATTGAGGGCTTATACATCGATAAAAATGTTTCGCTTGCCGAATTGAAGGGCGCTTTAATGATTTTTGCAAAAAGGATGTATGGCGAGGACACAAAATTTCGCTTTCGCCCTTCGTATTTTCCTTTTACCGAGCCAAGCGCGGAAATGGACATTACTTGCTTTCTTTGCAAAGGCAAAGGGTGCAGAATTTGTAAATCTACAGGCTGGCTCGAGATACTTGGTTGTGGTATGGTTCACCCAAACGTGCTGAAAGCTGGCGGTATAGATCCGGAACAATATAATGGTTATGCCTTTGGTATCGGCATCGAACGTGTTACAATGCTAACGGCAGGGATAACAGATATTCGTCTCTTCTACGAAAACGACATTAGGTTTTTAAATCAATTCTAATTGTATTATTCTATGCTTTCGGATAAGCACCGAACAACTTTACAAAAAAGCGATGGAAAGAGTGTGCACCTTTTACAGGTTCGGCAAACATCATAATACACTTTTTCGAAATAATGTTTTTCCCGCTCTTTATGGCTAATCGAAGAGCCTCAGGGCTATCCGAGGATTGTTGTATCCAAATATGTTCTATCGGCGAAGATATTACTTCTTTTAGCACATCTGCTGTAACAGAAGAAGGGGTTACAAGTAACGCAGCTTTCACATCAGGAGATAGTTCGTTTACAGAACGATAGCACTTCTCTCCGTTAATTTCATCGGTTGCAGGATTAACCAAATATAAGGAAAAGCCCTTATTTTTCAATTCTCGACAGACATAAGCCCCAAACTTTTTCGAATCGCGTGGTGCTCCGACAACAGCGAGCCTCTTGTCCAAAAAAAAGTCTTTTATTTGCTTTTGTGTTACCATGTTTTATCCTTAAATTAAATTTCTGAAAGATTATAATTCATTAAAACTAGCCATACTTGTGCCTCTTTATCGCTATTCCAAGCATTGAATTTTTTTACAATGTCGTCTTCATTTTTGAATCCGTTTTTTGCTGTTTGTGAACCTAGTTTAATCAAATCCATATCATCTAACTAAAAAAAAGATTATTCAATGTGTGTTCTTTTAATCTTTCATTTGCAATTTCAACATAACTACAAATTTAATCATTTTTATAGAATTTACTTAAATACCTTAATTAATTTTTAATGTGTATAATAAACCTATTTATATGTGGAATAAATAAAATGGAAAATCTAATATACATTATATTTTAGTATAGAAATATGAGACACTTAATAATTAAAAATAAAAATGAATATAAAGTATATTTGGTGTTCTATTTGCTGTTTTGAATAATTCATAGTATTTGAAATAATAATATTTTTGTTAAATTTCTGTCTATTGTAGCATGTAAAACTAATAATGGATAAAAAGATGTCTTTTGAGATTAAAAACAATGTGTTCTCTGTTGGAAAAACGGATTGGCAGGAGCAACATTTTCACGGGCAAGCAATGGCTTTGCCTCACGGCACTTCGTATAATTCATTTCTCATTCGCGATGAGAAATCGGTTATTATCGATTCTGTTCCAAAACAATACACATCTGATTATATTTCAAAAATTAAGGAAATTATCGAATTATCTGATCTTTATGCCGTTATAGCGCTTCATGGCGAGCCAGATCATAGTGGTTCTTTAGGGCATTTGCTTGCTGCTAAGCCCGATTTGCCTGTCTATTGCACTACAATGGGCGAGAAATCATTGCGTGGTTATTACCATAAGAATTGGAATTTCAAAATCGTCAAAACCGGCGACAAACTTAATCTCGGAAGCCGCGAGCTTACATTTATCGAAACTCCTATGTTGCATTGGCCCGACTCAATGATAGCTTTTTTAACCAACGACAACATTCTTTTTTCCAGTGATATTTTCGGACAGCACTACGCCTCAGAATTTCTATACGATGATTTGGTATCAAATTGCGAATTAATGTGGGAAGCAGTAAAATACTACGCTAACGTCGTTACACCATATAACACTAAAGCAAAAAAATCGCTTGCTGACTTGAAATCACTTAACCTGCCTGTTGAATTAATTTGCCCAGCACATGGCGTTATTTGGCGAAAAGCTGTATCTGAAATAATAAATACTTACGAAAAATGGGCTGACAGTTATTCTGAAAACCAAATAAGTATCATTTACGATACAATGTACGAAAGTACGAGAAAAATGGCTGATGCAATAGCCCAAGGCATTCGCAATACCGATAAGAATGTTAAAGTTAAGATTTTTAACTCGTCTAAACATCACCTAAGCGATATTGTAACTGAAATATTCTGCTCAAAGGGTATTTTAATCGGCTGCCCGACATATAATTACGGATTATTGCCATCAACAGCGGCTCTTCTCGATGAAATTACGGGGCTGAAATTTAGCGGAAAGAAAGCGGCAGCTTTTGGTAGTTATGGCTGGAGCCCTGCTTCAACCAAAATTATTAGCGAACGACTTGAAAAAAGTGGCTTCGAGATTGTTGGTAATGGCATGAAGGTCAATTGGGTGCCTTCTGAAGATATGCTTGCGCAATGCCGTAATTTCGGTGCTGAGTTTGCTTCGAGTTTCTAACCCTTATTCTTGTTAATTTGCGACAATTTAGCTCAATTTGTAATATATTTTTCATTACTATAAAAATAATTGTATTTTTATAAAAATAAATTGTAACAAATTATGCTGAAAATTGTTTTTATTTGTATAAGAAAAATGTAAACGGAAAAATTTTTTGCTGAGATTGAAATACTTGAACTAGACAAGCAAAGTAACTATTTTTCATACAGATAAAGGAGCCACAATGAGAACAGTTCTACACAAAATATTCCCATTCTTGCTAATTTTAGCGGTATTTGTCTCTTGCAAGGAGTCCACAACCGACCCTACTGACAAATATACAAATATAATTGCAGGCACTATCATCGATGAGCAAGAAATTGGTGTGCCAGATGCAGAAGTCAGCGCCTTTCTTGGTCAAACTCTTCTGAATACCACTACTACTAACGAAGATGGTGGCTTCGAACTAAAATCACTCCCTGAAAACATCGAACAAGTCGATGTTGTCGTCAAACATCTCGATTTCCAAGAATTTCACGGAAAATTATCGAATTTTGTTGATGGAAGCAAGAAAAAAGCAAAGGTAAGAATCCTCCACAACGACAGTTGCTGTGGCAAGATTCAAGTTTGGGTCAAAAATAGTTCCGACTCTTCTGATATTAATGACGTGGAAGTGCGACTCAACAAAGGCAAGCAAGTCCTAAAAAAAGCATATACCGGTAATGATGGCTATCTCGAGTTTACAAATGTTTGTCCAGGTAAATATTGGATAAGAGTGTTTAAAGAGAACTTCAAGGTACAGGAAATCGAATTTGCAATAGGGGATTGCGATTCAGCGCAATTTCATTTATATCTCGAAGAAGTTAACAAAGATACTTGTTGCAAGGGAATAATAAAAGTATATGTAAAATATTAAAACGGCAATCCAATCAAAGAAACAAAAGGTCGCATGGGTAAA
>CAYVTD010000050.1:0-17667 GCA_964454445.1 uncultured Hyphomicrobiales bacterium
TCCAAACTGGATACCCCCTCCTTGATTAACAAAATTGCGCATATAATCTGAAAATAATAAGCCTTGGACTTCATTATTCATATTTTGAAAATTGTGAAGTGTAAATCTTGGTCCAATGGCAGGCATAAAAAAATATAGTATATAGGAAACAAAAAAACCAAAGGAAACAGTTCTTATAAGTTGATCGAGCTGATCCATTTGCTTTCGTTGGTATAATTCTATCCCGTGAAAGATTGGTAAAAAAAAGAATAAAAAGTAACAAATTTGCAAAAACTCAGTTAGTACGGGATTTGCAAATTGATCTATCCATTTTGTGGGGTCTCCTCCAAAAATTGCCCTGTCCCAAGATATTAATATATTATCGTATAGGTGTGGATTGATTACAACAATGTAACTATGAACTTGTGTGTAACAGAGATAAATAACAGGTGCTATGTAAACAAGTTTTAAGATTTTAAAAATTCTTGAATATTCTTTGCCGGTATAAACTACTGATAATAATAGAATTATCAATATTGCTACAATATTTAGAAACAAATATATTAAATTGTTTTCATTTTTTGAAATAAAAATGATAGATAGAAAAGAAAAGATACTCAATATGATTAAAGAATAAACTTCAGGCAAAGTAAGTATTTCGTGAAAATCAAACCTTTTCAGATAACCTTTATTTTTACCAAATATCATTGATTGTTTCTAATTTCCAATTTTTTATCAAGATATGCTATCTACCGCCTGCTATTGATATTCTAATGTCCAGACCAACTTGGAAAGAATTAAAGCCAGATCGCGAAGCGCCTTCAGGAAAAGTACCTTCATAACGAAAGAAAAACGATGCTGTTACTCTGTCGCTCAATGAGTATCTTGCCCTTGGCTCGACAACAATTTGAGTATTGCCGTCCAAGCGTTGTCCATCTTGAGTGTTAACGCCTAATACATCGTAAGAAGCACGATTGTTATGCTTATAAGAGCCTGTAAAGCTAAGCTCAAAATCATTTTTCAAGTTTAAACCTAGCAGCGGAAACTCAAATTCTTTCATCGTATAGCTTGCTACACCTAATATTTCGTGTGATGAATTTGCTTGAATCATTGAGCGTGAAGATGAAATCAGAGAATAAGATTTTGTAACGTTCCATCGCAAAGTGGCGTTAAGATTGCCATCAAGTTTTTTCTCATCGAAATCGAGTGCTAGCCCTATGAGAGGTTGGAATCCCCATTGTATTTGCTGGCTTTCAATATTCCTTCCGATATCGGTAGTCTTTGCAGTTTCTTGATAAGTGCTAGTGTATATATGGTCGATAGCAGCTTTTTTAATTAAATTGCCCCACATTCCCCATTTTTCAATTCCTTCCCATCTAATATTCCAATTAACTTGAGGTAGGAACCTTCCAGCATCACCGCCAATAAATGACAAAGCGTTCAAGCCATTATAAAAAGACTCGGCAAGGGCGTTTTGCAATGCTTGATTTTTAGCAATAGTATCCAAATCAGATGCAAGTATGACAGCTTTTTCTTTTTCGTAAAGGGCAATTACTTTATCTATGTCAGTATTGAATATATTTAAACCAAAGATTGTTGGAAAAGAAAGATATGATTTGTTCAATGAATGTAATGCGATAATATTAGAAAACTCAGGTGCGCCATTCTCATCAGTTATTGCCGATTGGTTGCGATTGAAGCCAAGCTCTGATCTCCAAGTAAGGTTTAGTGTTGCACCGGGCCAAAGTGGTCTCGATGTCCTAATTTCAAACGAAGTCCGCTCGTTGAAAACGTCTTGGAGAATTGCATCTGGGGGTCTCAAGCCAACTTCAGTCGAAAATCCAAAATATGGGAATCTGTCAGATGAAACGAAATTGACACTTCCATGTGGATTGGAGATTAACCCAAGTTGGTAAGGAAAACTTGGTCCCCACATATCTGCACCTTCGCGGAAAGTCATTCCTCGAGCCCAAAAATTTGTTAGTCCATGTCCACCAAGGACACCTGGGTTCATCGAACTTTTATTGTGATTAAATGTGAAATCGATTTTTTCAAAATCTAAAAAAATAAACTTAAACATTCTGCCGACATAAGAAACGATGTCGGTCCCTGGCAGTGCAGAGGAAGGCGGTCTGCCGAGTGTAGGTTTTGGCTCCATTCCCCACCAACTATCTGCAAGAGATTTCAATCGGAAGCCAATTGTATATTTTATATCATTTTGATATTGAGCTTGTTTTGCTTTATCGCGAATTTCCGGGTCGGGCTGTAATGGGTTTGTCCAAACATAATTAGTTCGAAATGAACCGCTCATTTCAAGATATTTTTCCAAACCATTTATCGGTAGCTTAGGTTTAAAAGCAAGAGACACATTTTGATTTAAGGAGTTGTCTTTACCAAAGTTAATGATTCCATCGTGAAACAGCACTTGTTTTGTAATATCAGCTGCTGAGCGTTGTCTGCCGTCTTTATCCAATTCGAAAGGTACAAGTGTCGAGCCAATCTGAAGAGAATAATCAAAGACTGGGCTAATGAAACCTCCCTGGGCAATATTCCACACAAATTGAATTTGTCTATCGGCACGAAAATCTCTGATTACCGGGCTTGGAAAAGATAAAAATCTTGATTGCTCGGTTGTTCTGCCACGCATCATATTGATGCTAGTGGAAAAATTTGAAGGTAAAAAGTTTATTTTCAAATCTTTATAGGGTCCCAGGAAAGGAGTCCCTTCCACCCAAGTAAAAGGTTTTACGACCAAAAACTCAGGAATTGTATTAGCATATTGCGCTCCTAAATTCCACATCCATTTAAAACGTTCTTCCACTACAGGACTTCTCTCAAATTCCTGTGAATAGGAATAGCTGAATGTCATCTTATTGAAAGTTTCATTAATAGTCCAATGATCTATTGGAATACCGAGGCGAACCCCGGTCAAAGCCCAACTGTCCTGAATACGAATAGTTTGGGAGTACTGCCTCACAGAATCTGCCTTGTGTGCTGCTTCGGCATCGCTAAGATTTTTGTCTTTGGCTTTCTTATATTCGGCGAGGGCAGCTTCCTCGAGATTTACGTCATTATTTGCAACAAATTTTGGATCGTTTGTAAATTCAGAGTGAGTATATGTTATTGGTAGCTTCATTTGCTTGAACTGCTTTGGAGCAAATTTTTCAAGCCCTCCTTGCATGGTAACCGACCAGTTTGTGCTAGTAGCACGATCGCCGAAGCGCTCTTCTAATTGATGAAAATTTGGCTCGGAATGCAAAATCGTCGCATTAACAGTGCCTAAATCGGCAAGTTTCATATCAATACTACCAACACCAGCCCAGTCTGCTGTTGCTTCCGGGCTTATTAACCGTAATTCGTTTACCCACATGGTAGTAGTAAGCTCGTCAGCGGCATTTTGAGAAGGATTGGCAATACCAAAGCCATAAAACTGGACACGGGTAAGCGTCGGATTGCCTTTAACAGCAAAAAATCCAAATTTATCGTTACCTCCAGCGCTATATTCCATCCTTTGATACTGTTGCAAGGAATCGCGTCGTTGTTTGATGGCTGATAATTGTGCAAGGTCTATTTCTACATCTTGCCAATCTCTAATCAATGGACGACGATATTCGTAATAATTTGCTGAGTCAGTGCCAAAGCGGATATAAGCATAGCCCTTTGGTATAGCACCGGCAACAATATTATCAGGCATTGATCCATCACCGTGAACGAAAAACTTCAGTTTTTTGTAATAAAATATATCTTGAGGCGGGAACACTCTAACAGTCATGCGTTCTTCGCCATATTTCAGATTTTTTACCGAAATGCCAAGCGATTGTTCGTTAAGTCGAACATCTCTTGTTGGGTCTGCATTTCTTTCCCTTGGTGGTTTTACGCCAGGAGGCATAGTATAATAATCTGGTGCGCCGCTGTTTTCAAATCTATTTACAAAAGCTATTGTTAGTACGCTGTCGTCAGGGGCAACATTTGGTTGGAAATTGCTAATCCGTTGCCATTGCGATCCGACCAGCCGCCAATCTGCAATTAAGCCTTGGAATGTGCTGCCTTTGAACCAAACCCTAAGATATTGAATATTTGAAAATGATGGATTGCCAACACGGTGATGTGGCTGGCGAATTGGTATGCGGTACAAGTGCCAACCTTGGTCCGGATTGCCTCCGACTATCTGGGGATTAAGTAAAGGATCCTTTAAAAGATTGACTTCATAAGAGAAATAATCGTTGGCAGTCATCAACTGTTCGCCATTATTAGGATTTAAAATCTCTGTATCGGGGAACTGACCTGTTTCTGAAACGTTTGCATTACCTTCGTAATTGTTATACTTGTCGAAGTCATCTTCCTTGCGGTCTTGGTCAGGTTTTGAAAAGTTAAAGTAATAATTATCGCGTGCGGGGTCGTCTTCAAGGTTTAGTGGGAAAGGATATTCTTCCCTTTCTTGCGCATCATTTTTTGCGTCGATACCAATATCTTCCCCCTTGTCAATGATACCATTTTTAATCGGAGCAGCTGAAGTAATACCATCTTCAGTATCAAGATCTCCATTGGGGATAATATCTTCGCTAATCTGCCCGAGATCGATAAACATCCTTGCTCCTACCTTGGAATTATGGTTCATCATTATTTCAATATATTCGATATTCTCTGTATCAAAATTAGTATTGAATGATGATAAAAGACGCATCATACCGCCCCAGATTCGCTCTTTGTTCTCTTGACGCTCGAACCAAGGGTTATTCGGGTCATAATTGGGGTTAAGAGCATCTAAAAAATTCGGATTTTTGTTGTAAATACCCCTTCTATCATGATAAAAACTGATAATTAAGGGGCTTATGTTATTATTACCTGGTAGAACCTCCCGATTGGGCCATACAGTTTGAATTGATAACCAAGGGATAAAGTATTGGAACCAAATCATTTTTCCTCTATAAAGCGCTCTTTGTTCGTCGTTTTCGGCGATGTCAATATCGACCGGTTGAGAAGAATGGCTCCATTGAGTCGCTGACAAGCCAAGCGGTATGTATCGTTGGGCGCCTTCGAAATCATCAATATATACTACCGGTTCGTTATTATCAGAGACAACTTCAGAGCGCCGCTTGTTTGGCTCCGGCAAGGTCAATGCAAGCTCGCCTTTCACATTGATAGAAGATTGCGCTTTTGTATCATAAAATGGAAGCATATCGAGTGCTTCTGTTAGCCAAGGGGTGTCCCAATCGAGCTTTCCATCAATGCCAAACATTGAATTAGCTACTGGCTCTTCCCCAATCCTCACCCTGTCAATAAGAGCAGACTCGTCATAATGCATAAAAGTAAAACCGAGTATTGAATTTAAGCGGCGGGAATTATGCAAGATATAATCGCCTCTTAATCCTACGAGAGTTCGCGTTGTCAAGTTAAATATGTCTTGTGCTTCATATTCGATTTTCAAATTTGCGTTAGGTAGAGACGCTCTTGGATTTTTTAAAATAAGAATACCAGAATAATAGTCGATTGTATAATCTTGATATTCCCGCAATTCGACTCCATCAAGTTTTACTTTGACACTACCAGGTGCAAGATTGAAAGCACCAAGCGCTATTCTGTTCGATGCCGAACCTGAAACATAGCCGGAAATCACAAAGCGATCTCTTGCTGTGTTTAACCGAGCCACATCATAAGTAGTGTCATAAACCTCATTAAAAACATACTTTTCGGCAAATTGAGGCGTGCCTTGCGCATCGAAATAATCACGAAGCCCTTGACGGAAAGGCTCGGGACTTGGGAAAATTATCAAACCGCGTTGGGTGTCAAAAAACGGGTGTCTTGTATCGAACCTGCCATCTCCAGGTGGTTGACCTGTGGCATTATTGACTTGATCAACGCCAAGTATTGTAACAAGTTTATCAGGTGCGCCCTCGAGCACGTCGGCAGAGTCGTTACTTTCACGTATATACCATATTCCTATTTCGCTTTGATTAACGTTTACATTCGTTGCATTAATGGAATAAACGTTTTTCATCTGCCTATCCCACAATTGCTTGAAAGAAGGCTGGAGATTTTGCACATATATTAATTTTAGAATTAAAGTGTCTCTTTCACCAACAACATTCGAAGTGTAGCCATAGTATAGGTCATCTTCTTTTTCCGTTGTTTCGCCTTCGATACGATACGATACAGCATAAGTTCTGTCTTGCCTTAAATTATGAAGTGCCAATGTTCCTAAATTCATATCATAATAATAAGACATTGAATCGAGCAGGCGAAAACGCCCTCTTTCCACTAATCCTGATTGAATCGGAGCCGTTTTCATCGAATCAGGATAAAAACGGAGTACATCAGGAAGGCTCTTATTGAGGACTTGCCTTGGCTCGAGATCTGCATAAGCAACGGCAGGGGTGGCATCCTGCTGCACAATATCTTTTGATGTTTCCCACACCTGTATCTCTTTTATCCTTACTTTTAAAGAACTTTTTGGTATAACGGGAGTTGATGAACTGAAATAATCACGATAAACTGACTTGTAAACAGTATCAAGAAAAAAGTAATTTTTGGCATAATCGTAAGCCCTTAATTGAAAAGGCATGCGGCTCACTCCGCCTTGTGCATCGAGTAACCGTCTTTGGCTACGACGCTGAGATACCAAGGTTTTTAAGAATAATGGACCGAATTGAAAATCTGCGCGGACGCCAAAAAGTGCCTCTCCACCATTTATCAGCGATGAATTCAGCGGCAGCGACACATTGCCAACCTCTACGAGCCGAATAATGTCGTCGTCGTAACCTTCGTAACCAATTTTAAATTTATTTTCATGCTCGAATTGCCGTCGAGTATTCCAATCAGTAGATAGCTTTAGTTTGTCTCCGATGCCTCCAGAGACATTTACACGAATGTCCTGACTAAATATCGGAGATGATTGGCTCTGCCCAAAAGCCGAAACAGTGCCTAGGTTTTGAGTATCCCATCGCCAACCGAGCCGTAAGTTGACTTCTCCACTAACATTAATGCTAATTTCAGGTTTCCCGAATAAGCCAATAACAGGATTTGGTGGTATTGGAATGCTCATTCCAGTTGCTGCACTTAATAGCTTGGCAAGGTCGCCTTTCGAAAGAGCCTGCTTCAAATCGTAATCGGAAGTGAGTGAATCCCAGATTTCGCCTTGTATCTGTTTCTTCCTTCGGGCTGAATACTCATCAATAGTAAGTGGGTAAGTATGCCCCACATCGAAAATCATAACAGAATCATATCTTACAAGCCGGTTTCCAGTAGAATCAAATTTTACAATGCTTTTAAAATCTTTTGGAGTTTTTCGTTTCCCATATTCATAAATTGAATTTTCTGGGTCGTAAGGATTGAGCATCGGCGGATGGAGTATTCGTAGCCCGCGATAATCGCTAGTATCATCGTCGAAATAATAATCTGTGAAAGGGCTTTGCATGCCAATCATAAGCCAGAATCCGGTATTGAACAAACCAACGCTGGAAAATGACGGATCGTCGAGCCAATAAGGATTGTAATCTTCCTCGGAATGCAAGTCCGATATTGGAATTAATAGATAGATGGGTATTATTATCAATAATGCCCGGATTGCATCTTTTTTGATTGTCTTGTTGCCCAAAAATCACACTGTCAGAATTTTTTCACAAAAAACCGCTTAAACGGATAGAAAATAGAATAAAAAAAAACTTAATATACTTTTTCAATATCAGCAATCTAATTTTTTATTGATGCGATAAGAAAAACCTCTAAATTAAGCATTTTTCTGAACTTTACTCATTCTTTTTTTCAACAGGTAGCAGTGTTTCTATAAAAATTTCCTCTGTGATTAACTCTCATATAAACTTTTCTAATAAAACCTATACAAAACTACAAAAACTTTGCTAAAAATGTGCCAATAAATTAACATCATTTTGATTTTTTTTACCATTGGATTGATAGACGGATTAACACTGAAATTACCGTAAAAATAATTTCTTATTTCTCAAAAAAATCTTGACAAGCTAACCATCAATTAAAAAATCTCGGAAATATATTTAATTGCTATAAAAACTAATGCAATAGATAATACTGTCTTAATAAACATTGCAGGAATATATTTTTGTAAAACAGCACCGGCATACATTCCTGCCGCTCCACCAATGCCGAAAAGCAATCCAAGCAGCCAATCAGGCGAAACACTTGTGCCAGGATAGAACTGTGATAAGAACATAAAAAATAAAACTCCTATAACAGATGTTAAAAAAGTTCCCATTAAGGCAGGAGCAGCAACAGTATAGACAGGCAGGCGAAAAAACGCAATGAAAAAAGGAGCCATAATTGCCCCACCACCAATACCATAAACTCCGCCGACGATTCCCACAATGAAGCTTAAAATGGTTATTGGGATAACAGGAACATTATAAACTTCTCCATAAAATGTATAAGTCAAAGTTTTCAAATTAAATTTCTTGATTTCTGTCTTAGGAAGATTGGTATTGCTATCTTTAAAAGATCTAACCAATTCGCGAAACTTTTCTTCGGCAATATTCTTGACTTTGTTGTTTTTACTGAAATAAGTATCTTTAACAAGCCTTGCTCCTATGTAAAGCAAGACTAATCCGGCAAAAACTTTGAATGCTTGGGAGTCTGGTAACAACTCTAAACGAATGATTGCACCAATGAAAACTCCTGGTATTGTCCCAATAACTACAATCCACATCAGGGGCCAAACCATTCTGCCCTCGCGAATATAACGCAAAACCCCACTGGGAATTGCTACAATATTGTATAGTTGGTTAGTGCTACTTACTGCAGGAGATGTAAATCCAAGAACACTCATTTGGAATGGCAAAAGTAAAAAAGCGCCCGACACCCCACCCATCGACGTAAGTGTTGAGATTAAAAAAGCCGTCAAGGGTGGTATCCAAGGGCTAACTTCGATTCCAGCTGTTTCGAAAAACATTTTAGTTTATATATCCTTTCAATCTATTTAGTTCCTCATCCGGCAATCTTTTTCCTTTTCTTAAAATTTCTTTTGCATATTTTGCTGCTGAGTCCAAATTGACATCTGCATTCAAATATAATTGATAAAGGTTGTAGAGGTGGTCAATTTCTTTAGGATTCATACCCAATGCAAGATGCCAATACTTTTTTGCAGTGGCATAATCCCCTTGCATCAAACAATAATAGCCAAAATTTGAAAGTGCTATGTCGTTGTTTGGCTCATATCGTAGCCATTCCTTTATTACCATCGAAGCGCTATCGTATTGCCTTTTTGCTCCATAATCTTTAGCCCAAACTAAAAATAAATGACGAATAGTAATATTGATTTTACCACTTGTTAATCTCTTTTTAGCGAAAAAATAAGCACTGTCGTATTGGGCTAATTGAATATAAGTGCCAACGATATTACTGTTTATAGTTTCATTGGTAGAATCATAAGAAAAACCCTTCCTGTAATAATAATTTGCCAGCGATACATCGCCTTGTCGTGCTGCTTTCACACCAAGATTGTTTATCCATTTGGCAAGATGGACCGAATCCGCAGAACTTATATAATACTTTTTTTCTTCAATAGTTTTATAATCATTGTGAATTAGATCATCATACTTGCCAAGATTAAAATTGATAATCTCAGCAAAACGCCCCCTTGAAAAAACATCTTTTTTAATAAGGATACAGAGTTTATCGTAATAAGCCCTAATTCTTTCGTCTTTGATAATGTTAGTATCCTGATCTATTGTTTCATAATACATCATTGGCAATATTCTTTCGTTGTGTCCAGGTCGCCAAGCCGGGTCGGGCTTGCTTGTGTTTGGCAGGCGAGCGAGCAGAGCATCAGCAAGGGCATAATAATCGATTATATATTTTTTTGGTCCAGCGTAGTATGAGAACATACCTATGGCAGCTCGTAAAAAAGTTTTGTATCGCGAATCCTTGCTTATCAAGCCCAGATTGGCATTTTCGTGATTAGTACGACCCAAGCCATTTACAATGACATTTAAGAATCCAAGCTCATTATACCAATAAACCCTTTCGTCTGTAATTCCGTGTTTGTCGGTAAATGGATACTGCCACCATGGGTTTGTGGTTTTGTGTTCAATATCTTTTTTTCTAACTTTTCCAGCTGACGCATTCGACAAAATTGGAGAATGTTGATAATTTATTAGACCTATTAACAGAGTAACGAGAATAATAATTCCAGACAAGCCCGTTTTGTTCTTTATTTCCATTTTTAAGTAAACTAAAACTGCAATAAAAATTGGCACGGAAAAAAAACGACCTGTCATAAAGTCGCCACCTATTTTTAAAATATATAATAAATAGAGTAGTATTCCAATAATTATCGGAAGCTCTAGCTTAGCTTGCTTCTTTTTAATTAATATTGCAATTATTATCCCAAAAATGAATAAAAGAGTAATTGGATCTAATGATAACGAATTTATGAAATAGCTAATTCCGTGTGATATAATCGTCCAAGTATCTGGAAAATCGAGATTTAATTTCGCATTTGCTGTATTTGGCAAAGGAAATCCATAATAAAGGGTAGAAAACAGCAACCAAGCAATTAATGGAAGAAAACCCATTGCTATTGAAGCGAGTTTTTTAAAAGAAAAAGCATTTTTTAATTCATATACCAAGATTGGTGCGAAAAGCAAAATGAAATCCATTCTGCTTAACATGGCTAGCGACACAAGCAAGGATAAAACGAAAAGTCTCTTATTGGATTTATAATCGTAATAAATCCATAATATCATACCTGCTAAAAAATACGAAAGTGGATTTTCCAATCCAGAACTTGTGTAATCAATAAATGATTTTGAAAACAGAAGCAGGATAATGCCGGTTGAAGATACGAAATGATCTTTGGAAATAACAAAAGCCATAAGATAAAAGGAAGCAAAGGTAAACACAAAAGAAATAGCGAGATTTGTAAAATATGGCTCGCGTGCTATGAAGTAAAACAGTGCATTTATAATTAACCATAATGGATGGGTGTATGCCTGAACACGTTCGCTTGTGTTGAAAGTCAATCCATAACCATTATAAAAATTATCGATTGTTCGGGCAGTGATGAAAGCATCGTCGCCAATCCAAGCATTGACCAGGAAAACATAACCGGCAATTAAAAAAAGAGAGTAAACAAAGGCATGTGTGTGAAAAGGTGAAAACGAATTAAGTATCTCTGAAATTCTCAACAACTGATGGTCGAACAATTCCTTGAAACTTATGTGTTTTTGCTCTTTTTTTTTAGCAACTAACTGCGGTTTAATATTTTTTTTTTGTGGTTTCTTGCTCATATCGTTGATTAAGAAATATTACAGTTGTGCATCGCCAATTATATCAAAAAGTTCGACAAGGCGCTCAAAATCATCAGCAGAATAGAAATCAATCTCAATAGTGCCTTTATTGCTTTGTTTCGGAGTGATCCTCACTTGTGTGCCAAACAAATGGCGTAGTTTGTTTTCAGTAGATTCAAGAATAGCGATAGTTTCGTTTGAAAGATCGCTCTTCGGATCTTTTTTCTTAGGTTTATCTTTAACAAATTTCTTCTGAGACTCATCATATTGTAAAACATTCGATTCGATATCTTTGACCAATTGTTCGGTTGCACGGACAGAAAGAGTATTAGATAACACCTCTTGCCAGGCAAGGAGCATATTTTTTATTTCTGTAAGACCGAGCAGGGCGCGAGCATGCCCAACTGTGATTTCTTTAACTCTCAAACTCTCCTGAATTTTTTCTGGCAATCGGAGTAATCTCAAGAAATTAGCGATTGTCGAGCGGTCTTTGCTTATCCTGACGGCTAAATCCTCTTGTGTAAGATTACATTCTTCGATTAGTAACTGATAGCCATATGCTGTTTCGATAGGATTAAGGTCTTCGCGCTGCAGATTTTCAATCATTGCCTGCTCTATCATTTCGACTTTAGAGGAGACATCTCGTATATATGCAGGAATTTTTGTCAAACCGGCATCTTTAGCTGCTCTCAATCGCCTTTCGCCGGAAATAAGCTCGTAACCTGAGACTGAGCGTCTAACAGTTATGGCAGTAATAATCCCATGTTCGATAATGGAGTTTTTTAACTCTTCGAGTGCCTGAGGTTCGAAATCACGTCGCGGCTGATAGGGATTTAATTGAATTTTGGATATTTCGATATATCCAAAAATGCCATTATCGCTTAACTCTTCGCTATCTTGCTTGAAAGTAATACCTTTTTCCTTAGTGTATTCGACCGATGGCAGAAGAGCTTCGAGCCCCTTACCCAAGCCAATTTTTTTTATTGCTTTTGCCATTATTTAAAAATTTTTCTATAATATTAATCATTTTTTTGATATGTCAGGATTTCTATCTAATACTTCCTTTGACAAATCGATGTAATTCTTGGCTCCAATCGAAACAGCATCGTAAAGCAGCACTGGTTTACCATAACTGGGTGCCTCCGAAAGCCGGACATTGCGATTGATAACAGTGTCGAATGCTTTAGAGCCAAAATGTCGCTTGACTTCTTCGACCACTTGATTGGAGAGCCTCAATCTGGAATCGAACATTGTTAGCAGCACTCCCTCGATATCCAAATCAGGATTAAGCTTGTAACGAACAATCGATATGGTATTCAGTAGTTGCCCTAATCCCTCAAGAGCATAATACTCACATTGCACAGGTATTAAAACAGAATCAGCGGCAGAAAGGGCATTTAAAGTAAGCAACCCGAGCGAAGGTGGACAATCAACAATGATAAAATCAAATTGGTCTTTAACCGGCATCAAGGCTTTTTTCAGATATAGCTCCCTTTCGTCGATATTTACCATTTCAATTTCTGCACCAACAAGGTTAATATGTGATGGCACAACAAGCAAATTGGGCATTGAAGATTCGACGATGTTGTCTTCGATATTTTCGCCATTAATGAGAACCTCGTAAATCGTATTCTCAATTTTTTCTATCGAACATCCAACCCCGCTTGAGGCATTTGCCTGTGGGTCCACATCTACGAGTAAAACCTTGTATTCCCTAGCGGCAAGCGATGCCGATAAATTTATCGATGTAGTGGTTTTTCCAACTCCTCCCTTTTGATTGGCTACTGCTATTATTTTTCCCATAATCCTATTTTTATCGTTATTAATTGCCTATACATTCAATTCTTTTGAATTGCATTAAAAAATCAAAATTTTCAGCTAGACTCCATATTTTAAAAAATAAAAGAAGAAAGCATTTAGCACCAAAGAATGATTTATTTTGTTGTTCTCGATGAGTTTTTTTATTTCATTCATTGGAACTGTCAAGACACGTATATCTTCGTTCCCGTCTAAATGCTGCTCATCAGCTTGCTCGCAATCGAACCAGACAAAAGACCAGCATTTATTTGTCATAAAAGCAGGGTTGGGAAGAATTTCAGCTAATAATTGAGCGCTACCACTGCCCCGAAATCCGGTTTCTTCCAAACATTCACGTTCGGCTGCCACTTGTGGCATTTCGTTTTGCTCGACTAAACCGCCAGGAACTTCCAAAGTGATGTCGTCTATGCCGTGCCGGTATTGTTCGATTAGCACGACCTCGTTATCCTTTGTAATTGGTATAATATTCACCCACCTAGGTGAATTAAGAACTACGAAATTTCCAGTTTTATTCCAGTCAGGATGCTTTCTTTTTATCCATTCTGCACGAAAAATCCTATAATCCTCGCCCGGTTGGCGTTGAATTGTTTCCCATTTTTTTATCATTTTAAAAAAGAACCCCTCGACTTAATTTACAATAAAGTCAAGGGGTTAATATGTTAAAAATATCCTTGTCTTTATTTGTTTGCATTTATTGACAAACTACAAATTTAAGAATATTTTTTTAATAAATAAATTATTTAACAATATCCAATCTTTTTGTTGTTGTAGCAGTCGGAGTTTTCAGTATAACAAAATAAGTTCCCGTTGTAAGATTAATGCAATCTACGACTTTGGAATACTCGCCAATCTTCATATTTTCTGATGTAATGAGCATAGCTTTGTTACCGAGAACATCGCTAATCCATATTTCAGTTAATCCCTCTTCAGCAAGGGTGAAGTAAACCGTAACGCCGTGATTTGCCGGATTTGGCGCAAGAACTAATCCTAATGGAATGCCACCATTTGGATTAAAAAGACGTGGCGATTCGCCTTCTTTTCCGCTATTACAAACACCATCGAGCGTAAACAAACCATTGACTGCCTGGAAATTGATTTTTCCTTTTTCAGATGCAATATTAGATAATGTCAGATCTGTAGAAACAGCATTTCCCAACATTGCTGTGAAAGTGAGCGTTTTAAGCAAACCATCGTTATTTAGTGGTTTGACAGGCAATTGAAGTGAGATTGTTCTAACTCCATTTGTAACAGTCTCTTTTACGTTTTCGACCGGATCGAGCAAATAACCATTCATCGTGAGGTCAGCATTAATAAATTGATGGAAATCGCTTACATTCTGAGCATTTTTTAAATAAACAGGCAAATCGACTTTTTGGCCAGGCTTTGCTGAAATTGATCCTAATTCGAGCCGGGCTGAAGCAGGGATTTGACAAAATTCGCCGTTTGTAGCTTTATTAATAACAAGATAGCCATTGGCTTTCGATTCGTTGTTAATTGATATATCAGTGCAAGGTATATCGGTGGCAAGCACCTCAAAATTGAGAGTAACAATCACCTGATTGCCGGCGTTTGGATTAATTGATTGATTTGTAAAGCTAATTGTAGTAATTCCAGCGCTTGTGGTGCCTCCAGGAGTTGGAGCAATTGGTCTTAGTAAATCTGCACTAAAGCTAATATCAAAATTTAGAGCATTTGTTCCAGATTGGTCGAGATTCTGGGCATTAGTAAGACGCACAGGAATCTGGATTTGCTGACCAATTAATGCAGAGTATTTACTAATTTCTATTTCAGCAGTTGATGCAAAAGGTAAACCCTGAAGGTCAACATAATAAGTAAAATCGCAAGGAGAGCCATTAAGGGTGAGTTTTGTATTTATTTCGTTACTATTGGTTGGAGAATACTTTACTGTTATATCTTTATTGCCTCCCGCAGGAATGTCAAATGGAGGTGTTGGGCTGACCAATGTAAACTGAGCATCGTCAAAAATGCAAGCACTAACAGTAACAGTTCTTTTTGTGTCGTTTTTGACATTAACAATTTTATCGGTAGAAGATCCAACAGAAGCTACAATGCTTAACTTATCATACTGTAAGAAAACAGGGTCAAGTGTGCCTGCAAGTGATAATGACTTCGAAAAATTGCAATAATTATCAGTAAAAACAATATTCTGACTTCCTGTTGCCGTAGCAACATAATATATTACAACTTGAACTTTTTCGCCGGCAGGAATAGTCCAATTATTAACGGGTAAAGCAAATGGATTAGAAACAACTGCGTTTATTGTCAATTCTGCGTTTCCTGTGTTTTCAATTTCTAATGTTTTTTCCACTACTTCATCAGGACATGCAAAACCAAAATCTATGCTTGCTACGGATGTGGTAAATTTATGCTCTAGTTTGCTACCGTTAAGAGGAATAACTAAATTGGGAGAATTATCAGCATCGCTAACAATAGTAAGATTGCCTGTATTTGGACCAGGGGTAGTTGGCTCAAATCTAATTGTAATTTTTATACTTTCATTAGGATCAATGACTTTTGCGCCTGGATTTGACGGAACAAAAGTAAAGGCAGAATTGTCGATTGAGAAACTGGCAATATTTAATGGTAATGCACCAGGATTTTTAATTTCGATTTCCTGCTCATAAGATAAATTTTTGCAATCTGCAGGCTCAAAATTTATGCTGCTAACAGATTCGATACTTGCTTTACCCGAACCAATGCCAAAAATCTCTGAATTATATGGACCTTCACTTGTATTGATTGTAAAGACAGCAGAGCGTTTGCCAGTCTCATCAGGAGTAAATCTAAATGTAATAGTTAAACAGGAATCATTTGGCAAATCAATGTTAAATGGAGGATTGATCATAACAAATTCTGTAGCATTCAGCCCTGATATGCTCATAGTATTAATCTTAATAGTTTTGCCTGATTTGTTGCAAAAAACAGCCGTTACCTCACGCTCTTTGGTTTGTTTCAGTGTTTGAGTGCCCATATCAACATCTTTTAAGTATATCCATGCACTTGCAGGGTGAATGTCATTACCAGAACATGCCGAAGAAGCCAGATTGATAGTGCCATCAATATAAGAAGTGTCATTTGCGTTATAGCGTATCTTAATTTTTCTTGAAGCATCTTTATCAAGCTTAAATGGTGGCGCTGAGCCTCCCCAATCAACAACTTGAATTCTTGAATCTAAGAAGTTCTGTCCTGTAACATTAACAAAATTCTTTCTAGCAGTAATCGTAACATCTTGAACGGGTGACTCACCGGGAAGGACATTTTTAAAGTCAAAATTGCGTGGATCTACTTCCAGAGATGGCTTTATCGATTCAGAAATAGTATAAGTTTTTGATGTAGAAGCTGATATTTTCTCGATTTCCATTGTCATCTCGCCGCCATTGCAATCCGTTTCAAACACCAAATCGCAGGGAGGAGTAATGCCCTTTCCTTCGATTTTTTGTAAAATTTCTTGATAGACCTGATCGATAGTTGATTGGTTAACGTCTCCGAACACATCTCCTTTATTTTTAGGTCCTTGGGCAAGCGAAACTAGGATATCTGTTTGCTCTAAATTGAGGGCAATAGAAAAAATTGTGGCATCTAACTGATTGGTTTTATCAATTATTTGAGGCATCCATACTTCGTATCTGTCGCTTGTGGAACGAAATTCGTGCTTGCCGTCAGTAAGGAAAATGATAAATGGTTTATATTTGGCATGCTCGGCAATTTGAAGCGCACCAGGATTATTATATACATCATAGAGAAAAGCAGCATTGTAATCGGTAAGGGATTTTGGAGCAACGATGTTTGAATCAAGTGCTTGAATTAACAGTGATACATCATCAGTGAAATCGCACAAAAGATATGAGTTGACAGAAAAAGCCGTTAAAGCACACTCGAAACGTCCAACAGGCAGATTTCCGATGAAACTCCGTATGGCGTTTCTTGCAACTGTCAGTCGAGATCTATAATCGTTTGGAGGGTCTACTGGATCGCCCATTGAACCGGATAAATCTAACACTAATATCAATGAAAAACGGGATAAATCCTCGGGTGGACAATCCACCCAAAGCAATTTGCGTTTTATGCCATCTTCTTTAATAACAATGTCGTTAACATTATAATTTCTTATATTAACGCCAGCAGCATCATAACCGAAAAACTCGACTTTGACCTCTGGATATGTTGCTGGATTGACATTAACGAGCTTTATCGATTGACAGTGAAGTACTGGTATCGTCGCAAAGAAGTATATAACGATTAAAAGCAATGGAATTATTAGTTTTTTCATCTTTCCTCCATATTTATATTTGATTTTTATTTCTTTTTTAAAAACAGTTAAAAACTACATTTGTTACAGTTTTGCCAAATCTTTTTGTTATTTCATAATATCATATAGAATTGGAGTTTCTATTCTTATCTGAACTACACGATTGTAAAATCTACCTTCAGGGAGATCATTATCAAATAATGGATTTTGTTCGCCAATACCTTTAGCAAACTTCTGATTGACTTTTAATGCTCTCGCAGTAGCATAAGCCCGTCTTTCAGATAATTTTTGATTGTAGTCTTCTTCACCTATCCTGTCAGTCATACCATCGTTTGATACATTAGA
>CAYVTD010000051.1:0-15730 GCA_964454445.1 uncultured Hyphomicrobiales bacterium
GGTGCAGTGCATTTTGGTATTACAAGCACGTTGAAAAACGTCGAACTGATGTAAACCTAATTGAATTAGAGCTACTTCGCCGAACATGGTATCCTTTGCAACTACAATTATTCGATAAAAAAACTTGTGAATCTTGCAAATCGTATTTCGATGATTATATGCAAACGCTCGATCTTTTCGAATCGGGCGACCAATATAATCCAATGGAAATACAATCTCAATATGTTAATATGATTAATTGTATCATCGACAATAATTTCGATAAAAGACCCATTTATGTTACTTTAGATGTAATTCAAAAAGAACAGGATATAGCTGGATATTATCGAAAAATCCCACGCGGTTTTGCTTTTAAACTCGATAAATCAGAAGATAATCCAAATATATCAGTCGATAATATCGACATCTCGCTTTTGAGCCGCTCCATCAAAAAGAATAGTGGGCATCTCGCAGAAGGCATTGCTGCAACTTCTTCGCTAAACTTATCAGTAGCAGGCAATTACGCCCTTAGCTATAATGACTTCAATACTGCCAAAAAGGCATATCAAAAAGCTTTGCTGCTCGATCCAAATAACCAAATGGCGATAGAAGGGATGAAGAGGAGTTTGGAGTTGGGAGTTGGGGATTAGGAGTTGGGAGTTTTTATTTTCTATTCTTTTTGTAATGGTTAATTAAGCCATTTGTGGAAGAATCGTGATTGAAGATTTCGCTTTCGCCGGAAAGCTGTGGTAAAATCTTGTTTGCAAGTTGCTTGCCAAGTTCTACCCCCCACTGATCGAAAGAATTAATGTTCCATATTATGCCCTGCACAAAAACCTTTTGCTCGTATAAGGCTATTAAGCTACCGAGCGTTCGAGGTGTTAGTTTGTGATACATAATGGAATTTGTTGGTTTATTCCCTGGGAAAACTTTGTGAGCCAATATTTTTTCGATTTGCTCTGGAGATTGACCTGCGACTTGCATTTCAAGACGTGCTTCCAGTTCTTTTTTTCCTTTCATCAATGCTTCGGTCTGAGCAAAGAAATTGGAAAGCAGTTTTTCGTGGTGGTCTGAAAGAGGATTCAAACTTTCAACAGGAGCAAGAAAATCGGTCGGTATAAGTTGTGTGCCTTGATGGATTAATTGGAAAAAAGAGTGTTGGGCATTCGTTCCGGCTGCACCCCAGACCACTAGTCCAGTGGCGTAATCGACTGTTTCGCCGCTTTTTGTTACACGTTTACCGTTGCTTTCCATATCGAGTTGCTGTAAAAATTCCGGGAAACGCCATAGATACTGTTCATAAGGTATCACAGCTTGTGTCTTTGCATTAAAAAAGTCGGCATACCAAACGCCAAGCAAGCCCATAATAACAGGCATATTTTTTTCAAAAGCTGTGCTGCGGAAATGTTCGTCCATTTCCGAAGCACCTCGCAACAACTCATAGAAATTCTCCATTCCAACACTAAGTGCTATCGACAAGCCAATAGCCGACCAAAGCGAATAGCGACCCCCTACCCAATCCCAAAAAACAAACATATTTTTTGGGTCAATGCCAAACTCTTTCACAGCTTTTTCGTTTGTAGATAAGGCAACAAAATGACGTGCAACGTCAAGGGTTTCCTCGTCGCTATTGTCTATATACCATTGTTTTGCGCTATGGGCATTTGTGAGCGTCTCCTGGGTGGTAAATGTTTTTGATGCAATTATGAAAAGAACTGTCTCTGGATTGAGTTTCTTTAATATCTCCGCCAGATGTGTGCCATCGACATTTGATACGAAATGAACATTAACCCCTTTAACAGCATAATGCTTGAGTGCCTCGCAAACCATCGACGGTCCTAGATCGGAGCCACCAATTCCAATGTTGATTATATCCGTTATTTTTTTACCTGTCGAGCCAAGCCACACACCATTGTGTACAGCTTTTACAAAATCTTCCATCTGAGCAAGCACTGCCTTGATTTGAGGCATTATATCGCCAGAACCTGCACAAATATGCTTATTATGATGATTTCTAAGGGCTGTATGCAAAACAGAGCGGTTTTCTGTAGAATTAATAGCCTCGCCTTTAAACATTTTTTCAATCCATTTTCGCAACTCAACTTCTTCAGCTAGTTGAAATAATAGATTCATTGTATCTTCATTTATAAGATTCTTTGAATAGTCAAAAAGAAAATCTCCAACCTGAAGCGAAAAACGTGCAAAACGATTGGGATCTGCTGCAAACATATCTCGCATCTGCAAATTTGACATTGTGTTATAATGTTCTTGTAACTTCGACCATATTAATGATTGGCTTATTCTCATTTTGACTTTACTTTTAAAGAATTAATAATATGATTATTTACTATCAGTTGCAGGTGCTTCTTCCTTGCTGATTTTCAAAATCTGGTCGTAAAGATTTGTTTCGTCGCCCGGGGCGTAACCATTATGTTGCCAGACAAGCTCCCCCTTGCCGTTGTAAAGAAATGTATGTGGTGGGTTGCTTATATTCATTGCCCGTTTCAAGTCGCTATTTGGATCGAGATATACATCATAGCGCCAATTTCTACTATTAACAAAGGGAGCCACACGGCGGCTGTTGCGAGAATCGTCTATTGACACAGCAAATATTTTCACGCCTGTTTCCTCCTGCCATTGATCATAAATATCGTTAATATTGGTAAGCTCGAGAATGCAAGAATGGCACCAGGTAGCCCAAAAATTGATTACAAAGGGTTTACCATCGTTGTTGAAATCTTTTGTATCTACCGTTTCGCCTTTTAAATTAGTAACCTTCACTGATGGTATCGTGCTTGCTTCCTGGGCTTGCATTTGGTTGGAAAAAACCAGGCAAATAAACAGAACTGTAATAAATAATAATGGTTTAAACATTAAAGTAATCCTTGAAAAAAAGTTATGAATAATTTCTGTTTACTGACAGATTAATAATATGATTTATTGTAAACAATTAGATTATTAAACTACTTTTTATAAGAATAAGACTTTTAAAACAGAAAAATCATCATCGAGTTTTTCGTCGTTTCGCCTTTTCTTTACTTCATTGTAAAGTTTGCTTATTTCGAGATGTAACAAGTCATCAAATCTGAAATTTGCCATATAAGAATTAAAATTGTCAATACCCCAGACATTGCCATCAGGTTCGATAATTTCATATACTCCGTCGGAAAAAATATAAAGGCAAGATGGCGTTTCTACTTCGACTTCAGCATCTTCAAACTCCATGCCTTTTTTTCCTCCAATCACGTAATTTGGCACTCTTAATTGCTTGAAGGTATGTTTACCAGAATCACAATTTTTACAGCACATTATTGCAGGTGGATGTCCACCTGTGGAGTATTTTATTGTCTTGGTCTCAATATTATAAATCCCATACCAAATTGTAAGAAAAAGATTATTGTGCTGCTTCATTTGGAAAGCTTCGTTCAATCCTTTTAGAACTTGCTGTGGTTCTCTGAAATCAGTATCTTGCAATGTTTGAAAACGCAAAACATTAAGCACAGAAACTGAATGAAGCGCCGAACCAACACCATGCCCAGAAACATCAATCAAATACATTGCAAAATGCTTGTCGTCGAGCCAATGATAACCAAAAGAATCCCCACCAATTTGCTCTGAAGGAACAAAATACCAATCTGTTTGCAATTTTCCGTTTAACAATGGTTGAGGCAAAAGAGATGTTACATACTTCGATGCTTTATCGATATCGGAATTAATGATATTCAAATACTTATCTTTGGCTTCGTTAAGTTCTATAAGGCAGTTTTCGCTTTCAGTCAGTCGAGCGTTTGCGTCAGTAAGCTGCCGATTTATTAGGTTTTTCAGCACAAGTCCGCGATAAGTCATAATTGCAATGATTAAAATTAAAACTGCTATAACGACTAGGGCGGCTATTATTAATTTTTGTCTGTTTAAATCGAGAATTTTTATTTGATTGTCTTTCATCAGGATTTCTTTTTGTTTTTCCTGCTTATCAATCTCGAAATTGAGTTGCATTTCTGCTGTTTTAGTTGTTTGCTCCTTGCTTGCCAAGCTATCTTTAAGATTAGAATATAATTTATTGTAATAATATGCCTGCTTGTAATTCCCTTTTTCAAAATAAATTTCTGATAGGTGGAGATATGCAGATTTCAGAATATTTGGTTTCCCAAAGCCTAAAGCTAATTTTATTGATTTATCGAAATATTGAAGTGCTGAAGTAAAATTCTTTAATTTATGGTAAATCTTACCAAGTGATAAATAATTATTTATCTCAAGATTACCAGCAAGGATTTCGTTTGTTAGCATAGCCTCGTTTTGCAATCGGATCGCTTCGCTATAATCGCCCAATTTATAATAAATATCGCCTAATTGCCCTTTAACATCTGTTTCATTGCTTATCATTCCGCCTTGATGATAGATTAGCAAAGCTTTTTTATAGCTTTCAAGAGCTTCATTAAGCTGTCCGTTTTTGTCATAAACAGCAGCAATTTGTTTCCAAAAGTATGCCTCTGAGGGTTTGTTACCGATTCTTTGGCTTTCTGCAATACTCAATTTATTGTATTTTATTGCCAAATCATACTTACCCCATTCATCATACAACTCGGCATAATTCTCAAAATAAGAACGCTTCCAATATTCGTCTTTTTTTTTGTCGAAAGCCTCTGCAGCAAGATTGAGATTCTCTTCTGCTTTTTTATAGTTTCCAAAAGAGCGATATAAGTTGCATACGACAATATAATACAAACCAATATTATCTTCTGTTTTTGTCTCTTCGAGAGTGTTCAACTCTTTCAAATAATACTCAGATGCCTTGTCGGTTTTACCAAGTTGTTTATAAAGACGGGCGTATGAATTGTAGAATCTGGCAAATATTTCTTTGCTATTGTATTTAGAATAAATCTCAAACGGCTTTGCCAAATATCTGATAGATGCTTCGTAATCTTTGTTAAAATATGCGAAATTGGCATAAGTAACATAAATCTCTGCAATACCCTCTTTACTATTTATGCTTTTGAAAATATTCATTGCTCTAACAAGTTTTTCCTTGCCGTCTTCTTGTTTACCCGCATACATATCAAACAATGCCAATATACGTAAAGAATATGCAATTTTTTCTTTATCGCCAATTTCCTCCCATTTCTTATATGCTTTAAAAGCATACTTAGTTCCTTTGTCAAAATTGCCAAGTGAGCTATATACAACAGACAAGCCACCAAATGCACTCGCTTTACCACTTTGATAACCTTTCTGTTCAGAAATGGAAATTGCTTTCCAAAACAGTTCTATCGCTTTTTCATAATCGCCCCAAATATGATAGATACCTGCTAGTTGGATATAACCATCAACAAGTTTTTCCTTATTTTTTCGCTTTTCAGCTATTTTGATTGCTTTTTGAGCATAATTATAGCTCATCTTGAAATTATCAAAAATCTTATATGATGTTGATAGTTCGAGATATACTTCCAGGAGCAAAGGTTTGTTATTAAGTTCACGGGCTAAGGTGAGTGCTTTTTTCCCGTAGGTCAAGCTTTTAGATGAAAAAATATGGTTATGCTCGTGAACAAGTGAAATTAAAATATCGAGTTTTTTTTCATCTTTGCTTGCAGTTTTAAGCGATTGTTCGAGCGAGTCTATTCGCTCAATGGCAAACAGACATTGAGTTCCTACTAATAATAAAAATATAGTTATTATTGTCCTCATTAAACAATACTTTTCATACTTTGATAGAGTGCAAGCAAAATACTGTTTAATATAACGTAAATTTCAATATAAAGTTGCATTCAGTTAGAGAGAACAAACTGCAATAAGTAGAAAAGAATTACAAAATCTACCACTTTTTTACGGAATCGTTCTGAAAACAAACAATCTAAGTAGTAATTCGAGGACAAAAAAAGCAGCTGCTGCTATTGCAAAGACCAAAAATTTTTCGGTATAACGAGTAGATTCAGTTACTTCTATCCTGGTTTTTTCTAACTTATCGATTTTATTATATATATCTTCGAGAGCCGATTTGTTTGTGGCTCTGTAATAATTACCTCCTGTCAAACCGGCAATTTCTTTGAGAACTTTTTCATCTATCTGTACATCCACGTTTTGGTATCTTATGCCGAATGGAGTTTGAAACGGATAGGGAGCCAAGCCTCTTGTCCCGATGCCAATAGTATAAACTTTTACATTAAAAGTCTTGGCTATTTCTGCAGCAGTAAGCGGGGAAATATTGCCGGTGTTATTTATTCCATCAGTAAGCAAAATGACAACTTTACTTTTTGCCTTGCTATCTTTTAAGCGTTTGACCGATGTTCCAAGTCCATTTCCTATGGCAGTGCCATCAGGTATCATATCGGTTTTTATATCGCCAAGCAGGTTTTTAATTACATCGTGATCTATTGTCAGTGGGCATTGTGTAAATCCAGTTGAGGCGAAAACCACCAAACCTATGCGGTCGTTAATTCTTTTGTTGATAAACTCCTTTGCTGTTTCTTTGGCGGCTGCCAATCTGTTCGGTTTGAAATCTTCAGCAAGCATCGAGCCTGATATGTCCAAAGCAATGACAATATCAATTCCCTCTGTCTTGGAGTCACGGCTACTTGCCGATGATTGCGGGCGGGCTATGGCTATTATTAAAAGCCCAATGGCAAGCATTCGAAAGATAAACAATAAGTGTCTTAAGACTGGTTTCATCGTAAAGCCGGCTTTTGCAAAACCTGCAAATGTGGATACATTTAAAACTGGGTGTTGCTTTTCGTCTCGCAATACATACCATATTATCAGTAATGGTATTATTATCAAACCATATAAATATTCAGGATTTGCAAATTGTATCTCGCTCAATTTTCCATCTCCTTGTGATTGTTCTCATTGCTTTTTGTTATCGTACTGTTACTGTTTTTATTAATTGTTTTTTCATTTTCTTGACTGATACTAGCATTACTCTGAATTTCCAGATTATCTTTTTTATCAGGTTCAATATTTTGTTTTGTCTTTTCAACAAAATCAATAGATTGGGACAGGCATTTTGCATTAACATCAGGCAAGGGAAGGAATTTGGCAAACTTCACTAAATCGGCAGTTTCAAAAACTGACGACATTTGCTCGATCAATTCATAGCGAATATCCTGTTTCTTTAAATCGTCAAT
Source organism: uncultured Hyphomicrobiales bacterium (assembly GCA_964454445.1). GTDB lineage: Bacteria > Bacteroidota > Ignavibacteria > Kapaibacteriales > UBA2268 > CAYVTD01. The sequence continues at coordinate 7,098 of CAYVTD010000051.1, forward strand.
TATCTCGACGCTTGTCGTTTCCATAGCAGGGATTTCATATCTTCTTTCAAAATAAATCCTTATTATTTCGGTAAGCCGAACGTAATATTTTTTTACTTCGCCTTTTTGCCAGAGTTTTTCTTGCTCGAGAATTCTGAAAGCTCTCAATGCCTCGACATCAGCAGGAATTGTTGGGTCATATTTGACGCTTGGTTTCGGCTTTGGCTTATATCTCTTCAATAGATAGATTACAAGCACTGCAAGCAATACTATGCCCAGAACAATCAAAATATAAGGCATAATCTCTGCTAATGTCCAGAGTTCGTCTAAAGGTCCTTTGATATCTTTAATTGGCAAAGTCGTGTCCACTGGTATTGAATGGTATCTTAACACTATCGAATCAGTTGCGGCAGCAAATAGAGATTCAAAACCGGTCCGTTCGTACATAAAAGTTTGAGAAGGGACTGTGAAGCTACCTGAATCATAAGCAGATAAAGTAAAATCTCGTTTAAATGTCAAGCCATCTTTTTCTTTGATTGTGTCTATTTTACCTCGAGAAACCACTTCGATTTTGCCAATGGTATCCCCTATTGCCGGAAAAATTATTCTTGTCTGTTTCGTGCTTTTTGCAACAAGCGTTAGCTTGATCCAATCGCCAATAAGAACGTCGTTTGTATCGATCACTGCCTTGACATTCAATTCCTGCGAAAGCAAAACATTTGGCAATAATATCAATAAAAACAAAAGACATAAGAACCGTAATTTCATCGTTTTATCTAGTTTTTTTAATTTAAAATGCTCTTTAATGATAATAAATATAATTATTTTAACACCGTAAAAGGCTTTGACAGTAATTTCCCATTAATTTTAATTAGGCAGAAGTATCTCCCCGATGGAACACCATATAAATTTATGGTTTCTTTATTGTTGCCCGCTTTGAACTGCTTTGATAGCTTCGAGTAAGTGTTTCCTTCCATATCGACAATAATGATTTCGCCTTTGTCAGGTTTTTTAATCATAAAGGACACAGATATCGAATTGCTCGTTGGATTGGGCGACAATTTTTCTATTTGTTCCACATAAAACTGATGCTTATCTTCGACAGAAGTAACTTTCTTTGTCGTAAAACTCCGCCTGTTTGAAAATATTCCCTCCCCATCGGCATCAATCGATGATATTTGCCAATAATGGCGTCTGTTGCCAAGCAGACCTTCTACAAAAAGATCAGTGCTTCCTTGCACAATAGTATCAACAATTAAACTACCAAAATTTGGCAAAGTAGAAAGCATCAGATGATAAGAAACGGCGCCATCGACGGGCAACCATTTCAAATTTGTTGATGTTTCGACAGACGTTGCTCCATCTTCTGGAAGAACCAGCAGCGGAGGCGCAATGGCAGTACGGAAAGACCAAACTTGAGAATAAGGACTAAAACCGCCTTCGTTTCTCGCTGTAACCCGCCAGTAATAAGTCTTATAGCCTTGCTCTAAATCATTTATTTTTACGTTTGTTCCTTTCACGCCTTCGATAGTTTTTATAATTTTCGTAAAATTGGGGCTATCAGAAATTTCGACTTTGTAATTGCCTGCTCCTTCCAAAGTTTGCCATTCGAGAGTAACCTCTTGGAGAATACCGCTTTTACCATCGACAGGCAGAATAAGCTGTGGTGCTTTTGCTAATGGTTGATGCAATTCTTGAATGTTAGCACTAAACATTCCAACTCCATGCGTTGCCGCAACAACATATCCATCTGACTCACGGGAGGCAAGCATATAAACCATTGCATTACCAATAACATCAGCTGCTTCTTGTCGCCATACAACATCTTCGCCTTCGATAAATGAAGTTGAGTAAAGTCCAGTCGATGTCCCCATTAAATATAAATACTTATCTCCAATCGGAAGCACTTCTATCCAATAGCATGCTGGACCAGCACCCAAACCTCCGGGCTCTTCCTCGAGATTTCCTGTAACATGACGCCAATTTTTGCCGGCATCTGTAGAATAAAAAACGCTTTTTACATTAAAATTATGAAATACTGCAAATACTTTATTGCCATCTTTTGGATCAACGGAGACACAACCAACGAAACCTGATCGTGGAAAGGAATTGCTTGTTATATTCGTTACTTTGGGTTCTTTCGAGTTTGCATTTTCGATTTTATAAACTTCACCATAATTAGTGCCATAATAGACTATATTTTGAGGAGTTTTTGAAACAGAAAGGGCAGAAATCCTGCCAAATTGTATGCGGGATTGGGGAATACTGTCCCATTCGGTAGAAATGGAATCGGTAGTTTCAACAACTGGAATAGCATCGAGGTTGTTGTTACGCCAGACGATTTGTCCACCGGCAAGATACATTCTTTTTTGATTATTAGGATCAAGCTTATAAGGATTTACCCACATAAAATCGAGGCCGCCGATTGGGTCAATACGTGTTTTTATCAATCTTTGTCCATCTTCGTCGAGCGTTACCCTAAAAATTTGGTGCATCGGCTGTTTTGAAGCATTTTGAGCAACATAATAAAATCTGCCTCCATCCTCAATATTGCAATAAAACCCATCAGAATAGTTAGGATTAGTCCAGCCCTTTTTATTATCAGCCCAGCGGGTAAACAAAGTACCGTTGTCTTGCAAACCACCGATAATCTCCTGACTTCCCGGTGTTGCTTTGTCGATAGCACAGGTATAAAATTGAGTAGTAATATAGCTATTGTTTAAAGATATCCACTCAACTTTTTCATCGCGTACATCAAGGGTCTTATGCACTCCGCCATCGGAGCCTGTAAACAAAATATTTGGATTGATATATGAAAAAACTATCGCATGTTGATCGGCGTGATGGTTTGGGTATTCGTAATCATACAAGCATTCTTTCTCGCGTCCTTCGGGACAATAACCACCAATAATTGTAGTGTTTTCCTTTGATTTAAAACCATCAGTAGAGCGATAAAGATTGGTTCCGCCGATAATTACTGTTTCAGGGTCATCAGGCTTGACAGCAATCACCATATCGTAAGAGCCTTGTGTGTTCATTTGCAAGCGGGTTTTTCCTCCCGATGGGAGGTTGAGCGAACGGTCTTCCCATTTTCCGCCATTACCCGAACCATCACCAGAAATATAAGTATATTTCCAAAAGCTGTGCCAAAGCGAATCGCCTTGACTATTAAAAGTTAAAATACCACTTTCAGGTGTTTGACCAAAAAAATAAACTTTATTTTCATCTGATGGGGATATACCAATCACAACCCGCCAATATTGCCGGGGCCAATTTGCAGGAGTTATATTTGTCCAATTTTTACCATTTGTCGAGCGATAAAGTCCACACCCGCTTGCTTTGGCTCCAGCATCAAAAGTCCTTTGGCTCAATGTGGCATACATAACTCCCGATGGTGAAATTGCAATGTCAGTGAACCAGGGATAAGATCTGCCAAAACCGCCGCCAAGCACAGGCTCAAACGATTTGCCTCCATCAACAGAGCGAAAGATACCTCCCGCCGCGGTTGCTACTAGAACTTCATCTTGCTCCAGATTTTTATGATTTGTTATAATGTTCCAATTATAATCAAAAGGGCTGTTCCAAAGATTTGGTGTATTAGAAATTGTCGAGGCAAGCGGCTCCCAAGTTTCACCATTATTTGTAGATTTATAAACTCCGTCGCCAGCCAAACCACCATAAATATTAAAATATTCGCCAGTACCATAATACCAGATATTTTCCTTGCCTGGACGTTTATCTTGTGTAATGCACGAAACAGATTGCAGTTGCATTGGCGATATTTTTTTTGACCAGGTATTGCCTCCATCTATTGATTTCCACATACCGCCGGAAACACCACCTGCGAGAATATTATTTTCATTGCGAACATCATAAGCAAGCGCCCTCGTCCTGCCACCAATATTCGCAGGACCACGCTGTTTCCATTGTTGAGCAAGCAATCTGTCGCGATTATTTTTGGGCATTCCTAATGCTCCAGGCAAAGTTTTTGCAAATTGTATAGATGCGCGAAAGATTCCTTTAGGGATATCGCCTGTTCTCGGGTCTCGATGTCGCATCCACTCCCATTGCTGGCTTCTTTTGGAAAACATTGGAGCTTCTTCAAAAAGATGCCCCTCAACACATACCTGTTTGCTTTTGTGGGCTGTGTAAAGAGCAGCTCCTGTGGCGGCTACAACGATTAATAAAAACAAGGGATTGAGTAGATTTTTTATATTCCTCATAATATCCTCACTTTATTTTGTAATTTATTTTCTTGCTCCCCTTCGTTTAAAAAAATTCATAAGAGGGGCAATATATGACTCGTCTGTCCTAATTTTCACAACATCTACATTGCTTTTTAAGAAAATATTATTCAGATTCGCTTGTTTTTCATTCCACCAATTTGCGTAATTCCTTCTAACAATTTCGCTTGAAGTATCGACCCATGATTCTGTCCCGGTTTCAGCGTCGCACATCCTGATAAGTCCCAGCTTAGGAAGCTCTGCTTCTCTTTGGTCGAAAATATGCATAGCAACAGTATCGTGCCGTCGTTTTGAGATTTTAAGTGCGTCCTCGAAGCCATCAGCGAGAAAATCTGACAAAACAAAGCAGATGCTTCTTTTCTTGACGATATTGGTAAAATAACGGATAGCTTCACTTATATTAGTGCTTCGATTAACTGGTTTAAACTCAATTAACTCCCTGATAATTCTCAATATATGTTTTTTACCTTTTTTCGGTGGAATAAACTTCTCCACCTTGTCAGTAAAAAAAATTACTCCAATTTTATCATTGTTTTGCATGGCTGAGAAGGCAAGGACTGCACATAGCTCAGTAATAAGCTCTCTTTTAAATAGTGATTTAGTGCCAAAGGACTCTGAGCCGCTTACATCGACAAGCAACATTACAGTTAACTCTCGCTCTTCTTCAAACACTTTTACGTAAGGATGGCTAAGTTTTGCCGTTACGTTCCAATCGATAGAGCGTATATCATCACCGTGCTGATACTCCCGGACTTCGCTAAAAGCCATACCTCTGCCTTTAAAAGCACTATGATATTCGCCGGAAAAGAGTTGTTTGGAAAGCCCACGTGTTTTTATTTCAATTTTTCTTACTTTTTTTATTAGTTCTGATGTTTCCATTATTACACGAAAGTGAAGTTGGAAAAAAATACATTTCACTATTCTATAACGAAAAAAAAAGCAGAAAATTATTAAATCCCGACATAAAGTCGCATTTATAGAGGATTAATCACTATTTCTTCTTATAGCGATAATTTGAACATCACTATCACTTTGTGAGATGGCTTTTATTTCAAATTTTGGCGCCTTATCAATAGAATTGACAGACAAAGCTCTAAAAGAATGATAACCCTGTCCGAGTAAAATCGGAGCAATAAATATGTGCATCTCGTCGATCAAGTCGGCAGCGGCAAAAGATGAAAACACTTGTGAGCCACCTTCCACTAAAATTGACGACATCTTCAATTCACGTCCACAGTATTCAACTGCCTTCTTTGAGCTAAGTTTATCCGTTTCATCGAGTTCGCAAGCAACAACATTCACATCTGCAATTTTTAGAATCCCTGCCTTTCGAGAATTAATTGCCCTTTTTGAGCAAAATACAACTGTATTGTTTCTTTCATAATCGCTAAACACCTTGCTCGACAATTGAAGCGATAGTTCTGCATCTAAAACTATCCGCTTAGGATTATGCCCCTCCACTGCACGAACAGTCAGGTTTGGATCGTCTACCTCGACAGTCTGCCTGCCAACTAGAATTGCATCTACACTAGCTCGCAAAATGTGAACTCGCCGACGACTCTCTTCACAAGTTATCCATTTCGATTCGCCTTGCGAGCTTGCAATGTTGCCATCGATTGATTGTCCCATTTTTAAAATAATATATGGCAAGCCTGTGCTGGTATGCTTGATAAAAAAGCGGTTCAACCATTTTGCATCTTCTTCGAGCAGCCCTTCGTTTACTTCGATTCCTGCTGCCCTTAGTTTCGCTGCGCCCCCACCTTCTACATTAGGGTTAGGATCTCTCATTGCAATAAAAACTTTCTCAAAATTATGCTCGATAATGGCATCAGCACAAGGTGGCGTTTTTCCCGTGTGGTTGCATGGCTCAAGGTTAACATACATGGTTGCACCACTAAGGTCAGCACCATTTGATGAATTTATTGCTTCGATTTCGGCGTGAGGTCCACCAAATTTTTTATGCCATCCCTCACCGATAATCTCTCCGTTTTTTACAATAACAGCCCCAACTCTTGGGTTTGGATTTACCCACCCGCTTCCTTTGATGGCAAGCTCTAATGCCCGCTTCATCAATGATTCATCGTTATTCATATTAATTCATCACTCTTTTTAAAATTATTTTATAAACTTCAGCACTTTTTTTATAGTCATACTTATTTTCTAAAATTGATAGATATTGAAATAGTTGACGAATATTCCCTTGGCTTTGCTGGAATAATCATTGTAACAGTATATTCTGCTTTTGGTGGAGGTTCAATAGATGTCTGATCCCACCTGTCCCAAATTATTTCATAAGTATATGTTTCATCGACAGCTTCCGGCAGAACAGGCATTACCATTTGCATAAAATTTTTATCTCCGCCGGAGTCCCAAACCGTCTTGCCTTTCAAAGAGTTTACAATGACCCTAAAAGTTTGTGAATTGGGTATGTATTCTTCTTCTCGAACAGCCAGGCGCGTCGCCTTGAGAGTGAATTTTATTCTACTTTCGTCCAATATTTCATATCCTGGCTCAAGTTTCAGATATGGGTTGCTTTCGTTCTTCATCAATGTGTCTTTTTTTTCTTTACTATCCGCAGAATTGTTTTCTTTAGTATTTTTTTGCGTTGAACAGCAGGAAATCAACAAAATAGCTATGAAAAAAATTAATGTTTGCTTCATTGTTTGTATATTAGAATATTTTTTAAATACATAGTTCAAAAAATATGAATTTAATACAATTTTTTTTAAAACAAAAAGTATTTCATATAAAAAAATTTAAGAAATGTTCCATTTGCGAGTTAAAGTAATAATTTTATTAATTTCTGCTTTGATGCCATCTTTAGCTGGACAAACCTGTTGTGCATCAAAAGGCACGGCAGGCAGCCAATCAGCTAATGAATCGCTATACATCGTGCAAATGCCAACAGCGGGTACTCTTGAAAAAGGCAGCTTTTTAATTTATTCTGAGTACTTTGCCGGCGGCGGTCTAATGCTGCAAATTGGAGCGGCTCCTTTTAAAGATTTCTCGCTTGGTTTGAGCTTCGGCTTTACTAATTTTGTTGGCTATGGCAATATCGAAACACAAAACTATCCCGGTGTACAGCTCATCTACCGTGTTATTGACGAATCTCTCTCCATTCCTGCAATCTTAATCGGCTTAAATACTCAAGGCAGAGGCGATTACTTAAAACAATCCGCGGCTTATCAAGTATCATCTCCAGGTGTTTACATAGCTGCAAGCAAATCATTTAAATGGGCATTGGGCGATTTTTCATTGCATGGAGGGTTTAATTACTCCATCGAAGGCACGCCCAAAGATAGAAATCCAAACTTTTATTTAGGGATTGAGCATTGCCTCGGTAAGTCTTTGTCGCTAAACGTTGAATATAATGCAACAACAACAGTTTTTAGTAAAAGAATTATAAGCAGTCATGGTTTGCTCAATGCCGCTTTTCGGATTTCTGTTTCAGATGGTCTAACAGTCGAGATTCAAGCACTTGACTTATTTGAGCACCTTCAACCCAAAAAAGGCATTCGCAGAAGTATTGGCTTTGAATATATACAAAAATTATAAATATTAAAAGAATTAAGAAAGAAATGGCGAAAATAATTGACGGCAAAGCGATTTCGGCAGCCATCAAGGACGAAATCAAAGAAAAGACACAGATTTTATTCAAAGAAAAAGGCATTCGACCGGGCTTGGCTGTCTTGCTCGTTGGCGAGGATCCCGGTTCGATGGCTTATGTCCGCTCAAAAGAAAAAACTGCTAATGAACTTGGCTTCCTTTCTATTGTCGAACGTGTCTCCGATACTATTTCCGAAAAAGATGTTCTTGCTTTTGTCGAAAAATGGAACAATGACCCCACTATTCATGGAATACTTGTCCAATTGCCCCTGCCGAAACATATCGACGAACACAAAGTGATACGAACCATCAGACCTTATAAAGATGTTGACGGTTTTCATCCCGAAAACATCGGAAGGCTTGTCATTGGTTTGCCTGGATTTGTTCCTTGCACTCCTCGTGGCATTATGGAAATGCTTCGCCGCTCGGAAATTGAAACTTCGGGCAAACACGTCGTTGTTGCAGGCAGAAGCAATATCGTCGGCAAACCAATAGCAAACCTCCTTTATCAAAAGAATAAATATGCTAACTCCATTGTAACAATAGTTCATACCGGCGCCAAAGACATTCGCCAATACACATTGCAAGCAGATATACTCGTTGCTGCAATGGGTGTCGCTGAGCGAATAAAGGCAGATGACGTAAAAGATGGAGTTGTAATTATCGACGTCGGAATGAACCGTGTCGATGACCCGGGCAAAGAAAAAGGCTACCGGCTTACGGGCGATGTCGATTTTGCAGCTGGTAGCCCAAAAGCATCAGCAATCACTCCCGTGACAGGCGGGATTGGCTTGATGACCGTAG
>CAYVTD010000052.1:0-15708 GCA_964454445.1 uncultured Hyphomicrobiales bacterium
AATGAGCTTGGCTGGGCGCCAGAGATTAGATTTGACGAGGGAATGAAAAAGACAGTAGAATGGTATATAAGCAACGAAAGTTGGTGACAAAATGTTCGTTCTGGTGCCTATCTTGATTATTATAAAAAGCAATATAACTTATAATTAATAGGATTTCAATGGATAAATCACAAATTAATGCTCTTCTTAAGCGAATACAAAACAAACAGATAACAGTTGGTGTCATTGGTTTGGGCTATGTCGGTTTGCCTTTGGCTTATGAGCTATCAAGCCATAATGTGCCAACAATTGGATTTGAGGTAAACACTGAAAAAGTAGCTCTGTTGCAAAAAGGCGAAAACTATATTGAAGATCTCAACAATGATCTTGTTCGTAGTGTCTTGATAAAAGGAACTTTGACAGCCACGGACGATTTTTCAAAATTAGCTGACTGCGATGCCATATATATTTGCGTTCCAACACCATTTACTCCAAATAAAGATCCTAACATTGCTTTTATCGTTTCCGCATCAAGAAGCATAAGAGATAATTTAAAATCGGGTCAGATTATTATTTTGAAAAGCACTACTTTCCCCGGAACGACGGAAAAATATGTTCAACCTATTTTGGAGGAAAGTGGCTTAATTGCCGGTAAAGATTTCTTCCTTGCTTATTCACCAGAACGTATCGACCCCGGAAACAAGAAATGGAACACTCGAAATACCCCAATCGTTGTAGGTGGTATCGAAAAAAATTCAACAAAACTTGCCTGTGAAATAACCAAGCTTGCAGTTGATAAAGTTGTGGCTGTAAGTTCGCCTGCTATTGGCGAGATGGAAAAATTGCTTGAGAATATATTTCGTAGCGTAAATATAGCCCTCGTGAACGAAATGGCTCAATTATGCGACAGAATTGGTGTTAATATTTGGGAAGTGGTCGATGCTGCATCGACGAAACCATTTGGGTTTATGCCTTTTTATCCAGGTCCAGGCATTGGTGGTCATTGTATTTTGATAGATCCATATTATCTGTCGTGGATGGCAAGAGAATATGATTTTGAAACGAAATTTATCACTCTTGCAGCTGAAACAAACGAAGAAATGCCGTTTTATGTTAGCTCGATGGTCGTCAAAGAGATAGCTAAACAGCCCATTTCATTACATTCAGCTAAAGTTTTATTATTGGGGATGGCTTTTAAGAAAGATGTGAACGATTTACGCCATTCTCCTGCGCTAAAAGTAGCTGAAATACTTCTCAATGAAGGATTTGAAATGGTCGATTATTACGATCCATACATTCCAGAAATAAGAATTCTATCAAATAAACTATTTTCTATCAAAGAGGTAAATCCTGAGGTATTGAAAAAGTATGATGTTGTTGTGATAACTACCGATCATACAATCATTGATTATAACTCTGTGGCTGAGCACAGCAAGGTAGTGATTGATACGAGAAACGCTTGTAAAGCTGCAACGAAAAGAGACAATATTATGCTTTTGGGGGCGAGATCTTGATTAAAATTATTTCAGTGGTTGGCGCAAGACCAAATTTTATGAAAGTGGCTCCTTTGCATAGAGCTTTTTCTGCTTATAAAGACAGAGTAAGCCATTTGATTGTCCATACCGGGCAGCATTATGATTATTCAATGTCCGATGCCTTTTTCAAAGATTTGGAAATGCCTCAACCGGCTTATTTCTTAGGTGCCGGCTCTGGCACGCATGCGGAACAGACAGCGAGGATTATTCTTGAATTTGAAAAAGTGCTAATTAAAGAAAAACCTGATTTTGTTATCGTTGTTGGTGATGTCAATTCCACCATTGCTTGTTCTCTAACATCAGTAAAATTGGGGATAGCAACTGCCCACGTCGAAGGTGGATTGCGCAGCGGCGACAGGACAATGCCTGAAGAAATCAATCGCTTGGCTACTGATGCCATCTGTGATTATTGTTTTGTTACTGAATATGATGCCGAAGAAAATTTGAAAAAGGAAGGTTTCCCTGAAGATAGAATTTTTTTCACAGGCAACACGATGATTGACTCTCAGCATTATGCTATGGCTAAGGCAAAGGAAAGCCAAATACTTGATGATTATGGGCTAAACAAAAAAGATTATGTACTTGTTACGCTTCACCGCCCGAGCAATGTCGATAATAAGGAGCAACTGGCTATGCTTATTGATGTTTTCAAGTATATTGGTTTCCACAAGAAAATTGTCTTCCCTGCGCATCCGAGAACAACGAAAAACATAAAAAATTTTAGACTTGAATCGGCAGCAAATGATATGAAAAACTTGTTAATAAAAGAGCCGGTTGGGTATATTGATTTTCTTTCGCTTACGATGAACTCAGCTTTTGTAATAACAGATTCTGGTGGAATTCAGGAAGAAACAACTGCTCTCGGAATTCCTTGCATAACATTGAGAACAACTACTGAAAGACCAATTACTTGCGAAATAGGTACCAATGAGCTTGTAATGCCAGATTTTGACAAGATTATACGCGCAATCGACAAAGTATTATCCGGTAGCCACAAAAAAGGCGATATCCCGAAATACTGGGACGGTCGAGCAGCTGAAAGAATTGCAAAAATAATTGTTGAAGATATTTTCAAAGGGTAGGTTAATGAAAACAAAGGGTATAATTCTTGCAGGGGGCAGCGGCACACGGCTTTATCCCATGACAAGCATTTTTAGTAAACAGTTGCAGGTGATTTACGATAAGCCGATGATTTATTATCCGCTTGCCATAACAATGCTTGCTGGCATACGCGATGTTCTCATAATATCTACACCTGAAGATACTCCTAATTTTGAAAAATTGCTTGGCGACGGCAAACATATAGGTATCAATATAAGCTATATTGTTCAGGCAAAGCCGGCTGGCATTGCTCAGGCTTTTATCCTTGGAGATGAGTTTCTCGGCAAAGATCAGGCTTTGCTTGTGCTTGGCGATAATCTCTTTTATGGAAAACTCGATTTTTTGCGAAATGCTATTAAGAACAACACAGGTGGTACCATTTTTGGTTATAAAGTAAACAACCCTTCCGAATACGGTGTTGTCGAATTTGGAAAAGACAATGTCGTATTGAGCATTGAAGAAAAGCCAGCAAACCCAAAATCGAAGTTTGCCATACCCGGTTTGTATGTATTTGATAACGATTGTGTTGAAATATCAAAAAATCTGAAGCCATCGCCCCGAGGCGAACTTGAGATAACCGACGTTCAAAAAGAGTATTTAAGACAGGGACGTCTGAAAGTGGAGCTTATCGGCAGGGGTATTGCCTGGCTTGACACAGGAACACCGGAATCCTTGCTCGAAGCAAGCAATTTCATTGGCGCTATCGAAAAACGTCAGGGCAGGAAAATAGCTTGCATCGAGGAAATTGCCTTGTATCAAGGCTTTATTTCTGTAGATGAATACAAGCATACTGTCGATAATTTGCCGAAATGCTCATATAAGCAATATTGTTTGAGTGTGCTTGAAGATTTTTAGTTGAATGGTGTTTTAGGTCACTCTAATCACATTAAAAATATTGGTTTACTAGAAACATAATGAGAATAAAACCCATAAATATTATAATTATGTTTTTTGCATTTTTTTTAAGTGCTAAAGCGGAGAAAATATTAAAAAATTATGATGTTATCGACTCTTTACTCGATTTAAGTGCTGAAAAGTTTGTATCTGTTGTTGAAAAAGCTGATAACAAATCAATTTCGATTGAGATTAATCAACATCCTGCAGCTTGGTTGCTTGATTCAAAGATTCACAAGAGATGCTCAGACAAAAATATCAAGATATTCAATAAAAGTTCTAATGGCTCTTTGCCTCTTGAATTGTGGCTCGAACAAATAAAAATTGAATATCATATAACTGATATATGCGAAGATACGCTTAACAGAATTATTACAACGAAAGTTTCGGGAAAATATACAAAATCGGACGGAGAGATTGTGATTATTCCTGAAATTATTTATAATTATAAAGATTTCATCGACAAAAAAGATATTGACCTAATTAATAGCAAGGAACACGATTTCGCTCAGGCGCAAGCTCCAGCTGAAGAAAGTAGTTTCTGGGATGATGCTGTACAACCCTTGCTTTTTATTTCTACTACGATTGTAACCATCATTCTGCTGTTTACAATTAGGTCAAAATAACAATAGTTTTTTTATAAATATTAATATTGGAGGATATATGCCGGGAACAATGGTAGAGCAGATACTCGCCGCCGCAAGTGGCAAAGACAGGGTATCTCCCGGAGAGATTGTCGAACCACGGGCGGGACTTGCAATGTCACATGAGAATGCTGCCCTTGTCATCAATCAATTTCTTGAGATTTACAAAGGGGTTCCTAAAGAAGCGAAAGTATGGGATCCGAGCAAAATAGCTATAATATTCGACCACCGCGTGCCAGCCGAAAGTTCGAAAACGGCAACAAACCAAAAAAAGATTCGCAACTTTATCGAAGCACAAGGTATCACTAAATTCCACGATATCCGTGGCGACGAAGGTGGTATATGCCATCAAATTTTACCCGAATATGGTTACATTAAACCGGGTTTGGTCGTAGTCGGTACTGATAGCCATACAACAAGCCACGGCGCTCTTGGTGCTTTTTCGTTTGGAATAGGTGCCACTGAAATGGCTTCTGTTTGGGCGCTGGGTTCGGTTTTAAACGTGGAAGTACCGCATACATTAAAAGTCGTTGTAAACGGGAAATTCAAAGAAAATGTCTCCGCCAAGGACCTGATTTTATATCTAATTGGAATGATTTCCGCTGAGGGCGCCAATTTCAAAGTATTGGAGTTCCACGGGGAAACAATAAGGAATATGAGCACATCGGGACGACTTACTATATGCAATATGAGTGTCGAAGCAGGCGCAACTTCAGGAATTGTTCCGCCCGACCAGGAAACGCTTAGATATTTGCGTGAAGAAGCAGGGGTAACCGACCAAATCGAATTGATTACGCCTAGTGCTGATGCTGTCTATGAAAAAGTGATTGAAATAGATGCTTCATCGCTTGTCCCACAAACTGCATGTCCGCATACCGTTGATAATGTAAAGCCGGTAAGTGAGGTGGAAGGCTTAAAAATTGACCAAGTGGTGATAGGTTCCTGCACAAATGGGCGCCTTGACGATTTGAAAACTGCTGCCGACATACTTCGCGGCAAAAAAGTAGCAAAGACAACGCGAATGCTCGTATTTCCTGCTTCTGCAAGAATATACAAGCAAGCCCTTGACTTGGGATATGTATCCGATTTTGTAAAAGCAGGTGCTGTTGTTATGAATCCAGGTTGCGGTCCTTGCCTGGGTGTACATCAGGGTGCACTTGGCGATGGTGAAAGAGCAATGGCAACAACAAACAGGAATTTCAAAGGACGTATGGGCAACCCGCGTGGCGAAGTTTATCTCGGTTCTGCTGCAACTGCAGCTTATACAGCTTTGAATGGTGTAATCACTAACCCTATGAAAGGAGAATAACAATGGCTAAAGTGATTTATAGTTTTGGTAACGATATTTCCACGGATATAATCTATCCAGGACGCTTTATGGCAACAGTTCTTCCTACGGAAACCCCGCAATTTTGCTTTGCCGACAACGAAGAACTAAACACATTGCTTAACAGCAAAAATTATCCGGAAGGTTCTGTGATCGCAGGCGGCAAGAACTTCGGTTGTGGTTCTTCACGCGAGCAGGCTGTTTCTACTTTGAAAGGGCATGGGCTTACAATTATTGCAAAGCATTTTGCAAGAATTTTCCTGCAAAATAGCATTAATTTAGGATTACAAACAATTATGTCGCCCGATTTCGAAGCGGTAACAGGAGACGAACTCGAAATTTTACACGACAAGATAATCAATAAAACGAGTGGTAAAGAGTATATCGTTATCCCTCATCCTGAAGCAAAGCAGAAAATAATCGACGCAGGCGGTTTAATTCCATACACAAGAGCAAAACTTTTGGAAAATTTGAAGTAATTTGATATATTGAGTTCGATTTTCTTTAGTTTTTGTTATATATAATAATAAATAATCTTAAATAAAGATAAATCATTGAACAGAATAAAAATATCAAATCCAACTTATACAAAAGTTAAATCTTTTCAAAGGAGTTAAAAAATGAAAAACTCGCCCTTGACAACAGTAGCTGTTATATTTTTTGTTATTTGTTTCCTTGTTCCAGCTTATTCGCAAGAGGAAACACCGACGGAAATGTCAACCGCCATAAAAAAGCATGTAATGTATCTTGCTTCAGGCGAATTGCAGGGACGCCTTCCTGGCGAACCAGGTAATTATCAAGCAGCTGAATATTTGCTTAACCAGTTCAAAACGATTGGTCTTAGCCCAATCAATAACAACTTTAAACAAGATTTCCCTTTCGTTGTTGGTACCGGCTTAAAAGGCATAAACGAAGTCTATTTCAATACAATAGTTAAACGTCCGGGCTTGCCCGAATCAATGTGGAAAAAGATGAGAAGAAATTGGGAAATTGACAACGATTGGTTTCCTATGCGTTTTTCTAAAAATGGCAATGTCGAGGGCGAGTTGGCTTTTGTTGGCCATGGAGTTACTGCTAAAGAATTAAATTACGACGATTATGCGGGTATGGACGTAAAAGGAAAGATAGTGATTGTGCTGGCAGATTCTGCTGAAGATGTAGCCCAATCTGCTTTTCTTAGCGATTACAAGTCGCTTCGCTATAAAACGGAAAATGCCGGTAATCACGGTGCAGTCGGAATCATTTTCGTTAAAAAACAAAGTGATTCGGCTAATAACTGGTATAGGATGGTTCCAGAACCGCAACGATGGAACAACGATTTGGTCGCTATTCAAGCAAATCGATTAAGCATTGCCAAGTTTTTCCCGAGAGAATATACACTTTATCCTCTCGAAAAAGAAATCGCCGAGAAAAAACAACCTAAAAGTTTTACTTTGCCAGATGTAACTATTTCAATAACAACAGATCTCGAGCAAGCAGAAAAGCAGATCCCCAATATCTTCGGTATGATAGCTGGAACAGATCCTGCAAAAAATAACCAATATATTGTTGTTGGTGCACATTTCGACCACATTGGCTTGGGCAAAGACAGCAGCCGATATAAATCGCCCTATTGGGATCAAGGTTATAAACTACATTATGGCGCTGATGACAATGCCTCTGGAACTGCTGCCTTAATTGAGTTAGCTCGTTTGCTAAAAAACAATCCGCTGCCAAATCCTGTTGTATTTGTAGGATTTAATTCGAATGAGTTTGGCACATTAGGCTCGGCATATTTTGTAAAAAATGCACCTGTAGAAGCAAAAAACATTATTTGTATGATCGATTTGGACATGGTTGGCAGAATGAGTGGTTTCAGGCTGAATGCTTTTGGTGGAGCATCTTCTATGATGCTCGACACACTTTTAAATCAGACATCGCAAAACAATACGGTGAAAATCTACAAAATGAATTCTGAAGAAGTGCGTGGCGATCATTTTAATTTTTATGATAGTGGCATACCTTTTGTCCTTTTAACAACCGGAATGCACAACGATTATCATCGACCGACAGACACAGCAGAAAGATTGCAATATAACGGTATTGCGAGAGTAGTTGCATTTACCGAAAGTTTCTTGCGATTAATCTCTTCACAACAAGAAAAACCGGATTATAGAAAGATGAATTGAAAATTTTGCCAGTATTATGATTCAGTATAAAAAATTTTTATTTTAATATTGCATAATTTAATGAAATTTACTAAATTGCTTTTTATTAAAAAGAATAATTCAAGATAATAAGCAAAATAATGGAAATAAATGAAGGGATAGTATGAAAAAACCTTTTGTTCTTGTTGTAGATGATAATCGAATAACTACCAAACTTCTAAGGCGATACCTCGAAGCAAACGGTTACGAGTCACTTGAGGCTTATGATGGAATAGACTGTCTTGAAAAAATAGCAAAACGCCATCCCGATGCAGTTGTTCTTGATGTTATGATGCCACGAATGGATGGTTACGAGACGGTTAAAAATGTAAAAGCTGATGAAGCAACCAAACATATTCCTGTCGTAATCGTAACAGCTCTGAACGATGTTGCCAATCAAATCAAATCAATAGAAGCCGGCGCAGACGATTTTTTGAGTAAACCAATAGAAGAAAAGCTTCTTATTGCCAAAGTGCGATTGCTATCTTCCTTGAACCTTGAGAAGAAAAGGGCAGATTTACTGGCCGATATTCTAACGAAAACAGCAAATGGTTCTTACAACCCCAAAGGCAAATCAATCGAAGAGATTATTTCTGAAAACGAATTAAATTGATGTGTTTTTATTATACTATTATTCCTTGCTGGATTATTTCAGCAAGGATTTTATTTTGATGTCGTGAAAGACAAGATTGTTTCACATAATCAAAAAGAGTTTGAACAAACAAAAATCCCTGTCCTTCCTAATAAATTAGCTCTTTTTGAAAAAGCAAGATATATTACACTTTAATATTAATACAATCGTTTTTTCATAAAAATTTATTTATAAATGGATTAGTGTATGAGCAGGATTTTAAAAATCATAATTGCAATGGCTATTTTTCTGACAATGCTTGTTGTTTGGCAAAGTTGTAAAATGGTAAAAGACGTAACTGCTGCTGTTACAAATTTGCAAAAAATGCAATTTAAGTTGGAAAATGTATCTGGTTTTACAGTTGGTGGAATTAATATCCAAAACAAGAAATCCATAAGCGATATTTCAGCTATGGATGCAGTTCGCCTTACGCAGATGGTAACTTCTAAAAAGTTATCTGTTAGTTTTATTTTAAACGTTGCCGCTAAGAACCCCAACGATGGCACAAACAACACAAGGAAATCTACAGCGACATTGACGAGCTTCGATTGGAATTTGTATATTGACGGAGTAAAAACAATAAGTGGTGATATTAAAAAATCGATTGAAATACCCGGAACGGGTCAATCGACCATTATTCCATTGGAAATGTCTCTCGATATGTATGAATTTCTTGGGAACAGGGGATATGATGGATTGCTTAATCTTGCCTTGGCGATTGGAGGAGTCAATGGTTCGCCTGCCAAGCTAAAGCTCGATGCCAGGCCCAGAGTATCTACCCCTTTTGGTGAAATGAACTATCCAGGCCGATTAACAATAGTCGATAAAACTTGGAATTAATCTTATGTTGTTTATATTGAAATTCTGTTGAAAAGTATGTAGTTCCGATAAACAAATGTTATGGAGACGTTTCTTATTGCCGTCCTAACGCTGGGCGGCACCCTTTTCTCGATGATTTCTGCTTCATTGCAGTATATTTCCTTGGATCAAACAAATGATTTGATTGAAAATGACGAGTTTATTCTCGCCCGATTACATAAACTCAAGCTCCATTCTGAGCGATATACAGAATCATTTCTGATTATTGAGATTCTTTTTTATACTGTTTCTGCGCTATTGATTACTAACATTAGTTTGCTTTTAGAAAGTGAAAATAATATAATGATTTATATTATTATTTTTTATCTATTAGGAGCAATTTTCTTACGGACTGTATTATCATCTCTTGGCAGACATTATGCTAAGAAAATAATCAAAAACTTTGGCTTTTTGTTGCGCATTCTTGTCTTGTTATCAACTCCAATTGTTTCGTTGCATAATTTGTTCGATAAGCTAATAATTGGCACCGAGTCGGAAGACATATCGCGGGACGAGTTAAACGCGATGGTGGAAACAGCTCACGAAGACGGCACGATTGACCAAGATGAATATCGAATTTTAAAAAGTATTATGCACTTTAGCGATGTGCTTGTCAGCGATGTGATGACTCCTCGGACCGTTGTTTTCAGTTGCGAGGCAGAAAAGAAAGTGTCTGATATTATCAATTTACCTGAGTTGCAAATGTATTCGCGTTTTCCTATATGGGAAGGCGAATCTATCGACGACAAAGTTATTGGTTACGTAATGTCGAAAGATGTGCTTCACGCCGCTTTGATGGGCAATACGGATATGATCTTAAGTGAATTTGCCAGAGAGGTCGATTTTATTCCGGAAAATGCTGAGTTGGATTTTGCTCTTGAAAGATTTTTGCAAGGGCGTAGCCATCTGTTCCTTGTTGTTGATGAATATGGCGGGGTCGAAGGCTTGTTAACCATGGAAGATGTGTTGGAAACAATGCTCGGTGTGGAAATAGTCGATGAAGCTGATAAAGTTGTCGATCTTCGCAAATTAGCCATGGAACATCGCGATAAAAGAATTGCATCAATGATCGATAAGGCAGAGTATTAACAACGAGTTATCAACATAGTAGATTATTAATAAAACATCTTGTTTATTTTAATCTATCTCTGCCATAAGCATCAGCCATAAGCATAGCATTCAAGACTTTTTCAGGATTCATTTCGCTAGTTTCGTGAAAAATTGACGAGCCAGTCTGACATACCTTATCCGCAGCAATCATAAGTTTACTCCGGTCTGCCTTTATAATTCCAACATCTGCTAGAGTTGTTGGAAGTCCGACAATATCACAAAAATCGAAAACGATACTTATTTCCTTTGGTGATACTCCAGTTAGAAAAAGACCTGCAAGAGTGCCGAAAGCAACTTTTTCGCCGTGGAAATAAGAATGAGTCTCTTCCAAAACTGTCAATCCATTGTGGATAGCGTGAGCTGCCGCCAAGCCGGAGCTTTCGAAACCAATTCCGCTTAACAAAGTATTTGCTTCAACAATGAATTCGAAGGCAGGTGTTATCAGATGATTTTCATTAGCCATTTTTGCTTGATATCCATACTCCAGCAAAGTGTCATAGCATAATCTGGCTATATGCAAACCCGCTAATGTGCTTAATCCGCCACATTCATTCATAGATTGAGTTTGATGGCATGAATGAGCTTCAAACCAAGTTGCAAGAGCATCGCCCATTCCAGAAACCAGAAAACGGCTCGGTGCATCGGCAAGTATTTCAAGATCTACTAAAACTGCTGTTGGATTCATCTTTTGGTAATGGACCCGTTCGAAAACTCCACCGGAAGCGTATGTTACCGCACAGCCGCTTGTCGGGGCATCTGTCGAGGCTATGGTTGGAACAACAATAACTGGAATGCTTGCCCTATCGGCAACAATCTTTGCTGTATCAATGACTTTCCCGCCGCCCATTCCGATGATAATATTAGCCTTTGAAATTTCTAAATTCATTAATACTCTTGAGATTTCATCTTCGCAACATTCTCCGTTGAAGACATCGAATACTATATCCTCTTGAGTAATTGAACTTGCATATTTGGGAATTATTTGGTCAATAACTCTTTTCGAACCCAGCAACAACCCTTTGTTAGCCAGCGATTTAATTAATTCGGGCAATTCGTTTATTGCTCCTTTACCTTGTATGTATTTTCCCGGAAAGACTGCTTTTGTTTTCATTAAACCTTACCAATAAATAATAAATTATAGTTTTAGGAATACTACAATTTACGAAACATTTTTGATTAGGTGCTCCAACAAATACAAAAAATATTAATTTAATTCAACATTGATGTTACAGAAGTTAATTATAAAACTCCAACAAATTTGTGTAATCACATACAATTCGTATTTTAAACGATTAAAAATATGAAGTTAAGAGAATTTTATAGTTTAGTTTATTTTAGATTTATTTTTAATATTGAATATTAATTTTATTAGGATTATCTAATTTAACTTTACGATATTTAATTGTATTGTAAGTTCGGAAAAAGAGAGTAATATGAGTTTTATAAACAATTTGTTTGACAACAGAAACCGGCTTTCAGAAAAATGGCTAACATTGATGATTGAAACTTATCCGAAGGAATCGGGCAAGTTTCTTTTCCAGAAAAAAAATCAGTTTACTAATCCTATTGGTCATGCCTACGAACAGGGTTTGACAGAGGCATTCACCGCTATTTTTAGCAATAAACCGGAAGAACTGCAAAAAGCACTTGAAGAGATAGTCAAAATCCGCTCTATTCAGGATTATTCCGCTTCTTTCGCAATGAATTTTATGTTTATTTTAAAAGATATTGTGCTTGAAGAGTATGAGCATTATGGAAAAAGTTCCAATACTTGCAATGAACTTGTCGAAGCTCTCCGCTTATGCGATGAGGCATTGAAAGCAGCTTTTGATATGTTTGTTGCTCAAAGAGAACTATTATATGAAATTAAGGCTAATGAGGTTAAAAAACGCACTTACAAGATGATAGACAGATTGAATAGAAAGTATGATTCGATGGAAGATAATTAATAAATTACAATATAGTTTCACAAAACAGGTTTTTTAAATGGGTATAACTATATCATTAATTGCAATAGTTGCATTGGTATTAATAAGCTGGATAGGGTCCTCGGTACCCGGCTTGCAAATGATATTTGCTGTAATAATACCAATAGCTTCGATAGCTTTTTTCCTAATTGGGATACTTGCCCGAGTTTTCAAATGGGCATCTGCCCCCGTGCCGTTTAACATAACGACTACGGCAGGACAGCAAAAATCGCATGATTGGATTAAGCAAAACAAGCTTGACAGTCCGAGTGGCTTCTGGGGAGTTGTCGGCAGAATGGCTCTTGAGGTACTGTTTTTCCGTTCTCTTTTTCGCAACACAAAAGCGGGAATATTGGACAAAGGTAGCAAGCTCGTCTATGGAGCCGAGAAATGGCTTTGGGCGTTTGCACTTGCCTTCCATTGGTCTTTTTTAATCATTGTCTTGCGACATTTCCGGTTTTTCACGGAGCCGGCACCATTTTTTGTTGATTATCTTCAAATATATGATAGTTTTTTCCAAATTGGTTTGCCTTTGATCTACATAACAGATGTAGCTATCTTAGCAGCCTTGACATATTTGTTTTTCCGCCGGGTTTTCAACAAGCAAGTTGAGTATATTTCACTTTCAAGCGACTATTTTCCCTTGCTGCTGATTGCTTCGATAGCGATTACCGGCGTCTTAATGCGCTATTTTTTTAAAACAGACATAATTGCCGTTAAAGAATTAATGACCGGTTTGTTTAGTTTCCATATAGTAGTGCCAGCAGGGATAAGCCCTTTGTTTTATGTTCATTTATTTCTTGTTTGCATATTAATCGCTTACTTTCCATTTAGCAAATTGGTCCATTTTGCGGGTGTGTTTTTTAGCCCGACTCGCAATATGGCAAATAACAATCGAGCAAAAAGACACGTTAATCCTTGGAACGACGAACTGAATATGCAATATCATACTTACGAACAATATGAAGATGAATTCCGAGATGTTATGAAAGGCGTTGGCTTACCGTTAGACAAAGAGGAGGGCACAAAATAATGGCTGAAAAACTTATACCGGCAAAACTTGCCGAATCTATCGAATATAAACTGCCTGTAACGAATTGGATGGACACACCTGTCGAATTCAAAAAAGGCACATATAATCACGCAGCTGTTCCGGAAAGTATAGAATATATAGAGCAACCATTTCCGCGAAAATGGCAACCTTATGAAAAAGATTGGAAACTGCCAGAAAATTGGAAAGAAATCATAATGAATGGTTTCCACGAGCGAATCAAGAAATTCCGCTCGCTGCAGATTTTTATGGATATTTGCGTACGCTGTGGCGCCTGTGCCGATAAATGCCACTTTTTCCTTGGCTCGGGAGACCCTAAGAATATGCCTGTGCTTCGCGCAGAGCTTCTCCGCTCGGTTTATAGAAAAGAATTTACTTTAGCAGGCAAATTGATGGGCAAAATGGTAGGCGCCAGAGACCTTACTGAAGATGTTCTCAAGGAATGGTTCTATTATTTTTATCAATGTACTCAATGCCGTCGCTGTTCTGTTTTTTGTCCTTATGGCATTGATACTGCTGAAATTACTTTCATTACTCGCGAGTTGATGAATCTAATTGGAGTAAATATCGATTGGGTGATGACCCCAGTTAAAAATAGCCATAGGACAGGCAATCACCTTGGCATTCAGCCTCATGGTTTTGTGGATTCACTTGAATTTGCCGCCGACGATCTCGAAGAAATAACAGGCATAAAAGTAGATCTGCCAATAAATAAAAAGGGTGCTGACATACTTTTTGTTACTCCATCGGCTGATTATTTCGGCGAGCCTCACTATTTTACTCTTCTTGGCTATCTTGCCTTGTTCCACGAGCTAGGGTTGAACTATACTTGGAGTACTTATGCTTCTGAAGGTGGTAATTTTGGCTCTTTCGTGTCTCACGATTTGATGAAAGCCCTTAATAAAAAGATTTATGCCGAAGCAGAACGTCTCAAAGTAAAATGGATACTCGGCGGAGAATGTGGGCACATGTGGAGAATAATTCATCAATATATGGATACGCTCAATGGCCCTGCCGATTTCCTCGAAGTTCCGAAATCGCCTATCACAGGAACAGTATTTAAAAATGCAAGATCGTCGAAAATGGTTCACATTACCGAATTTACTTCCGATTTGATAAGAAATGGGAAATTAAAACTCGACCCCAGCCGTAACGACCATTGGCATCCTACTTTCCACGACTCTTGCAATCCATCGAGAGGTATGGGCTTGCTCGAAGAGCCTAGATATGTAATAAAAGCCGTTTGCAACAATTTTACAGAGATGCCCGATAACACAATACGCGAGCAAACTTTTTGTTGTGGTAGTGGTGCCGGGCTTGGTACTGAGGAAAATTTTGAGATGAGAATGCGTGGAGGCTATCCACGGGCAAATGCAGTGAAATATGTACATGACAGAAACGGCGTAAACCTGCTCTTGTGCATCTGCGCTATCGATAAAGCAACTTTGCAGCCATTGATGGAGTTCTGGGTGCCTGAGGTAGAGGTTGGAGGCATCCACGAAATGGTTGGCAACGCCCTTGTGATGAAAGGCGAACATGAAAGAACAACGGACTTCCGGAGAAATCCCTTAATAAAACAAGAAGAAAAATCAGAAAAGGAGGGTAAATAAAATGTACGACACAGGTAAAGTATTGCTTGGAATACTGATTTTCCTTGCGGCTTTTACTTCGCCATTCTGGCTTAACATAGCCAATGGAAAAGGCGGCGAAAGGCCCGTTTTGGAATATCCTACTAATGCAAAAAAATGTCTTTATGAGAAAGAGTATATGAACTCTTACCACATGGATATTCTCAATGAATGGCGAGATAAATTGGTTCGCGAAGATATTCATTTTACTACTATTAAGGGCAAAAAAGTCGAGATGAGTTTGAGCAAAACTTGTATGTCTTGCCATACTAATAAAGATAATTTCTGCGATAGATGCCATAATTATTTAGACGTAAATCCATATTGCTGGGATTGCCATGTAGCTCCAGAGAATTCTAAAATAAAAGATCCTAATAACATCCAAGAAATCATTAAAGGATTTAAGAGAGTAGAAGAATGCAAAAAGAAACAGCATTCAGTTACAAATGATCCTGATAATGAAGATATGTCTCCGGTAGATAGCATTATGCCTGTCAATCAAAAAGCAACCATCCAAAATGGCAACAAAGTTACCGGGAAGGAGGTCAAATAATATGAATAGACGCAAATTTTTAACCCTGGCTGGTGCCGCTGCTGCTTTAGCCGCTTCGCCTGTAAAAACATTTGAGTCGATGACTATGTCGGCAAATGCTGCCTCGAAGGCAAAAAAAGGTGCCAAGCGTTGGGCAATGGCTATTTATACTAAAGAGTTCAAACGCAACCCTCAATTGCTCGATGCTTGCATTAAGGCATGTAATGTTGTGCATAATATACCTCATATTGATAGCCCAAAAAGC
>CAYVTD010000053.1:0-14882 GCA_964454445.1 uncultured Hyphomicrobiales bacterium
AGATGAGAGTATCATTTATGAAAATTTTTTTTATTTTCGTCGTTTCTGTGCTACTTCTTAGTGCACCGTCTGCAAAGGCAGAGCAATATAAAATGTATAATTCCCTGGAAGATGCTCTGAAGAATCCTAATGACGTCAGATATCTTAACTTAACTGATAATAATTTAATAGAATTTCCAAAGGAAATATTGCAATTTAAAAATATTGAGAGGCTACATCTCTATAAAAACAAACTGACTTCATTACCAGATGAATTAGCATCGCTACAAAAGCTCACGATTTTGGATTTAAACGAAAACAGGTTTACTGAAATTCCTGAAGTCTTGAGCCAAATGGAAAATCTGACAAACCTGAGTTTAAACAATAATTACATAAAAGAAATACCCAATTATATTGGTAATCTGAAAAATTTAGAGATGCTTGACCTTGAAAAAAATCGTGTAACCACAATAGGATCGGGAATTGCCGGACTCAATTCAATCAAAGTAATTAAATTAAGGAACAATCAATTAACCGGCTTACCGGCTACTTTCCACAATCTTCAGTCCTTGGAAATGCTCGAAATAGGCAGTAATCAAGAAATGAATGTGGAAGAGGCGTTCCAGGAGCTACCCGAGCTTAAATCGCTTATGGCTCTCGACTTATCTGATATGAAGATAATGTTTTTTCCAGACAAGCTCGGCAAATTAAAAAAACTGGCTATGCTCGATCTTAGTAATAATGAAATTTTTATCCTGCCAAACACTATAAAAGAACTCGAGAACCTTACATTACTATATCTTACAAACAATCCTTTAAAAAAACTACCCGAATCCATTAGCGTTTTAAGAAATTTATCTATGATTGATCTGACAGATGTCCCTCTTGACAGTTTGCCCTGGAATTTTGGCAATCTCCAGCAATTAGCAAGCTTAACCTTGTCAAACAACAAATTAACTGATCTGCCCGATTCTTTTGTCAAACTATCATCTTTAAGCAGCTTGGCTATTACAAAGAATCCACAAATTGACTTTTCAAGAACATTGAAAAAATTGGCTAAGCTCCCATTTCTTCTCGACTTGATCCTGACTAACAACAATATCAAAGAAATACCCGAGGAATTAGCTGAGTCAAAAATGTTACAATCACTCTTTTTAGAGGATAATCCAAGTATCGATCTAACTCAGTTGTTCGATGTACTATCGAGGAGCCAAACTCTAAAAACTCTTTCATTGGGTAGCAATGGCTTAACTTCTTTGCCTGAAAATGTTACTAAGATGTCTATACTCGAAGTGCTTGACTTAAGAAATAATAAGTTTTCTTTGCCCGAACAAGAGAGGATAAGAGCGATATTGCCTAGTGTCCGTCTGATTTGGTGAAATATTAAGATGTAAGAAATAAAGAATGTTATATTTATTCTAATTGGTAAACAATAAAAATGGTTAAACTCGAAACATTGATATCATTGGCGAAGCATAGAGGCTTCATTTTTCAATCATCAGAAATATATGGAGGCTTAAACGGTTGCTGGGATTTTGGTCCTTTAGGAGTGGAACTACTCAGAAATTTGAAGGAAGAATGGTGGAAAGCGATGACCTATCGCGATGATATCGAAGGCATTGATGCTTCTATTCTAATGCATCCAAGAACTTGGGAGGCAAGCGGTCATCTTACACAGTTCAGCGATCCAATGATTGACAACAAACAAAGTAAATCGCGCTATCGAGCCGACAACCTTATCGAAGAATATATCGAAAAATTGATTAAAAAGAAAAAAAACGACAAAGCTCGCATACTCACCGAAAAACTCGGCAAGGCAAGCGAACCAAAAGATTATTATGATTTGATAATGGAATACGAAATTGCCGACCCCGTTTCCGGATCGAAAGAGTGGACAGAAGTAAGAAATTTCAATCTTATGTTTAAAACTTTTGTCGGTCCTGTGGAAGACAGTAGCTCGGCTGTTTATCTTCGACCTGAATCGGCTCAAGGGATTTATGTAAATTTCAAAAATGTTATGGAAACAGCCCGGCAGAAAGTACCTTTCGGCATCGCTCAAATAGGCAAGGCGTTTCGCAACGAGATTAATACAAAGAATTTTCTATTCCGCACCCGCGAGTTCGAGCAGATGGAAATGCAATATTTCGTTAAACCGGGAAGCGAAAACGAATGGTTCGATTACTGGCTCGAAGAACGCAGAAATTGGTATATAAAACTCGGCATCAAACCCGAAAATCTAAGGTTGAAAGACCACGATAAGCTTGCTCATTATGCCTCTCGAGCCACAGATATCGAAATGCTTTTCCCATTTGGCTGGGGAGAGGTGGAAGGCATCCACTCCCGAACTGATTATGACCTGTCGGCTCATCAGAAATTTTCGGGAAAGAAACTCGAATTTGTTGATACTGTAAACAACGAAAGATTTGTGCCTTATGTTGTTGAGACTTCCGGTGGCGTAACCCGCTCGCTCATGGGCATTCTATGCAATTCTTACGACGAAGAGGAAATCGCAGGCGAAAACGGAAAAGCTGAAACTCGCACCGTGATGCGCTTCCATTCGCGACTGGCGCCTGTGCAGATTGCTATTTTCCCATTGGTCAATAAAGACGGAATGCCAGAAAAGGCACACTCCATCTACAAGGACTTACAACAACATTTTAAAACACAATATGATACTTCAGGCGCAATCGGAAGACGATACAGGAGACAAGACGAAATCGGTACTCCCTTCTGTGTAACTATCGATGGACAAACGCTCGAAGATGGCACTGTAACCATTCGCGAACGTGATTCAATGCTACAAGATAGAATAAATGAGAATAATATTGATACTTATGTCAACGACAAGTTTTTTAAGGCATAATTCCTTATAAAATCAATAAGCATTAAAAACGTTTTTTATTATTAAAAATAATTATTTCATTTTTTAAAAGAAACTGTCCATTTTTTATTTAAACATTTGAATAGTTTTTTCGATACTTTTTTATTAACTATACTAAATAATGAATGCATATACATTTGAATTGAGCAGTTCTCTTTGGCTGCTTGTTTTATTGATTTTGGCTTCTGTATCAGTTGCTATATTTACTTATCGGGTAACAGTGCCCCCCATTTCAAGCAAGGTAAAAGCTCTTTTGATTTGCCTTCGCTCTCTTGCATTGGCATTATTACTGTTCGTTTTGTTCGAGCCGGTTATGACTATCATAAGCGGAGTGGAAGTGCCCCCACAACTTGCTGTTTTGCTCGACAACTCACAATCTACCGCTTTAGATGACCTCAAAGGAAGTAGAAAAGACGAATATCGTAAAGCAGCAACAAATGCCAATTTTTCCTCCCTTTCCAAAGAGAATTTAAATTTGTGGAAATTCGCTGGAGTAGCAAAGAATATCGAAGCATACTCCTTCGATTCGCTCGATTTCAAAGGTCCGCTTACAGATATTGCCAATGTTTTAAAAAAAGCTGGTGAGAATGCAGAAAACAACAATGTTCGCGCATATTTGCTGATATCAGACGGCTGCTTTAACCAGGGAGCCAATCCTGTTTATGAAGCAGAAGCTCTTGGCAAGCCAGTATTTACAATAGGAATTGGTTCGCTCGAATTGGCAAAGGATATAGCAGTGCAGACCATTTTAACCAATGAGATTGCCTATATTGACAATCCAATACCGGTAAATGTCCGTATTTTTGCTAATGGGTATAAAGATATTCAAACAAATGTCAGAATATTAGACAATGGCAAGGAATTAGCAAGCCAGAAATTAACTTTGCTTCCAGACAATAACAACTATTCGATTGTTTTCGAATATCTTCCGAAAACATCGGGAATGCACAAAATAACAATTAATGCTGATGCCCTGCCAGACGAGGCTACTTTGAGAAACAACAGTAACAGCGAATATATACGCGTATTGGAAAACAAGAGAAAAATTGCTCTTTTTGCTGGGGCGCCCTCCTCCGATGTCTCTTTCATTACAAATGTGCTTAACAAGGAAAAAGGCGTCAAAATAAAACAATTCATTCAAAAGAAGAATTCTGAGTTTTACGGGCAAGCACCCAACGAAAAAGAGCTCCAAGAATCTGATTTATTTGTTTTCATCGGCTTTCCCAATTCGAATACTCCTTATCAAACTCTCGATTTGATAAAAAGCCATCTTGCAAAAGAAAAACCGCTTTTGTTTGTTGCTTCTCGACAAATAGATTACAATAAATTGAAAGTGTTCGAAGATTATTTGCCTTTTAGAACTATATCGACTAATACCCGCGAATTTCTGGCACTCCCCGATTTTGCCGAGAATTCATCTTCAGATCCATTGCTCAAGGTCAATGGAGAAGATATAGGCATAGATAATTGGAACAAACTGCCTCCACTGTTCAGAACTGAAACTTTTGTCAAAGTAAAGCCCGAAAGCAAGGTTCTTTCGGGAGTAAAAGTAAACAACGTTTCACTCAAAGAGCCACTCATCGTTACGCGTAATTTCAACAACAGTAAAAGTATTGCAGTTATTGCCTACGGCTTATACAGATGGAAATTGCTAGGGTATGGGGCAGAAATCGCAAGAAACAGGGTAGAAACTCCCGATTTGTTCGATAATTTCATTACAAACTCAGTCCGCTGGCTCTCTGTGGCAAGAAAAGACGATCTGGTGAAAGTTGCAACAACAAAGAAATTTTATTCTCTTGGCGAAAAAGTCGAATTTATTGCACAAGTTTACGATGAATCATATTCTCCGATAGATAAGGCAGTTATATCAGTCAATGTTCATAGCAAAGCAGGCGCAGGAATTGAAAATTCTTCCTCGCCTGATAATCGTACCTTGATACTCAACTCGGTGGGTAACGGCAGATATACCGGCATACTCGAAGGATTGTCAAAAGGAGATTATTTCTTTGATGCCAGGATTAGTCTTGGTACGAGAATGCTTGGCAGCTCGGAAGCTGCGTTTTCTGTTGGCGAAACGGCCCTCGAGTTTCAAGATCTAACAATGAACAGGGCATTGCTTGAAAATATTGCTTCCCGCACGGGGGGTAAATTCTACAACGTCGAAGATGCAAAAAATTTTATTGATGATCTTTATAAAAATGCAACTTTCGAAGAGCGCAGTGTTACTTCAAGGGCTGAATTTAGTTTCTGGAATCTTGCCTGGCTATTTTTTATAGTGGCATTGCTTTTTGCAACAGAATGGTTCATAAGAAAGCGAGCAGGCTTGTTGTAATTCTTATTATTCATAGAAAAAAAGGAATGTCATAGTTATTAATAATGAGAAAAACCGTATTTATATTAGTTCCAATACTGTTTACAGCAATCATTTTGCTGTCAGCACTTCGCGAAGTCCCAGAAAAAGCAGTGATAAACCATCGCTACTTTGTCGATGAAGCGGATCTCCCACCAATGCAATATAGATACTTGCCAGTTTTTGACACTGTTTTCGTGCTTGGCGATGAATATATAGAAATATCCCTTCGAGAGCAGCTTGCCCGGCTTTTTCGCAGAAACGATAGCACATTATCATTCAAGATTTCTACAGGAACCGATGTTATTAAACAAGGCAAGTCAACACCTGAAGGGATCTATACGGTTCAGAGCAAATCGCCAATGGCAGTTTCAAAGCAATTCAACAATGCCAAGCTATACAACTGGATTGGCTTTAATATGAATATTGGCTTCCACGGTCTCGATGCCAAAGGGTATTATGGTTCGCTTGGCATTCGCCCGACCTCGCATGGCTGCGTTAGAATCAGCATAAATGACGGCGAGCAACTTTATAAAAAAGTCCATCTTGGCACTCCAGTTTTAGTTTATAAAAGCAAATCGGCACGAATATTACGGTTCTCTGATTGGTCGCAATTCCACGAGGGATCAGATGTTTTGCTCACAGATGCGTCTGCATCAACACAAAAAATGATGAACGCAAGGCTCAATATGTTCTATTCAGGATTAGCAAATGCTTTATTGCGACGTTGCTTGTTTCTTAGTGGCTCCCACGTAATCAAACCGGGCGGTTTCCCGCTTGGAAATGCCGATAAAATCGCACACAAACAAGAGTTTTTTCCCCTCCTTGAGCCAGATGAACCTGCAATTAAAGATCATCTAAGATTTGTAAGTGATTATGTGCTCAAATCAAGTAAAGAAAAAGGTGCGGGTTCGACCGCTAGTTCTGCTTCTCGTCAATAAACAGATTTTCTGGTAATGTGTACTTGTTAGGCGGCTGTGGCGGAATAATTATCTTGCCAAAGCGACCTTCTGCTTTTTCTGTTTCGATAGTCCGCTTTGCTTCGAGATACTTTATATAATCTACATTAGTCAAAGGAGATATTTTTATCAAGAGATTGTTGTTGTAGTTTGTATTCTCCGGCGGGTTTGAGCTATCACCTTTGTTGCTGTCGCTGCTGCCTTACAAAGTACTATTAAGAGTCGGGTCCGTTAACTCAGCAGAGATAATACCCAATTTAATTAACGAATAAAAAAAAGAGCGGGCAGGAACATATAAAACAGAGCCAATTTCCAAAGCAGGTATCGTCATTTGGGCAGAACGAAAACCTTCATTGGAAAGAAAATCATCTTTGAAAAAACAAGCTACGAAAAATGAACCGTTCGAGCAACGCAAATAGAAAGATTCTGATAATATTTCATTATTTTTATTGTCGTAGCTTGCATTTTTAAATGCTTTTGCTGCATCTCTCAAAGGCAGGAAATAGATCCCATTGATATTACGAACTGGAAATGAAACTATCTTGCCAGACTCCAGCTTTAAGACAAAATTCGGCTGCGAATACGCAATGTCTGCAAATAAAATTAGCGCTATGAAAAGCGATATTTTCACAATTATTTTCATATCTATATAAACTGTTTACTATGACAGTTATTATATCGGAAAAAATGAAAATATCTTTATATTGAATTGAAAAAACTGAATCACTGTTTTCGATATTCTCCTAAATAATAAAAAAAGTTATTTCACATAAAAAATCTAGTTTCTTTTTTGTTATATTTCTTTTTTGTTTTGTTACTTGAGATTATTAGGTATACGATAACGAGCTTGCTAAGTAAGTTAAAAAGACTATCTTTTTAACTGTTATTCTTCAAATTATCAATTTTCTTTTTCAAACTATAATAAATATCAGGTTGTAAAGCCGAACGAATATTGTCTAAAAATCTATTTAAAATTCTATATTCTTCTTCATCAAGGATTCCATCAATCATAAATTCTTCAAGTAGTTTTTGAAAATCAGATGATACCACTCTTTCTTGGTTTATATTTTCAATTTGTTTTATTTGGTCATTGACAAACAAGATTAGAAATGAGGATTCTTCGTATTTTATTTTCCTTTTTAAGATTAACTTCTCGAGAGTATTTTTGTTCTCATAAATCTCTAACATTGCCTTTTCATGATTAATCTTTTGTATCCTAAAATCATCAACAATACGGAGAATTTCAGATTGAAAATAATTCAGAAATTTCCTTTTTTTCATTATAAATATCCATCCAAAAATAGCAGAACAACTAGCAAAAGCCAGAGCAACCGATAATTCACTGAATAATCCAGTCTCGAGCATACTTTCATAAAGCCGATAGAAAAAGTATGAATTCTTAACTAAACCATTGTTTTCCATTGAATAAAAGATATTATCAAAATCTTCAAGTTGAAGAGGTTTGTTAGGCTTAAAAGCAGAGACATGTGTAATAAATTCTTGAACAAAATTGCCCCATTCGTCAGGTTCAATTTTTTTTCTAATTGTAGCCCATTGACCAAGAGTATAGCTCATACCATAATTTTTTTCAATATATTTGTTTGCCTCAATAAAGAAAAAAACTAGATTCTTTATGTGCTTGAATGGTATTTTGAGATCTTTCTCCTGGATTCGCTCTTTAATCCCGAGTAGAAACTCATTGGCATCTGGATTTATAGGTAATCGTTCTCCAAGGCGCCTGTAATGCTCGTTGTTTAATTCAATTAAATTCGATACTCCTATGTGAGTTATAGAAATTAGATAAAAATTATCAGGAAATCGTATTTCCCCATAACCCTGAATGAGATTCTTACTTTCAGGATTATCCATTTCTGACCATAATTCAGAACCAAAAAAAGTTGATGGATATATTTTATCAATATCATCAAGAATAAAAATATAATTATGGTTTGTATCAGCTCGACATAATTCGAAAAACTTTAAAAGCTTTCCCGGCATAAAACCGTTTGGAGTGCTCATTCCGACCCACTCTTTATGATACTCGACAGCCATCTCTTCGACGCACTGAAGATGTAAAACTCTTTCTTCCGAGCCTGTTATAAATCTTGATAATTTATCAATAATCGTTGTTTTTCCGGAGCCGGTTACTCCTGAGATTACAATTCTCTTATTCTTTATTAAAGGCTTGAAATAATAAAAAAATTTTTCGTACTCCCAACTTGGTAAAAATGGCTTTTCTATCATGTTTTCAAAGCTGTCAACTCGTGTTTTTTTATGAAAACTCAAATAAAATTCTTTAAAATCATCAAGTTTTTCTTTTAGAGGTACCAAACGGTATTTTTTTAAAACAGTAGTATCTATTTTAGATTCTTCCTTAAAACCATTTGCTAATAACAATGTGTCCAGATATAAATAATTTGGATTTTTTCTTTCTTCCAAACCTTTTTGAAAAGCAAAAAAAAGAGAAATTGCCAGTGCAACAGAGCTTATGATAAAAAGAAGTTTTTTGGAGTTCATTAGAGTTTTAATATTTTACAAGTTTACTCAATGTCAAGGAAATAATTTAAATACTGGTCAAAAAAAGTATAACCCCTATAAAACCGGAGTAAACACAAAAAGATATTCCATATTACTATAATAGAAAACAGTTAATAAACTAATGTCTAACAAATCAGGAACATCTTTCTTATGAAAAACAAATTTAACATAATGAATGCTGATTTCCAAACAAGTTTTACCTATGATAGTCTCAAAAATGATAAAATAAAAAAATAAAAGCATTGGGACAAAAAGCTATGTTTTATAATTTTCTTAGAAGAAAATTAAAAGCTCAAATGGAGTATTAAAAACTTAAAAATTGAAGATAAACGGAAAAAAATTAAAAAAAGTTTATATAACTTTTTTTGTAAAAATCTCTTCATGGTATTTCTTGTTAATTACCGTTGATTTTTTGATGTAATAATAAACTTTCTTAAATTTCGTTTAATAGAATGGCGAAAATGAAAAAACGAAAAAATAAAAGAAAAGACGGGCACAGGTTAAAAAATGCAACTTGATTGGCTTCAAAAAAAAATCAATGAAGCTCTGCCCGCAGAAACAGCGATGAAAGGCGACCGAATAGGTTTGCAGATACAAAGCGGACAGGAAAATATAAAAAAGCTTCTCATTACACTCGAAATTACAGAGGAAGTAATCGAAGAAGCAGAAAAACAACAAGCCAACTGCATCATTACCTTCCACCCACTGATTTTCCTGCCTTTAACCAGCATACACAACAACGAAAGAATTGGCAGACTAGCCACAAAACTAATAAAAAAAGATATTGCTGTCATATCGGTACACACGACTTTCGATTCATATATTCAAGGCACAAGTCAAATCCTTGCTGAGCGGCTCGGACTGAGAGTTGAGGGCTTCTTGGTACCTGATGAGCATTATAAATCTGTAGGTATGGGCGTTGTAGCAACTACCGATAGCCCAATAAGCGAAATGGATTTTTTGCAGAGGGTCTCAGATATTTGCGGTTCTCCGGTACGCTGGTGTAATGGCAACAAAAAAACAGTTGAAAAAATAGCTATCGTAGGAGGCAGCGGCACTTCTTTTATGGAACAGGCATTCGGTTCTGGTGCCGATTGCTTCATTACTGCCGATATTACTTATCATCAATTTCATCTGGCAAGAGGCAGACTTATGCTCGTAGATCCAGGTCATTACGAAATGGAGCAGTTTGTTACCTTTGGACTCGCCAAGTTGATTAACACAATTTTAAATGGCGAAGTCGAAGTTGTTATTAATTCTTCTGTTACTAATCCGATTAATTATTTTCCTGGAACAACAGAATATATTAACAAACAAAAGAAAATAATCTGTGTTAATGAACAATTTAATATGAAAAAATAACTAATTATATGTAGAATAAAGGAAATGAAAGAACAATGGATTCACAAATGCATAAAATATCCCTTATCGCCGAATTAGATAAAAAAATTGATGATTTGAGGGAAGAGTATGGTGATCTGCCAGAACGTATCAAAAAACAACAAGAAAAGACAGATAAGCTAAAAACGCATCTCGAAGAAACGAAAAAAATTCTTAAAGAAATAGAGGAGTTTTTCAGAGCTTCTTATGTCACCATCGAAGACCTCAAAGTGAAAGAAGAAGATCTGTCGAAAAAACAATTCAAAGTAAGAAATAACAAAGAATTCGATGCAATAACAAAGCAAATTGACTTTATCCGTGAAGAACATTCCAAATTAACGAACCAAATCAAAACCGAAAATCTAAAAAAAGAGAACCTTACAAAGATATTGGCAAGTCAGGAGAAAGATTTTGAAGAATCGGATGCCGACCTCAAAGACATTAAAAACGAACTTGAGTTGATAGAAAACAATCAGAACCAAGAGTTGCAAGCTCTATTAAAAGATAGAAAAAAGATTGCAAAAACTATAGACAGCATTATAATGAAAGAATATGACAGAATCCGTACTCACCTCAAAGATGCTGCCGTCCACCTGAGACGCAATAGCTGTACAGGCTGTTTTAGCTCTGTACCGCCACAGATAATTGTCGAAGCACGCAACAATCTCAACAAAGCATTTATTTGTGAGAATTGTGGCAGGATGATAATTCCTGATGAAGCTGATCAATAAAAATTTTTAATTATTTTTTGATTATTCATAGTTTTTTCTTAAATTTCCCATATAAAAACTATCTATCGGGGAAAACGGGCAGTCGCGTTTCCACATGGAAATGAGGAAAGTCCGAACTCCGCAGAGCAGTGCGCTTTGTAACACAAAGGCAGCTAGCTTTCTTTCTGGTTGGCAAGCTGACGGAAAGTGCCACAGAAAAAATACCGCCGATGGCTTGTAAAAAAGCACAGGCAAGGGTGAAAAGGCAGGGTAAGCGCCTACCGCACCGAAGGCAACCAAGGTGGCAGGGTAAACCCCGCACGGAGCAAGATCATACAGAATGTCGCCGCAAGGCAGGAGTTGCTCGCTCCAATATATTTTATTGACATTCGGGTAGATCGCTTGAGCAGTGGAGCAATCCACTGCCTAGATTAATGACTGCCTCAGGGTTAAGTCCTTAAGACAGAATTCGGCTTACAGTTTTCTTCGATAGTCGTTTTTTTAAGGAAAAGAGTTTCTTTTATAAAAAATCGTTAATTATATTTAAGTTGGGAGATATATGAAAATACCAGCAGATCCTTTTATTCTCGAACTTCTGCCAGAATTCATAGAGCAATGGATTGCGGATATAGATGATCAGTTTGATGTTTTAGTTACCAGTAAAAATGCTGAGGATATGTACCGCTTTGGGCATACTATCAAAGGATCCTGCTTGCAATTTGGTCTTGATG
Source organism: uncultured Hyphomicrobiales bacterium (assembly GCA_964454445.1). Classification (GTDB taxonomy): domain Bacteria; phylum Bacteroidota; class Ignavibacteria; order Kapaibacteriales; family UBA2268; genus CAYVTD01. The sequence goes on from CAYVTD010000053.1 coordinate 11,529, forward strand.
ATATTGCCGCTTTGGGTATCGAATTAATGGGTTATTGTAAAGAAGAAAACTGGGATAAGATTCTGCCGATGGGGCAAAATATTAGAAATTCATTTCTGCAAGCACAAAAAATGTTCGACAAGGCTTAATTTGGTTGTTTTATTATATGAAGAGTAAAAAAATGAAACTGTTTAATCTATTATTTGCTTTTATTCTACTGCTTGCTATTACAGCATATTCACAGAAAGCTGCTCCTATAAGGATTGCTGTGCTTCCTTTCCAAAATATGGACGGACTAATTGAAAGAAATATCTGGAGCTATCAATTGCAGGACACTATTTACGATATGCTCTTAGCCGAAGACCCGAATAAAGAATCATATTACCTTGTGCCTATCGATTCCATCGAGATACTACTTGCTGATATGAATATCGACCCTACCAATCCTCAATATCCCTCGGATATGTGGAAAGCAGTTGATATGCTCAAAGCAGAACAAGTGGTTACAGGGAATTTTGATTTCCATGGGGGCAAATTCCTCATAAACGCATATATATATGATACCGAGATGCGCTTGCCCTTGACCAGGCATCAAGCTCGCGATATTTTCAAAGATCCCGACTCGATTATGGAAGCAGCTCCACTTATTATTAAGCGTCTGCTGCCAGGTCTGAAGAAAAAATAAAGGTATAAAGCGGTCAGTTTGTCTATATTTTTAGCAAAGAGATTCACATTGTCAATAAAAACAAATGCTTCTTCAGCATAGAATACAATGCCTTTCTTGCTCGAAACAAATGCGCCTTGACAGTGCCAATAGGTAAGTTTAATTTCTCGGAAATCTCAATATAATCCAATTCTTGTTCGTGTCTCATCTTGATAATTTCCCGGTAGTTATCGGGTAATCGCTCTATTGCTTGCTTTAATACCTTTTGTCTTTCCTCCGAAAGGATATGCCTGTCTGGGATGTAGCTGTCATCTTCAATTTCATATTCGTTTTCTTCGTCGGCAGAACCTTGCACGGGTTGATTGAGCGAAATGGTCTGAAAACGTTTTTTTCTAAGAAAGTCGATGCAAGTGTTAGAAGCAATTTTATAGATCCAAGATGAAAAAGAATAACCAAAGTGGAAAGTCGGCAATGCATTGTATGCCTTTATAAAAGTTTCTTGAGTAAGGTCTTCGACATCTTCTTCATTTCGAACCATTTTACGAATCAATGCAGCTATGATCCTATGATATTTCTTGTCGAGAAGAGAAAACTGCGAGTTGTCTCCATTTAAAACAGCTCTGATTGCCTCGAAATCGTCTTTTTGGCTTGTGTTTATTTCCTTAGTCTCTGGCATACTCTAAAAAAATGATTTTTTTTTAAAATAAAATTAAATAATTATCGGAAATAAGCCAAAATTTATTATCGGAATAAAATAAAAATAATGTTTTTTAGTAAAAAATAACTTGGATTAGTCCTGCTTAATTATTTTAAATGAATTGCGAATAACTAGAAAAGTCGTTTATCGTCGTTTGAAAGTCGCTTTAAATATTTGTATAGAAAAGTGTTGCGATGTAAAGGGCAAATGCCATATTTGTTGATTTTTTCAAAGTGCTGTTTAGTGGCATATCCTTTATGCTTGTCAAATCCATAATCGGGATATTTTTTTGCTGCTACTTCTATCATCCATTTATCGCGAGCTGTTTTAGCAAGTATCGAAGCTGCTGCTATCGAAATACATTTTGCATCGCCGCCAACAATAGTTTTAAAAGGAATGTTACAGCCAATAAAATAATTGCCGTCAACAAGCAAAAAATTTGGTTTTACCTTCAATTCATTAACTGCATTTTTCATCGCAGCCATACTTGCTTGTAAAATATTTATTTTATCGATTGTTATGTTATCTACGAAGGATACGCTCCATGCCAAAGCTTTCTCTTTTATAATTTCAGCCAAATAATTCCTTTTTTTTTCATTCAATTTTTTTGAGTCGTATATGCCAACATGCAAAAATTCAGTATCTTCTAGCAACTGAATAGGAAATATTACTGCTGCAGCAACAACAGGTCCTGCAAGAGGTCCTCGCCCAGCCTCGTCAATTCCGGCAGCTAGTTGATCTCGATTAATTATTTCTGACTCATAAATAGAAGTTAATTGAAGATTGTTATGACTCATAATTTGTTTTTTTTAAGTTCAAAGAATATATGTAGCAATTTAGTATTAATCATGCAAATATTCGTTATTTAAACCTTTTTTCTATTTTTTAAAAAATAGTGTAAATTTTTCTTAACACTTTTAATATTTCAAAAAACTTCTATAGATAAAATCTGATGGTTTTTCCATAATTTGGCAATCAATAGAACATGTTAAGAAAAATTTTTTGGTATTTAGAAATAAAAATGATAATTTAATAAATGTTTTAGAAGGCAAAGATTATTTTATTTGTTTTTTAGAATTTATTTTTTGATTGATTTAAATAAAATTTATCAAAAATATTCGTAATTGATGTAACAAAATTGAAATATTTGTGTTATTATCTATATATAAAGAGGTATATATGAAGATTAAATTTTTTGTGAACTAACTTGAAATTGTTATATATGAGAAATATTAGTTAAAGAATGATATAAAGCATTGATAAATAAGTTTATTAAAAATATTCGTCAAGATCTATAATTGTCTATTTTTACAAAGTGTTTTTATAAATTTTTACATTTTTTTGGAGGTTCAAATGGTTAAAATTCTCAACTCACTAAGAGCAAGCCGCTATTTGCAAATAGTAGCTGCGATGGCTTTTCTTTCGATATTTGCATATCAGCAGGCAGATGCCCAATACTGTCAGCCGTATGGTTATTATAGCTATTACGGGCATATCACAAATTTTACATTTGAAGGGATAAATTGTAATTCCACTTACTATGGCTATCCTAACACAAACTATCCGGATTATATGATGGGCTATGAAAACCATACAGATTACAAAACAAAGCCATTATCACCGGGGAACGAATACAAATTTTCATTAACAGGGCATTCTCTTTGGGGAGAGAACTATTCTGCTTATGAAATCTGGGTGGACTGGAACCAAAACGGCAGTTTCTATGATGCAGGAGAAAGCGTATCCTCAGTTGCCCAAGGTGGACAAACATTCTACGGCTCTATTAAAGTGCCTTCAAATGCTAAAAACGGTAAAACAAGACTCAGAATAGCATTTTGGGGCTATTATTACTATTGGGACTATTATGGCAGAAATCAACCTTGCTTATCCTATTATCAGATCTACGATCCTGCATATTATATGGAATATGAGGACTATACAGTCGATATTGGTGGCGGTAACGATGCAGGTATAACAACAATTTCATCACCCAACGACTTTTTCGACTCTTTTG
>CAYVTD010000054.1:0-14612 GCA_964454445.1 uncultured Hyphomicrobiales bacterium
GCGACTTGCTGCTGCCGTGCTTGATTGGATTTATTTGTGGTTCATCACACTTGTACTTGATTTGATAACAGGCTATGCCGCTGATACATCGCAATTCTCTTATAATATTTTGGAAGCAATGCAAAATCCTGAGAATATGCAAGGAGTAATAATGTCTTTCCTTCATACCAATCAGCTAAGTTTGCTTGTTGGATTTCTTATCCCGGGAATATATTATTTGCTCGAAGTTTTCTTGGGTGCCTCGCTCGGGAAAATGACTCTCGGCATTCAAATAGCCGGCTCCAATCGGCATGCAGCATCGAATGCGAAATTGTTGATTAGATATTTGCTCAAGCATATCGCTGTTCTTATTCAAATAGTATGGATATTGACTTTTATCAATGAGTTAATGATACTTATGTTTTTGTGTATGACCGTAATTTATCTCGGTTTTTTCTTAACACTCGGCAAAAACAAACAGGCAGTCCACGATATTCTATCGAATACAGCAGTTTATCATAGAAGGGATGTATTACAATAAACAGTTCTTTATAACAGGCCTTTTTAAAAGCATAGAGGCAATGAGTTGAAATTTAAGAATATAAATAGCTAAAAAAGGAAGTAAAATGGCGAAGAAAAAATCAAAAAGAAACACAATTATTATTATTAGTTTTCTATCAATAATTGTTATAGTTATTGTATGGCTTGTTTGGAAATCATCTGACGATAAAACAATCAAGGTAACAGTGGAAAATGCCGGTCATCGCACGATCACGCAAATGGTTTCCGCCATTGGAACGATACGACCTGAGACTGAAGTAAAAATTTCGTCTGAAACAAGCGGTGAAATAACTTATCTTGCTGTGAAAGAAGGCGACACAGTCCGCCAGGGCGAGTTGTTGGTAAGAATCAATCCTGATATTATCCAAACTCAACTCGACCAATTCCGTGCAGCTTCCAATGCAGCACAGATGGGCATCGAAGTGGCAAAAGCAGAGATGGAGCGCTCCGAAAGCGAGCTGAAACGCCTCAAAGACCTTTATGCCAAGGGCTATATCTCGCAGCAGGATTTTGACCGTGCAAAAACTACTTACGACCAGTCTGTTTCGCATTATAAATCTTCCCTTTCGAGCTATAATCAATCTGTTGCAGCTTTGAAGCAATTCCAGGTTAGCGCCTCAAAAACTACTATAAATTCGCCTATAAATGGAATAGTTACGAGTTTGAATGTGGAAAAAGGCGAAAAAGTGGTCGGAACTGCGCAAATGCAAGGCACTGAAATGATGAAAATTGCCGATTTGAAGGTTATGAACGCAATGGTCGATGTCGATGAAAACGATATTATTTTAGTTAAAATTGGTGATACTGTTAAAATTGAAGTCGATGCCATACCCGATTCGATTTATCTCGGATATGTCATCGAAATAGGTCATTCCGCCAAAGCAACTGCTCTCGGCTCGCAAGATCAGGTTACTAATTTTGAAGTTAAAGTGAGGTTTATTGATTATGTCCCAGCTTTGCGCCCCGGAATGAGTTGCAATGTTGATATACAGACTGAAACGCATTACAATGTGCTTGCTGTTCCTCTTATGGCAGTAACCACTCGTAGCGATACAGGGAATAATCCTGATGCAAATGGTGATAATGGCTTCGGAGCAAGAAAAGTGAACGATGAAGACAAGATTAAGAAAAAAGTTAAGCCTCAAACAATAGTTTTCTTAAAAGATGGCAACAAAGCCAAGAAGAAAAAGGTTGAAACTGGATTAAGCGATAAAGGATATATTGAAATCACATCAGGACTGAAAAAAGGCGACGCGGTGATTAGCGGAGGGTATTCTGCCGTTAGCAAGGAACTGAAAGATGGCTCGGAGATTGCTATCGACACAGCAAGCAAGAAATTTAAAAATTTCAAAAAGTAATCTTAAAGTATAAATTTTCTTTTATTAATATTAGATAATGTCAAATATGGAAAATACTGATAATCATTTACTTATAAAAATCGAAAAGATAAAAAAGATTTATGAGATGGGGTCTGAGAAGGTTTATGCCTTGAGGGACATCAGCTTGAGCATTCATCGCAACGAATATTTGGCTGTGATGGGACCGTCAGGCTCGGGCAAATCAACATTGATGAATATACTTGGTTGTTTGGACACGCCATCGTCGGGGATCTATCTTTTTAACGGTCTCGATGTCAACGAAATGGACGACAACGACCTGGCTGAGATACGCAACAAGGAAATAGGCTTTGTTTTCCAAACTTTTAATCTTTTGCCGCGTGCAAGCGCTATTAAAAATGTTGAATTGCCTCTTGTTTATTCGGGAATGAAACCATCATTGCGAGAGGAAGCTGCGAAAAATGCCTTGAAAAGCGTTGGTCTCGGCGATAGGATAAACCATCGCCCTAATGAACTTTCCGGTGGTCAGCGCCAACGTGTAGCCATTGCCAGGGCGCTCGTTACCAATCCAGCTATTATACTTGCCGACGAGCCAACAGGCAATCTCGATTCAAAAACTGGAACAGAGATAATGGCGCTTTTAGCTGAACTGTGGAAACAAGGAAATACTGTGATTTTAGTTACACATGAAGAAGAAATTGCAAAGAATGCTCATCGCATCATACGTTTGCGAGATGGTCTGATAGAAGATGATTCACCAAATCTTGAGCCGACAACATACAAAGATGTAATTATAGACGGAGCAAACTGATTTGAAACGTATTATCGAGCTAATAGAGGCGATTAAGCTGGCGTTCAACTCGCTGAAATCCAACAAAATGAGAAGTGGTCTGGCATCGCTTGGTGTCGTTGTTGGCATTTCTGTCGTTATCCTTATGGGTTGGATACTTGGCGGACTCGACAAAGCAGTGCAAGATACTTTCAATTCCATTGGCGAGGATATGCTTTATGTCGATAAATGGGAGTGGGCAGGAGGCAAAAATTGGAAGGATTTGCGGTATAGAAAAAACATTACTTTAGAACAAATTAGAACTTTCTCCGAAAAGATGCAGAGTGCTGAATTAGTGATACCAATAGCTTCTGCTTGGCAAGCCACTATTAAAAGTGAAAATGAATCGTATCAAGGCATAAGTATGCGGGGCACTTCGAGCGATTTCGGGCTTACTTCCGGAGGAGAATTGCTAGAAGGACGCTTTTTCACGAATATGGAAGATGAATACGGGACGAATGTTGTTGTTATTGGTTATAATGTCTATAATACAATTTTTCCCAGCGGAGGTGCCATAGGTAGGGAAATAAAAATTAACAAGTATAAATTCACCGTTATTGGAGTAATAAAGAAGCAAGGCACGATGTTTTTCGATATGATGGATAACATGGTTTACATTCCATTAGGGACATTTCTTTCAGATTTTGGAGCCAGAGACAGATCTTTGTCAATTGCTGTCAAAGCTGGTAGTGCCGAACGCATAGACGAAGTTCGCGACGAAACTCGCGGTTGGATGCGTATTATCCGCAACTTGCAGCCTGACGATGAAGATGATTTCTCGATTAATGAGACGAAAGCTTTCGAGGAGTCTATGCAAACAATTCGTCTTTACGTATGGGGAATAGGTATTGGAATGACTTCTTTATCGTTTCTAGTTGGAATGATTGGGATAATGAATATTATGTTTGTTACCGTTACCGAGCGCACAAAAGAAATCGGCATACGCAAAGCTATTGGCGCCAAAAACAGTTCAATTTTAATGCAGTTCCTTGTCGAATCGTCTGCCTTGTGTTTCGTTGGTGCTATTATTTCATTGGTGCTTTGTTCTGCAATAGCTTACATCACTGCAACGTATTTGCCCGAACATATAAAAGGAGTTGCCTTTTTAACAAAGTTTTTACCACTTGAATTGTTCATTATAGCCACTACAACATCAGTTTTTATTGGGATGGCTGCAGGGCTTATTCCTGCAATGCGTGCCGCTGGATTAGATCCTGTCGAGGCATTGAGATTTGAATAGGAAAATATGAATATACTCGAATCTATAATAATAGCTCTGAAGTCAATCTTAGTCCACAAATTACGGGCATTTTTAACCCTGTTGAGCATTTCAATTGGCGTTTTTGCAATCGTATTGTCAGGAACATTAATCACTTCGCTCAACAATGCTATTACTGGCGAAATGGCAAGTTTGGGGCGTAATACAATCTATATAACAAAAATGCCCATGCTTCAAATGGGACCAGGATCCTGGCGTAAATATGCTTCTCGTCGCCCATTGAATTATTCGCTTTATAAAGATTTTTGCAAGGAAATGACTTTTGCCGATGCAGTTTCAGCTTATAGTGCTTCTAGCGGCTTTATTATTCAATCGGGAGATAGGCAGACCGATCCTAATGTAAGTCTTATTGGCGCCGACGAGGGTTTCTTTGTTACTTTTAATTACAGCGTGGACTTAGGGCGACCACTTACAAGACAAGACATCGACTTGAAAAGAAATGTTGCTGTTATTGGTAATGATATCGTTGTAAAAGTATTCCCTGGCATTAATCCAATTGGTCGAACTATCCGTGTTAAAAATCATTCTTACGAGGTCGTTGGAGTTCTCTCTCAAAGAGGAGCCATGCTCGGACAAAGCCAAGACAACAATGTTATGATACCTCTTACTCAATTCCTCAAATATTACGCAGAATGGTGGGAAGAATCTTTGACAATATGTGTTAAAGCAGTTAGCACAGAGCAAATACCGGCAACTATGGACGAAGCAATCGGACAACTTCGCATTCTTAGAAACGTAAAGCCTTGGGAAGAAAACAACTTTGAAGTTAATACCAATGACTCCATAGCCGAACAATTTTCAGGACTAACTGATTTCTTGAAAATTTTTGGAATCGTAGCTGGTTCGCTTGCCTTGCTTGCTGCTGGTATTGGCATAATGAACATAATGCTCGTTACTGTCAAGGAAAGAACACGCGAAATTGGCGTTCGCAAGGCAGTTGGAGCAAAACGCTCCTGGATTTTATATCAATTTATCATCGAAGCAGTAACTTTATCGCAAATTGGGGGGTTAATAGGTATTTTCTTTGGTGTTATTGCAGGCGGGGCTCTTGGCTCGTCGATAAGTATTTCCATAAGCATTCCGTTTTTCTCCATAGTACTTAGTATCCTTATCTGTACGGCTTTAGGTGTGGTTTTCGGGGGCTACCCTGCTTGGAAAGCCGCTCAACTCGACCCAATAGAGTGCTTAAGATATGAATAAATTTTTTTCTTTTTTGAAAAATAATCATTTCCTGTTTTTGTCCTTAAATAAAATTAAGAGCCAAATTTTTAGGATAAAAATGAAAAGAGCAATAACTATTGTATTATTATTTCTATTCTTATTATCTCCAAACTTTACTCAAAATACACCTAAAAATCGCGAATTGGTCGATTTGATGGCTAAATACAGGGATCAATTCAAGACGATGATCGAAAACTTTCACAACGAAGGTATAGATACTTTGCCGATTGGTGAAAGGGTGCTCAGAGTTGCAAGAAGCTTTGAGGGAACACCATATAAACCAAAAACATTAGAGGGTATGGGCGATGAATTTTGCAGATTTAATCTCGATGGTCTCGACTGCTTTACCCTTGTTGAAAATTCTTTGTGCATTGCCAGAGTTCTTAAGAATAATATACAGGAAATCGAAGATTTTGTCGATTGCCTCAGGGCGACTCGCTATCGCGATGGCATTATTAAGCAATATCCTTCCCGCCTTCATTACACCGCCGATTGGATTTATCAAAACTCTAACGAAAGAGTATTTGCCGATATTACCAAAGACTTGGGAGGCAAAGTTATAAGATTTAATGTTGGCTTTATGACAGACCCGCAAAATATCAAATACTATCCAGAATTGTCGGTAAACGACGGCTTTCTCGATAGAATGAAGCAATGCGAAAAGAATATCAATCAAAGGACATATTATTACATCCCAAAGGAAAATGTTGCTAAGATTGAAAGTAAGCTGCGGAGCGGCGATATTATTGCCATTACTTCGACGGTGAAAGGACTCGATTATGCCCATATCGGTATTGCCTTTCGCGATAATTTCGGAAAATTACACCTCTTCCATGCCTCATCGGTTTATAAAAAAGTCGTCATAGACAAACAACTAAGCGAATACCTCGAAGGGAGCTCAACTCAGACGGGTATTACTGTATTAAGACCTGTCGAGTAGATAAGTTTTTTTCATTAATAGCTAGTCGAATCGTAAATCGAGAGCCATCATAGCTAGTTAAGATTCTTAAGTATTGCTAAATTTTCCAATAAATTTAAATATTACGCACATTCTTTCGTTAATAACATTTAATTGAATTATACTTTGAAAAGAATATATACAATTACTAATTATGAGTGCTCGGGATGTCAGGGTTACAATTAGATTATACGGAGAAGAAACAAAAGTTAAAGTATGGGATGGAGAAGTTATCTTGCAAGCGGCAATTGCACGCGGTCTCGAGCCACCATATAGCTGTCAGATTGGAGCTTGCGGCACTTGCAAGGCAAAATTGGTATCAGGAAAAGTGGAAATGGATGCCGACGACGCCCTTACCCAACAAGAAATCGACGAGGGTTATATCTTGACTTGTCAGTCGCATCCAATTACTAATGATGTAATTGTAGATTACGACGATGTTTAGTTTATTTGAATTTTTCATGAATTTATTTTATTAACTATTATAGAAAGAGCAAAATGGCAGAATTCACAACAACAGATGATATGATCATCATTTCTACAGAAGTAGAAGGTGCACAATCAGACGATAATATAAATATTACAAAACAAGCAATCGATGAGATTATTAAGGCAAAGAAAGACAGTGCGGTGCCAGAAGAATATGTCCTTCGTATAGCCACACGCGGAGGCGGATGCTCGGGAATGAATTACGTTATGGGCTTCGATTCCGAAAAATACGACACTGATAGAATTCTCAAAGCAGGCGATATCGAAATAATAATTGATAATAAAAGCATTTTTTATTTGATGGGTATAACGCTAGACTTTACAGATTCGCCTGAAGGCAAGGGCTTCGTGTTTAAAAACCCCAATAATTTCAGAACTTGCGGATGCCAGGGTTAAAAGAATTATTGAATATTTGGCTTATCTTGCATTGATAGCCATAAGAATAATTAGCAATTTTTGTTTAATAAAAAATAAAGGAGAACCTTATGAGTTTTGAACTCCCACAACTGCCGTTCGCCAAGAATGCGCTCGCACCACATATTTCCGAAGAGACGCTTGATTACCATTATGGCAAGCATCATCAGGCTTACGTTACCAACCTAAACAACCTTATACAAGGCACCGATTTTGAAGGCAAAGATTTGGAAACAATCATTAAAACTTCTGAGGGTGGTGTGTTCAACAATGCCGCTCAGGTTTTCAATCACACTTTTTTCTGGAATTCGCTTTCTCCTAATGGTGGAAGCGTGCCAACAGGAAAAGTACTTGAAGAGATAAACAAGAACTTTGGTTCATTTGCTGAGTTCAAAGATAAGTTTTCTAAAGCGGCTCTTACCTTGTTTGGTTCTGGCTGGGCTTGGCTTGCCAAAGACAGCAGCGGCAAGCTCGAAATAATTCAACTCTCAAACGCAGGTACCCCGCTTACACAAGGTAAAACCCCAATTTTAACAATAGATGTCTGGGAACATGCTTATTATATCGATTATCGCAATGCCCGCCCGGCATTTATCGAGCATTTCTGGGAGCTTGTTAATTGGGACAATGTGTTGAAGCAATTAGGATAGAATTTAATTATTTTATCAATTCAAACTCTGAATGCCGAATTAAACTGCAGGTAGGTAAAAAGAATACTTGTAATTAGTTCGGCATTTTGTTAATGAATAATATTTCCAACAATTTTTTTTAGAATTATGCCCGAAGAAAAAACTAAAGAAGCGATAAAAAAAGAAATCGAAGAAGTCGAAAAAAAACTCCAAGATTTGAAAACACAAAGAGCATTGCTCAAGGATTCCTGGCAAAGCGAAAAGAATTTGCTACAAAGCGTTAGCAGCTACAAGGAACAAATTGATAAATTAAAATATCAGGCTGAAATCCTCGAGCGCAGTGGCGATCTTGCAAAAGTTGCCGAAATCCGCTATGGAAAAATACTTGAGCTGGAAAAAAAGATTGAAGCGGTGAACAAAAAGCTCAATAACAAGGCTACAAAAATACTTAAAGAGAATGTTGATGCCGATGATATTGCAGAAATTGTAGCCAAATGGACAGGCATCCCCGTGCAAAGAATGCTCGAGTCTGAGCGGGAAAAGCTGGTCAAGATGGAGGAACGCATCCACAAAAGGCTTATTAATCAGAATGAAGCCGTAACGGCTGTTTCTAACGCCATCAGACGTTCGAGAGCGGGCTTGCAAGATGCAAATCGTCCTATCGGCTCATTTATTTTTCTTGGTTCGACAGGAATTGGCAAAACTGAAATGGCTCGCGCTCTGGCAGAGTTTCTTTTCGACGACGAGAATGCTTTGATACGCCTTGATATGAGCGAATACATGGAAAAGTTTTCGGTCTCACGCCTTATTGGTGCGCCTCCGGGCTATGTCGGCTATGAAGAGGGAGGACAATTAACTGAAGCAGTTCGACAAAAACAGTATGCTGTGATCCTGCTCGATGAAATCGAAAAGGCAAATAAAGATGTTTTTAATGTGCTTTTGCAAGTGCTCGACGAAGGACATTTGACCGACGGAAAAGGAAGAACTGTTAATTTCAAAAATACTATTGTTATTATGACTTCCAATCTCGGCTCGGAGATCATTCAAGAGCGACTTTCAAAGATTAACGGCGAAAATCGTGACGATATAATCAACAGTATTCGCGGAAACATAATCGATTTGTTACGAAAAACAATGCGTCCCGAGTTTTTAAACAGAGTGGACGAAATTTTACTGTTTAAACCGTTAACTTCGAACGAAATAAAACAAATTGCCAAATTGCAACTATCGGCTCTCGAAGCAAAATTATTGAGCAAAGGAATTAAACTAAAAGTAAGCGAAGGAGCTTTAGATTGGCTTTCAAAAATAGGCTATGACATTTCTTATGGCGCCAGACCTTTGAAAAGGGCTATCCAGAAAAAAATTGCCGACCCGCTTGCTATTAAATTGCTCGATGGCAGCTTCTCAAGTGGTAACAAAATCTTGATAGAAGAAGGAAAAAACGGCGACTTCATCTTTTTGACAATTATTTAAATGATTTTAAATCAATCCCATTTTCTGTCTAAAACGGAAATAATTGTGAGGACTCTTTTTTCGTAAACCTTGAGGCTGTCTCAAAAGGATTATTTTTTATATAATTTGTCAGACAAAGATGCCTAACCCCCTAGAAACAATGGAATTTGGTAGAACAGACATCCTTGTCTGTTCGAGGTAATGCTGCTTATGAGACAGCCTCAAGGTTTTATCTGTTTTTTCTTGCTTAATAAATCTCAATTTAAGGTATTAATGATCATTTTTTTTGGGGACAGATGCGAATTCACTAATAAAATACGGCTTGATTTTTGCTAATTGCAAGGTAGTATTGTCAATCAGAGGAATAAGGAAAATGAAACTGGCGAGAATAAGCATTGTTATTACGCTTGTTTATTTCGTAATCATGTTAGCTAGCGCTTCGACTTTTGCAAGCGAAAATAAGATATTAGTCAAGGAGTTTACATCATATCAGGAAATTTCCGACAAACAGGAGGCAGTGATAAAATGGGATTTCGAAAATGCCGAATTTGTAACTGTTAGCGGCAATCCTACCCACTACAAACCTAAAGATAAGATAGAAATCAAAGCTTCTGCCTCTACTGTAATAGAGATTTTTGCTTATACTTCCTCAGCAGATTTTATATCTCTAAAATCATATATATACAAGCCTGGTAAAAGTGATTACTCTTTTGTTAGAAAAGGTCCTACCTTGTCTCCTTATGACGAAATGCAATCATCTTATTTGGAATCATCTTTTTTAAATGGTAGCATATCAAGTAAATTGGCTCAACCACCCTATTCATTGAAAATAATGCGTTTGAAGCTAAAAGATCCTGTCAACAAGGATTATTTTGTACATTCGCTCATTCTCGATAGATTTGGTAATAACGTAAGTGGCTTAAAAAACTCTGATAAATCTATAAAATGGTTTGCTGATTTTCGTTGTTTAGATAGCTCTGAAGATGCACAAATAACCGAAACTGTCAATAATTTCAAAGAGATCAACCGCATCCAAACTGACGATGCAATCGATTTGTCGATAATAATTGATAATTCTTCTTCAGCTGAATCTAATCAAGAAGTGTTCGGTTATTTAAAAGAATTCTTTAACTTGCTTTCGCGAAATGACAATGTAATGTTGTCGTATTTTAATCACGATTACGAGAATCTTTTTCCATTAACCTCATCTTATGATGCGCCTAATCAACTCGACGCAAGCTATATACCACCCCCGTCGGGTATGAATTCGCTCTACAAAGCGCTTTTTAAAGGCATTACCGAGTTAAAAAGTAGCAACAAAAAAGCTATCATTTTATTGACTTACATGTCTGACAATTCTTCAATTATTTACACAGCCAACGATGCCGCAAATCTTGCTCTTTCAAAGGAATTACCAATTTATATCGTTGGTATCGGCGATGCTGTCGATAGTTATGCACTTCAATATATAACAACACTTACCGGAGGCAAGTTCTATCATCTTTTTAATGGAGATATAGCTAAAATACCAGAAATATTGCGAGAAATAGCTTATGCACAAAAGGCATATTATGAAGTCGAGCTTGCCATTCCTATGCACTTTCTAACTTGCAGCAAGATGGATATGGGCCTTTCTGTCATCATAGATGGCAATATAGCAAAAGATAATACTGATATCGTAGAGAAACCCCTGATACAGTACTCGCAGTATCAGATCGTTGCTGCATTTGACGAGAATAGCACCCGACTAACAGAAGAATACAAGTCTATCATTGTTTCCATCGCGAAAGCGCTAACCGACAATCCATCGGCTGTTATTGAATTAATAGGCAATACTGGCTTAAACGAGAGGGATCCAGGAGAAAGAATTGCAATGGCAAGGGCAGAGACCGTAAAAAATGAAATAATGGCTTATGGGGTTTCACCTAATCAAATAAAGGTGCGTTCCGAAGGGTCAGCCCGTCCAAGATATTATCTGGAAATGTTAGAGTGGCAGCGAAAGCTCAATCGCCGGGTCGAAGTTCGCTGGCTCTATTCTTCGATGCTTCCTTATGAAATCCTTGCTGAAAAGACAGAGACCGAGCAAGATGCAATAGAAAAAACAGATGCCTGGGAAAAGCGCGGGCAAATGGCATATTATGAGCGCTATCTCGATAATGGCAACATTATGTATAGAATAAAAATATGGGGTTTCCGCACTTTGTCTGAAGCTCAACAAGCTTCCGAATTGCTAAAAAAGAAATACAATATTAAGCCGCAGGTTCAATAAATTTTGTTTTTTTGTCGATAACAAACAATTCTTTTCCTTCAAAAAAGTTAATTCTATATATTTTTAATCAAAAATAAAAAAAGTTTTTTGGAAATTTTTTCCTGAAAGGACAAAATGGAATCCTTGTCGGCTTTCAGATGGGATGTATCTCCGGAAATATTTAGTATCGGACCTGTTCATATACGTTGGTATGGACTTTTATTTGCACTTGCTTTCATTATCGGCTATCAGCTTTTGTCTTGGATTTTCAAGGTAGAGGCAAAGAACCAAAAAAAGCTCGATTCATTTACAATACAAATGATAATAGCAACAGTTGCCGGTGCAAGGCTCGGTCATTGCCTTTTCTACAATCCTTTGTATTATTTAAACAACCCCTTGGAGTTCCTCGCTGTGTGGGAAGGTGGGCTGGCAAGCCATGGCGCTGCTCTGGGCATTATGTTTGCAGTATGGCTATTTTCGATTCGCAATAAAGAATTCTCACTATATTGGCTAATGGATAGATTAACAATACCTGTTGCGCTTGCAGCGGCTTTCGTCCGTTTTGGTAACTTTTTCAATTCGGAAATAGTCGGAAGGCCGAGCGATCTGCCTTGGGCAGTGATTTTTGTACGAAATCAGCAATTTGTAGATTTATTGCCACGCCACCCTACCCAACTTTATGAGGCATTTTCATATATTATTATTTTTATACTGTTGCTCATAATATACAAAAAGTATAAAGAGAAGACGTCGAGCGGATTGCTTGCAGGTCTTTTCCTGACATTGTTGTTTTCAGCACGCTTTATCATTGAATATTTCAAGGAATTTCAATCAGCTTTTGAAAACAATTTACCATTGGATATGGGGCAATTGCTTAGCTTGCCGATGATAGCTATTGGAGTTTATTTGTTAGTTACGATAAAATCGAGAAACAATCAAAATCGAGCTACACTCTAATGTAAATATTGCCAATGATAGGATCGGATTTTGTCATTTTGCGAAGAGTTTCGATTTTTTCTTCTGTAAGTTGAGTACCTGCAGCGACAACTTTCATACCTGCTTCAGTAATAATATTTCGAGAAACCATCATTCTAGGCTCGAGTTCCTTTTTTTCAATTCTCTTCTCTTTATAACTCGAACCGATACCATTTATGGCGTTATATTGGTCGAGAAAAGCGACAATATTAAAATCATAAATCCGTTTGGATTCGTGGTCGAGTGCATCCATTGCTTTGCCAACCGACATCTTTTGCTTGACTTGCATCTCCTCGAAATCGAGCGTAACCCTAAGGATTCGTGAACCGAGCGGTATCTGCCAACCTTTAATCTTTTTTGGTATGCCACTTCCGTCGAAATTCTCGTATAAATGGTAAAGAATGAGGGCAGATTCCTTGAAAACACGGAAATTGTTTAACAAATTGAAAGCATGTACCGGCACCTGTTCCATCACTTCACCTTTTGGCTGTCCATTGATCATGACAGGTTCGTTAAGATTCCTATCTGGAAGATAGAGCTTGCCGATATAAGCCATTTCTGCAGCGGCAATAAAAGAATCCCTGTTGATTTTAGATGATGTGTCGAGGACATTTAATAGCCATAAGCCAGATTCCAATGCAGGTTTTAGGATTTTTTCACTATCAATAATCCTGTTATGTTGTATATTGACAATTAAATCCTTTAGTTTAAATGAGTTGTCGGTAAGTTCCTTTAATAATATGGCATAATTATTCTTTTCAGTATTCATCAACATATATTGATTTACCATACGAGCTGCATTTCGAAGTTGTGCAATAAGATAATCGACCGAAAATGGCTTTGCAATAAAATCGTCGGCGCCTTTTTTAATCACGTTCAGGTTAATCTCTTTGTCATTTGCCGATGTCATTATTATCATATATACCTGATTGCATTCAGCATCAGCCCTCACTTTGGAAAGGAGCAATAAGCCATTGATACCAGGTATATTTATATCCGAGATAACAACCATAGGTTTCTTGTGTTTTTGGATAAATTCCCAGGCATCAAGTCCGTTGCTTTCTTTTATTACCCGAGCGTCAGTAAAAACCCTGCGTATGATACTTTCTAATGTTATCAATACTGTGTCGTCATCGTCGATTATATAGAATAGTATTCCTTGTTCCATCTTTTATACTCTCTACAAAATAAAATTATTACAAAAATCATTTTCTTTCATTAATATTATAAAAATATCAATATACAAATTATATTTTAAATTTTGTATATTCAGATAAATTTCTGAGCAAAAAATAATAACAAAATGAAAATTTACTGTGATTAAAGGTGATTGAAAAAATAATTTATTATTTATTACTTAATGTTTTTTTATAAACAGATGTTTTTTATATTCATTTGGGATTGTTAGCAAACAATGATATTTTTGATATTAACAAATTTAGTTCTTCAAAAAAAGGAAATTGATATGGATAAGAGAATTGAGCTTATAAAAGGAGACATAACGAAACTCGAAATAGAAGCAATCGTTAATGCTGCAAATCGCCAATTAAAAGGTGGTGGCGGTGTCGATGGAGCTATTCATAAAGCTGCTGGTCCGATTATCCACGAAGAATGCATGCGGATAATTCAAAAAATGGGCGAATGTCCAACAGGCGAATCCTGTATAACAAGCTCCGGCAATATGCCTTCAAAATATGTTATACATACAGTTGGTCCGATTTGGCGTGGCGGCAAGATGCACGAACCCGAATTGCTTACAAAATCATATAGAAGCGCATTAGAGCTTGCCGTTGAATTTGGCATAAAGGAAATCGCATTTCCTAACATTAGCACCGGGATTTATTCTTTTCCAAAAGAAACTGCTGCCGACATAGCGCTTAAAGAAACAAATGATTTTCTAAGCGAAAACCCTAAATTTAAAAAGGTCGTTTTCGTTTGCTTTGATGATGAAAATTATGATATTTACAAGAAAAGAATCAATGAAGAATAATTATAACATGTATGTAAAGAAATCATTTCTTCTTGTTCCATTTGCTGCCTTGCTTTTACTCAATCTGGCGCTTGCCCAGCAAAAAGCAGGGCAAATAGCTCAGGGAGAGCCGATTTTTTTAAGATATGCCGATAGTTTGCTTGGCGAGAATACTTCTGGAGAAATTATCAGGAAATACAGTGGCAGAGTTAGCTTTACTCAAGGTAACGTTGTTGTAAATTGCGATAATGCTGTTCATTATATCGAAAGAA
>CAYVTD010000055.1:0-14442 GCA_964454445.1 uncultured Hyphomicrobiales bacterium
CAGCTCAACGAGCAGGACGTCGCCGAGTGGGTCAATTGGATGCAAGAAATCATCGAATATGACGAGCAAGATGCCATCTCGAAGATTTGGGGATCGATTCGTATTAATTTATATGAAGAAGAAATTTCCGTTCATACCAACAAAGGGCAGACTTACCAGCTGCCTAAAGGCTCGAGTCCTGTGGATCTTGCTTTTGCAATATCTAAAGAAGCGGGACTGCATCTGATTTCTGTGAAAGTGAACAAAGAAATCAAGCTGCTCAATTATGAGTTAAAAAACAATGATGAGGTTGAAATAATTACTTCTCCAAACAGCAAGCCTATGCCGGAATGGGAAGATTTTGTTGTTACACATCGTGCATTAATCTCATTATTTACGTATTTTAAAACTAATCCCGAACAGAAAAGACCAACTGTAGAAAATCCTATTCAAAAATACTTTAAATTAAAAATTGTTGGTGAAGACCGTCCCGGCTTGCTTCACGACATTACTAAAGAAATCGGACAAATTAATATATTAAGAATTAGCATCTCGACATCAAATTCGATATTTGAAGGTATCTTTACTTTGAATGTTAAAGAGAACTCTAATCTTAACAATCTTATTTCAAATTTATTGACTCTTAAGGGACTAAGAGGAGTCGATCAATTTTTTGAAGAGTTATAAGTCCATTTTTTATTTATAAAAGAATTTTTTTTTAAGAATGCTTAAAAATATTCGTAAATTTGTTAATGTTTTGTTTATTAATTGAAAATAACGAAGATGAAAATTGCCTCATTAACAAAACTTACAATAAAAGATGCTGAGTTTTATGCTTATCATGGCGTTAAAACAGAAGAGCAAAATCTCGGTGGCAAATATCAGGTTGATCTTGACTTGTATTACGACGCCAGACAAGCTTACGTTAACGACGATGTGAAATATGCTGTCAATTACGAAGAAGCTATGTTTTGCATTGAGGAGGCTATTGCTGGCGAGAGTTTTAATCTCGTGGAAACTATTGCTAATGAGATTCTAAATCAAGCAATGGAACGTTTTCCTAATCTCATAAAGGTACGTGTGAGAGTGCGCAAAATGAATGCCCCAATCCGTAGGGTGGTCAAATATGTCGAAGCTGAACAATCAATGGAACGAAAGCCCGATTGATGACCGAGTATCCAAATTATTTTTCTCAAAAAGTATTGCTATCGCTTGGTTCTAACATTGGCGATAGCAGGCTAATCATTTTAAAAGCAATAGATTCGCTCGACAAAATCGAAGGAATTTCTGTTTTAAAAATTTCTTCGTTTTACGAGACAGAGCCCTTTGGATTTGTTGAACAAGCGAACTTCATTAATGTCTCTGTCTTGTTGGAAACGTTACTTTTACCTTTCGAGCTTTTAAAAATCTGCAAACAGATAGAGTTTTCCCTTGGTCGAAAGCAACGTCCTCGTTGGTATGAAAGAGAAATTGACATTGATATTGTTTTATTTGCTGATTTGTCGATTAACAGTGATATACTTGTATTACCTCATCCACAAATGCACTTGAGACGTTTTGTGCTTCAGCCAAGTGCTGAAATAGCGCCAGAGATGCAACATCCGGTTTTAAAACGCTCTGTCGCTTCTTTATTTGCTAATTGTTCTGATGTTTTAAAAGTCGAGATTACGAATATAGAGGATATTAGTGAACACATATTAACAGATTAATATTTGTTTTTAGTGATTAATATTTGTATATTTTTGATTTATAAATTGAAAAAGGGAAATTATGGCGCAAGCTAAGCAGGGCGATAAGGTAAAAATACATTATACAGGCAAATTTGTATCAGGAGAGGTTTTCGATAGCACCGAAGGCAAAAATCCCTTGGTATTTGTGCTTGGAGAAGGACATGTCATACCTGGATTTGACAAAGGTGTGGAAGGATTGGAGATTGGAGAGAAGACAACCTTGCATATCAAGCCCGAACAGGCGTATGGAGTACATCATTCAGAAATGGTGATGGAAGTGGATAAAAAAGATTTTCCTCAAGATCTTCCTTTGAATGTAGGTCAGAATCTTGAATTAGGGAGTCCCGATGGCAGGACGTTTATTGTAACGATAAGTGCTGTTGACGAAGAATCTATTACTCTCGATGGCAATCATCCTTTAGCGGGAAAAGAACTCGTCTTCGATGTCGAGCTTGTTTCCATTGATTAAGCCAAAGCCATCAAAGAATTGTTCATTAGATAACCATTGAAAAATAAAGAAGATATATTAATTCTTTCTATTGAATCATCGGGCGCCTTGTGTGGTGTTGCCTTGTCGAGAGGTAGTGAGCTACTAGCAGAATATTCTACTTTTATAAGCAACCAACACGATAGATTGCTTGCTGTATATACTGATAGAATCTTAAAGGATTTTAGTTTGGATATTAATAACCTTGATGCCATTGCAATTTCTTCCGGGCCTGGTTCGTTTACTGGCTTGCGAATAGGAGCGTCGTTAGCCAAGGGGTTATGTTTCGGGGGAAAACCAAACATGATAGCTATTCCCTGTACTCAATCGCTTGCCACGGCACTTGTGTCAATATCCAAATTATCGAAAAAAAGTAATATTTTTATTGCGATTGCTTCTCACCGGGATAATGTTTATACTCAATGTTTTGATTTATCTGCCAAGCCACTTACAGCAATTCAACTCCGCAAAATAGAAGATATTGAAAAAATTGAATATCAAAACAGCTTTGTTGCAGGTTCTGGAACCTGTTTACTTCAAGATTCAGGTTATTATAGAGAATATGGAAATATCTTGCCAGGTTACTTAAATTCAATAACCTTGCAGTCATTTTTAGAACAAAAATTTGTTGATCCACGCGAATTTTCACCTGACTATCACCAAGACTTCACTCCAAAAGGAAAGAGCAAATGAGAACAGTTTTGGTAACCGGCTGTGCTGGATTCATTGGCAATAAAACAGTAGAATTACTGTTAAATGATGGTGTGAAAGTAATCGGAGTCGATAACATTGACGATTATTATGATATTAGATTAAAAGAATTTCGGCTTAACCAGCTTTTAAGTGATGAAAATTTTATTTTTAAAAAGTTTAGTATTGTTGATTATAATAGCTTGTCAGCCATATTGTCGGAGCATAGAATTGATGCAGTTATCAATCTTGCTGCCCGTGCTGGTGTAAGATATAGTATTGAAAACCCATATATTTATTTTGCAACAAATGTTAATGGATTGCTAAGCATTTTGGAGCTAATGAAGCAATATAACGTAAAAAAACTTGTTCAGGCATCGTCTTCATCGGTTTATGCTGGCGAAAAAATGCCATATATTGAAACGATGTCGGTGAACAAGCCAATCTCACCTTATGCCTCGTCAAAAAAAGCAAGTGAAAATCTTTGTTACACTTATCATAAGTTGTATGGCCTCGATATTTCTGTGCTTAGATATTTCACGGTTTATGGTCCATTGGGGCGTCCGGATATGAGCCCGTTTCGTTTTCTAAGATGGATAGATGAAGGCAAACCTATTACTCTTTATGGTGATGGTTCGCAGGCAAGAGATTTCACTTATATTGACGATATTGCGAAAGGCACTATAAAGGCATTAAAACCATTATCTTATGAGATTATCAATTTAGGTGGGGGCAATAATCCTTATCCAATCAACTATATGATAAAGCAATTTGAGAAATTGTTAGATAAGAAAGCTATCATCGACAACAAACCATTTCAAAAGAGCGACATGAAAACCACTTGGGCTGATATAACCAAAGCTAAAGGAATCCTCGATTGGCAGCCTACTGTTTCTTTCGACGATGGCTTGAGGAAAATGGTTGATTGGTATGTCGAAAACAGAAATTGGGTTAAGGACATTAAATTATAGAAGTATCAATCATAATATCTTTGTATATTCATAGCAAAATCAATCCTCGTCATAGTTTTCTCCAATTTTGTCCAATATTGTCCTTCCTCTTGAATAGAATGATGGTAAACAATTTTCAAAGTGATTTTTTATTGTTAACGATAGTTCATGCTTTAATTCCGGATAAATTTGAGATATTTTGTAAAGAATTTCAATCGCATATATTTTTAAAGAGGCTATGTCGTTAGGATAGCTCATAATATCAAAACATCGCTCAACAAGTATTCCGAGGAGTTCATCATCATCAGGCAGATCCAGTTTGGCATAAGCTGCAAGTAATGTACTTTTAGCACTTTTATTCCTAATTGATTGCAAATTTTTGATAATAGCGTTATTATATGGCAATATCAATTCAGAATTTGCTAAAGCGGCATAATAGACAACTCTTGCAGCTCTTGCAGAAACTTGCTTTTTATCGGCAAATGACAATTCTATGGCTTGCTTGTAATATTCAGGATTTTTTAGTACGAAATCAACAGCTTCGTCGATTGTTTTGCGATAGCTGTTATACAACAGGACATCGAGTTCCATTGGTCTTATTAAATCTTTTTATCGAAGAGCCGATATTTTTTGTAAAGTTTTCCGTTCATTGTTTGCGTTGCGGCACGGTTCATTTTTTCATTGTCTTCGAGCACCCAAGATGCTTCACCATTGATATATCCTTGGTTAATGCAACGATGTCCCAATTCGTAATACAAAACGGCATCTAATCCGTAGTTTTGATACTTTGGAATAATGCCAAGGGCGATGATGCGTGCAGCGTTGATTTTCTTCTTTTTAGTTACTATATGCCATAAAGCACCAAGAAGCGAACCACTTTTGTTGTGGATAAGGCATTGATTTATATCAGGCAATCCGATACCAAAACCTGCAAGTTCACCATTAATATCCATGATGATGGCAGTTTTAGTGTCGGCAATTTGTTTAAGTCCAACTGCGAGATGATCCATTTCCTCGTCGGTCCATTTGACGAAACCCCAATTTGGCTCCCAAGCAGAATTATAGACTTCTTTTATTGAATTAATATCTTTTTTGAATTGATCTTTGTTTTTAGTATTCACTTCACGATATTTAATGTCAAATCGTTTGCTGATGAGATCCTTCAAACGAAGTAGTTTCTCAGACTCATAACCCTCTTGTAACCAATAGGCGTAAATATCTTTAGATTTTTCGAAGCCATTGTTTTCAATGAGCTTAAGATAATATTTTGGATTATAAGTCATTAAAATCAAAGGAGGGAGTTCGTATCCATCAATTAGCAAGCCGATTTCGTCGTTCATCGAAGGGTTTTCAGGACCGCGCATCGTATCCATTCCTTTCGTTCTGAGCCATTTAGCAGCTTCGTCAAAGAGCTTGTCGGCAGTTTCCTGGTTATCTTCACATTCGAAATACCCGAAGAAACCTAATTTGTCGTTATGTGTTTTGTTGTGATTATAATTAACAATAGCGGCTATCCTGCCAGCTGTTTTGCCGTTCCTTTCTGCAAGAAAAAGCTGAATCTCAGAATGTTTATAAAACGGATTCTTGCTTGGGTCCATATCGCCTAATTTTTCCGCGATGAGTGGTGGCACCCACTTAGGGTCATTTTTGTAAAACGCCCACTGGCTCTTGATAAAGCGTTTTCTTTCTGCACGTTTATTAACATCTAATTGATGAATAACTAAGCTCATTTATAACCTCCGTTGATAAAAAAAATAAAATTAAGCAATTATTTTTGATAATTTCTATTTTTTTATCGAGATTTTTTATAAATTTTAACTAAATTATTGAGTATAGGTATTTATTATACAATTCAAACAGAATTTTCAACTGAAGAACGAACTTTTACAACAACTTTATTTGTAAGCACCTGATCTTTCCATTTTATATTTTTCTTTAGAAGCAGAAAAGGAACGAACAATTCGACAAGCATAAAAAAAAGGGAGGAAGGCACAATCCATTTTATCATTTTCTTTAGGTCAAGAATACGCAAAGTGGGGGCAAGCAATGAAAAATCGCCTGCAAACCGAACAAAAATAAAGCTAAATGTCCAAAACAATTCGCCTGCAATTAAAGAAATGATAATACCAAGCCACAAAGCAGCAGAAGAAGCAACGAAAAATGTAGCGCGCCAACCAAGGTTAAGCCCACCAACCGTCCAACGATGATGCTGGCGCACATAATCTCGGAATCTCGAAAGCGGAAGAGTTTCGACCACAGTTTGTGAGTTGCAAATATAGACAGGGCGTTTTCCTGCATCAAAAATAGTTTGTAGAAGAGCTAAATCTTCTGTAACTGAAAAAGTGATGTTGCTATATCCACCAATTTCATTGAAATCTTTAGCTCGTATGGAAAGATTGTTGCCAAAACAGCCGAGTGGCTGATTAATGCCTAATCCAGCCGAAGCAAGAGTGTGCATATAAATCCATTCCATACTTTGCAGCTTATGAAAAACATTTGAATATTGAACAGTAGTGTATGAAGCGACAAGAGCTACTTCCTGATTTTCATAGATAGCCGTCATTTTGCTAATCCATTTTTTATGGACGACACAATCAGCATCAGTAAAGAGAAAAATTTCGCCTTTGGCTAAATCGATGCCCGATTGAATCGCACCAGGCTTGCCCTGGAGGTTACTGTCGAGATGAGGAGTTGTAACTTTTACTAACCTAAGATTTGGTATTTCATTTTTCAATCTGAGAAGTATATTGTATGTATTATCGCAAGAACGGTCGTCAACGGCGATTATCTCATATTTTTCGAGTGGATAGCTGTTTGAAGCGACAGAACGGATACAACGCTCGATGTTTGCCTCTTCGTTTCTTGCAGGAATAATTACAGAAACGAATCTATTCGCTTCTTTGTCATTGATGCTCAAAAACTTCCTTTGCCTTATTACACCAACATTGAACCAAACAATTCTAAGAATTATAACGAAAAGGGCAAGCAAAAACAGACTATTGATAGCCATAAAACAAATTCTAACACTTCATAATACAAAAATATAAAATTACGAATTTTTTACCTAATAGCCTTGAATTGTTTCCCTCTCACTTGTATTTAAACGAAAAATGAAGTTTTACTATAAACAATTAACAATAAAAAAAAATAACAATCAATTAATCAAAATATTTTATTTTTTTTTGAGATGTTTTCAAGGTTTATGTGTCATTCCAAATAAGTCGAAGAACAAAAATCATTTTCGATTTTGACAAAGGATCTGATATTTAACTAAATAATTGATAATAAAAGAATAATATCGTTCTTTGAAAATTCAAAGCGAAGTTGGGAATATTTAATAACCCTGCTTAGGTATTACTTGAGAAATTTGTAAATACAATATTGACTATCCTTTTTTTCTGCCGGAATACAGCAAAAAAATAAATTATTGTATTGTTAATAAATTGTTGAGTATTTTTTAGGATAAAAGTAAAGAATTTCTTAATTTGTAGTTTATGTTCTGTATTAAATCAAGTTTTTTCATTATAAATAATAAGAAGACAAGGAAGATATGGTAATAACAGGCAAAAGAGTAATGGTTTTAGGAGGATGGGGCTTAGTGGGAATGGCTGTATGCCATAAAATAATGGAACAATCACCCGCTTGCCTCATTATAACTTCATTGAAGCAATCGGAAGCAGAAGATGCCGTCGAGCAATTAAAAAAAGAATACCCTAACGCCGATGTTTCAATGTTCGTTCCTTTATGGGGCAATATTTTTGTGCGTGATGAATGGAAAGATACTTTTTTTGGCGATATCCTCGCAGATTCAGTTAAAAGAAAAGGTGTTCTGGCTGATATTTATGATGAATTAGATGATAAAATGCTCAATCGATTTGCTCTTTACAAGATGATTACCACAAACAAACCCGACGTGGTTGTCGATTGTGTGAACACAGCAACAGGTATAGCATATCAAGATGTATATGCTTCAGCCAATACGGTTTTGCGGAAACTCGATTCAGGAAGCTGTGACAACGAAACAATAGAAAGAATGATGTCGAGCGTTTATGTTACTCAGCTAATTCGGCACGTACAGATTTTTTATCGTGCATTGCTTGATGCTAAAACTACGATGTACATTAAGATTGGTACAAGTGGAACTGGCGGTATGGGTCTTAACATACCTTATACACATAGCGAAGAGCGTCCCTCAAGAGTTTTGCTTGCCAAAGCAGCTGTAGGCGGAGCACAATCACTCCTGCTTTTTCTTATGGCAAGAACACCAAACGGACCGATTGTCAAGGAGCTGAAGCCAGCAGCAGCCATTGCCTGGAAGCGAATTGCTTTCGATAAAGTTTATAGAAGAGGAACCCCCATTCCTCTTGTAGATACACCGATAAGCAACACAAGAAGTATTGAAAACGATTTTGATTTTAATGATCATCAAGGAGTGAAAAAAACTGGCGAAGATTATAAATCGGTTTTTATCGATACAGGTGAAAACGGAATATTTTCAAAAGGTGAGTTTCAGGCAATAAGTTCAATAGGACAAATGGAGATAATCACACCGGAAGAAATAGCTGAAGCCGCTGTGTTTGAAATTCTCGGAGGCAATAGTGGACATGATATTGTACAAGGAATTGATAGTTCAATAATGGGACCGACCTATCGCGGTGGTGTCTTGAAAAACTCTGCTTTCGAGAAGTTATGCCAGCTTGAAAAAGAGTATAACACAAATAGCATTGCTTTCGAGCTACTCGGACCACCAAGACTATCAAAATTATTATATGAAGCGTATATCATTAAAAGGCTGGCAGGCTCAATAAATAATTTTATGAAAATTGATCCGACAGAATTCTCGAGTAAAGCCAAAAGCTTGATAGAAAGCGATTCCCGGCTGCGTTCTGAAATGCTCTCGATAGGTTTGGTGGTGATGATGCCCGATGGTAAGAACTACCTTCGTGGTATCGACGTTAAAATTCCAAAATTTGAAGGTAAAAGCATAATAAATACAACACCAGAGCTTATCGAGAAATGGTGTGAAGAAGCTTGGGTTGACCTGAGAAGTAAAAACTTTATATCTTGGCAAGCAAGGTTTGCAAAAATAATAAGTAACGCTCAAGCCATACCAGAAACCAATACGAGTTCACGATATATATATACAAAAGACTATTGGGATAGTTTCGACGATATATCCGAAGGCAAGATAGTCGGTTGGATATTTGAAAATGAAGATAAAGGTTGGAGATTTAAAAGATAAATCAATGATTTATAGAAAAAATATATTGTTCTCTTTCTAATAAACAGTTTTGTTTCATCAATTATTAAAGGATTTACGATGAAAAAATTATTACTACTCATCGCAATTAGCACAGGGTTGCTCCTGGCTTCGGCGTCATTTCTTCGAGCGGAAGATAAAGATGGCGACGAAATCTTGCGAAAGAGTCTTTTAGGCGAACCACCAGCATTCGTCAATCAAACCAGCTTCCCTTATCCATTTACAGGAGCAATAGATCAAGCTGGCGTATCAACGGGTTACTATTTCGTTGATAGTGATGACCGCGCCCCCGATTATTGGCGTCCGAACCCAACAATCGTTGATACGACCGAAGAGCCGAATCTCTGGAGGCGTATAATTCGCGGCCCGAGACAACGCGATCCTTCTTATTGGGCAGAAAACCCAGACGAAGGTCTCCGATTTTTCAGAAACCCGGCAATGCCTGCCTATACAAGCCCTCCAGGCAACTTCTTTGATCCGAATCCATTGGTTGGTACGGACTCAACTGATGATGCTATTGCAGGACCGATTCCGATAGGTTTTAACTTTTATTTCAATGGCATCCGCTTCGATAGCTTCTATGTATCTACAAACGGCGTAATTGCCCTGACTAACAGAAGATATTTTTATGACATCAATGGTCAGAGAACCATACCTCAAGGTGCCACCACTTGCTATGACCCAATGAGCTTGGACTGGTTTCAACGCGGACGTAGTGGTAATGGTTTAACTGATGGAACTCCTGACGACTTTGGATATAGATATACCGTGTTAGGTAATGCCATTGGTTATGGCGATTTGAAGAGCGGTAACGCAAGAGGCGGTATCAGAAACTTCACGGGTAACTTATCCAGTTTTCCATATAGAGCTGCGGTGATTGCCCCATTTTATGGTGATATGCACCTTTCCCAATATAACCCAGACACAGAATTGCCAGACGATTATGGTAAAGTATGGTTCAAACGCTCAGCTTCGGCAGATAAACTAATCATTTATTACGTGCATATTATGCCCGCTGCAGGTGTTAAAAACACTCCATTTGGAACTTATACGGCTGTAAACGACGCAAGGCCTTGGACAGAACCGACACGGTTTGTGTCTGCCAGTGCCCAAGTAGTTCTTAATCGTTTGGACAGTAGCGTTACAATTATTTTTGAAGAATTCCAAGGTGGCGCTCAAATCAGTGGTCGTTTTGCTGAAGCAAAAGATATCTTCCGCTATAACACTACTTGTGGTGTACGCGGCTTTGCCCGTCACGTGAACTTTGGTCGCGGTGGCGTTCCTCCCGGTAGCGCAAACTATCCCTGGGGCGGTGAGTACGAACAAGTAACTCATTATTATAGCAATTATGCACAACCCGGTTTAACATATCCACACGGATATCTTGCTATTAAATTCAAACAATGGAAAAATGTCATTCGCGTTGTTACTATGGAATATCGCGTAAGAAGTACCGACCCGAACGACGACCTTGATTTTAAAGTTAAAGTTAGTTCTGATAAAGTTAATAACTATGAGCTACTCGCTGGTGAAGAGCGGATTGGCGCTTTACAGCCAGTAGTCGTTATACAAAACTTGACAAATAATATACAAGGTCCATCGAATGTAAACTATCAGGAACAACAATTGCGCTTCCGCACACGTTTCAGAATTGTTAATCTTGCAACTAACCGCGTTATCTATAACCGTCTTATTAATGTAGATAGTGCATGTATGGCGGTTAATTTTGATAACGGAGAGCGTTGTGTAGATGATCCTTATATCAATGTTAGATATTTAGGAACTTCTGCTGCAAATCCCCCGCAACCATTCCCATCAGCTAACAAATATAACGGAGTTCCACCTTATCACTTCGCACAGATATATTTTGCTCCATTCGAGCCAAATGAATACGTTATTAACCACATAGGCAGATTAAGGGCATTTATTATAGGTGACCCGACCGACCCGAAAACTAACGAAGGTTTAGGAGACCAATGGCCCTTCGATGATACAGCCAGCGTTCGAATTTTCGCTATGAAACGTCTCGAAAAATTCAACGATGATGTTACTGAATATCATCTCGTCGAAGGTGTACCTATGCCATCAGTATTAAAATGGGTAAATATCGATGCTGTTGTAGTTAGTGGTAACCAAGTTTCGCACCACCCACTACCACCAAGAGGCAGATATAAATCAGGTCATGGTTATCCAGATGATTCAGGCGTGGATAGAACTTATGAAGTCGATTCACCCGTTATATATATGAATAGAGAAGATTTAAACCGTCAAGACAACTCCCCTGGCGATGAAATCCGTTCATTCCCAATAGATCTTCGCAATAGATTTGGAGCAGCTCTTTCATTATCAGTACAAAGAAACGTAAAACGTGATGATTGGGCAAGAGGTTGGTGCGATGGTATGCTTATCGGACCCGAACCAAGAGCTGTTATCAACGCTAACGTACTTGTAGAATTTAATACTAGTGTGTCTGCTGCAGCTAGACCAGACTTGTTAGTTGTTGAATTTGCAAAACCAAGTTTGAATGGTATCTCTGACATAACTAATCTTGATGCAAAAAACTGGAGAAATCACTACCGTAGAGGTGGAGCCAAGCCAGTAACCAATATGCCCGCTTGGGGTATTTATGGAGGTGGCGGTCAGATCCGTGGATTTTTAGAAATAAGTGACAGCGATCCTGCAGCAAAAGACTCAGCTCTAGATCCTCCTAATCCCGCAACTGGTATGCTTAATGGACTTCGTCCCAACATCTATGATGACGGTATGGATGAAGAATATGTCAAGGCGTTTATTGCTATACCTGATACATTTATCAATGCTCCTAATGAAGGTGCAAAGAACTTCCGTTTCAGAGTTCGTCTCGATGCTACCGATGATATGAAATGTATTACTTGCATTCCTGACGACGATGACCCATTCTTTGTTGACAACATTAGATTATTATTTAAATCTGAAGTAACAGACCTTGAAATATCTGCTATTAAGGTTCTATGGCCTTATACTCAGGCACCGGCCAGCCAATGCAGTTCAATACCGATTAGGATAAAGGTCGCTAACAATACTAGCTTGAATGCCCCTACTTTTAAAATTAGAACACTTATTTATAGGAAAGGACAGCAATCGAATTATTGGTCGTCAATTTATTGTCAACAGGTTACACTCCCATTCCTAACTCCCCTAACAGAAGTAGAAGTGCCAATGCCCAACTGGAATGCAAGAAAAACACCTCCAGGCAATTACACTTTAGTATCTCA
This sequence comes from uncultured Hyphomicrobiales bacterium, assembly GCA_964454445.1. GTDB lineage: Bacteria > Bacteroidota > Ignavibacteria > Kapaibacteriales > UBA2268 > CAYVTD01. The sequence goes on from CAYVTD010000055.1 coordinate 12,351, forward strand.
CCTGATATTTGAAGATGTTGGCGGCGACCTCGAACCATTGAACGACACTACTTACAGAGACTTTGAAATTAAATTTGCAGACGACTTTGCTTATGACCCGGTAGAACAACCCACAAACAACGTTCCTAACTTCGTTAGAACAGTTGGTAGAGGTCTTAACCTATATGGTTTCTCTGAAGGTGGCCTTGGCTACGCTTATGGTTATATCGGCGGTTTTGATTATGATTTCCATTCTGCAGGTTACGTTGGTGGTAATGGATCTGGACAAATAGCTATGAAATTCAAGCTATTTTCTGTTGACACTATTTATGGTTATAAAGCATTCTTTGGATTGCTCAACCAGGGGCTTGATGATATAGCCTTTACAATCTACACTGATGCGAATGGTCAACCTGGACAGACAGAAATTTCTGGCTCACGCATTCTCACTCGACGCGGTTTTGACGATTTGCGTAATGACTTCTTCTTTGACCAATATATTACGTATATTTTGCCTAAACCGATAATGTTACCAGCAGGAACTTATTGGATGTCAATCGCACAATTGGGTGAAACTGGTATCGAGTTGGGTGCTTCTTCCTCTAGAGTAGGTATGAGAACACTAAGCGTTTATATCCAACCTCCGACCACTTCATACAATCGTCCATTAGGCAGTAGTGGTTATTCTCTTAACTTGGATAAGAACTTCCGCAAGACCAGCAGAACAAATAATCTAATTAATGATAACTTCTTTGCTTATGAGAATACACGTGGCTCGGGCGAGTGGAGACAATTCCAACCAGGCAACGGTAACCCGGCTTATGCCCACTTAGACCACTTTGGAAGAACACAGAGTGATAACATGACTCTTACCCTGTCTCGTGGCACTTGGATTCCGATGTTACGTCCTTATTTCAGAGAAAGATCGCACGGAACGACTTATGAGAAAGAATGGTGCGAACAACCACCAGTAGAACTTACCTATTTCAACGGCAGATCCCGCGAAAATGGTATCGATCTCTTCTGGGAAACTGCATCAGAACGCAATAATCATGGTTTCTATATTGAACGCAGATTATCACAAGCTAACGAAAAATGGAGTTCGCTCGGATTTGTTCCTGGCAATGGTACAACCACAAGAGTAAACAACTATAGCTATTTCGACAAAGAGAGCCTCGTAAAAAATTCCACATATCAATATCGCTTGCGTCAAGTTGATGTCGATGGTGTTGTTACTTGCGACAACATTTCTGAAGTTGTTGAAGTTTACTACGGCGAAGCACTTACTTTGCAGAACAATCCCAACCCATTCACCGAAAGCACTATGATTCTCTTTAATATTTCAGAGAAATCAAATGTAACCGTTGAAGTAATTGACATATTTGGTAAAGTTGTGAAAACATTGAAGACTGGACAGCTTGCTCCAGGTCAATATACAACTAACTGGAATGGCGATAATGAATCTGGCATAACTGTTCCTTCAGGGACCTATCTCTGCCGCATTACTGCCAATAACAATGTACAAACAATCAAGATGTCGTTAATCAGATAATCTTTGATTTAACGTTTGTTTAATAACAGCCCTTTGCTTAATTTAGCAAAGGGCTGTTTTTTTAATTAAAAAAAACAATACTATTATCTTTTTATTTGGAGTGCTTATGTCAGAAACTGTTTTTTCAAAAATAATAAGAAAAGAAATACCTGCAACAATCATCTATGAAGATGATGCAGTTGTAGCTTTCAAAGATATTTCTCCTCAGGCACCTGTGCATATATTGATTGTTCCTAAAAAGGAAATTGCAACAATTAACGATCTTCAAGACGACGATGCATTATTGATGGGCAAAATTATTATTGTGGCGAAGAACATAGCAAAAGAAATAGGAATTTCTGAAAAAGGATACAGGCTTGTGTTTAATTGCAGCAGCGATGGGGGACAGGAAGTATATCACATCCATTGCCATCTTCTAGGTGGAAGGAAATTGAAATGCCCTTTAGGATAAAGATATCATAAGCAAGAAAAAAATTAATTTTCTTTAAAAATAACAGAGATAGAAATAATAATAAGAAATGAGTAATGTAAAAAATGAAATTCCAATGCCGCAAGACCCGG
>CAYVTD010000056.1:0-13727 GCA_964454445.1 uncultured Hyphomicrobiales bacterium
GCCCTTGATTTAAATAAGATTAACGATAAAATCCCCTCCCTGGTTTGCAAGGGGGGCTTTTGGAAGCCCTTGATTTAAATAAGATTAACGATAAAATCCCCTCCCTGGTTTGCAAGGGGGACTTTTGGAAGCCCTTGATTTAAATAAGATTAACGATAAAATCCCCCTCCCTTGTTTGCAAGGGAGGGACGGGGAGGGATCATCCCGTTTCGATTTCAAGCCAGGATTCATGTAAATGAATTATCTTCCAGCCAGAAGCATCTTAATTATTTAGTGTTGCGGATAAAAGATTAAACTGTTCCTTTATCTCTGAAACAACTTTTTCTTTATCAAAACAAATTTCATTTGTTTCTTATTGAATAGGAACTATTATGGTGAGCATTTTTTAAGTTGTACGCCTGAAGGGAGTCGAACCCCTAACCTTCTGATCCGTAGTCAGACACTCTATCCAATTGAGCTACAGGCGCATTGTTTTCAAAATTTTCTTAAAATGAACTTTTGGAACGTGCAATTTAACAAATTATTTTTATATTAAAAAATTTTTTATTTGTTGTTTTTTATGCCAGAATTATTATCGTTCTCATAATAAATATAATAAAAATCGCTTTATTCATCTTCGTTTGTTTTTCAGGTAATTCTTATTTATTTTGCATTATTAACAATGAATGATTGAGTAAATAAAAAATATGTCAAAAATCGAAATACATAAGTACGAAAAATGCTATCGTGATGAATGGGACAAATTTATCGATGAATCGAACAACGGCACTATGTTCCACAAGCAAGCTTTTTTAGATTACCATCACGAGGGCAAGTTTAATTTTTATAGTTTAATGTTTAGAAAAAAAGGGCAATTGATAGCTGTGTTGCCTGGTGGTGTTTCCGGGGATAATGATGCTTATTGGTCGCCGATGGGGGCAAGTTATGGCTCGGTGGTTAGCAAAGATCTGCCCTTTGAAACTTCTTTGGAATTAATTGATTGTGTTATGGATTTCTTTAGGCGCAACAATTTCAAACATATCTATATGATTCCCCCACCGATTATCTACAACAAAGTTTATAATCAGCATATTGAATATGCCATGCTCTATCGTCGCTTCGATTTCGAATATTCTTATATTTCCCACACTATTAATATGTTGCAAAGCGATGATTTTTTCGACTATTTTGATCCTCAAGCAAGACGTATAATCCGTAAAACTTTGCGCGAACAGAAAATCAGGGTAGAGAAAAGCACTGATTTTGCAGCTTTTTATCCAATTCTCGAAAGCAATAAGCGAAGACATAATGTCAAACCGACACATTCTCTTGCTGACCTCATCCGCCTTTATGAGTTAATGCCCGAACATTTGAAATTGTTTTTAGTTTATAAAGATGACATTCCTATAGCAGGATCCTTGCTTTTTTTGGCAAACAGCAAGGTTTCCCTTTGCTTTTATATTATGATGGATTACAATTATAAAGAATTGAAACCAGTATTCTTGGCTATGTATGAATCAGTTCGTTGGTCGAAAGAAAATGGCTACGAATGGTTCGACATTGGCGTTTCGCAGGATACAGCCGCTGAAGATCCAATGACTCCAGCACTTAGCTTGATTTCTTTCAAAGAACGGTTTCATGCAAGAGGGGTCTCGCGTTCAACATATCATTATGAATTTAAATGAGTGAAACAGACATAACTTACGATGCTTGCCTAATAGTTTTCAACGAAATTAGCGTCGACGCAAGAGCTCTCAACATGGCAGAAACGCTTGCCCAAAACGGTAAATCTGTGTGTATCCTTGCCATCGCTGATATTTCTGAAGAAGAATACTTTTCAAAGAAAGGAATTTTGCTTTATTCCATTAATAAATCTAATTATAAAAGAATGTGGCGACGCTGGCTCGATTTTTCAACTCAAACTAATAAGATTAAAGTCAAAGCCAGCACTTATTGGGCTTGTGATCTATACTCCTTGCCGATAGCTATATCTTTAAAAAAGCAATTTAAAGGAAAACTAATATACGATTCGAGAGAAATCTTTTCTGCCCTTGGTCCTGCAGCAGCAAGCCCCTTAAAGCAAAAAGTATTAACATGGTTAGAACTGCGTTGGGTGGCTAAAGTCGATGAATTTATAGTTTCTGGCGACCTCGATGCTGACTTTTTAAAGAAACATTTTAAGACTAACAAGCCCTTTCACATAATAATGAATCTCCCACCTTATAAAAAAGCTGTCGAATCAAATTTTTTACGAGAAAAGTTTGATCTAAGTCAAGAAAAAAAGATTATACTATATCAGGGAGTGGTTTTAGAAGGGAGAGGCTTGCTGCCAACTGTTCGTGCATTGAAGTATTATGAAGAAGCAATGCTTTGCATCGTTGGATCGGGCCCGTTTATTAAAAAAATAGAAGAAGAAGCAGTCGTCTTTGGTGTTTCTGATAGGGTTCTTTTCACAGGGCAGATACCATATAATCAATTACACGAAGTAACAAGCTCTGCAGATCTTGGATTGTGCTTTATCGAACCAATTTCATTCTCTTACGAGCTTGCCTTGCCTAACAAACTTTTTGAATATGCTATGGCAAGGATTCCTGTCCTTGCTAGCGACTTGCCCGCAATGAAAAAAATTATTGAGGAAGAGAAAATCGGGATTGCCATACCTCCATCTTCAAGCCCCGAAGAAATTGCATTAGCTTTAAAAGATTTATGCTCTGAAAAATACTCATCATCATTCATAGCCGCATGCAACAAATCAGCTATAAAATACTCGTATAACACTCAGGAAAATTTGATTTTATCGCTTGTATAAAGAAATTAAATTTGATTTTTTTTCCTGTGATTTATTAAACAGGGATTAGTCAGACAGAAATTAGTCAGACAGAAATTAGTCAGACAAGGATGTCTGACCTACTAGAATTTTCTGGACTTGGTAGAACAAACATCCTTGTTTGTTTTTCTCGGTTTGGACTAATACTATTAATGAGACAGTCTAGCTATAAGCAAAAAATACTTCAATAATATCTTAAATAATTTGGATCAATGTATTATAATAATATTTTCATCTAACTACTCTGAGGTTGCCATTTGCTTTTAACTTGCCGTCAAGTTCGATTCGGAAATAATATGCTCCAGTAGCAAAATATGAAAAATTCACAGGAATAACGATTTCATCGGAACGTTTTTCCTGCTCTACACTAAGCAAATTGTTGCCATTGGAATCGAAAAACATAGCTCTGATTCTGCCCTTGTCTTCCGATTTGAAGTGTAGATCGGTCAAGCCATCAGTCGGGTTCGGATGGCAATATGCAGTTTTATTGACTTCGATGCTCGTATCTTCTTTTATAGAGCTAGCAATGCCGTCCCAACCTGCAATTCTCGCCCATAAATGCCATGCGGCAACTCCTTTTTTCACACAATTTAAGCTGACAGAGTGGGCACAATCGCTACATTTCTGAGAAATTTTTGCAAGAAGGTGGTCAGGGTTAGCTGCAAGCCATTCGTAAGCCCAATTCCCGCTGCCGCCACCTGGCTTGTTATAGTTACAACCATCATCAGCAAAAAATTCCTGATAATTAATATCGCAATCAGGACTATATTTCTCAATATCTGCAAAATCAAAGAGGATTTTATTGTTTTGTATACAGAAATCACGAATTTTCTGATTTGCTTTGAAAAGCGAACCATTAGGCCCATCTCCTTCGAGATGGCCTGTCATATAAACAAAGCGCACATTGGGATAATCTTTTTCGAGTTTTGCCATCCTCTGGAGATAATGGGTTTCTAAATCAACATCATTAACTTGTCCGCACCAAGACCACATTATTACGTTGCAATCTGGCCTATCATCAAGATATCGACGTGTTTTATCGTCCCAACCCGAGTAGCCGCAGTCGAGGGCAAGGTAGCCATCGTCGTAACTAGTACCTTCAAATAAATGAAGGGAATTATTTGCACCGGAATAACTCCAAGCATATTTACCATCATTAAAATAAGCATTGATAGCCGACATTCCTGAGGTTATCTGACTTCCGTGCGAAGTATGTCCATAACCAATAAACAAATCGGCTTTCGATTTTTCGAGCCAATAGTCTGGAATTTGTTCTAAATTAACACATTCATGTCCGATAATAACAGCTGTTTTTTGCGAAAAAAGCTGAATTGCGGCAATAAACAATAAAACTATAACCTTGGAGATTGTCTTGCTCATTTCATTCTCCTCATAATTTATTTAATACAATAAACTTACTAAAAATTAAGAGTTATTTATGAATTAACCAAAGGAAAAATAAAAATTGAGATATTTAATTAATTACATCTCTCCATTTTCCTTATGTTCTCTACACATCATCGCGCCATTGAGAAGCAATGGAATGATACTTTTTAGCAAGTTTAACAGCGGCATCGTATTCATCGCTTTCGCCAATGATTGTGAAAGCATCATTCTCCATTTCAGGAATGAGAAGCACCGAATCGCCGCTGGAGAAAATTTTCACCCCTTCAACCAATTCGCGTTTCATTTCTGCAGAATGTTCCATTGCTCGCCTCATTACGGTGCCTTTCATCTCTTTTGGACATTCTAGATTAATGCTATACTGATATCTGCGAGGCAATGCTTCATCGAGTTCCGGTAGTTTCCAGCCAGTAATAGCAAGCATTTCAAGAATTTTTCCTGCTGTGTACATTGCATCTGAAGCAAATAAAAATTCGCTGAAAATGAAGCCTCCCCATACACCACCAACAAACAATACTTCTGGATCGCGGGTTGCCTCCATCATCGCGGAATGTGAATTTTGGACCCTTATTACATCTATATCATATTCTTCTGCAATCTGCTCGATTTCTTCGGAGGCAACGATAGATACAGCAATTTTATATTTTCCCCTTTTCTTGTTAACTTCAAGGAATAGCTTTGTAACAATAGTAAGCAAGCGCATCGGATGGAACCAAACGCCGCGCTCGTCTATCAAAGAAATTTTTTCGGCGCCAGTTTCCATTCTAAAACCAATTTCATAACCAAGAGAACGCATGATAGTTGCCATTTCTTCGCTACCTTCATCTGCTACTTCCAAGTCGAATTTGAACATGCTTGGATCGACATAATCATGCATAGAAATCGCTTGTACGCCCATATTACCGAGAATACCAGGGAAAACCACCGCGGCAAGACCATAAGAATAATCCATCAATATTTTAAATTTCCGGTATCTAATAATCTCTGCATTAATAGAATCAGTAAATCTGTCGATATATATTTCTTTCGAACGTTCTGGATAGCGGATGTAGCCCACCTTATCCGGAATAGCTCGTCTTATATCTTCACCGAAGAAATATCGCTCGACTTTCTTTGTTCTTTCAATGCCTATGTCTCTACCTTCTTCGTTGAAAATGATGATGTCTGTCTTATTTGGGTAGCGTGGAGATTTTCTCACGTGGAAACCGCCAGCATATCGAGCACTACTAAGAATTTCCAGCCTTGTTTGTGGAATTGAGGTGGCTTGCAAATCATTAATGTTTAAACCGACAGATGCTAACCCGACAGCTATGGAGCGCTTTATTATTCGCGAAACACGGTTAGAATCGCGACTAACAAGCACCGAGTTGCCCGCGCCAAAAGTCATACCTATTGCCATACCGAGTTTCGTTCCAAACTCAGGATCGATGTCAAAGTTAGTAAGTCCAGAGATCCGGCTGCCTGTGAAAAGCTCGTTGAGCCAGCGTTCTTCCTGTACTAGGGAATGTGAAAGCACAGCTCCCTGTTCGATTACTTTTTCGGGCCATAGCTTGATGTTCGGGTTTAGTTTTGCTTCAGCGCCAATAATACATTTTTCAGCAATAAATACATTTTCTTCTATGGTGGCATTAGCACCGATTTTTACATTCGAGCAAATCACATCATCGGTTAAATCTGTAAAATCGCCTATTTCAGAATCTGCCCATATCGTCGTGCGTAGCAAATCGGCACCCATCCCTATTTTGCAATTATCGCCGATAACGCACTCAGCAAGTACTGAATGTTCGCCGATTTCAACATTTTTTCCAATGATGTTTCTTCCTTTAAGTTTCACAGTGGGAGCTATCCTGCAGCCTTCTCCGATTAATGAATCATCTTTTTTAATACCGGTCGAATTTACTTTTACAGTATTCCTAAGGGCGTCGTGTTGCCCATTCTGGTATTCGTTGAGATTGCCCACATCGCGCCAATATCCATCGGAGATATAACCATAAAGAGGCAATTTTTGTCGGAGCATTTCCGGGAAAAGATCTTTGCTAAAGTCGAATTCCTGGCGTAAAGGTATAAGATCGAGCATTTCCGGCTCCAAAATGTAAATTCCCGTATTAATAGTGTCTGAAAAGACTTGCCCCCAGGAGGGTTTTTCCAAAAAACGAATGATTTTGCCTTCAATGTCTGTCATCACGATACCATAATGCAATGGCTTTGTTACGCGTGTAAGCAATATTGTTGCCTGAGCACCTTTTTCTTTATGGAAGTCGATTGCTTTTGTGAGGTCAAAATCTGTCAAAACATCGCCACTAATGATAATAAACCGGGAATCGAGTTGTTCGTATCCATTCTTTACGGCACCAGCAGTGCCATAATCTGCTTGAGCCATCACATAATTCATTTTAATACCATATTTCGAACCATCTTCGAAATGGGAAGTTATCACATCTGGTTGAAAATAAAGCAAGGACACAATGTCAGTAATCTGATGCTTTTTAAGCAAATCGACGATGTGCTCCATCATCGGGATATTTAAAATCGGGACCATCGGCTTGGGAATGCTCGTGGTCAAGGGGCGCAAACGTGTGCCGAAGCCACCTGCCATAATAACTGCTTTGTTCATTGATTGCTCTCCTTTGAAATTATTGTTTTTAAATGTATGATCCTTTTCGGTATTGTCATTATTCTCGGTTGAAGTTTTTTTTATATAAATAGTTAAAGAATATTATCTTTTAGAAATATTTTATAGCATTAGCTTTTGTTCTAGGACTTCTTTTATCAAATAATTTATTATGTTTGCAATTTAAATTATTAATAAGTTAAAAGCAAAACATTTTCGTTTATTTTCAATAAGTTTTTTAGTTTACCAAAATATGTATCATCAATAATTGAGAATAATTATGGCAAACCTTAGCACAAATTACTTGGGACTAAAGCTGAAAAATCCATTAATTGTTGGTAGTTCTGGCTTGACAGAAACGCTCGAAGGCATTCAAGAGCTCGAAAGAAACGGCGCTGGCGCCGTCGTTTTAAAATCACTTTTTGAAGAAGAAATACTCCTTGAGTTAAAAAAACAAAAAGAGGAAATGCTCATGCCAAGGACAGTTTATCCCGAAATATTCGACTTTTTCGATTACGACAATATTGAGGATAGTGTAACCAAGTATCTCAATGTTATATCCGAAGGTAAAAAACGTTTAGAAATACCGATAATTGCTAGCGTAAATTGCGTATCTTCCGGCGAATGGACAGTATTTGCAAAAAGAATCGAGCAGGCAGGCGCCGACGCATTAGAGTTGAACGCTTTTATCTTACCTTCAGATTTTAACCGTTCTAGCTCTGACAATGAAAAAATATACTTCGATATCATAGAAAACATAAAAAAAGAGATAAAACTGCCGATAGCCCTGAAAATAAGCTATTATTTTTCAAATCTTGGCACAATGATTCAGCGTCTCTCTGAAACCGGGATTGATGGTATTGTGCTGTTCAACCGGTTTTTCAGCCCCGATTTCGATATAGATAATATGAAAGTGATTCCCTCGAATGTACTTAGCGGCCCAAATGATTTATCTATTTCCCTGCGTTGGATAGCTATCATGGCAAATCGTGTTTCTTGCAATCTTGCTGCTTCGACCGGCGTGCACGATGGCTCGGCTATGATCAAGCAACTCCTTGCAGGCGCCAATGCTGTTCAAGTTGTTTCTACTTTATATAAAAATGGTACAGATCACATCCAGACTATTCTCAAAGAACTTGAGATTTGGATGGATGATAATAATTTCGACGAAATCGAAGATTTCCGTGGCAATATGAGCCAAGACAAGAGCAGAGACCCAGCTGCTTACGAACGCGGTCAATTTATGAAGCATTTCCGCGCTCTTTGATATCATTAACTTTTCTTTCTACCAACTGCGAAGACCTCAATTCCAGTGAGGTCCTCGTAGATCCTTCCGAATCTTTTTTTCAATGATTGTTTAAAAGCGAAATTCTTTTTGAAAGTCAGCTTAGAAACATTGTTCATCTTTTTGGTTATGCGATTATTCGGCTTGCGGCTTTGCACCTTTATCAAGTCAAAACCTGAATTCTGCAATAAAATACTAATACTATCCTTGGAAAAATGCCAATAATGCCTGTCGGGTTGGAACCAAATCCACTTTTTTCCAAAAATTTTTCGATAAATACATTGAAAATCAGGTACTCTAATAAAAATTAGTCCATTTTCATTTAGTTTTTCATTTACTTCCTTCAAGGTTTTTTGGGGATTAATATGATGCTCGAGCGAATGCCACATCACTGCAATATCCTGCTTCTCTTTTATTTCGCTTAATTCGGCATAACAATCAATCTTTAAATTTTCACAATACTGCCGGGCAGCAACAGAGGGTTCAACGCCAACAACATCGTAACCATATCTGCGAGCTTCATCGAGAAAATAACCTTTGTCGCAACCTATGTCAAGCAATTTAGCCGGTTTATCTTTCAGGGTAGATATCTCCTTAATCAGATATATTTGCTCGGGAATTCGAAAGATTCGCCTGTATTCTGTCTCTATATAATAATCTGATGTTATTTTATAGTTAGTCTGATAGAACTCATTTACCTGCTTATCGGAAGGTATCGCTTTCAAATATGTAATCTTGCACTCACCACAAGAAAAAAAATTCCAGCCAGCAAGAGAAAAATGCTTGATTTTATCAGAACCGCAAACCATGCAATTATGTTCACTCATAAACAATTTTGAAATTGATTAAAATTAAATAAATAAATTAATAATAAATGTTAATCCTTCAAAAATGTAAATAAAATTAAATAAATTAAAACATGTTTCGTTAATAAACGTTAAAGCATTAAAAATATCCAAATTGTTCTTTTTTTTTACTAACAGGAGGCTTTTATAATGAAACTTACAAAATGGAAAATTTTCTTTGCAATGCTGGCTGTGTCAGCATTTCTTTTGGTATCTTGCGATGAAACAACAACCGAGCCAGAGCCAGATGTATTTAAACCCGTAGCTCCTTCGGGATTGATGGCTACAAGCTTAGACAACCAAACAATCCGTATCAAATGGACTCATTCTGCTGACGTAGATAATCCAAAATTCAAAGAATACGAAATCGTTGTTACCGGAGGCGGTCCTCTTGCCCCCGTAAGCAAAGACAAACAGAGCAATACTTATGAATTAACTGGTTTAGACGAAGGCACAGTTTATACATTCGAGGTTTCCTCAGTATCGACAGAAGGCGAAAAAAGCGCAGCGGTTTCTATTAAATGGTCACCTGCAAGCCGCTTCACAGAATCAGCCCCAAATTTTGCCAACCCGATAAGAGTTTACGAAACCGCATCAAGTTTTGGTAGTGGATTGCTACTTTATGATGCAGACAACGAAGGTCCAGTAATCAAAAAAGTTGCCAATGGTGCCGAATGGGATTTAGGACTTTATACAACTGGTAAATTGGTTTTTGGCTCTGCTAAATTGCTTACTTATAATTTCGGAACTAACCCTGTTAATATTGTAGAAATTAGTGATAATGTTTTAACAGGTTACAATTCGCTCGACGAGGTTTATGATTCTCAGGCATTAAGCGCAGGCTCATTTAAAGAGCAACTAATTGATTTAACAAAGTATAACCAAAACATCGTGCTAGTCGTTCGTAAGAAAGCCTCTGGAGAAGACAAGTGGCATTATGCAAAAGTTTTCATTAAATATCTCAATGACGCTTTTTTAATGGGACAGCCTGATAATCGTTATATCGAGCTTGTGGTGTCCTATCAGATGGTCGCTGATGTTCCTTATGCAAGAATTGGAAAAATAAAATAGTGGTTCATTAATAAATCGGAGTATATTTATGAAAAAATTTCTAATCGTAGCCGCTTATGTATCTTTGTTAATGATTGCTGTGCTAAACTGCGAGGAAGCCGGTAAAAAAGAAGCCCAACAACCAAAAGACCAAGCTGTTACCGAACAACCAGCCGCAATAGCCGAACAACCACAAGCCCAAGTTGCTGAAACAACTCCCGCTGAAACTACTCAGGAGCCGGCAAAAACAGAGGATATTGCCGCCAACACAAAAGGCCTGAAAGATGCTAACACAAAAGAGGTAGCTAGTGCAGAACCTGCAACACAAAAAGCTGGTGCCCCCTTGCAAGGAAGAGCAGTCAGCTTAAACTCGCTCGTAACCGGCGGCAGCGGCATAGTTAGCAGAGCTGAAGCAATTGCTCTGGCAGACAAGGGACAACCTATTGTTTTTCTTTCTGGTAACAAAGTTTATTTCGTTTACAATGCCGATGGCACTTATGCAGGCTCTCTTCTTGCTAAATATGCCGGTAGCGAAAAAATTGGTATCGTCGGGAAAACTAAAGTTGTTAAAGGCATTAACATAATAATTCAAGAAATGATTGAGTCAATGTAATTGAAACTTCAATATTTTTTTAAGCCCTGCGGTTTTCCACAGGGCTTTTTTATTGAGTTTTACATTGCAAAAACTGCCAAAACACACTATCTTCACTTGTAATCGAGAATAATGCAATGGTGTCCCCCTTTTTAGCAAAAAAAAAGTAATAACTATAAGAAAAAAGAATTAATTATCTTTTTTGATATGTTTTTATCTAAAATATTTTCATTATATAATTGTTTATTAATAAATTGGTTTTAATAGTTGATAAACATTTTAATTATATGAATTAGAAAATTTTAACAGGGCTAAAAATGAAAAAAATCATTCTGATTATTACTTTGTTAATATCGTTCAATTCCCTTTATTCTCAACCGGTTATTTCATATATAATTCCAGATATTGGCACTCCAGGAATGAATACTTATGTTGAGTTCATAGGGCTTTACAACCGAAGTGGCAATTTCGGCTCCGATGGTTTCTATCTAAACAATCAAGATTCTGAAGTTCGCATAATTTTTGTAAATCCTGAAGACTCCGCAAAAATAAGCTTCGGTCCTCTTGTTTTAAGTTGGGATGGACGAATGATTTCGACACAAGTATTTGTCCATTCTGGTGTTAATCCAAACTCTGACGATTGGCAAAAGCTCGATCCACAATTCAAAATACCTATCCGTGTCCAACGAGGCGCCTCTCTTTCAAACGTTGATACTTTTTACATAGTAAAACCAATGAAGCTTGGCGATGTCAGAAGTATTCCCGACAGAGTAATTGGCAACGCTACAACACTCGGCAAGCGCTCGCGGCGTGGCGCAATGCTCGTAGATTCGCTTATTCTTCCAGATGGTGATTTCTCAGTTTCAACTGATGACGTTGACCCGAATTCCGATGGAAATCAAGGTTATTTGCCTTTCTTTTTACTATCGAAAGGAAATATCCACGGTTCAGCAAATACAAAAATTATTGTTGATGGCGTCATTCGCCACGGCGGTCCCGGTGGTGGAGGCGGAGGAGGCAGATTTTACGATGGGACAAGCCCTTTTGATAATGAAATTGGAGACGACGGAGGCAATGGCTTCACAAGTGGTGGACCCGGCGGAAGGAATTACAGCTCACTTGGTAATAATGACAAATTTAAAAGCTTAGGTACAGGCACAGGTGCCGACGGTAAAAGCTTGAACGGAGTACTCCCATCTTATCCAGAATGGTATGAGTCAGCTGGAGGCGGTACTGGGCATCCTTTCGGTTTTTCCGGATATGGTTGCAACGGAGGTAATTCTTGCGATCCTGACGGTGGCTATGGCGGCGGAAGTGGGGGACAACAAAGCAGCGATGGTGCCGGTGGCGGCAATGCAAGTGATGGAGGCAATTCCACTCCAAAGAATGCAGGAAAAATGCATGGAAACATTTATATTGTTCCTTTTTATGGAGGTTCAGGGGGGGCAAGTGGCAATCCTTCCGGCTCACCGGGCAGAATGTCAGGTAGTGGAGGTGGTGGAGGTGGTGCTATCGATATTTTTGCACCATCAATTAAAAACATTATCCTGTCTGCCAAAGGTGGCTCAGGCGGAAAAAGTAATTATAGCAATGCAAATGGTGGCGGCGGATCGGGTGGCAGCGCTAGTTTGCAAGCTAAAATCGATGTTAGCTCAATAAAAATACTTCTCGATGGCGGTGCTACTGGAAAGCTAGGCGGCGCTGGCAGGGCAAGATACGATATCCCTCTACCAAGCCAAATCACCCAAATTGAGATTCAAAACTCCGCAGCAGTTAATAATTATCAGGGCCTAAGCTCGGATACAAATCATTTTGTAAAAAGAAATTTTAAATTGAGGATAACAGCAAGACCCGGCTTCTACAAATTGAGGACTTTTATTAAACCACACAACGGACAATGGACTGAAGGCAACGAAGGGCTCGATACAGATAACGACGGTGTTGTTTATGTCGATGTTTCCTTGCCCGCACCCGACACAGTCTTTTATTTCACAGCTATTGAAGAAATAGCCAACCCAAGCAAAAAACTTTACAATGTCGAGCCAAAATATGTTATGTCTCAAGCAGCTGCAAATTTCTTCCTCATCGATATGCGCCCAATTATCTGCGGAGATACTGTAAAGACCGACACAATAACTTCATGTCCGGGCGATTTTGTTTTGGATTCATTTCGTATCTGCAACAAAGGCAACGATATTTTAAATCTTATGATGTCCACTGCCGAATTTAAAAATAAAATCCCGGGCTTTTCAATTGTTGCCCCCAATGTCGATACAGATGTGATGGAAGGCGATACTACAACGGTTTATATTAGATATGATAATCTTCCCGGTGTGTATGGTTTGCAGACAGATACTTTGATTATTGATCATAATGATTCCCTTTCTGGTAAAAAGCCATGGAAATTTACATTTTCTGTTTATGTCAAAAAAATCGATCTTGAATTTCAAGATTTACATTTTAACAAAATTGATACAATTGATTTAGGCACATATTGTATCAATTCCCAGTTGGATTCATCATTTATAATAAAGAATTTATCTGAAATTAACATAAAATCAATAATCACTCAGCTTGGAAACTCTCTTTTTCTAGTTAATCCTAAAGAGGTTCTTATTGGCACTGTTACCAGCGATGATACTTCGCTAGTAAAAGTCAGTATTTTTGGAAGCGAGCTTGGCGAACATTTTGCTACTTTGCTGTTAAGCTCGGAAGAATGTCCAATGGCATTCGATACATTGGTCTTGAAAGCAAATTTTGTAACAACCGATATTAAGTTCACAAGTTCTGGCAATTTTGGCACAGTAATGCTCGGAGATAAAAAAACAATTGATGTTTTCCTGGAAAATATCGGTGATCAACCAGCATATATACAGAAAATCAATACTCCAGATACTCCATTTCAGATAACAAATATCGATCCTGCGCTTCCACTTTTACTATTACCCGGTGAAAGTATAACAATTACTCTGACATTCACTCCAGTGGATGTTGGAGAATTTAAAGATTCTCTTTTTGCTGAATCACTGGAAATAAACGGTTCTTGCATTGACAGAGATACTATTGAAATAATCGGCATGGCAAGCGGCAACAAGCTCCGCTTGGAAAAAGATACTATCGATTTCGGTCTGCAT
>CAYVTD010000057.1:0-12377 GCA_964454445.1 uncultured Hyphomicrobiales bacterium
TCAAGATTTCATCGAGTCTATGAGTGGCAAGCATGATTTTAATTACTTGCTAAATCTTTATCTCAGCTTCTTGCCTGTCTTGGGCAAAGCTACTGTAATAACGCTTGAAATATCGCTGCTTGCAATGCTCTTAGCCATAGTTTTCGGCTTGTTTATCGCTATTGTGAGAATGTACACTCCTGCTCCCTTCGCATTGCTAGCTACGGGTTTTGTTGAAATTATTCGAGGTACTCCCTTATTAATACAACTATTATTTATTTATTATGCATTACCTACTACTATTGGAATTAAGCTTAATGAATTTGTTGCTGCTATTATTGGTTTAGGTTTAAATTATGCTGCTTATGAAGCTGAGAATTATCGAGCTGGCTTATTGGCTGTACCAAAAGGTCAAATGGAGGCAGCGATTTCATTAGGTATGACAAAAGCTCAGGCATTAAAAAATGTTATTTTACCACAAGCAATTCGAATTGTTATACCTCCAATAACAAATGATTTTATCTCCTTATTAAAAGATTCTTCGCTTGTCTCGGTTATTGCCATGGTCGAGTTAACCAAGACATATAATCAACTTGCTTCCACATATTACGACTTCTTTGGTACCGGAATATTAGTTGCTATAATTTATCTTTTAATTGGCTTGCCTTTTGTTAAATTAGCTAAATGGGCAGAACGGCATTTTTCAACAGATGCACGTGTGAAATCGAAGGGCAAGAAAGCACCTTCTTATCTTTCTACTTTTATTTTTATCATTGGCATTTTTATGTTGTTTGCCATTATGCAAAACGTGTCGTTATTTAAATAAACATCTTAAAAATAATTGACTTAACTCGTTTACACAATAATCGTTTTTGTTTAAAATATACTTTTTGAGTACAAGCTATGGATATTCAATCAACAACAAAACTAAACACTGGTAAAAAGATACCACTTCTTGGGCTGGGAGTCTATCTTAGCGAACCAGGCGAAGAAACACGAAAAGCCTGTGATTATGCCCTGGAAATTGGCTACAGGCATATTGATACTGCAGCGTTTTATCAAAACGAGCATGATGTCGGAGAATCTGTGCGGAGCAGCGCTATTAAAAGAGAAGAGGTTTTTATTACAACCAAGTTGTGGAATAAAGATCAGGGTTATGACTCTGCTTTAAAGGCTTTCGATAAGAGTTTGGCTAAGCTCAAGCTCGATTACGTCGATTTATATCTAATTCATTGGCCTGTTGAAGGCATTAGGCATGATTCGTGGCGCGCTTTGGAAAGGATTTATCAAAGTGGTGGTGCCAAAGCCATAGGAGTCAGTAATTACACCATAAGACATCTTGAAGAGCTGCTAGCCAGGACTCCAATTGTGCCTGCTGTAAACCAGGTCGAATTTAGCGTTTACTTGTATCAAAAAGAACTTCTAGATTTTTGTTCGAAAAATGGAATTATCCTTGAATCATATACTCCGTTGACAAGGGGTAAAAGGCTCAAAGATCCGAAATTAGTCAAAACTGCTGAAAAATATGGTAAAACTCCTGCACAGATACTTATACGCTGGGCTTTGCAGGCCGGAACAGTAGTTTTACCCAAATCAGTTCATTTCGAGCGCATCAAGCAAAATGCAGACGTATTCGATTTCGAAATTAGCAAAGAAGATATGGTCTTGCTTGCTACTTTCAACGAAAACTATCGGGTAGCCTGGGATCCATCAAATATTAAATAGGATTATTATTTGTTTACTATAGCAGCAATTCTTTCCAGCATTTTTGCTTCAATGTAACCAGTTGAAATTTCGCCTTTTGCTATATCCCAGAAGTGAACATGCGATGTAATATAGCCTTCAAAGCCGCTAATTTCGCCTTTAAGCTTAACAATAACGCTACCTTCGGGCAATTCGTCAACAATAAATCTGTATTGATAGCGGGCATTATCCCAAACGGCTCCAGCGATAAAAGGCATTTTCACACTATATCGTTTTAAATAAACATCTGCGGAGTCCCTACCATCATAAATAATGCAAATATCTGAGCGGATCCTCCCTTGATAAAGACCTTCATCAGTTTGTTTGTAAGATTCGCGGTCTATCATACAGTTACATTGTCCAATGGCTTCTTTGACTGCATTCCAAACAACTTCAAATGGTTTTTGGAAAGAAATCTCGTATTTATCTTTAAAATAAATCATCTTGGGATCGACTTTCTTTTCATCTTCTTTACCCTCCCATTCATATTTTTTCTTTTGTTCCTGTTGTTCACCTGTTTGACTCTTTTCCTCCTCACTTTCCCACTCATATTTCTTTTTTTCTTCTTTAACAGGTTCTTGTTTGGAAGCAAGGTCGGAAAAAATGTTTAAATTTGCGCTAAAAGCAAGTGAGCTTGATAAAATGATAAGAATAAAAGAAATAAAAATACTTTTAAATTTTTTCATGTCGTCCTCCAAAAAGCATTCAATAATTAACAAAAATAATTATTTGAATATAAGACAAACAAAGAAGAAATGCAACTAGAATTTGTAATAATTTTGCGTTTTTTTTATTTTAGTGCGGAAAAGAGTGTTTTTAACAAGGAAATCAACTTCACATTGTGTACGCGAATGAAATCAATTTTTTTGCTTAGAAGTAAAGCGTGGAGAAGTGCAGTAGCAATGTCCCGTTCTTGTGGTTTTTCTATTCCGGTTAGATGTCCCAGAAATGCTTTTCTCGATATGCCAAGCATTATCGGTACATCTAAATTGGAAAAAATATCGATATTCTTTAAAACCTCTATGTTATGTTCATAAGTTTTTCCAAAACCGATGCCCGGGTCTGCTATGATAGTTGTAACACCATAGTTCTTTGCTATTTCGATTTTTCGTTTTAATTCATTATAAATATCTTCCACGACATTGATGTATTGAGGATTATTCTGCATTTCTTTAGGAGTGCCTTGTTTGTGCATTAGCACTAATGGGATATTCCAATCGGCGGCTAAGCCTGCGAGCCTCGAATCGTTGTCGAGAGCGCTAATGTCGTTGATCATTTTTGCCCCCTGTTTAACTGCTTCGAGAGCAACATTGTATTTTGATGTATCTATGGATATTAGCAGCTCAGGAATTATCGATTTTAGTTTGTGGATGACTGGAATTACGCGATCAAGCTCTTGTTGTTCGCTAACAGAATTGGAACCAGGTTTCGTCGATTCTCCACCAATATCAATAATATCAGCACCGCCATTATGCAGGGAAATGCCCTGTTCTACTGCTATTGTTGTATCAAGGAAACACCCACCGTCAGAAAAAGAATCAGGAGTTATGTTCAGAACTCCCACTATTTTTGGAAAATCTCTCATTTATATTTTTAAATTTTATTGATTATATTGAAAAAAAAGTATTATGTTAACTCAAATTATACATTTCTTCAATTAAGTAATTGTACTTTCTTTCAACAACATGCCTGCGAATGCTCATCTTTGGAGTAAGTTCGCCGTTTTCCACTGAAAAAGGTTGTGATAAAAGCTTGAATTTGCGGACGCGCTCGTATTTGGCAAGATCTTTTTGTAATCTATCCAAATCGAGTTTTATTGCTTGGATTATTTTGGGATTAGAAATTAGCTGAGTTTCATTTTCATATTCAATTTCAAATAATTCAGCTATCGACTTAAGATGCTCGAAATTTGGAGTAATAAGAGCAGTACAGAATTCTCTCCTGTCACCGATTAGCAGCACATGCTCGACAAAAGCGCTAGCGCTTAAAATGTTCTCAATGGGCTGTGGAGCAACATTTTTACCTCCACTCGTTACGATGATATCTTTTTTTCTATCTGTAATTTTAATATTGTTTTTTTCTGTGAAAATACCTACATCTCCGGTGTAAAGCCAGCCATCTTTATCGATTGCTTTTTCAGTGGATAGAGGGTCGTTCCAATAGCCAACCATAACATTAGGCCCTCTTACGAGCAATTCTCCATCTTCAGCAATTCTGACTTCCACGCCATCAAGGGGGAGACCAATTGTACCAATTTCAAAATTGTTTTCGCGAGTAACTGCAACAACAGGCGAAGCCTCAGTAAGCCCATATCCCTCTATTATCATTACACCGGCAGCAAGAAAAAACTCGGCAACATCGGGGGAAAGAGCTGCTCCACCGGAGACAAATTTTTTAAGTCGCCCTCCGGTTTTTTCTCGTATCTTGGAAAATACGAGTTTATCTGCAATATTATATTGCAATTTTAAGGCGATAGGTTCTTTTCCTGCAATTTTGTGTTTTATATATGATTTGCCGACAGCGACAGCCCAATGAAATATCTTTTGCTTTACGGGTTTTTCTCTTTCGATATTATGATATATTTTCTTTTTTATTGTCTCTAACAATCTAGGGACAGTAGTCATTATCGTCGGTTTAACTTCCAGAATATTAGTTCCAACTGTTTCTATTGCTTCGGCGATAGCCACAGTAGCACCGACTGAGAAAAATGCGTAATAACCCGTTGTACGTTCATAAGAATGACACCATGGAAGAAATGAAAGCAATGTATCGTTTTCATCGAAATGAATTATATTATAACATGCAATAACATTAGAAATGATATTATTGTGAGAGAGCATCACACCCTTGGGATTGCCCGTTGTGCCGCTAGTGTAAATAATTGTTAAAAGGTCACCTGAATTAACTTTTTTTGCATATTTCTTAAAAATTCTAATACAATCTTCCAGCGATTTAAGCTCTTCGCTTCTTTTCATCAGCGACGAATAAGACTTGACCATAATCAGTTCAGAGTCATACTTATCGTTTAACACTATAATATGCCTTATGGAAGGGATGTTGTCCTTGACTTCGAGAAGTTTTTTTAATTGAAAGTCGTTAGAGACAACAATTACAGACGCTTCGCAATCGTTGAAAACAAATTCTAATTGTTTTGATGTTAGTGTGGGGAAGACAGGCACATTAATGGCACCTAAAGAAGTCAAGGCAAAATCGACGATCATCCACTCTAATCGATTTTCTGAAATAATACCAACTCTATCGCCTGAATGAATGCCTAAATCAATAAAAGCAACTGTAAGCCGAGCCGCCATTTCGAGCAATTCCTGATGTTTTATTCCTACATATTGACCGTCTTTTTTGTGAAGAATTGCCGGTTTTTGGTTGGCAGAGCGTTCGCAAACAGAAAGGAACATTTCTGGTACTGTTGAAAAACCCATTTTTTTTTCCCAATTAATACTAAAACTTATACTAAACGTAATTACAATTTAAAGAATTATTAAATTAAACAAAAATTTTTTATTTATTAGCTATTTTTTTTAGTATAAAAAAATTTTTCTTTTGTATTCATTCAAAAAATTAACAATTATCAACAATTAAACCGCTGAATTTATCGATGTTTGAGAAGTTTTCCACAAAATTTTCCACAATCGCTGTTGAGATTATGTAGATTATTTTTTTCTGAAAATTATTACGAATAAGTTATTTTTACAATTTCTTATTTTAATAGTTGATTGTAAGGAAAATGATAAAAGAAACCAAAATTGATAGTCAAGATAGTGTTGAATACATTTCTGGCAAGCAAAAACAAGCTCAAGCTTCCGAATTTCGTAAAAATGTAACACTCGAAGTGCTTGGCAGCAGAGTGCCTCCTCATTCCGAAGATGCCGAGATAGCTGTCCTCGGTGCTTTAATGATGGACAATAAGGCTATTTCTAAGGTGCTTGAAAGTCTCGATGAAGAGAGTTTTTACGATGCCAGACACCGCACTTTGTTTAAAACAATCATCTCGATGTTCGATAAAAACATTACTATCGACATTGTTACTCTGAGCGAAGAGTTATATCGCAACAAACTGCTCGATGCCGTCGGTGGAACATATTATTTAACTGAAATTGATGCTCGAACCCCAACCGCCGCCAATGTTGATTATTATGCCAAGATAGTGCAAGAGCGAGCTTTAAAAAGAAAACTAATAGAAACAGCAGGACAAATCCTCGATAGGAGCTATGACGATGCTACCGATGCTTTGGAAGAAATTGATGCTGCCGAGCAAGCGATTTTTCGAATAGCAGACAAAAGATATCAGCGTGGATACAGCACTATTAAAAAAGTAACAGAAAAGGCAGTTGGTTTATTGCAACAAATTGCTGAAAGAGATTATAAAGCGATGACAGGAATTCCAACAGGTTATCGTAAGTTAGACGAAATCTTGGGCGGTTTGCAGAACTCTGATCTAATTATTCTTGCAGGAAGACCATCAATGGGGAAGACCGCTCTGGCGCTTTCAATTGCTCGCAATATAGCTGTCGATGAAAAGCAGTATGTCGCATTTTTTTCGATTGAAATGTCTGCCGTTTCGCTTGCAATGCGTCTTATTAGCAACGAAGCCGAGATTAATGCTCACGATATAAGAACTGGAAATATCACAGACAAACACATGAAAAAAATTATTAGCAATTTGGATAATATTTACCTTTCACCGATGATTATCGACGACAGTCCCACGCTCACAATGATGGAATTTCGCTCTAAATGCCGCCGCTTGAAAGCCGAATACGACATAAAAGTTGTGTTCCTCGATTATTTGCAATTAGTCTCATCGCCAAAAGCTGAATCAAGAGAAAGAGAAATCTCTATTATTTCATCTTCGCTAAAGCAAGTGGCTAAGGAACTTGATATTCCAATCGTTGCTCTTGCTCAGTTGAACCGTTCCGTTGAATCTCGCGGCGACAAAAGACCTTTATTATCAGATTTGAGGGAATCTGGTAGTATCGAGCAAGACGCTGACGTTGTTATGTTTGTGAACAGGCCTGAGTTTTATAGTATTAAAAACTATGAAGATGGTATGCAAACAGAAGGAACTGCAGAAATTATTGTTGGAAAGCAAAGAAACGGGCCAATAGGCACTGCTCGACTTGCATTCAAGAAAGATTTCGCCCGTTTTGAAAATCTTGCCTTCGGATTTGAAGAACCTCCCGACGCTTTCGGAGGTTCGGAAGCTGATGCAGAAAAGACTTTTTAAAAATAAATAAATTAATTAAAAAATCATTTTAAGGTTTTAATACATTTTTAGACAAAATATGATTACATGGCAAAATATTAAAATAATATTGAGAATATTAATATTAACACTAATGTTATGTCATAATTCCTTTTCAAATGAGCAAATAACAATAGAAAGCCCGGAGTTTTATCGTCCAAAAATAGCGTTGGTCTTGAGTGGAGGCGGGGCAAGAGGCATAGCACAAATTGGCGTTCTCGAAGAATTTGAAAAAGCTGGTATAAAGATAGACTATATTGTTGGAACAAGTATTGGTAGCATTGTTGGCGGGCTATATTCCTCTGGATATAAGCCAAATGAATTGATAAATATTGTTAAAAGGGCAGATTGGGAGAGGATTTTTGCCTTTCAAAGCGACAAAAAACGTCAAAGCATGCTTATCGATCAAAAGGAAATTACTGACAGGAGTATTCTAACTCTTCGCTTTACTAATTTCAGATTAATAATGCCTCAAGGGATATCTTTTGGTTCTCGTTTAAATGAATTTTTAGAGGAGTTAATCTTGAATGCTCCTTATCGTTCAAACGATTTTGATAGTTTGTTTTGCAAATTTAGGGCGATAAGCACAGATATAGTCAGTGGAAATACAATTTCTTTGAAAAAAGGTGATTTAGTCGGAGCAATACGGGCAAGCTCTTCGATACCCTTAAGATATACTCCTGTAAGAGTTGATTCTATGGTCTTAGTTGATGGGGGATTAAAGGCAAATATTCCTGTTGTTCAGGCAAAAGAGTTTTCCCCTGATATAATAATTGTGGTAAACACAGTTTCGCCTCTATTTAGTTTTGAAAATCTTGATAACCCTATAAATATCGTTGACCAAACAATATCAGTTTTAATGAAAGAATATTATAAAAAAAATATTGAGATGGCTGATTTTGTAATAAATCCTGAAATTAGTAATTATGAGAATACAGATTTTTCCGATATTGATTTTTTGTTGGATAGAGGTCGTCAAGCAGGGCAAAATGTGATGCCTTTAATAAAAAAAAGAGTAGATGAGTTATTTTTAACTAGCATAAAAAGAGCAATAATTGAGCAAAAACCTGATTTTGATTTTTCAGAGAATCCTGATATCGTTCCCTCTTTTTTTCAAATAATGAAAGAAAATGACTCACTGCATTATTTAATTTATAATATTCACAATAATGAGATAAAAACAAGTTTGAAACCTGTAATAAAGACTATTACTATCAAATCAATAAATAACATAGAATTTAAGGACTTGGAAGAGGATTTTATTGCCCGATATGTTAATAAAAGGTATAGTGATAAAACTCAAAAGGAGATTTATTCAAATATAATGAAGTATTTTAGACAAATTGGAATGGCTTGTGCAATAATCAGCAATGTAATTTTTTCTGAATCGGATTCTTTATTAATAATCGAAATTGACGAAGGAATGATTACTAAAATTATAATAGAAGGAAACAAAACTATAAATGATTATATAGTTCTACGGGAACTTGGCTTTAAAGAAGGAGAAATGGCGAGATCGGATAAAATATTAAAAGCAAGAGAAGATTTATCGAATTGCGGACTTTTTTCTAATGTATCAGTACTATCATACAGAGATGAAGCATGCAATACAATCGTAAAAATAAGTGTAGATGAACTTGGTACTCAAAAATTAAATGTAGGAGTAAGGATAGATAATGAAAGAAATCTTCAAGCAAGCATAGATGTTATTCAAGAAAATGTTTTTGACCTTGGTGGCCGTATGGATGTAAGATTTGCTGGTGGAATAAGAAATCAAAGATACGATTTGAAATTGGAAATGCCTCGAATATGGAAATCAATGTTAGCTTTTAGTGTCAATCCATATTATTATATTCGTAGTATTTATGATTATATTGAGAAAAAGGGATTATCTAATAATAGATTTGAAAGAAAGATAGAGGAAGGACAGGTAGTTAATGGTTATGGAGTAGTTGCTTCGCTGGGAGAAAAGATATCAAAAGCCGGAATAATTGAGACTATTGTAAGATTCGAAAATCAGAGGAGTTTTGCAGAAGGAATGGAAGAAGAGATAGAATATCGTCCTGTCTCAGCAATAAAATTCCATGCTCTATTTGATACTGAAGATGATGCATATTTCCCAAAAGAGGGTAACGTAATAAATTTATTTCTCGAAATACCACTTTTCACTTTGCCCAAAGGTAATAATTTTTCAAAGATATTTACTTCATTTCAACATAGTTTAAGTATTAGAGATCACACAATAACAGGTTCAGTTCAATTTGGTTTTGCAGATGCAGCATTGCCTCTGCCTGAGTTTTTTTATTTAGGTGGGGAGAAAAGTTTTTTCGGGATGAGAGAGGAAGAAGAGCGAGGAAGGCAAATAGCACGAGCTTCGGTGCGTTATAGGTATAAGTCGCCGATAGAAGTATTGTTTGGTACTTATCTTTTTTTTCGTTACGATTTGGGAGCAGTGTGGGGCAAGCCGGAAATGATAAAATTTGAGGCGTTGAAGCATGGTATAGGAGTCGGAGTTAGTTTGGATACTCCAATAGGTCCAGCAACACTATCTTTAGGTAAAGCATTTCGTTTTCTAAAGAATCCTTATGCAATATCTACCGGACCTCTGCAAGCATATTTTAGCATTGGTATAAATATGTAAGCAAAAGGAGTTTAAATAGAATTAGCCTAAAAAAACCACATAAATATCATATATTGAAGATTTAGCTTAAAGATTAAGAAAAATAGGTTAATTTTGTTATATTAAAATCTAAAAAAGAAGAAATGAACAATTAGATAGATGTAATGATAGTTCAGTTGAATGGGAAAATAGAGCATAAAACCAGCACAGAAGTCGTAATTGAATGCGGAGGCGTAGGCTATTCTGCTATGATATCTGTAAATACATCTGAAAAATTGCCTACAGTTGGGGAGAATGCAAAACTGCTTACTTTGCTTATCCCTCGCGAAGATGCAATGCTTTTATTTGGATTTGCTGATGAAGCCGAACGTAACGCTTTCCGATTGCTGACTACAGTTTCCGGCATTGGACCAAAAATTGCCTTGGGAATTTTGTCTTCGGTAACTCCGGGGGAATTAGCCAGGTTCATAATAGGTGGGAATTTGAGTTCATTAAAGAAAATGCCAGGTGTTGGTACAAAAACAGCTGAGCGATTGATTTTAGAATTAAAGGAAAAAATGGTATCGTTAAGTTCAGAAACCGGTACAAAAGACGATATAAGTTTTTTAATCAAACAAGAAGCTCTTGCTGCACTAACAACACTAGGTTTTTCGAGGATGCAAGCAGAAAAAGCATTGAATATTGCCGTTGAAAATCAATCTTCAAGATCTTTTTCAGCGGAAGAATTAATAAAAACTGCATTGAAATATGCAAGGCAATAGTCAGTAAAGAGCCAAGTGAGTAAATAAGAAAGAGGTAGTGATGATTTTAGTAATACCGTCAGTATTTTTATGCAATGGGAAAGCAATACATACCATTCAGGGAGAACCTGGCACCGAGAGCTTTTATGAAAATCTGTCTGAGCATCCTGAGTTGCTTTGCGGACTTTTCAGGCGGGAAGATGCAAAAACGATAATGATAATTGATAAAGATTCTTTCGACAACTCGACAGATTACGACAATCGTGAAACAATATTTAAAATAATAGAAAATCTGGACATTCCCATTCAATTGCTTTATAACTTTAAGAATATCGAAGAAATAGAGTATTTTTTCCAAAAAGGAGTGCAAAGAGTAGTAATTGGATCTTTTGCGTATCACAATCCAGAAGAAATAAAGCATCTTATAGGAAAATATACTTCCTCGAGAATAATTTTTTATCTTCATACTGATACAAGTAGTTTGAAAGATATGAAAGATGTAGATATTGCCAATCCATATCATTATGCTGAATTTATTATAAATGTGGGTGGACAAAGATTTATGTATTACGACGAAGAGTGGGAGCGACAGGGCAAGCCGGATTTTGTCTTCTTAAAAGATTTTGCACAAACAAATAGATTAAAAATTACTATAGGCTCCGGAGTTAGCACTGCCAAAACTTTGAGAGAACTCCAAAGTTTACAGAAATTTGGTATTGATTCTGCAATTATTTCAGAAGCCTTTTATAAAAACAGATTTCCGTGTCAAAAAATCTGGCGAAAAATCGAAGCTCAATTAGAAGTAAAATAAAATTTTTCCTTCTTGAAGGAAATTTCACAATATTTCATTTTTTCAACAAAGGAAAAATTAGTAATTTGATGTTTTGTATTTGTTAAAAGTATAATTTTTACAAAATTAATGTGAAATCATTACATCGGGGAAAGAAAATGCCGCAGATAATTATTGACGGAGTGAAATACAATGCCGAAGCGGGCAAAACAGTAATGGAGACTGCATTTAGCAATGGGTTGAGGATACCTCATTTTTGCTGGCATCCTGAGCTAAGCGTAGCTGGAAATTGTCGTATGTGCCTCGTAGAGATTGGTATGCCCCGACGCGCTCCCGACGGTAGTTTTGAAAAAGATAGCAAAGGAAACAATATAATAAACTTTTTTCCAAAACTACAGATTGCTTGTGCCACTTTGGTCAGCGAAGGTATGGAAGTTCGCACCAAAAGCGCAAAGGCATTGCAAGCACAAGAAGCGGTTATGGAGTTCTTTCTCATTAATCACCCTCTCGATTGTCCAATTTGTGATGAGGCTGGAGAATGTAAACTACAAGAATATACTTTTAACCATTCAAAAGGTGAGAGCAGGTTTACTGAAAAGAAAGTAGCGAAGCCAAAGCGTGTGGAATGGGGACCAAATGTTATGTACGATGGAGAGCGTTGCCTTCTTTGTTCTCGTTGCATTCGCTTTGCAAAAGAAATAGCAAAACAGGACATTCTCACATTTGTCCAACGCGGAGACAGGGTTTATATTGAGTTGGCTGACGAAAGTGTTTGGGATAATCCTTATTCGATGAATGTTATTAATATTTGTCCCGTCGGAGCATTAACAAGCCGCGATTTTCGCTTTACTACACGCGTTTGGGAAATGTCTTGGAGCGATTCCATTACTCCAGCCGATTCGACAGGGGCGAACATTAAAATTGGCGTCCGCAATAATCAGATATTGCGCATTGACCCAAGAACAAATATGTTTGTTAATAAGTATTGGCTTACCGACGATACCAGGCTTAACACTTATAAGTGGGTTAACGAAAATCGGCTAACAGAACCGGTAATAACTAAGGATGACAAAAAAACAGAAGTAGAATGGCAAGAAGCATTTTCGATGGCTGCAAATGAACTAAAGAAGTTTAAACCTGAAGAAATAATGATTCTCGGTTCTGCAAAGGCAGCAACTGAATGTAATTATGTTTTGAAACGCTTTACTTCAGAGGTTTTAAAAACAAAAAATATTGATTTTCTTA
>CAYVTD010000058.1:0-11842 GCA_964454445.1 uncultured Hyphomicrobiales bacterium
TCAACTGCTTTTTTAAATAAAGAAAGCCCGGACTGCATAAGCGCCGGGCTTTTTTGTTTTGTATTTGAAATTTTTATTTCTTTTTACGTGTTCTGATGGCAGCAGAGCTTACTGAAAAACTCAAATCGTAGAAAATACTTTGATTTTCTAATAGTTTTTTCTCTGCAATAAAGCCAATCATAGCTGCATTGTCCATACAATATGATATTTCTGGACAAATCACTTTTATATTGATTTTCCTTGCCTCTTCATTTATTTTTTCTCTTAAACGGGAATTAGCTGAAACGCCACCAGATATCATCAAAAATTTCGTTTTGAACTTATCGACAGCGCTTAAGCTTTTTTTAACAATAATATCAACAACTGCCTCCTGAAATGATGCGGATACATCGCTTAAGTCTTGTCCTTTTATACCAGTAGGAAATTTTTCTGCAAGAAAATACTTAACAGATGTTTTAATACCAGAGAAACTAAAATCGAAATCTGGTCTATTAAGCATCGAACGCGGGAAAAGATATTTATCGGGATTACCTTTTTTAGCATAAGCATCTATTTCAGGTCCTCCCGGGTAGTTAAGCCCAAGCATTGAAGCTATTTTGTCGAATGCCTCCCCGGCAGCATCATCGATAGTCGAACCGAGAATATCGTATTCTGTAAAAGAGCGTACTAAGAAAAGCAAAGTATGTCCACCACTTACGACAAGCGAAATAAACGGAAAAGAAATAGACGAATCCTGAAGAAAACCTGAATAGAGATGACCTTCGATATGATTTACTGGAATGATAGGTTTTCGATATTTCAATGCTAATCCTTTTGCAAAATTAGAGCCGACAACAAGCGAACCTGCCAAACCAGGTTCGGTTGTAACTGCAAAGCAATCAATATCTTCAATAGTTGTATTAGCTGAATCAATTGCCTCCTTGCATACCACATAAATGGATTTGACATGAGCACGCGAGGCTAACTCTGGCACTACACCCCCAAACTTGCTATGGAAGTATTGAGAAGAAATAATATTGCTTAAAGCTTCCGAGTTCTCGATAACTGCTGCAGATGTTTCATCGCAGGAGCTTTCGATTGCAAGTATTTTCATTATTTAATGTCATTATGAATAATTACAAAATTAAGTAAATTTAAAATAAAACTCGATTAATTTAATATAATAAGTAAGTTAAGTCACATTCAATTTTTCAATTAATACTTTTTTGCAAAAAAATGTATATACTATATTCTTTTTAAGCAATATATATAAAGATTTATCGTTATATAAAAAAATAATTTATCACTATTTATTTTAAAGGAGAACAATGGAGTTTTTAACAATGGACACTTTCAAGCAGAAAGTATTCAATTTCGACGTCAATAAAGAATGGAAATTTGAAGGTGACAAACCGGCAATTATTGATTTTTACGCAGATTGGTGCGGTCCGTGCAAGATGGTTTCGCCGATATTAGAAGAACTATCTGAAGAATATAATGGAAAACTGGATATTTACAAAATAGATACTGAAGACCAGAGAGAATTGGCAGCATCTTTTGGTATCCGAAGCATTCCATCAATTTTGCTTATTCCGATGGAAGGTCAACCACAGATGGCTGTCGGCGCAAACTCTAAAGAGTGGTTTATCCAAGCATTTGAACAAGTGCTTGGTGTTGCACCCAACCCGAACAATTAAATATTAACCTTATGGATAGGTAACATAACTCCTGATTCTAAACAGTCAGGAGTTTTTTTTTATATAATATTTTCAAAAATTATTTCTAATTCTTTGATAATTAATAAAAATGTTCGAGTTTTGCATTACTCGGGAGTTCAATCATTCCGAGAACAGAATTAATAATATTTTATAACATAATACTGAAAGGTACTTTATGAGACTGATTTTTTTAGGACCTCCAGGCGCCGGCAAAGGCACACAATCGGAGTTCATCGTTAGAGATTATGGTGTCGTGCAGCTTTCTACTGGCGATATTTTAAGAGCCAACCGTAAAGAAGGAACCGAATTAGGCAAAAAAGCCCAATCTTATATGGATGCCGGCGCACTTGTTCCTGACCAAATCATTATTGAAATGATACAAGAAGAGCTAAAGAAACCCGAATTGAAGAATGGATATATACTCGATGGTTTCCCAAGAACCGTGCCACAAGCAGAAGCTCTTGGCGAGTTGCTGAAAAATATGGGACAGAAACTTGACACCGTCCTTGTTCTCGAAGTGCCAAAAGACGACTTGGTAAAACGATTAACTGGAAGACGCACCTGCCGTAGAACAGGCAAAACTTTCCATATGGTATTTAATCCACCTCCAGAAAACCACGATTACGACCTTTATCAACGCGAGGACGACAAAGAGGAAGCTGTTTTAAACCGCTTGAATGTCTATGAAAATCAGACAAAACCTCTCATCGAATACTATGGCAAACTCGATATGGTCGATAGAATTGATGGAAGTGGTAAAATTAATGAAATATATTCTCACATAAAAAGCGCATTAGATAAATATTAGATATAGGAGCTACTATGAAAAAGTTTATGTTGGTTTTTGTTTTGTTTCTTGCTTTCCATGCATTAAAAGCAAGTGATTGTACAGTATTTTTTCCACAGGATATTG
Source organism: uncultured Hyphomicrobiales bacterium (assembly GCA_964454445.1). Taxonomy (GTDB): domain Bacteria; phylum Bacteroidota; class Ignavibacteria; order Kapaibacteriales; family UBA2268; genus CAYVTD01. The sequence goes on from CAYVTD010000058.1 coordinate 2,611, forward strand.
GCACTGTCTTGGTTTATAACAATTACGATGATGATGGCGACCTCGAATCAATCATTCATTATAAAGTTGTTGACAAAAAGACTGAAGCTGAAGGCTTGAAAATCACTGTTGAAACTAAATCTTTCAAAGATGACGACGACGACGAGCCAATGGTTACAAACTTAGATTTTTATTGTAAAGACGGGGTTTTTTATTGGAATATGCAATCTTCTCTCAATGCAGAATCGATGAAATCGTTCAAAGAATCAGGTGCTGAAATGAAAATTGACGCAAACGACCTGGCTTTCCCATCAGATATTCACGTCGGACAAAAGCTTCCTGATGGGAATATTTCAATGAAAATGAAAACAATGTTTATGACTATGGAAATGAACGTAAAGATATACAATCGTTCTGTAGATGCTAAAGAGAGTATTAAAGTTAAAGCAGGGACTTTCGATTGTTACAAAATTTCTCAAGAATCCCAATCTAAAGTCATGATTTCAGAAATAAAAATAAAAACGATTTCCTGGTTTGCTGAAAATATTGGGATTGTTAAAACACAAACTTACGATGATGATGGCGATTTGAAAAGTACAATGGAACTAGTTGAAATCAGAAAAAAATAAGATTTTTTTGGAGTTTATTCAAGTTCGTTTATCTCTTTAACAAATCGGGTAATATCGACTTCAGAAAATCCTTTTTCCTTCGAGGCAGATTCGAGGGTGCCCCATATTGGCTCACCACAAACTATGCAGCGGATGCCTTTGTTCATCAAATATGTAACCGATTGAGGAACTTCCTTTAGCAGATCCTCAATCGGTATGTTTTTTTCTATCTTCTTATTACTCATTTCACTTCATCCTTAATTGCAACTGTTTCAACTTTTTTCTTGCTGGGTAATGGAAAACCTGCAATGAGCCCAAGTAATGCTCCATATAAAGTTGAAGAATACCACTTGGATGTAATCGGACAACTGCCGCTGCTACAGCCAATGAAATAGTAATACCCATAGCCGAGAATTGCTCCAGCTAAAATAAACAGCAATAACTTGATGTATTTATTCATAATTAAACCTGAATTATATGAATAATTAGCAATATAATTTTAATTATAAACGAATACCCATTCAAGATATTTTGAATATTTCCTTGCTCAGATAATAATTAGAATACAGCAATAGCTTCGATTTCGATATTTACATTTTTTGGAAGCTGAACAACCTGATAGGCAGCTCTTGCAGGCTTGCTTTCTCCGAGATATTCATTATATATTTCGTTCATTACAGTAAAATCAGCCATATCTTTAAGCAAAACAGTTGTTTTAACAAGATTGTTGGCGCTTAAACCAGCTGCATCCAATATGGCAAGAATATTTCTCAAACACTGGTGAGTCTGAGTTTTAATGTCTTCGCCAGGCAAATTGCCATCTTTATCAAGTGGGATTTGTCCAGAAATAAACAGGAAATTGCCTGATGCCTTGATCGCTTGCGAATAAGGCCCAATAGGTGCCGGTGCGTTTGGTGAAAAAACTGCTTCTTTCATAATGTCTCCAAAAAAAATGATAAAAACATTTTATTTAATAATAAACAATATATCTGCAATTGCGAGATATTCTATATCGCGATTCTTATATTTGAAATTTAAGCTTAGATCACCAATCTTTTTCTTTGAGAAATTATCTAAGTAATTCACTATGTATAAATTCTGCACAAGTAATTGAGGGTATAGAATGGCTTCATTTAATATATCGTTTCTTATTTTCTTAATATTTTGTAGGGCAGCATTGCATACTTCATCATTTTTAATCTTTAATTTCTCAACTATTTCATAATAGATATCATCAGATTTTGAATGATTAGAATATGCAATTTTAGATTCTTTTGCGATATTTTTTAATTCTGTTAATTCTTTTTTCAAACCCATTTCTTTGCGCTTTGCTTCTATAAAGTTAGCAGGAAGATAAGTTACCTTCAGTTCGAAAGGAATGTTGTTAATAAAGAAATCAACTCTTTTTATTCTACCAATAGTTGGTAGTACACAAGGATGAGATTTAAAAATATTTTCGATAAGAATAGAAGTCCAATGATTATACCAACTGCATAAAATATATCCTTGTACTGCACGATTAATTTCATTATCAAATTTAGATACTAATGCGTCATATTTATTATATGTTTTCACATACCTATCGACTAAATACTTGTCAAGAGCATTCTTATAATCACCCTCCCAATCAAAATAAGGTAATTTAAAAAGCTCAGATACTAATGCTTGGTTGTCAAATCTGTCGAGTTCTTCTTTATTCTTTTTTCTGATAAAAGATTCAATATCTGCAGTAGATAAATCAATATTCTTGCAAAATAAACTGTATAATTCAATAAACTGCTCATATAGTTTTTTTGATGTTATCATTAATGAGTTTTCTTTGATGAACTCAGCAAGCAGTGATTTCCTTGTTATTGATTTGATTTTCAACCAAAGCAAAGCTGGAGAATTTCTATCAAATTCGTTCAAGTTATCTGCATCGTATTGTTTCTTCCAATAATTAAAAGATTTAATTTCGTTGATCATATCCTATTTTAATCATTAAATTGTTTTTACATACAAAAAGTATCTCATTACTACCAGCAACACTACCTTTGCCCCCTCTGCCATTCAGATATGTTTGTGTTTCAATTTGTACAGATTTATAATTTTTAATAATATTCGTTAACTCATTGATACTAGGGTAGCTTCGGTTGTTCCAACTGATTATCCAATAAGGGATATCCTTTGATAAGGAGAACAATTGGTGGAGGGAATCAATTATAAGACTTCTTTTATCAAATCCGCTATTTCTTTTTGGTCCATATTTTTTAATAGTATTAATAAATTTCTTGTCTTTCCAATACTCTGTAAATGTTTCGAGTAGATGATAAAAACTTTGGTAGTCAGCATGACTATCGCAATAAGGAGGGTCAAAATACGCTAAATCTACTTTGTCAAACTTTGGTAATAAATCAACAATGTTTTCATTATAACTAATATTATCTTGCCCATTATCAAAAATTGCTTGATTATATATCGGCATCAATTCTTTAAAAATTTCTTTGATATGTTTCGCCAGATTTGGATTTTGCCTCACTCTTTCAGGATTATTTGCATAATTAATAGCCTGCATATGGGCAAAATGCCCTATTGTTACTTTACGAGTTAAACTTCTATTTATCAAAGTAATAGCCAATGCTTTCTTATATAAATCATCAAAGCACTCAATATTCGATCTTACTTTGTCAAGAAAACTTGCTTGCTCATCATCGAAAAAAACATCACTATAAGTATTCTGGAATAGCTTATAATCTTCAAGATTCTTAGGTTCGTTTGAGACAATAAAATCATAATCTTCATTAGATAGCCGAACATTGCTGTTTTCTATAAGCGATTTGCCAATTTGGTTGTTAAAATTTAAAAAGTCATTTGTAATAGTTTTAATACCATGCTGTTTGAATAGATATGCTACTGATTGCGATCCAGCAAAAGCATCTAAAGCAATTGTTATATTTTTAGGAATAAACTTGTTAAGCCAAGACAACCAGATATATTTTGCCCCTAAATATTGAGGTTCCGGAAACTTGTGGTGAAAATATGTATTGTCTTGGAATAACATAAATTTTTATTGTTCGAAAATATTCTAATCTAATTCTTAATGCAAATATTTAACAAAACATTATCAAAACACCAAAATTTATAAATTTATGAGAAATATAAGTAATTTACTTCCTCTTACTATAATCTCTTTCTCCGAAAATTGCAGTGCCGACACGCACCATTGTCGCGCCTTCGTCGATGGCAACTTCGAAATCGTGGGTCATTCCCATTGAAAGCTCAGTAAGCTGGAGCGACGGCAAGTGCAAATTTATCTCGTCGCGAAGTTGACGAAGTTGACTGAACTCTTTTCTTTGCTGCTTTTCAGAATCGGTAAAGGTGCCAATAGTCATCAGCCCTTTAAGAACTAAGCTCTTGCAGGAAAGAGAAGCTTTTGCCAAATCAATCGTTTTTGATGGTTCGCAGCCATACTTAGATTGTTCGCCTGATGTATTTACTTGCAAAAGAATATTGAGTAATCTATCGTTTTCCTTTGCGCGCTGGTCTAATTCGTTTAATAATCGCTCGGAATCGACTGTGTGAATATATGAGATATATGGACTTATAACTTTTGCTTTATTCCGCTGCAAATGTCCGATGAAATGCCATTCAAGGGCTTTATTCTTAATAAAATGCTTGTTCTTTTCGTCGAGTTCTTGAACATAGTTCTCGCCGAAAACCCTTATTCCAGCATCAATAGCATTTTCGATAGTTTCGACAGGTTGCATTTTCGATACTGCGATAATTTTAATCTCGTTGAGATCTCTGCCCGCAAGCATTGCGGCATTTTTTGCCTTTTCGACAATTTTTAAATAATTATCCTTGATTTCTTTAATTGTTTCAACTGAACTCATTTGAAATACTCTCCTAAAAAATAGCAGGGCAGTTATTTGTAAAAAACTGCTTATTTTCTATAATAAAGAAAAGATTTTAGGGAAATTATTGTTTAAATGTGAAAAGAATTACAGTTGCTGGAGCATTTTCCTTGCTTTTGGAATATATTCGCTATTAGGATTCTCATTAATAAGAGTTTGGTAATATATGCGAGCTTTCTCGGCATTTCCTAAACGGAGCAGGGACTCGGCAATCATCATTTGTGCTTTGTCGCGATAAGGCGATTTTTTTTCTTTCAAAGTTTTTCTATAAAATTCAATTGCAACAGAGAAATTTTGAAGCATATAGTAAGCCTCTCCAAGCCAATAATTGCATTTACTAATAAAAACATTGTCTTTGCTTGTATCAATCGCAGCTTTCATATTAGCAACTGCAGAACTATAATCTTTTCTTTCAAAATCGGTAATTGCTGTTTGATAAATTGATTCGGAAGTATTGCCATTCAAATCTTCGACTTTGTCGGGCAATTTGACTTCTTCTACTACTGGTTTTTCGGGTGTTTTAGCTGCAACTGGAGCTATCGTAAAGTTGCCCCCACCTTTTAAAGCATTTTCAGAAGAATTATTAACAATTTTTTTCTCGTTTTCCACTTGTTCATCAGGCAAAATAATACTTGAATTCGAACTCTGGGTTTTTGATGTGTTTGTGCTTTTTGTCGGCTTGCCTTTCGTAGGAGTTGTAGTTTTACTTTCATCAAGATAACGCCTGATTTGCGATAGAGATGTTTTAATCTCCTCTACGTCAGTTCCCAATTTATCCACTTTAGTTCTTGTCGTTGCTTGCTCTTCGCTTAACTTCTTCAGTTGTTGAGATAATGAAGGAACACTTGTTTCTGACTCTTCCTGACTATGCTCTTGGAAGTCTTTAGGCTGGTAGCTCTCTGAAAAATCGATTGTTTTATTCTTTTGCTCAATTAAATTTGCGAATTCATCAATTTTGTTTGTATTGTCTTTGTTATTATTACTTTTTTTATCATCTGGCTTGATTTCATTGCGTTTCAAGTGGCGATAATCCTTGTTTTCCTGCGAGACTGTCTTGCTTACCGGCTTTTGGTTGTTATACCTCACACTTCTTGGCGAGCAGGAACTGACTAATATCATACAAGCAATGGAGGAGAATATCAGCCAATTTTTGATAATAAAAAATAATTCAATATTATTTTTTGCAATATATCTCATATTTATAATGATTTACTGTGTATATTTTATTATTAAAATAATCTTTTATTTCTATTTGACAATACCCGTGCCAAAATGATTAAATGACAAGTAAATCAAATTCAGAAATTTTTTTTAACAGTCAAAAAAATCTTTCAAATAATATTAAGCTCAACTTGACAATTTAAAAAAATGACATAGTTAGTGGGTAATTGTGGGGAATATTGATTTTGTTGATAACCAAAACATTTATTAATAATCTTAATTTCAATAAACCTAATAATATATTTTTTTTAAATGAGTTAATAAAAAATTTTTTCAAAATATTATAAAAATTAATTTGTTTTTACTCATTTTTTTAGTAGATTAGTGGCCCAAAGTGGGGAATAAAAAAAATTTCTCTGCTTGTTTATTCGAGTTGTATACTGAAGAGCTTTTATCACAGGAAAGACATAGAAGAATGGCTTTTTTCAAAGGTCGCGAAACATTTTCTCTTGATAGCAAAAACAGGATTTTTATCCCAAAGAAAATGTTGATTCAAATTTCGCCTGAAGCAGAAGGTATCTTGGTGATCACCTTGGGCTTCGATCGTTGTATCTATGCCTATCCAAAAGACGAATGGCAGTATTATGAGGAACTTTTCCGCCAAAAAGATCAATTTAATGGAAAAGACCGTTTTTTCTTAAGATCTTTACTAATGTGGGCAGAAGAGGTGAAACTTGATGCACAAGGTCGTATTACTTTGCCCAAAGATCTAAAAAAAGAGTCAGGAATTACGGAAAAAGTAGATATTCTTGGGCAGGCCGATCATATTGAGTTTTGGGATCCTATTGTATTCGACAAGTATCGCTCATCTCGCGACGAGAGTTATGAAGAAATAGCAGCAAGTGTTATGGGTAAACAAAGGCAAACTGAAAAAATGAAAAATTATTATGGCTAGTTATGTTTACCATCTACCTGTTCTTTTACAAGAATCAATAGGATTACTAGTTACAGACACCAGAGGTCTTTATATAGATGGAACACTCGGAGGAGGGGGGCACACAAGGGAGATTTGTCGCAAGTTTGTTTCCGGGGGGAAATTACTAAGCTTCGACAAAGATCCAGTAGCGGTAGATTATTGCATGCAGTTTCTTAAAGAGGAAATCGCAGAAGAAAAGTTGGAGATTATCAACGATTCTTATGAAAAGGCATGCTGCATAGAGGAAATCAGAGGTAATGTCAAGGGAATCCTGCTCGACCTTGGCGTCAGTTCGCGTCAGCTCGACGACGGCTCTGCCGGCTTTAGCTATCGAATTGATGCACCGCTGGATATGAGGTTCGGGCATTCGGGGGAAACAGCGGCGGATTTTTTGCTACGTGCAACCGAAGAGGAAATTAAATCAACGCTCCGTCGCTATGGAGAAGAGCCAAAAGCAGGAATTTTAGCGCGCCGCATCATTCAAACGCGGCGCGCTGCCCCTCTGAACTCCACATTCCAATTGAAATCGCTCATCGAAGATACTATTACTCCTAATCAACGATATAAAACGCTCTCGCGTGTCTTCCAAGCACTTCGTATTAAAATCAATAATGAACTCCAAACGCTTGAATCCATGCTTGCTTGCGTTCCAAATCTTCTTGCCCCCGGAGGCAGAATCGTCATCATTTCCTACCACTCCCTCGAAGATCGCATCGTCAAGCAGTTTTTCAAACAAATATCTTCAGTCATAGAAAGAGATCCTTTGACCAATGCTCCCATCATTTCCCCTCAATTTCGATTAATTACAAAAAAGACAATTTTGCCTTCAGCAGAAGAAATAAGCGATAATCCACGCGCCCGCAGTGCAAAATTAAGAGCAGCAGAAAAAATTAATTGAAGAAAGTGATTATTTGTCTTTTTATAGGTTAGTAGTGAAAAGCATTTGAAAAATAAGAGTATAACTTTTGATATAAAATAGACTTAAAAAGGAGTTGAAAAAAAGTTTAGATAGCAAAGAAGCGTAATCAGTCTGTTTTTTCTTTCTCCAACTGCTTTTTGTTGTCCTCTGAACTTTCCAAAGAAGAAGCTTTTTTAAACTCCTTGATGCCGGAGCCGAGTCCTTTCATCAATTCTGGGATCTTCTTGGCACCGAAGAGCAAAAGAATGGCAAAAAGAATTATAATCCACTCAGAACCACCAGGTAAGCCAAACATAATACCTCCAAAACATATTTAATAATTAGATAATATCGATTTAAAAATCTTCAATCCATCAGAACAACCAAGCAAGCCGTCGCTGTAACGCTCCGGATGAGGCATCAAACCAAGCACATTCTTATTTTCATTGAAAATGCCTGCGATATTGTTCAAAGAACCATTAGGATTGTCTATCTCATCAATAGTGCCATCTTGCGAGCAATACTTAAAGGCAATTCTGTTGCTGTCTTCGAGTTGCTTGATTGTATCAGGCTCAGCAAAATAGTTACCTTCGCCGTGAGCAACAGGTATTTTCAGAACTTCTTCCTTGTTTAATCCAGACGTAAAAATGGAAGAATTATTCATAGTTCGCAAATATACATCTTTGCAAACAAAATTAAGTGATTTATTACGAAGTAAGGCACCTGGGAGAAGTCCTGCCTCTATAAGTATCTGAAAACCATTGCAAATACCAATGATATAACCACCTTTTGCAGCAAAATTACACACTTCGTTCATCAAAGGTGAAAAACGGGCAATGGCTCCGCAGCGCAAGTAATCACCATAAGAAAAGCCTCCGGGGAGAACGATGCAATCAATATCATTAGGGATTATGGTATCTTTGTGCCAGAGCCAATCTGCTTTGGCACCGGCATTAGTGGTAACGGCATTGTAAGCATCGTGATCGCAATTGGATCCGGGAAAAACTACTATTCCAAATTTCATTTATATTTAAAAAAAATTTATTCAACTTCAGTCAATTCAACAAAAAAATCTTCGATTATTGGGTTGGCAATAAGCTTTTTGCAGGCATCGTTGACAAGTTTTGTGGCTATGTCTGCGTTTTCTGCTGTAACAATAAGCTCGACCAGCTTGCCGATTCTTACTGTATTAATCATCGGAAATTCGATGGAATGTAGAGCCTGTTCGACAGCTTTACCCTGCACGTCGAGAATCTGCTCTCTTAATTTGATTTTTATCGATGCCTTGAAATTTTTCATATTAATCCAGGAAAACAATTATGATTCACAAAAAATAATAGAATATAAATTTAACATATTATTGCTAAATAAGGAAATTATATTTCAGTAGTGTATTAAAGCGAGTGGATAACGTGCTTGACAATGCCTTGTATTTGAAACTCCATATATGGTTCGATAGCAATAGGTAAAAAAATTTTGTTAGCTGAGACAAGATAAGGCTTGCCGTCAATTATTCTCAATTGTTTAACGGCAAGCTCACCATTAAGAGCAGCAATAACAATTTTACCATCGCGAGGTTCTTCTTTCGAGTTAACAACTAAAACATCGCCGTTGAAGATACTCTCGTCGATCATGCTTTCCCCGTTTACCTGCACAAGAAAAGTATCTCTTGGAGCAGGAGCAAGATAATTGTTGAGGTCAATCGAAAGAAGTGATG
>CAYVTD010000059.1:0-11293 GCA_964454445.1 uncultured Hyphomicrobiales bacterium
GCAATTTCCTTGTCAGGTTCGAAAAACAGTCCTCTAGTGGCACGAACCACGGTAGATTTGGTTACAACAGTTACTTTTTTGGGATTGAAATCGCGGGCATATTCGAAAGCTGCTCTGATGTTTCTTTCGGAGCCTTTTGCTGTGTTTATTGTGCAGGAAATGGCATAGTCGCTGGGCTTTAAACCGGCAAAAGCGGAAAATGGCTTGGATAATTTCGATAAAACTGATGCCAATTCTTCCGGTACTGGATTAAATTCCACTCCGCTATACAAATCTTCAGTATTTTCTCTAAAAACAACTATATCTATATCATCTCTTAAATTAATCGGATTGCCCGGATAAGCTTTTGTTGGGCGCAAACACACGTATAAATCAAATTCCTGGCGCATTCTCACTATCGGAGAGCGATAGACAAAGCCTTTGTCTTTCAAAGCAGGGGACAATTCGGCATTGGCGGCTTTCACTGGCTTCGAGGTTATCGCTCCAAACATAGCTGCATCAACGCTTTTCAGCAATTCGGCAGTTCTTTTTGGCAGTGGGTCGCCTTCGCTGCACCAAAATTCCCAGCCAATATCGCCGTGGATATATTCGGCATTAAGATTTAGCTTGTCAAGCACAATTTTTGCTGCTTCCAACACTTCATTGCCAACACCATCGCCAGGCAACCAAGCTATTTTGTATAATTCTTTCTTAGTTCTTGTTTTCATAAAAACTCCTTTATTAAACTTTTCAAAAAAAAATTGCTATTAAAAAAGCAATTCCATTAATCTGTCATTTATCAAGAAGAAAACACGAATATCTTGTAATAAGATTATTTTTATGTCTGTGTTATTCTTTTTTTATAAATAAATTAACATTTCAGTATAAGAATTGTTGTTATTCTACAATTAAGTTCTTTGAACATTAGCAAATAAATGAGCTAACTTATTCAGTAGATCGTCGGCATCTTCCATTGAAATATCAATAATTGAGGCGTCTGCCAACCCTGATGTAGCGGCGGTATCGATGTTGAGTGTAGCAAGTCCGAGACGACGTTGAAAGATGTTAGCAACTACATTGAGAGTTTGAATTTTTTCGATAGGTATAAATGATATTCGTTGATAGATAAATCCCTGTTTAATTACTATATAATTATCATAAAAACTGTAACCGCGATATTGATAGCGGAGCAAAGCTGCAAAATACAACAGAGGTGAAAGAATTAACAGCCACAAGAAACCCGGGAAAACAAAATAAGCCGCTAAAGCAACAGGAACAAGCATTATGAAATAACGAACTACAGCCCTACGGATGGTTTTTCTTGAAACATTCTCGAATTTTTCGGGGAAATCGTATCCTTTAATGTCTTTGATAAGCGAAACAACCCGATCGAAGCGTGCCAGAGGCAAAGCAGCCTCCGCAGCACTGTTTCGTTTATCAATTCCTGCTGTTTGCATGTCGAGTGAATAGAGTGAAAATCTTCGAGTTATAATATTTGATTTCATAACAAGTGATTGCAGTTTTTTTAGTGGGATAATGCCTTTTCTCTTGCCTAATAAGCCATATTCTGAAAATAATTTATTCTCTTCGTAGCTCAAGGTAAAACCATAGAACTGGTTGATTGTCATAGCAATATCTGCAATCCACGAAATTAGCATTACGAGGAATAAACCTATAAAGATAAAGAAAAAGACTGTAATGGTATCTTGCTGGAGTATTGATTGCAGACTTTCAGATTGCTCGATCTGTCGGAAAAAAGACTCTGGATTAAAAGCAGTAAAATATTGATAAATAATAAAAACCCCGGCAAGAACAAGAGGGCGAAAGCGAAGCATCCCATAAACAGCAAGTTCCTTAATTCCCATCTTGAAAATAATGCCTTTCATCGAATTGGTACCCGAATTCGCCTCTTTTGTTTGAAAATCTATGGCGGAGCTGCCGATTTCATCAATTTTGCTCCTTTCTTGTACGATGTCCGGCTTATTGCCTTCAATTTCTTTTTGATAACTGCGGATTATTTGTCGTATGTCTTCAGCATCGCTTTTTGAAACATATTCTAAAGAAGCCTCGGCGGTCAAGCCGCCTGCAGTTTCAGCTTTAACAATGGCAATGCCGAGAAGGCGTTGCAATAAATTCTGTTGGATGTCAACATTCTGAATTCTTTCGATTGGTATGTTTCGCTGTTTTTTAGCGATAATGCCCTGACGGATTATCATTTCTTTTGGAGAAATCCAGAAATAATAATAATACCAGCGCAAGATGAGCATTGGCAAGAGCATAACACCATACAAAACAGCAAGCCCAAGATAGAACATTTCGTTTTTATCTTGATTAAAAAAAACAAAATATAGAGGTATAAATAAGCCGGGAATGCTAGTAATACCTCGATAGATGAGTGTCAATGGATGTAACCGCCTTTGTTGAGCATAGTATTGCTGCAGATCGCTCATACCGCATCTTCCACGGAATAATTCTTAAGTTTATCCCGGAGAGCTTCGGCATACTCTAGAGGCAAACCGGGGATGATGATGTCGGCGCCTCTTGTCCCGGCGGTGTAAACGAGTAGTTTTGCCAAGCCCAAAATCCTGTCAAAAATTGTTTGGACAACATCAAGATGCTGAACTCTGCGAAAAGGAGCAATAGTTTTAACGCGGATAATAATACCTCTTTCTAAATAAAGCTCCTCTTGACGAACTTCGAAATTCCAATATTTATATTTAAATGGGGGGATGGCTATTGATGCGATTACGGATAAAATGAAAACAAGTCCTGAAGTCCAGCCAAACGGTATAAACCCGAGCCCAAAATTGGATTTCATTGTAAGCACTTCAAAAATAAAAACTGCTATAGATAAGAAAATGCCTTTGAAAAGATATGAAACAGACCAAACGAGCTTGATTTGAGGATCAAGTTTATTCATAAAAAACTTTCGAATTATAAACAAGGTGCTATTAAGAGGCTATTTTTTTGCCGGCAGTCAAATGCTTTATCAATTGAACTAGTGTAATATCCATATTTTCATTGTAACCGGCATAAGACAGGGCAACTTTACCTTCCTGATCGATGATGTAAAACGTTGGAAATACGGTTACATTATAAAGCTTTGCGACATCATCTCCTTTCAGAAGAATGTTGTAATTAAACCCTTTGCTATTCATAAAAGCAGCAGGATCGGCGTTTTCTTGTTCCCTGCAACTTAAGCCATAAATCTTGACAGGCAAATCTTTTGTAGCGTCGTGAATATTTTGAATTTTTGGCATTGCAATAACACACCAAACGCACCAAGTACCCCAAAAATCGAGCATGACTACATTGCCGCGAAGCTCACTTAGCTTTACAATTTTGCCATTTGGATCCGCAAGCGTCCAATCGGGAGCCATTTCTCCGACTTTTAATAATTCCGGAGTTTCTTCGGGGACTTCGTCTTTTTTGCTACCATAATATTCCACTTTGTAGCCTTTGGGAATGTCTTCAGAAAAAATGGAATTATCAATTTTGATGTTAGTTTTCACGTCAAACAATGTTTCTTTGCCGGCTTGGATAACGATGCCATTAGCATAAAGTTTCGTATCTGTTTTCCAAGAAAATCCGTCTTTTATGCCTTTGTATGTTGTGGTTACCCATTCTGAGTTTTTCTGAAAAGCAGGCATATTTAAATAAATTATTTCGCAAGGTTGTCCGAAGACATCGCCTTTGCCCTGGTATTTGTAACCGGCCTGGCTTTGTTTATATATTGACATAAGAGCATTGTCTTTATCTGTTATTTCCATTACTTTCGAGAAAATGCTTAAAACACGATCAGAAAAAACTCTTGGATCTTGGTCTTTGGAAACTACAAAAGCTGTTTTGGCTTTGTTGTCGATAGAAACAAATCTATTGCCGTCGTAAACAGTTATATTTTCGCCATTGGTATCTTCAATTCTAAATTTAAAAGGAACTCGCGGGTTGCTGAAATCTTTTCTAACAAAAACAGTCTGGCGGGTTTCTACGTATTTATTTGCTTCGAGATTAACAGTCGAAAGAGTGAAAACAGCAGATTGCACATTAGAACGCGTTTCCATAGAATTGATTAACACATCAATTGGATCTTTCTGGATCGTACATGAAACAAAAAATGACATCGCTGTTAATGCTATTAACCCGATTAGTGTTCTTTTCACCGACATTTTATTTCTCCACTATTAATTTAAAAAATTTTTACAATTATCTTCTTCAATTATATCAAATATAAGAAGAAACGATTGAAAAACTACTTATTGAGCCATTCAACAATTTAAAAAATAACAAAAATACAAAAAAATCTTGTACTCAAGAATAATCTTATAATTTATTGTATATAAATTTGATTTATTAAAAAAATAATTGTAAATTTACTTTTCTATTTATCTCGATTTTCATTTTTTATAATGAAATGGAGCGGAAATGAAAGTAAAGCCAATAACCATAAAAAAAACCGATGATTTCCACCTGAAAAGCATCTGGAACGATGGCTTCGAAGCAACAATAGAAATAAAAAATTTGCGAAAAGAATGCCCTTGCGCCCAATGTAGAGCCGACCAAAGCGCCGATAAAAAAACTTTTGCCATTCCTTTAGGTATGACTTTTAAAGAAGGAATGAATACTTTGAAGATGATAAGCAATGTTGGCAATTATGCTATAAAAGTAGTATGGGGCGATGGACATGATGCTGGCATTTACGATTGGGCACATCTCAGGTATGTATTTGAAAAACATAATATTAATCAATCAAAATAGTTTGAGAACCAGAAATGAGAACTGTTAAAGTACCAAGGGGAACTGAGCTGCACTGCAAGAATTGGCAGATCGAAGCGGCATACAGGATGATCCAACACAACCTTGATCCTGAAAATGCTGAAAAACCCGATGAATTAATCGTTTATGGTGGCTATGGCAAGGCGGCACGAAACTGGGAATGTTACGACGCCATCATCAACACATTGAAAAACCTTGAGTCAGACGAAACAATGCTCGTGCAATCTGGCAAACCGGTTGCTGTTGTGCCAACAAGCACAGAAGCCCCAAGAGTAATCATAGCCAATACCAACCTTATTCCAAAATGGGCTACCTGGGAAGAATTTCGAAGATTGGACAAGATGGGCTTGATAATGTTCGGTCAGATGACAGCAGGAAGCTGGATTTACATCGGAACACAAGGTATATTGCAAGGTACTTATGAAACTTTTATTGAATTAGCACGACAAAATTTTGGAGGCTCGCTCAATGGAAAGTTTCTTTTAACAGGTGGTATGGGCGGAATGGGTGGCGCACAGCCATTAGCGGCTTATTTCGCCGGTGCAGCATCGCTGACTGTCGAAATAGACGAAACCCGTATCGACAAACGTATCCACGATGGATATTGCCAGCACAAGGCTCTATCTCTTGATGAAGCACTAGCAATTATTAACAAACACATATCTGACAAAACGGCAGTATCCGTTGGTTTGGTTGGGAATACAGCAGAAGTTTTGCCAGAGCTTTTAAAAAGAAATATTATACCCGATGTGGTAACCGACCAAACTGCCGCCCACGACCCGCTAAATGGCTATTATCCAGCTGGTTACAGCAAGCAAGAAGCTGATGGATTAAGATTGGAAAATCCTGATTTATACATCTCAGAGGCGTATAAGTCTATTGGAATTCACGTACAAGCGATGCTCGATTTTAAAAACAGGGGCGCTATTGTTTTCGATTATGGTAACAATATCCGTGGCATTGCAAGAGAATTTGCTAATATTTCCAATGCTTTCGATTTTCCGGGGTTTGTGCCTGCATATATTCGCCCGCTTTTTTGCGATGGCAAGGGACCTTTCCGTTGGGTAGCTCTTTCTGGCGATCCGAAAGATATATATACAACAGACCAAGCAATTATGGATCTGTTCCCCAACGATGAACCATTGCACCGCTGGATAAAGAATGCTCAGAAGCACGTTGGTTTTCAGGCACTTCCATCAAGGATTTGCTGGCTTGGATACGGCGACAGGGCAAAAGCCGGGCTGTTGTTTAACGAATTAGTCAAGACCGGTGCCGTTTCAGCTCCTATTGTTATTGGGAGAGACCATCTGGATTGCGGCTCGGTTGCATCACCTTATCGCGAGACAGAAAGTATGAAAGATGGCTCTGATGCCATAGCCGACTGGGTGTATTTCAATTTTGCTTTGAATGCCATTGGAGGTGCCTCATGGGTATCACTCCATCACGGTGGAGGCGTTGGTATGGGTTTAGCTATCCACGCTGGAGTGGTTATTGTTGCTGATGGCGCTCCTGAAGCAGAGAAAAAACTGAAAAGAGTGCTGACTTACGATCCTATGACGGGGATTATCCGTCATGCTGATGCTGGTTATGAACGTGCAATTGATAATGCTAAGAAATTTGGCATAAAAATTCCTATGCTCAAATAGATTCTTTTTAAAATTTATATAAATAAAAAAAATAAATTAAGGGAAGTGAAACTTTTTAGAATTTCCTGTGTCTATATAATAATACAAAAATGCAAAACGAAAAATTTGAAATAAAACTAACAAATGTAAAACCAAGCTGGAGCCAGATGACTGTTTCTACTCGTTGTTTTTTAACAATTACTGTATGTCTGATTGATGAATATGTCCGTATTAATCATTAATTAATCGGGCTTATATGGGAAAAGCTAAAGGCAAAATTATGACAATCAATTATAGTGAAGTAGAACAAATCACAAGGAGGGAGCAAATGGACTTAGCCATGCAAATAGAAAATCTGTACAAGACAGACCGCAAGAAGTTCTTGGGCTTCATACGTCAACGGGTGCGCAGTCAAGAGGAGGCAGAAGACATTTTACAAGATGTTTTCACCAATGTTCTGGCAGCTTCGAAAAATGTTCAAAAACCGATTGAAAACATAGCTTCCTGGGTGTTTACAGCGGTTAGGAATAGGATTATTGATTCATACAGGAAAAAGCGTGCTGAAACATTTTCCGATATGCAAACTCCGGGGCAAGCAGAAGACGGGGTAGATGCTTTCGAAAATTTCCTCGGCGACATTAGCGACAGCCCGGAAACAGACCTTGTTCGCAAAACTATTTGGGAAGCCGTACAAGTAGGACTTCAGGAGCTGCCCGACGAACAACGAGATGTTTTCGTAAAAAATGAATTCGAAGGGATATCTTTCCGCGAAATGTCTGAAGAATCTGGAGTTAACATCAATACTTTACTCGCAAGAAAACGTTATGCTGTTTTGCATTTGCGCAGAAAATTGAAAGATTTATATTCGTCAATAAATGAGAATTAATCACTAAAAATCTTGTTTATTCGTTATTCAATTTAATTGAAATAAAAATAAACAACATTAGCAAGTGATTATATGAAAATATTAACTACAAAATTTGCCCGCTCGGTATTCTATATACTATTTATCGGCGGGCTTTTTATTTCTCAGGCAATAATGTTAAGTATCCTTTGGACTTTAGTAGGAAAAGAAATTTTTGGCTCGTTTAGCTTGAATATACTCGAAGCCGGAGGAATAGTTGCTTTAAGTTATGTTGTTTATTTCGGTATTCGTTTTGGCATAAAGCACGAACCTGACAGTTTGTCATCTGAAAAAACGACAATTCATCAGCATAACGACAATTTGTCAGGATCCCGTACTATTGAAGTGGTAAGACAACTTTCCAAGCAAGAAAAATGTGCTTTAAAGATAGCACTCAATAGTATTTGCAATGGCAAATCAAAAACTGATGAGTTCCCCGAAGGTTCGCAAGTGCGAATTTAACACCTAATTTGTCAAGTAATCCTTTTTTCACACTGTAAGACAATTCTGACAAAAAACAATCCAACAAATCCTTTTCATTGGTTCATATCAATAAAAAAAATGTTATATTTCTAGGCTATTATAGAGTTTATGCCGCTAGAAAACACATAATCATTTTTTTCTTTCCAATGCAAATCTTTCCAATTTCCCTGACAAGAGCTTGATCATTATATTATAAGTGTTTTCAAAAGCTGAAATACTTATTTTTTTCATCTAAGGCTTTATAATACCTATCAAAAAAATCGCAAGAAAACCTGGGAATGAATGAAAGAGCTGTTGCGAAAATATTTAAGTCAATAAAGAAATGAAAATTTTCTCTATTTTAAAGGACTTACGAAAGAGTTAAAAAATATTTTCAAAAAAGTTGTAACTTTTTCTGAAAAATACATTTATATTTAAGGAAAGTATTATTTCAGAAATTTTTTGGAGACGTTCTTTCAAAATAGTAAGTATGAAAAAAAAACCGGACTAAGCCGGCTCATTGTATTTAAGTCAATGGCAGTTGCTTTTCTCCTGAAGCCCTAACTGGTTTGGGAGAATGACAAAAAACAATTTACAAAATTAATTAAAAGGATTTATTTATGAAAGACAAATTTACGATCTTAAAGATCACGTTATTAGTGATTATGCTGAGTCTATCTTTTACCACCAAATCGCTATCTCAAGTTCCAACACCATGTACTCCAGATTGTCAAAACACTCCATTTCTTGGACCTTATCTTCTTATTAATACAGACTATCCAAATTGTACCCTAAATATCTGGTATTATTGCAGACATGCTTGCAACCTGTACTGGGATGTTCAGATAGTTATGATTGAAACTGTAGGTGACGGCTGTGGTGTTTTGCAACCCTTGGACCAGCTATTCAAGCGAGCATATTACAAACTTATTGGGACAAATCCGAATCCACCGATGGGATTTCCGCCTATTTGTCCACCGGGATTTAACGGGATGGTTTGTAATGAGCAATGGCGTATTAGCCAGGCTAGTTGCTGGACGACTTATGAAGTAATAGTTACAGGACAATCTCACAAAGTCAGCATACCTTGCACTGGAAGCGAATGCTGCCTTCAGCCAATGAAAATCTGTCGGGATTGCCCGTCGGGTGTAGTTTCGATCACCCCGTTAGGAGATCCTGGGTCTTACAATAATTGTTCCGAAGCAATACCACCCATACCTCCGGCACCTCCAGGTTCACATTGCGAGCTTGTTTGCAACTGGTTCCTATATCATGATGAGGGAATAACAAATCCCAGCAATGGGAACTTGAACCAGAACATGCCAGTTAATGAAGGCTTAAATTCTGGTTCAAGAATTATGGATGAAGAACTTCCGGTTGAAATCGTCGCTAAAGAAGGCGGCAATTACGAAATCAGGATAACTGACGTGTACGGTACAATACTGAAAGAAGTTAAGGGTGCATTATCAATTGGGTATAACAAAATAAATGTTAATCTCCGTGATTTAAAATCAGCTAATTATGTCTATTCTGTTATCGTTAATGGGATGAGTTTTACAACAGGTAAAATAAGCCTTGAAAAATAGAATAAAAATAGGGGGGAGTTTTTAATATCCCCCCCGTTTAAATTTATTTATAAAGTTGAGGTTAATATGAAATTCAAAATTCAATTTATTATATTACTATTTATTGTTTCACCCAGGGCTTATTCGACTTGGTTTAGTTCCCAAGTTGAGAGGGGACCTCTAGTTTCTCCCATTGATACAACCAATGGGAGTATGTATTTTAGTGGCATAGATTGTGCTGACTCTATAAATTGCATGGCAATTGCTAACTATGCAAATTTTTATCGAGTAATTTATCAAAGCACAGATGCAGGAAAGAACTGGAATATAATCTACAAACCGGATTATGGAAAGACAACAAATAAGCCATTATTAAAATCAATTTCATATCCTAAAAAAAACAAATGCATAATTGGAACAGATTCGGGATTCATTTTTTTAACGAACGATATGGGTGTAAACTGGAAAAAGATAAATACACCAATATCAGATCAACCCATAAAATTTCCAGGTTATATAACGATAAGAAATATAAAAATGTATGATTCAATTCACGGAATCGCAAATACTGATTTTTTTATTATCTATACAAAAGATGGAGGTAATAATTGGAATTTTTTATCGAAACCCGATTCGTCTTGCGGTATTGTTGATGCTGTGATGACATCACCATCTAACATTATTTTTTATGGAACCTGTGATGTAAAAAAGAATAACCCATTTACTAAAACAATGTTCATTTCTAAAGATACAGGACAAACTTGGTCCGCCTATGATTATTCTTATATTGATTCCAGCACAGTCAGTTACAATGGTTACAAGGGAACATTAAAACTTTTTTTTACAGACAGTTTGAATGGCTGGGGTGTTGGAGGCGATCCCACAGGGGTTGGCGATATACATACTGAAAAAATCACTTCAACCAGGGACGGAGGCAAGACCTGGCAATTTCAACACAACCGGGTTGTAATTCCAAATTTGGAGATATGGGATGTATCATTTTATAATTCGAATATCGGAATTTGTGTCACTCGTGGAGGCGGTATATTAAGAACAAGCGACCGTGGAATTAACTGGATTCAAGATAGTGTAGCTTTTATACAACAAATGCAATCTCCAATGAATTATGTTTGTTTTAGAAACGTTAAAAATCCTTTAATAGCCGTTAGTCTCGGTGGAAAAATATATTATGAAGAACACGAGGTTAATATTTATAAAAATAATGTAATAAATAATGATGTATCTATTTATCCTAATCCGGTTTCCGATGTTCTGATAATATCTTTAAACCATGAGTTGCAATCCCCTTTTCATGAGGGGAATTATATCGAAATTTACACAACTCTTGGTTTAAAAGTAATTGAATCTTTATGGCAGGAAAAAATTGATGTTTCGGGTTTGTATCCTGGAATATATTTCGTAAAGATTGGAAATATAATTGAAAAATTTATTAAAATATAAGATTTTAATTTGAAAAATTACAGTAAATATGATGATAAACAGTTAATTGGCTTCATAAGTCTTGAGGGCAAAGAGAAAGAATTTGCTTTCTAAGAGATTTATTTCCGTTATGCTAAACGAATTTTCATTTATTGTAAATTAAAATGTGTAAATACAGATGAAGCAAAAGAAATGCATTAGGAAATATGGACTATTTTCTTTCAAGCAATCAAAGATGGTAAAACCGACATCAAATTACCACATTATTTATATGGTGGAATAACGGTTAGTATTCCTATGATGATATCATTACGCTCTTTGCTTGAAGGATATATCAAAGAAAATGCAAAGGAGATACCGATAAAAAAAATCGCTAGGGAACTTGGAATGAATGAAAGAGCTGTTGCGAAAATATTTAAGTCAATAAAGAAATGAAAATTTTCTCTATTTTTAAGGGCTTACTAAAGGAATTGAAAATATTTTCAAAAAAGTTGTAACTTTTTCTGAAAAATATATTTATATTTAAGGAAAGTATTATTTTAGAA
>CAYVTD010000060.1:0-11230 GCA_964454445.1 uncultured Hyphomicrobiales bacterium
GTGAAGTGGAAATTTGAATATCCGAAAGATGAAAACGGCAATCCCATCAAAGAAACAAAAGTTCGCTTGTGGAAGGGTCAGGACAAGATACGCGAAGTATTTACTGATGATGACGGTTATGTAATTATGGATGGTATCTGTGAAGGCAATTATCAGATTTCTTTATTAAAAGATGGCTACAAAGGGCAAGAATTTGCTTTTGAAATGGGTTGCAACGATAACAAGGAATTCACTAAAACTATGCTCAAGCAAGATTGCTGCAATGGGAAAGTGAAAATTATACCCAAAGATAAAGAAATTGGTGATATTCTCAACGGCGCAAATGTAAAATTACGCAAGGACGGAGCAATCATCGGCGAGAAAAAAGTGGAAAATGGATTTGCGCTATTTGAAAAGCTTTGCAAGGGCAATTATGTTGTGAACATTACCAAAGATGGCTATACGGCATTAGAATTCAAATTCGAACTTGGCTGTGACGAAACCAAAGAATTGGATAAAATGATGGAAAAAGTGAAAAAAGACAGTTGCTGCAAAGGTATTATAAAAGTATTTGTTAGAGATGATGATAACAAAGCTTTGTCGAGCGTAAAGGTAATGCTAAGGAAGAACGGGGAATTAGTCGAAAAAATAATATCAAATGCCGATGGAATTGCTATATTTGATGGAATTTGTGAGGGCAAATATCAAATAGATTTGCAAAAAGAGGGCTACAAAGCTATGGAATTCATGGTTGAGATTGGTTGCGATGAAACTGTTGAAGTAGAAAAGAAGATGACGATAGACACATGTTGCACCGCAAGTTTTAAAGTTCTTGTAAAAGACATTGATTCTGAAGAATATCTCGAGGGAGCAATAGTTAAAATCTATTTGAATGGAAAAGCCATTCGCGATGGACAAACTAATTCCGATGGCTGGGTTGTATTCAAAGAATTATGTGCGCCGGTAAACTATGTGTTCGTTATTGAAAAAGATGGTTATAACAGCGCAGAGTTTGAAATTAAGCTCACTGCTTGCAAGGAATACAAAGAACATTTCAGAATTAAAAAGAAATAAGTTCAAATTTTATTAATTTTAAAGAGAAAAAAATTATATTCTCTTTTCCAGTTGTTCTATCTTCCACAAGTCTTTTTTGCTCAATGGAAGAACAGGTGCGAGCGCTGCCAGCCCTGTTCTTCCAATTAGCTTCTTTAAGGCATAGTATTCATCAATTTTGCTTTTGGTCTCTTTGTCGCAAGGAAGTTTTAAGCCAGCACTTTCGAACATCATATTGCTTTTATATTTCATTGATAGTTCGAGATTTATCCTGATAAAAGAAATCATATCGACGACAACAAATGGCGAGAACCTGTCTTTAATATTGAGAATATATTGACCAGTTTTAGTTTCTGAAAAATTGCCTTCTTTAATCATTTTCAAAATATCAATTTCGGCATCAAATTCGCTTTCCATCCAATGCTTAATACTGTTTTCATTATATTGAAATATTATCGCAATGGCAAAGGATATCAATAAAAATAGTATTGTTGTTTGAACAAGAGCTGGAAGGAAAAAAAAGTTAAAAGCAGAATGTATAATAAAAGAAGATAAAAACGAGATACTAATACTTAAATATGTTGGATATTGTTTAATTCTAATTAAGTAAAACAGTAAAGCACCTGAAAAAGCAATTGTACTCGAATGCATTATTGATGTTCCAAATCCCCTGACTGCATATATTAATAAAAAATCATCGCTTAAAATTGATAGATAGAATACGTTCTCAGCAATAGCAAAGCCCATACCGGCTGAGAATCCATAGATAAGTGTATCAATTACGAAACCTGCTTTATTTCTTATAATTAAAAAAACTATTATGGAAAATTTAAAAATTTCTTCAATAAATGGGATAAGTATTTTTATATCAAATCGTTGTATGTTTAGATAGCTCTCAATCGCACTTATATTGATTAATCCTTTCGTAAAGTCATTAGCAAAATAAGCAAATATTGCTAAAATAATGCCGGCAAGTATGGTTTTTATTATGTTGACATATTTTACTAATTTGAAAATATCCATCCACAACAAGATAGCAGCATAGATAAATACAGGCAAAAATGTTAGCACAATATTCATATTGTTAGAATTTTAATGACAGCATAAATTCGTCTCCCGGTTTTTTCAAATGATTGTAAGACCTTGCATAACCAGCAGAGAACCATACCTTAAGCAGATAGAAGAAAGCAATTTCAAAATCTACTTGCGCGCCTGTGCTATAGATTGAATTATTCAAAGATGGGTTTTTCAAATCATAAGCCAAAGCAGTAGAAAATAAGGATAATCTTGTATATGTGATATAAGCTGGCATAAAACCGAGTTTTTTAAAGCGAATTGGAGGCAGATTCCATTCAAGTGTTGCTTTCGCAAAAGAATTTGACATTATTGAATTTATTCTCGTACCGGGCAGGCTTATAAAGTCTCGGTAACGCTGTACTTCGTTGTTATCGAGATAATTATTGCCAAATCCTCCAAAATAGAAGTAATTGAATGGACTATCTTCGTTGCCAAAAGATTTGCCTCCATACAATCGAAGCCACAAAGAAGAATTTCGCATGTGCAAAAGCGTGCCAAAAGCAGCTTGACCAAGAACATTGAAAAAATTTTCTCCTTGAGCGTAGTCATTGTCAAGGATTAAATCATATTTCATACCGCTTTCTTCTTCTATTGCCCCGAGAGATTTGCGAAGCAAGCTATATGTCATATTAAACTTCGAATTAAAGAGCCAATTAGAGTTAGAGCGAATTTCCTGATACTGCGGCAGGGTTTTCAAATCGAAATAATAGCTTGCTCCAATGCTATAATCCCACTTTTCTGGTGAGCGATTTGGCAAAAGAAAGTCATTAAATTTTAGTGAAAACATACCTCCTTCGCGACTTCTTTTTGTTGGTCCGAAAAAGTCGTAAAAGTTTGATTTATTCCAATAGGCATTCATTTCCCAATAAAAATAATAATATGTCATATTGAAATGAATTCTTTCTTTTTCAGGAATCAAATTATTAGGGGAATAGCTGAGCTTTAAATCAAGTAAATTGAAAATGGCTTGATCCATTAATCTCGATTGAAAACCAAAAGAAGGGAAGTCCTTGTATGCTTCGACTATTGGAATAATATATCTGAATTTTAGTTCTTTCATAGGATTATAGACAACATTTCTTATTTCGCTCGAATCGAAAGTAATAGATGATATGCTCCCTAATTTCCAGTCGCGAATTTCCGGATTTTTTTCAAGTGCCCTCATTCCGAAAAGCTTTATTGCTTCGGCAGAAACAGTGTCAATTTTAATCACGGCGGGCTGCAGTCCTTGGCTTGTGTAATTATACGCGATCATAGAATCCTGGCTTATCTGCACGGGTCTGAAATAACCCGATAGCGAATTTGTCAAGATTTCTGGCTCTTTGCTTTCAAGATTAATTCTGAATATATTGGAAACACCTGTGTAATACGATGTCCCATAAAGCCATTTACCGTCGAGAGAAAAACAAAAATTTGAAGCAGAATTATCCTCAAATTCATATATTTCCGTAAATTCATTTTTTCCTTGAACAATATCTTTTAGATTGTAAATTACTATCTTTTGTCTTCCATTGGGGTCTGAAAAGACACCTGAAAGCAATTTCCCATCAGGTGATATATCTAAATCGAAAAAATTGTATCCGAAAGGGACCGTAATAAATTCTTCAACTTCATCATAAGGGGGCAGTATCCTGGAAATAATAGTTCTACCATTGTAGTTTCTTACACCCCAAAGAGATTTATCAGTTTTGTTAAACACAGGATCGCCAAAACGCTGGAAATCAAGCTTTTTTATTATTTTTCCTGTCTCTATATTGACAATAAGCAAATCCCTATAATGTAGATTGTTGTCCGTATAATAGATATTTCCAGTTGATTCGTCATAAGCAATGTTTGTAACAAAATACATTCTCGGCGAGAAAACTTGTGCGATAGTCCTTGATTTACTAGTGTTAATATCTATTTCTGCTATATGCGCTAGCTCGCCAGGGTAGTTTACAGCACAAATTATCGAATTTCGTTTTTTATCGTAGAATTGCCTTGAGGCCGAACCTAGAACCTGCGATCCAATAGTTCTATGTTTCGTAACCGGATAACTCTTTATTCTATCGATGTTATGCTGTTGAAATTCCTTTTCAAACTTGATCCAGTTATGCCATTCGTCTAAAATATCAGTGCCAAAAACTTTCTCAAATTGTGATACGAAATAGCGATTGCTTTCGCTATCTCTGTTGTAGAACTCCATTAATTTGTCTTTCCCATACTTTGCTGCCAGAAAAGAGACAAAACGAGTGCCATATAAATAGGCATTGGCACCGACCATAAAATCGGCAGTTGTTCCTTCAATTTCCAGACCAATTGGCTCGTAAAAATATGAATTCTCGAGAACCATTGTTCTAAAAACCATCTCATCGTATCCACCAAGCAACCTTCCAGAGCCTGCATTTAAAAAAGTTTCCATAAAAATAGCAATACCCTCTTGATACCAGCGCGGGCAATACCAACGAGGTGTTGCCAAATAACTATAGACCATCGACAAAGGATTGCTATTATCGTTCATCGGCTTGCCCAAAAAAAGACTGCGATAGAATTTCTCGTTCTTGTACGGTTTATCTGTTACTATTATATGCGTTAGCTCATGGCTGGCGAGCCATTGCATCCTTTCGTTAGATGGCAAATAATCATAAATGTTGTCAAATACATTAACGTCTGATGTAATAAAATTAAAAGGTATCGACGAAGCTCCCCCATTGCCAAAGTCGCTGAAGTCACTTAAGAATATGCTTATTTGGTTCTCAGACTTGTAGTCAAATAAATGTTTATGTAGTCGGAATGCGTTATTAAAACTCCTGGCTGTGTGAGGTATCAGGTATGAAAATCCTTTGCCATAATAAACTATTTCAAAATCACCTGCTGAATACTTATATAAATTATCATCTTGTGAATATATGAGATTTGTAAAGAAACAAAAAAACAAGAATACTAGAGATCTATTTTTTTTTCGATTATACATTTTTAGTTATAATAATTTTCTTTGATAGTTTGTTTATTTATGATTATTCTCACTTTATATTATAAAGGAGTACGAGAATTCACAAAAGATAAAAAGCCATAGAAATTGAAATTCGAGCACAAAGCAACACGGAAAGAACCTATGGTTGAACGAAAAACAGCTTGATTAGTTACAATGTAACCTCTATTAATATCAAATTTCATGCCCATAGAACCCATATTCAAAAAAGAAGATATATACCCCTCTTGTTGCCCTGACTTAGCAAACAAAACTTCTTGTCCTTTAACTTCTTGTACGAATAAACCCAATGGGATTGAGAAATATTTATTATCAGCAGTCCCTATAAAGTAATTGCTTTCGACAGGATCAACAAAACTCAAACTAGACCTAACCACCCCCAACTTGTTATCGCCTGAGCTTGCAAGAGCCGATTCAATGAAGATAGTATTTATTAAATTTAGAGCATCTTGAGAAGAACGTACAACGATACCATAATTATTCTTTAAATCATTAGGCTTATATCCATCTTTCTTTGCTGCAGCGGATCTAATTACATTAAGGGTCGATTCATTGAAAATGTCGCTTGAAGCGAGGTCTTTTACCTTTGCAGAATCTTTCTTATCGCTAACGACCACTCCAAAAGCTGTTTTAGGATCGTTTAAAGGCTGGCGTCCAGAAAAGTTCATTTTTGATGTATCACCGAGTACCATACCATAGAAGAAGTTATCAACAACGATCCTGTCTCTGAGCAATTTCAATTCCGCAATGCCTTGCTGCTTTTTGATATCTTTGTCGAAAGCTTTGTCGATGCTGCTTATCGTTGTTTCAAATAATGAATCCCTGATGAGAAATTGGGTGGTGTAATTATAAAACTGTTTTATCATTGATTCGACATCAATCGATATTTCAGATTTTTCCTGCGATTGCAACTCAGCGATAGCATATACTGTTTTAAAAACGATTGGATTATTATTATGAATGAAATCTGAATATTCGATTAAATAGTTTGTAGCTTCGAGTATGCTCGGCGAGACATAGTATTTTTTTAGCACAGGTAGCCACCACTCATTAATCAATGCTCTGGTATAGACAGCAAAATCGCCAAACTGAACGATATCTTTTATTAACGTTTCTGCCTTTTTCTTATCAGTAATCATATCGCTACGCAAAGTAATGTCGCCTTGCAAAACAATATCTTCTTTATATTTTTCAGCTTTGCTGAATGCTCCGCTAGCCTTGCTTACATCGACTGGTGGATAGAAAAAAATAAAATAAGTTGCAACTGCAGCCACTAGCAGACTAAAGCTAATAATGGTCATTTTCTTTTTCATATAGCCTCCTAATAATTAAATTGAATAAGCATACTCATAACTAAAACTAAATATACATTATTTCAAATATACAGAAAAATCTAATGTTGTCAAGATATAAAATAAATATTTTAGTATAAAATAGATTTTTCAGATTATCTGGCATTTTTCAAAAAAATCTATGGTTGATATATCGGAGTGAAATCTTTTCCATTGTTTTTAGCACGCGATTCTTCGGCTGCTTTTTGTTTGTATGCGATATATTTTTCCATAATTGCCGGATCTGTAAGGGCAAGAATTTGAACGGCAAGAAGCCCTGCGTTTCTTGCACCATCAATACCGACAGTGGCAACAGGGACACCGGGAGGCATTTGCACAATCGAAAGAAGCGAATCGAGTCCATTGAGAGACTTTGACATTACAGGTACACCAATAACAGGCAGAGGCGAATTGCCAGCTATCACTCCTGGGAGATGTGCCGCCCCGCCCGCACCGGCTATTATTACTTTGATGCCTCTTTTGTGTGCATTTTGTGCATAATCGAAACAATCCGAAGGGGTCCTATGGGCAGAAATGACTCGCATTTCGTAGTTTAAGCCAAATTCAAGACAAGTATCGACGGCTTTCTTCATTATTTGCAAGTCCGAATCGCTTCCCATTATTATACCAATGACTGGCGCATTTTCATTTTTCATTCTTTTCTCGCATTTTTTAATGAAACCAAGTTAATTAATATAAATAATCATTATTTTTGTAGATTAAACTAATGGATTTATAGAATATTTTATTTAATATTAATGTTTTTTTAAATGTTAAAGAAATCTTTTGTCGAAGAGTTGTTTAAATCGTTTTATATCGAGCGATGGAACGACAAAATACGTCAAGTGGAGCTTATCGAGATAGACAAGCACGCCCACAAGATGGTTATTGCCTGGTTGCTCGCAAAATATGAGGAAATGCAAGGTAATGAAGTAAATTGGATGAATATTATCCGTGGAGGGATGTTCGATTTGCTTTTTAGGATAGAGCTATCCGATATAAAATCGCCATTATTTCGAGAAATAAAAAAAAATAAGCAATTATTTCTTGACTTGAGCAACTGGGTTTATCGAGAACTTGAGCCGAAAATAGGCAACGATAGAATAAAATCAGAATTGAAAGAATATTTCAACTCTTATCATTATTTTGACCAGATGAGTTGGGATATTTTAAATGCTGCACATATTTTTTCGAGTTATTGGGAGTTTAATATTTTAAAAAAGGCAGACCCATTCGAATATCAGAAAGAGCGGATAGAGACTGCACTCATGGCAGACATAGAGTCCTTCAGCCACCTGACAGGCATCAAAAAATTGCTTAACAAGGATAATATCTTGAAATTCGTTGACTTGTGCGGGCAAATGCGTTTCCAAAAAAGATGGGGACAAACAATGCGTCTGCCGAAGACCTCAGTGCTTGGCCATTCGCTTTTCGTCGCTTGCCTGAGCTATTTCCTATCTTATGAATTAAATGCCTGCGACAAACGCCTATATAATAATTTTTTCGGTGGGCTATTTCACGATTTACCAGAAGCAGTAACACGCGATATCGTCTCGCCCGTTAAAAAATCTGTAAAAGGGATGCCCGAAGCAATAAAAGAAATCGAAGAGCAATGGGCAGATAGGGAAATCTATCCTCTTGTGGAGGAACAATGGCGACAAGAGCTTAAGTATTTTACTATAGATGAGTTTAAAAGCAAAATTATCGAGAACGATACAATAATCCTCACAAATAGCGATACGATAAATGAAAAATACAATTATACGGAATTTTCGCCTTATGATGGCGAAATTGTAAAAGCTATCGACGAGCTAGCCGCTTTTCTCGAATGTTGGCACTCCAACAAACTCGGTATGAAATCGGAAGAGTTGATTTATTCAATGTTTGAAATTCAACGGAAATATCGCGATAAATCCATTGCCGGCATACCCTTTAAAGAATTATATGTCGATTTTTAAATGCTTGCTTTACAATTTTTTCCAATTATTTTAGTTATGAAGGTTACAAATATTTTTACTTGTTAAAAAACAAACATTAGATAATAAAGAAAGAAAAAATGTCAAAAAGTAGTAATGAAAAACCAAATGTTAAATGTTCATTTTGTGGACGCACATCGGAAGGATCCATCAGCTTGATAGAAGGATTACAAGGCACATTTATATGTAATTTTTGTGTTGAAGTTGCTAGCGATATAATAAAAAAAGAGTATAGAGAAACACTGAGTTATAGCAAAGAATTCGTTTTGCCCAAACCATCAGAAATAAAAAGAAATCTGGACGCTTATGTTATTGGTCAGGAACATCCCAAAAGAGTTATTTCAGTCGCTGTTTACAATCATTACAAGCGAATTCGTGATATCGGAGAAAAAAGAGACGAAAACGATGTTGAACTTGAAAAAAGCAATATTTTGATGCTCGGTCCTACCGGAACCGGCAAAACATTACTTGCAAGGACACTTGCAAAGTTTTTGAAAGTGCCTTTTGCCATTGCCGACGCAACTACAATTACTGAAGCAGGCTATGTCGGCGACGATGTCGAAAATGTGCTTGTCAGACTTCTTCAAAATGCAGATTATAACGAAAAACTTGCCGAACGAGGCATTATTTACATCGACGAAATAGACAAGATAGGGCGTAAAAGCGAATCGACGAGTATAACAAGAGATGTCTCAGGTGAGGGTGTCCAGCAGGCACTCTTGAAAATCCTCGAAGGCACCATATCCGGCGTGCCGCCAAAAGGCGGGCGGAAGCATCCTGAACAACCGCTTATTTATATTGACACGAGCAATATATTGTTTATTTGCGGGGGCGCTTTCGATGGATTGGAAAAAATTATAGCAAAACGGATAAGAACTGCTACAATTGGCTTTACAGCAGAGGATTTTTCTTCTATCAAAGACAATTATGAGCTATTGAAACAAGCAGAACCACACGATTTGATTAAATATGGCTTAATTCCTGAACTCGCAGGCAGATTGCCTGTCTTGACTGCATTAGAGGAACTTAGCGAAGAAGCAATGTTACAGATTTTAACTGAGCCTCGCAATTCAATTATAAAACAATATAAAAAATTGCTTTTATTTGAAGGTATTATTCTCGAGCTAACTCAAGAAGCTCTCAAAGCAATAGTAAAAAAAGCAAAAAAACTCTCGACTGGGGCAAGAGCACTCCGTGCTATTGTGGAAGGCGTTATGCTTCCTATTATGTACGATTTACCTGATATGAAAGACATAAGAAAGTGCATCATAACAAAAGATGTTGTGGATAATGGCGCCAAACCCGAATATGAATATAAAAGTAGTCAATAAACGGCATAAAAAATTCTTTAAAAAATTTATTTTGTAATTCCAAATATTTTTCGTAATTTTGCTTTCTATCTTTAATGGACAATTAAGATATTAAGGTTTTTAATATGTACGCAATAGTAGAAATAGCTGGTTCACAGTTTGAAGTTGAACCCGGAGACATTATCGAAGTGCCTCTGCTTGATTCATTACCCGAAGAGAAAGTTGTCTTCGATAAAATTCTTGTTGCAGGCAACGACGAGAAAACAATAATCGGCGAGCCATATATTACTGGCACTGTCGAAGCTGAGATACTCGAGCATTTCAGAGGCAATAAAATTCTCGTCTTCAAGAAAAAACGCCGCAAAGGTCATCGCAAGCTCAACGGTCACAGACAATGGTACTCTTTGATTGGATTAACTAAGTTTGACATCGATGGCTTCAATATCGAAGAAGTTGAAATTGAACTTAATGATGAAGAAGTCGAAGAGGAGATAATCGATGAAGATAACGACTTGAAAGTTGAAGACATCGATGAAGATATTGATTCTGAAGACGAGGAATCTGAAGACGAAGACGAGGAATCTGAAGACGAAGATGAGGAATCTGAAGACGAAGATGAGGAATCTGAAGACGAAGACAAAGAAAAATAAAACTAAGAGTAAAATAAATTAGGGAGCAGCAAAATGGCTCATAAAAAAGGCGGCGGCTCATCGAGAAACGGTCGCGATTCTAACGCACAACGTCGCGGTGTAAAAAGATTTGGCGGCGAATTGGTTATTCCCGGCAACATTATTCTTCGCCAATGTGGCACCAAGTTCCACCCTGGCAAAAATGTTGGCTTAGGCAAGGATTATACCATCTTTTCCCTCATCGAAGGGCATGTCAAATTTGAAAAGAAAGACAGAAAACGCTTGAAAGTTTCTGTTATTCCTGTTAATTAGCATTATTTACCCATAATACAAACTCTACTTGCAAAAAAAAGCTCTTAGTATCATCTTGAGAGCTTTTTTTTCCTGCTTATCTATTACATTTTTTTCTTTTTCACAAAAAGAATTCTTTCAGAAAATTATGCATTTGCTATTGCTGCTACGTCGATTCTATTTGCTCCAGCACGATGAAGTGATTGAGCGCAGTAAACTAATGTTGAACCGGTGGTTAGCACGTCGTCGCAAAGCAGGAAGGATTTATCAGTAATTTTACTTGTTTTTTCGCTAATTTGAAAAGCATTCGATACGTTTGATTTCCTTTCATTGCTACCAAGCAGCGTTTGCGAAGTTGTATATCTATTCCTTTTTAATATATTGGTCTCAACTGGTAAACGAAGCACTTCAGAAATGCCTTTTGCAACATATTCTGATTGGTTGAAGCCTCTTTCGCGTCGGCGGGCTGGATGTATCGGCACAGGAATAATAGCATCATAATCAATCATTTTGTTTATTTTTAATATTCTGCCGAGCATTTTGCCAAATTCAATACCGACATCAGGAAAACGGGAATATTTCAGCGAATAAACTATGTTAATATATTGAAAAT
>CAYVTD010000061.1:0-11183 GCA_964454445.1 uncultured Hyphomicrobiales bacterium
ATTGAAAAAATCCTCCCAATAGGCAAGGGCGCCAACCCAAGCGATTTCACTTGGAAAAGCGCTACTCCCGCTGACATCATTATCCCAAGAGGTTCTTCCATTACCGTTCCCGTTAGATTTACACCTTCAGCCATCAACGACCGGAGAGCTATTGTAGAAGTGGTTTCTGATGCTGCAACTGGTCCCGATGTTGATCCAAGAGTTACTACTGAAGCAGACCTTCTCGGGCATGCTTTTGAAACAGGCATCGAGAATGATTCGATTAACTATGGCAACGTTATTCTTTGCGATAATCCAGTTGCTAATTTTGCTATTAGAAATACAAGCCGTACCACAAAAACAACTATTGAAAGCGTTACCCTTACTAGTGGCGATATGACAAATTTTGAAATTTTATCTACTTTCCCAATGGAAATCGGTCCTGAAGGTTCGATAAATGTTCAAGTAAAATTCTTGCCCAGTGATGTTAGCAAGTGTTTAGCTTATGCTACTATTAAAGTGCAAAATAGCGATGAAATATATTTAGCAAGATTAGAAGGTGTTGGCTACAACATTCCAGCCAAATTATCACTGCACAAATATACTGCTAACGACAAAATCACTCCCGGCGATGTCAGACCATTAAGAGTTTCTGCCGAATGCCCGAACTGGCTCGATGCAGGTGTTACTAAGATTAGCTTTGATATCGTCTATGAGCGTAAATGGATGAAATTTACCAAACAAGCAGCCAAAGGCAATCTGCTAACAGATAAATGGTTGATGGGTTTTAATGAAATTTATGACCCAAGTGATCCCGAACATGCTCGCCTAAGAGTTACGTTAGTCAATCAAACTGGAAATGATCAAATTGACAACAAATATAGCGGAAAAACAGCTTCTTTAGTTGATCCTGCTTTCGTAATGTTACTGTCAGATGTTACTGAATTCAAACCTTGGATTGAAAACATTAGTTTCGATAGCCGAGATGAATGTATAGTGCCTTCGAGCGAACCCGGAAATGTCGTCTTAAACGCTTGCGTTATTAATTTGCGCGTAGTTGACGACATAAAAGGACAATATATGCTTCAACCTATTAAACCAAACCCTGTTACCAGCGATTTAGGTGCAAAGGTATTGTATAATGTTGCTCTCGAGGATCGAACAGTCCTAAAGGTCTTCAACAGCAATGGCGAAGAAGTTTCGACACTAGTCGATGAGATTAAGAAACCAGGAAATTACGAGGCTACAATTCCCGTTAATGGATTGTCTTCGGGGGTTTATTTTGTTCGAATGAGTTCCGGCCCATTCAAAGAAGTCCAAAATTTTGTGATTTCTAAATAGAAAAACTAAACATTCTTTAATCAACCTTCCGAAGTTAGTTTTTACTTCGGAAGGTTTTTTTGTTTTACATAATGATTTTTTAATACAAATTTCCAATAAAATTTGGAATTGTCTAATTCCTATCGTAAAATTGTATTAATGCAAAAACAAAAAAAGAGAAATAATGAGTTTCATTTATTACGACGGAGATAACGCTGACAGCAGCGGTTCACAGGAAGATATGGAGAAAAAACTTCACCATTATCGCAGAATAATCAGAAAAAAGAATTATGGCGAAGAGAATGCTCCAAGTATCGATATTCTCGAAGGTATTGTGCAGTATTGCCTTGAAAAAGAACGTTTTACTGATGCCATGGAGTTTTGTCAAGTTTTACTTGAGTTTAATCCTTATTCTTCCGATGCTTGGCTAAAAAAGGCAATCATACTTATCAATCTTGATGCTCCGCTCGAAGCAATAGATGCCATAGAATACTGTTTAATCTATAATCCAGGAGACGAAGAGGCTTTATTTTACAAAGGTATTGCTCTTTCACAACTCGGATACAACGAAGAATCCATTGAAATTTTCGACCATATATTGATGCTTGACAGTGAAAACGAAGAACTTTTATTTCAAAAAGCAATAACTCTGGAGATTATGGGTAGATATGAGGAAGCCATCGAAATCTTCAAGTTTCTTGCTCGTTCGGAATCCTTCAAAAAAGATGCTTTCCAAGAGCTTGCCTATTGCTATCAATGTCTCGACAATATCGACAAAGCCGAAGATTTCTATAAAAAAGCCATCGACGACGACCCTTACGATTACGAACTATGGTATAATCTTGCTCTGCTTTACTTCCAAGACGGACAGAATAATAAAGCAATTGAATGTTTTGAGATGACTCTTGCCATTAAAGATGATTACTTTATGGCCTGGGTTAATATCGCAAAGATATTTTGCATCCTTAACAAGTTTCAAGACGCTATTTTGCATTATAAGGAAGCTATTAAACTCAATCCAGACGATTTAGAAACACAACAAAATCTTGCAAATGTATATAACGATTCAGGTAATTATGTTGAAGCTATAGCAGTTTATACGCAACTAATCAAAGATAACCCTGACCTTCCCTCACTTTATTTTGCTAGAGGAATGTGTTATGATACTATCGAACAATTCGAAAAAGCCTTATCCGATTACAATAAAGCATTAAGCCTGGATAGCGAAAATCCATCACTTTGGTATGCAAAAGCTGATTTGCTCAATAATTTAAAAAAAATCAAGGAGGCAGTGCAATGTTATAAAAAAGTTATTGTTTTACAACCTAATAATTATGATTGTTTGGAAGATCTTGGCAAGATCTATTTGGACATGAAAAGAATCGAAGACGCAAAAAAGATATTTAAAAAGATGATAGAGTTGTTTCCTAAAAGATACGAAGGCTATGCTTTCATGGCAATAGCGTTTGCAATGCTAAACGATGTGAGCAAAGCGGCTGACTATTATAAAAATGCTATTAAACTCGATCTCCTAATTGGTTTTTCTTTACGCTCAGATTTCTCTCAGATACTTTCTCCGAAAGACTATAGAAAGTTTAAAGCAATTTTGAATGCGAATACTAATAAATAGTATAACTCTTTCGTTAACTATTTAATCTGCATAAAGCACACACCACCGGATTAATCAGCCATAGTTTTTTGTAATTTGTAATTTTCCTTTCTTATATTAACATAATAAATCGAAAAATATCACAAATTATATTCACTTTTTTTGAAATTTTTTAAAAATTTTTCTTTACAAATCTTCTATCTCCAACTTTATCAATATCTTATTGAAAGTAATACTTCTTTTACTTTATAAAATGCTTCAAATCTTATCCAATATATTTTTAGTAATTTTTCAAAAGTATAAATATTAGTTAGAAATTATGGCAAATATTTCTTAATTTGGATTTTATACCTCTTACATTATTGTTTTTTATTATAAGGATATAAAATGAACGAATTAGCGTTAGAGAGATTTCTAAGATATGCAGCTATTGATACCCGCAGTGATGATACAAACCCTGATGAGACCCCCAGCACAAAAAAACAATTTGACCTTGCAAACCTGCTTGTTGAAGAGCTAAAGCAAATAGGAGCAAGCGATGTTTCAATCGACGATCATTGTTATGTTATGGCCTCTATTCCATCAAATATACCAGCTAAAGACGCCGCTTTCGGCAAAGTCCCTCCTATTGGATTTCTTGCCCACGTTGATACCTCTCCAGATGTTAGCGGTGCTAATGTTAAACCAAATATCATCGAAAATTACAACGGAGGCGATATCGTTTTACCCGGCGACCCAAACATAATTATCAAAGAAAGCGAAAATCCAGGACTTAAAGAGTGCTATGGCCATAAAATCGTTACTTCGGATGGTACTACATTGCTCGGAGCCGACGATAAGGCAGGTGTTGCCGCTATTATGACAATGGCTGATACTCTTATAAAAAATCCACAAATCATGCACGGCGATATTAAGATTGCTTTTACCCCAGATGAAGAAATAGGACAAGGCACAATTTTTTTTGATATAAAAAAGTTCGGAGCAAAATATGCCTATACCATCGATGGCGAGCTACCAGGCGAGCTAAACAAGGAAACATTCAGTGCTGATGCCGCCACTATTACCATTACTGGTCGCGATATTCACCCGGGAACAGCTAAAAATATTATGGTAAACTCCGTTAGAGTTATGGCTGATATTATTGCTCGAATGCCCCGCGATATGGCTCCAGAAACCACCGAAAATTACGAACCATATATTCATCCACATACTTTTAATGGTTCTGTCGGCGAATCTGTTCTTAAGATTTTGTTTCGCGATTTTAAATCTGATGGATTAAAAGAACAAAAAGCAATTATGGAGAAAATCATCGCTGAAGTGCAGCAATTACATCCAAAAGCAACAATAAAACTTGAAATAAAAGAGCAATACAGGAATATGCTTGATGAGTTGGACAAACATCCACTTGTTACAGAGTGTTTGTTCGAAGCTGCTGAAAGAGCAGGCGCAAAACCTTATTGGAGACCAATTCGTGGCGGAACAGATGGTTCTCGTCTTACCGAAATGGGTTTGCCAACTCCAAATATTTATGGTGGAGGGCAGAATTTCCACAGCAAAACCGAATGGCTTTCGGCCAATTGTATGAATATTGCTGTCGATACAGCCATTAATCTAGTTCAGATTTGGGTCGAAAAGTCAAGATAATTTGCCAAAAATATAACCCTTATTTTTTAAATGATAATCATTGAATATTATTAATAATTGTTAGGATAGGAATGGAAGCAGATTTGTCAAAAAGCGGACTACCAGAAAATGCTTATCGCGAATTGAAGCTCGGTGAAGAATACAAACCGGTGATGGACCCAAAATTTACATTTCCTGAGGTTACCCCTTGGTCGGTAATTTGGGGATTGGTTATGGCAGTTATTTTTTCAGCAGCAGCGGCTTACTCCGGCTTGAAAATCGGACAAGTTCTCGAGGCAGCAATACCAATATCCATTATTGCTGTTGGAGCATCGACATTTTTCAACAAGAAAAAAGCTCTTGGGCAAAATGTAATTATCCAATCAATTGGTGCTAGCTCGGGTGTTATCGTTGCTGGTGCTGTCTTTACAATACCCGCCTTATATATCCTGAAACTAGATGTTAGTTTCTTCCAGATTTTTATTTCATCTTTGCTAGGTGGTTTTCTCGGTATTTTGTTTTTAATTCCTTTCAGAAAATATTTTGTTAAGGATATGCACGGGAAATTTCCCTTTCCTGAAGCAACTGCTACAACAGAGATTCTGATTACCGGAGAAAAAGGCGGTAAACAAGCTGCCGTTCTTGTGGCAAGCGGACTAATCGGTGGTTTATATGATTTTATGTTTTCTGCTTTGAAATTATGGGAAGAGGTCTTCACAACGCGTTTTGCAGCCTTTGGTGATTATCTTGCCGACAAACAAAAACTTCTTTTCCAATTCAACATTAGCTCCATGATTGTTGGTTTCGGCTATCTGGTGGGATTGAGGTTCTCGGCAATAATTGCTGTCGGCTCGATGCTCTCCTGGTTTGTATTTATTCCGTTAATTAATCAAATAGGCATAATTGCAGCAGGCGATAGCAGTACAAACGCTTTCGCCGCAATGTCTGCCGAATCAATCTTTAATAATTTTGTAAGACCCATCGGAATTGGTGCTATTGCAATGGCAGGCATTATCGGTATCCTAAAATCATCTAAAGTCATTGGCAGTGCCTTTTCACTCGCTTTCAAAGGCATTTTTGGTGGAAAGAGCGGGAAAGCGAAGGAAGAAACTAGAACGCAGAAAGATATTAAGATGAATTTTATTATCACTCTGATTATGCTTGTGGTTATATGTGTTTTCATATTTCTTTTGCTAGGAGTGAAAATTACTTTTATTCAAGCGATTGTAGCTCTTCTTACAGTTGTTATAATTGCTTTCCTGTTCACCACAGTAGCCGCAAATGCTATTGCCATTGTGGGCACTAACCCAGTTTCAGGTATGACCCTAATGACCTTGATATTGTCATCAATAGTTCTCGTATCTGTTGGCTTAACAGGCAATAATGGCATAGTCAGCGCAATGATTATTGGAAGTATAGTCTGCACGGCTCTCTCAATGGCAGGGGGCTTCATTACTGACTTGAAAATCGGCTATTGGCTCGGCTCAACTCCAGTGAAACAAGAATCCTGGAAATTCCTAGGCACTCTAGTATCTGCAGCAACAGTTGGTATAGTCATTTATATATTAAACGATGCTTATGGA
This sequence comes from uncultured Hyphomicrobiales bacterium, assembly GCA_964454445.1. Taxonomy (GTDB): domain Bacteria; phylum Bacteroidota; class Ignavibacteria; order Kapaibacteriales; family UBA2268; genus CAYVTD01. The sequence continues at coordinate 6,115 of CAYVTD010000061.1, forward strand.
TTCATTCCAGGACCAGACCATCCAGATCCACTCGTTGCTCCGCAAGCAAACGCCATGGCAGCAGTCATTAAACCATTGATGAGCCCTGGCGCTCAAGTGCATTGGATGCTTTACGGCATCGGCGCTGTTATTGCCATCTTAATTAATTCGATTGGCATATCGCCACTTGCTTTTGCACTTGGTATGTATTTGCCCTTGCATTTGAACACTCCGCTTCTCATCGGTGGAGTGGTTTCTCATTTTGTAGCCAAATCTTCAAAAGACGAAAAAATTGTAAAAGCACGCAGCCAAAGAGGAACGCTCATTGCATCTGGATTCATTGCGGGAGCTGCACTCTTTGGAGTTCTTGGAGCTTTATTGAAATTTGCAAATGTAAAACTACAGCTTGCAGATTGGGAACATGCCAACTCGCTTATAAATTATCTATATCTTAATGCTCATTCATATTTAAGAGGATTCTTCAGCGATCCGGCTGCCCAAACGATTGGTTTAATAGCATTTTTATTACTTTTGAGCTATATGGTTTTTGAGATATTCAGGGCAAAACCAGAAGACTAATAATTAAAGATACTCTTTAGGAGAATTTTGAAAGACAAGCTAAAGACAATAGCTAAATATATATTTACGATAGCGCTTATCGTAGTTTCTGGTTATCTGTCAATCAAAGATATTGCCTTGGAAGACATCATCAATGCCTTGGCTAATGCCAATTATCTTTGGGTGATTCTTTCTATTCCAATTATATTATTGGCTCATTGGCTCAGGGCTATGCGCTGGAAAACAATGCTTAAACCATTAATCCAAAAAACATCTACCTACAGGTTATTCAAAGCAGTTATGATTGGCTATGCCGCTAATAGCGTAACCCCAAGAGGAGGCGAACTATTGCGACCTTATGTTTATGCCCGCGAAGAAGGTATCTCCTTCTCAAGTTGTTTTGGGACTATTGTTGTCGAAAGATTTCTTGATCTGCTAACTCTGCTCGTTGTTTTCCTTGTTGCGCTAACAGTATTCAGAGATAAAATCATCAGAGCCTTGCAAGATACTTTCGATGCAATGGGCGGCAGCTTCGATCCAAGCAAAGTAACCTTTATTGTTACTATTATTGCTCTCATTTTCATTTTTAGCTTTTATCCGCCTGTGTATAGTTTTATACTTAGAATAACTGTAAAACCATTCTCAAACAATTTATATACAAAAATTAAAGGTCTTTTCGATCGATTTCGAGATGGTTTCGCTATAATAAAAGATCCTTCTGAATATACCAAAATTGCTGGTTATTCTATTGGAATCTGGATATGCTATGGTATTCCAAATTACCTGATGTTTTACTCATTCGATTTCCAAGCTCACCATAATCTTGGTATCGCTGATGCTATGTTGCTGCTTATCGTTACCGGGCTGGCTTTTCTGATTGCTCCCACACCTGGAGCTATCGGCGTACACCACGTAGTAATATCCAAAACAATGATTATCCTCTACGGAGTAACCAACAAAGAAGCCCTTGCTTATGCCATTTTGACCCATGCTATTAATTATATAGTCAATTCTATTACTGGTGGCTATTATTATCTAAAAAAAGACAAGAATATTAAGCTAAACGAAATGAAACTTGGCGAAGTTGATCCCGAAAAAAGCACAGAATAGATTTTTTCTGATAGTTCTATTCAAGAAGAATGATTTAATACCGTAAACAGCAAAGATTAACTAATCTTTACATTATTTTCGATTATTTACTGCATATTAAATAAAAAATTGATATTAGATTATAACCCAAAAAAAGCAATAATTTTTACTTGTATCTGTCTCTTGCTTGTAATAACGAAAACTGTTTTTATTTTTAGTGCTTAGAAAATATAAATACAAAAAATAAGAATTAATTATGGAATATCAAATAATTGTCTTAAATTTGCTTTTTTACATTTCATATAAGTAAAAATTGTTTTTTTCACACTTTTTTTTCATAGAGGAGATTTTTATGAATAGAGCCCATAATTTTAGCGCCGGACCGGCAATATTACCGCTCGAAGTGCTCGAGGCAACATCACAGGCGGTATTAAATTACAACAATCTAGGTATGTCCATTATGGAAATGAGCCACCGCTCAAAAGAATATGATGCGGTTTTTGTGGAAACACAAAAAAATGCTCTTAAAGTTGCTGGATTACCTGAAGATCAATATACAGTTTTGTTCCTCGGCGGTGGAGCAAGTTTGCAATTCATTATGATTCCAATGAATTATCTTGTCAACAAAGCCGATTATATTAACACTGGCGTTTGGTCAAAAAAAGCTATTAAGGAAGCTAAATCAGTTGGAACTACAAATGTTGTTGCCACATCGGAAGATGCAAACTTCAACTATATACCCAAGGATATTAAATTCAGTGGCGATGCAGACTATGTTCATATTACAACGAACAACACAATCTACGGCACCGAATGGAAAACCATACCCGACGTTGGCAATGTGCCTTTATTTGCTGATATGTCATCTGATATTTTTGCAAGAGACATTGATTTCTCAAAGTTTAGCCTTATTTATGCCGGTGCCCAGAAAAATATTGGTCCTGCTGGTGCAACTATGGTTATCATAAAAAATGACTTGCTTGGAAAGATAAAAGAAGGTACTCCCACAATGTTAAACTACAAGACCCACGCTGATGCAGGCTCAATGTTTAACACTCCTCCTACATTGCCCGTTTTTGTGATTGGTCAAACTTTCAAATGGATTATGAATCAAGGTGGTTTGAAAGCCGTCGAAGCAAACAACATCGAAAAAGCTAACTTATTATATGACTTCATCGACGCTCATAAAGATTTTTACAAAGGAACTGTTCCCAATAAAGAAGACAGATCATTAATGAATGTTACTTGGAACTTAAACACTCCCGAGCTTGAGAAAGAATTCATCGCCGAAGCATTAAAACGCTATAATATGACTAATCTTAAAGGTCACAGGAGTGTCGGTGGTTGCCGTGCTTCCATTTACAATGCTTGCCCCAAGTCATCAGTCGAGGCACTTGTCAAGTTTATGGACGAGTTTATGAAAGAAAAGAAATAAGAAATATTGCTTTCGCTCAAATTAGTTTTCTTTTATTTGAGAGAATAACAATAGCATTAGATTTAAAAAAAGGACAGGCTCACTTCGCCTGTCTTTTTTTTATTTTTTATTCTCAAACAACCTACCTTATTATGCTAAAAAACTTTACCGCTCTATCTGTCGGAGAAATCAAATGGTAAGAATAAATTCCTGGGGGTAGCATATCAATATTAAATTCAATCGCGTGATCTCCAGCTGCATAATAACTATCTATCACAGTTAACTTTTCTCGCCCGAAAGCATCAAAGACTAGAAGTTTTATGTCAGAGCTAAAATTTATTCTGAAATCAATTTTTAACATTGTTGTTGCTGGATTGGGCATAGCATTGCCAAGGACTATATTATTAGCATAATAGAGACGTGTGCCACCGGTTTGGCATAAACCTTCGAGGGAAAACATACCTGGTATTATTGTCCTAATCAGATTTCCACCTTTTGCTTTGAAATTAACAAGTTCGACAGGTGTCGATGGAGCATTACCTAAAACAGCTCGAAATTGAATTTTCTTAAAAATATTACTGTTTACAGGATATGCTGCTAGTTCGACAGTTAAAAAACGCCAGCCATCTTCAATTCTTCCTTTATTATCGCCAATAGGCACAAGGATAGATGCCAAAGTTTTTAATTCAGCAGTATAACCTTCTATCAAAGAATTAGCCAATCTGGCAGAATCAAGCAGAATAATTGGGACTTCGACTAATTCTCCTGGTTTAGCAGATTCAATCCCCACCTGAATTGTTATCGATGGCACTTCCCGCACACTTGCACTAATCTGTAAATCTTCTGTTACTCCACAAGTGTCGTGGAATGAGAATGTATGTGAGTAATCTTCACCATACAAGCCACCAGAAAACAGTATTTCAGCAACAGATTTCTCGCCTGGCAAGGTAACTGGTGGAATGATTGAAGATATTTCAAATGGAGATGAAGCTGGAGGAATATTAAGTTGTAAAGGATAAGTCCCAGTATTTTCAATCAAGAAACTGGCTTTTTCCGGTGTATTTTCAAAAGAAGTGCCGATGAAAATTTTATCAGTGTTAATCGAAAAATCAACTTTATGTCTGAAAAAGGAAATTGGGACAAAAATTAAACTATCTGTTGAATTTATTGCATTAGATTTTATCTTCAATTTTGCTAGAAATTCACCGAAATCGTCCGTTTTTACCCTGATTTTGACACTTTTTGCAGAATCAGGCTTAACTGTAATATTATCAAAGGGTTCAATTAGAGAAAAGGCGTTTCTGTTATCATCAACGATTTCTATATGAAATATTAATAAGTCAGTTTTCCCCAAGTTTAAAATTTCTATTAATGTATCAATTGGGTTATCTTTGCAAATTTGATAAGGAAACTCAATCGAATTAGGAGTTAAAATTTGAGCTTGGTTCGTTTTGATTACTGCCCTGAAAAAAACATATTTTCTGCCACCGCAAGTGTCGTAAAGAGAATAAGTTTCGTCATAAACCTGCCCAGTTTCGCCGCCTTCGAAGCTAAGAGTTGCTGTCGATGTGGAGTTTGGCGGTGTTGGGTTCGGCTCGACAGCTGAAATGGTAAATTTACCCTTTATTTGTGGAACCACCCAACCAAGCGGAAAAGTGCCATTATTGACAATTTCAAATGTTGTGAAAGTCGAAGTGTTTGGCTCAAGATCTGCCATTCTTACATGCTCTGGATTGACCGAAAAATCGACATTGTGGTATTCCGTATTCAAGATGATATTTGTTAAACCATTTGCGGCATTTGATGCATTCGAGAGCAGTGTCAAAGTTGTTGATTTTACAGCGAAAGCAGCAGCTAAATATCTAATATTTAAATACTTGGTTGTATATGGGTCGATATTAAAAGGAATTGATTCATTGGGAAAGGAAAACTCACTATCACCATTATTTGTAAAACTTGTCGAGGTAACAGTCAACAAATTTGCTCCAGTATTAGTAAGCTCGATTACCGTTGCGATTGCCTTGTTCTC
>CAYVTD010000062.1:0-11102 GCA_964454445.1 uncultured Hyphomicrobiales bacterium
GTATTACTTCCCTTTGTTTTCGGATTTATGGCAGGACATCCCGAAGTGAATCTTTTTACTTGGGAAGTTGCAATGCTCGGGCACTTATTAAGTGCTGAATTGCTCTTTTTGATTATTCCATTTACCAAACTTGCTCATATAGCACTCTATATTTTCGATAGATTATCACCAATTCATTGGCAATTAAAACCAGGTGCCGGCGGACGCGTAGCCGAAGCACTTTTTGGAAAGGAGGCACGAGTTTAATATGTATTCAATATTAGTAGATATAACGAAATGCACTGGCTGCGAAAAATGTGTAAAAGCATGTATAAAGACTAATAGATTAAATCCTGATAAAGCTGATTACGATCGCGCAGCTTCGAAAGATGGATTATCTGAAAACCGGTTTTTAAGTATAATAGAGCTTAAAGAAAACAGATTTGCTAGAAAAAGCTGTATGCACTGCCTCGAACCAAGTTGCGTAGCCGCCTGCCTTGTTGGCGGCTTAACCAAAACAAAAGAAGGAGCCGTTGTTTATGACGAAAACAAATGCATTGGCTGCAGATACTGTATGTTGTCATGTCCTTATGGCATACCGCGTTACGAATGGAGCAAAACTATACCTTTTATGAGAAAATGCTCAATGTGTTATGATAGGTTAGTAGTTGGTGAAATGCCTGCTTGCGTACAAGCATGCCCTAATGAGGCAATCATTTTCGGTGAAAGAAAAGAATTGCTTGCCAAGGCAAAGCGCATTATTAATAGCGATAATAAATATATAAAAAGAGTTTGGGGAGAGAACGATTTTGGTGGTAGCTCTGTTTTATATATTTCTGACATGGATTTGACAAAAGTTGGTTGGAAGAGCGATTTCACTGCTTCAATTCCCGATCTCACTGTGCCACTTGTCGAAAAAACACCTATTATCGGCGGCAGTGTAGCTGCAACACTTATCGGTTTGACCTGGATTGTAAACCGCAGAAATAAAATTGCAAAAGAGAAAAAACAAGAGACAATGAAGGGAGAAAAAAATGAACAATAAAATTAGAGTAATAAAAGACGTACTGTGGTTTTTAGTCTTTTTTGCAGCTGTTGCAGGTATCCTACGCCTGGTTTTTGGGCTTGGACAAACAACCAATTTACTCGATCAATTGCCTTGGGGGCTGTGGAAAGTTCTGAATATGATTGCCGGCGTGGCGCTTTCAACTTGTGGATTTACTGTCGGCTTTCTGGTTTATGTCTTAAAAATAGAAAAATTCAAGCCATTGCTGAGACCTGCTATATTAGTAGCTTTTCTTGGTTATGGCTCGTCGTGCTTTGCTTTGCTTTTCGATATCGGATTGCCTCATCGCTTTTGGCATCCGCTTGTCTTTTGGAACATACATTCCTTTCTTTTTGAAGTTTTCTGGTGTGTAATGCTCTATTTTACTGTAACGTTAATCGAATTATCACCCAATATCCTCGAAAAATTCAAAGCAGAAAAGCTGGTTAAATTCTTGCATAAAGTAGCCATTGGAGTTGTCATTTTTGGCATTTCGCTTTCATCTTTACATCATTCCTCACTTGGCTCGTTGTTTTTAACTACGCCATTGAGATTGCACGAGTTATGGTATTCGCCCTTAATTCCGTTGATGTACATTATTTCGGCAATGGGCGGCGGTATGATGTTCCTTATTTTAGTAAAAATTGTTTATTCCTGGCTTTACAATCCGGAGACAATTTTTGGACCTGCTTACTTGGAAAAAGCTTCGATGAACTGCCTTATTGATAATAAAATACCAAGAGCGAAATTGGTTTTTGGCAAAGAGATGCCAGCATTGAGCAGTCTGAGCATAATCGCATCTTGTCTTTTAGGACTTTATTTTATTATCAAGGTTTATGACCTGTTTTCAAGAAACTCTTTTAATGCCCTATTGGCAGGAACTTACGAAAGTTGGCTATATGCGATTGAAGTATTACTCACAACAGTTGTACCTATTATCATAGTTGCATTTAAAGAGTTACGGCGCTCGCCATATTGGCTGGGATTTGCCGGGTTCTCTGCCTCTTTTGGTATAGTGATGAATAGAGTTGATGTGGGAATTATTGGCTACTTTCGTGATGCTCAAGCAGTTTACATACCTTCCTTTGTCGAATGGAGTTTGAGTATTGGTGTCGTTGCCGGAGCCGCTCTTGCAATGATGTATATATCCGAAAACTTTTCGATTTTTGACGAAATCTGGCGTCAGCAAAAGGAAAAAAGAGGGCGTTTTAGTGCCGCTTTCGATTCTTTTTCGAGAGTATGGCAAAATGTCTTACACAACGGACTTTACAGAGTAACGCTGATTTCGGTTTTCGCCTTGCCACTGGCATTTATTCTAATGTATCCATCATATAGATCACTACAAAATCAAGATGTTAAGCCTGCTATTGGACTAGATGTGGAACGAAAAGTCTTGTTAATCGATGGTAATAGTAAAAATGAAAGCACTGTCTTTCACCATGCTGACCATCAGTTGCGACTTGGTGGAGAGAAATCTTGCATAAAATGTCATCATATTTCAATGCCGGGCGATTTTTCGACCCCTTGTGCCCGTTGCCATAAAGACATGTATGAAAAAACCAATATTTTCGACCATACTCGTCATACAGAGCAAGTAGCAATTACAGAAAAAATAGGCGGTTTGCATCCGAAAAACAGCAGTTGTGGGAAATGTCATACTCAAGGTACTGCAAAAACAATCGATAATGCCACAGCTTGCACGGAATGTCATATTAAAGATATGAAAATTGTCGATGCTAAGACTATTTCTAAAAAATTCAATTATGCAAATAGTTATATGGATGCGATGCATAAAAAGTGTATTCCCTGCCATCAACAATATGAAAAACTGCCGGGAAAAAGCCACCTTAGCGATTGTTCTAACTGCCATAAATCTATGAAGAAGAAAAATAGCATAATGGCAAAGAGTTTTAGCTCAAAATAAAAGCATAATTCAAATTTCTTATAAGTCCTTGCGATTGCTTTTGTTTAAAAAAATAATTGTTAATATTTTATCAAACAAGGATGTTTGAACTACCAATTTTAAAGTAGAACAGACATCCCTGTCTGTCTTTTTTGATAACGTAATTCATTTTAATAATTTTTGCAATACTATAGAAAACAAGGCTTATTTCCGATTAAGTAAGCTCTCCATTCGAGATAAAATACTTTTTGTATCCCCAGCTTTTATAACTAATTTCAAGATTTTTTCCCTATTATATGCTTTCAAATCTCGCAAGTCATTGGCATATTTTATAATTTTACCAAAATCTTCTCCTGGTTCGTAACCCAAATTTATCATATCTCGCCCCAGAATTACGTTCTCTGGTCTGTCTTTTGATACTGCTATTGCTTCTGCCTTTGCCAAAAGCCATCTGCCAGCAACAAAATCGTCAGGATAGAATAACATCCCATCTTCGTTTACAAATGGACCGCGTCCAAGGAAATCGGCTTCGGCAACAAGAGTTAATTCATATATATTAGCTGGAAAAAGTTTCATTGCCAAGCGGCGGATTGTGCCATCTTTAACATTTTGTTTATTCACTGTTTCAAACTTATGAAGCTCAGAAGGCATCATGTGGTATCTTACTAATTTTATGGCTTTTTCTTTTGTGAGATTATCGACTCCGAGAAAAGACAGGAACTCTTCCGTTGGCTTTTTACCTGCTTTCTCATGCCCATAACTAGTTATTCTCCCCTTTGTTAGTTCTGAAACAAAAGGTTTGCCAAAATCGTGGCATAAAGTGCCGAACATTATGGCAAGCGACTCTCGCTCAGTCAACTCTTCTCTTCTAATAATGTCTGCTGCCTTGTCGAGGCAAAACAATGTATGCTGCCAAACGTCGCCCTCCGGATGCCACTCCGGCTCTTGCTCGCAGCCAATTATACTTTTTATTTCAGGATGAAGGAAATCAATTATACCTGTTTCCAGAGCTAATTGCAAGCCAGTTGATGGTTTTGTCGATTTTAAAAACAATTTACTCCATTCATCAAGGATACGTTCCTTCGAGATTTCAGCGAGCAATGGCACCATTTCCTTGAAAATTCGCAAAGTTTGCTCGTCGGGCTTTAAATCAAATCTTGCGGCAAATTGTACACCCCTAAGCACTCGAAGCGGATCGTCTTTAAACCGTTCTTCGTCTGTTACGGCAAGCTTCTTTTCTTCCAAATGTTTAATGCCATTATAAGGGTCATATAATTCTGCTGTCAAAGGATCGAACGACATACTATTTATGGTAAAATCCCTTCGCTTGGATGCTTCTTCGATGCTCATAAATGGATTTGTCTTTACTTCGAAACCCCTGTGTCCCGATGCAATTTTCGAATCAATTCTTGGCAGCGAAAGGTCTATTTCTACACCATCACCAATGTATAATTTTAAGATCCCAAAAGCCTTACCAACTTCAACAAGCTTGCCATACTTAGAGGCTATGCTTTCGAGCAAGTCGGACTCGATACCAAAAACTTCAACGTCGATGTCTTTCGGAACGATGTTAAAAAACATATCGCGAACATATCCACCCACGAGCAAGCCTTTGCCACCTACCTCTTTAATCTCGCTGAGCAAGGAAATGGCTATGTCCGGCATCTTATCTTTTATTTTACTTAAATCTATGTCTTCTAATTTAAACACTACTGTTTTCTCATTTAAAGGGTCTGTACCACAATGACCTACTGGTTAATTAACTAGAGGCTGTCCGAAAAAAGTAAATTTTTTTTACAATGATTTATAAGATACAAAAGCCTGACTTACAAGAATTATTAATATTTAACATAAGAGATATCCTTTTCTGTTTGGAATAAAACCACTTTTAGGACACCCTTATACAAAAAATATTATTTTTCTTTAAAGAAGTGAATAAGACTCAATTTTAAGGAATAATATTAAACCTTGAATATTATATTGATAAATGTTTACAACTTGCCTGTTTCTGCAAGCGGAGTCGTTTACAGCTTATTTTTTTGAATATAATTCTAAAAGCACTTGTCGCAACGCAGCAAAGATAGCAGAACAACCGCAAAGGATGCCTTCATAGCCGGCAAATAACTTCAAGCCAGCGCTTTCTGAAAAATCGGAGATTGCTAATAAAAAGAAAAGCAATGCAAGTGAAGCAAATACAATTTGCACATAGATGTCGAGTTTTAATGAACCGACGAACATCACTGCAGTGAAGATACCCCACATTAAAAGATAAAAACCCATAGAAATGTTGTTAGGGCTATCAGCCAAACCGAGCTTGGGTAACAACCAAATGGCAACCAAAGACAACCAGAACAAACCATAAGATGTAAAAGCAGTAGTACCGAAAGTGTTCCTCTTTTTCCATTCCATAATGCCTGTTATGACTTGAGCAGTACCACCGTAAAATATGCCCATTGCCATTATCATCGAATCAAGAGGAAAGAACCCGGCATTGTGGAGATTAAGTAAAACCGTTGTCATACCAAAGCCCAGCAAACCAAGCGGACTCGGATTGGATGTGGTATCGATTAACAACATCGAGTTTCTCTGTGTCTCGGTATGTACCATATTTCTCCTAATAAATTGTTTAAAGCCTTTGAAATTTAAATAGCAAAATTAAACCTTTTTACTTTAATAGTCAAGTAATAAAATTATATTATTAAATAATTAATAACTACGATACTTATTTTTGCTGTAAACAATATCATAAATCGCGTTACAAAACGTTTAATATTTTTGATATAATTGAAATTATTAATTCTTTTTTTAGAAAGATTTATATGCGATTCTTGGTAGTCGAAGATATGGTAGTAATGCGCCGCTTAATAATCAACTCTTTGCAAGGGATTGGGTATTACGATATTGATGGAGTGGACAGCGGGGAGGAAGCCTGGGAAATGCTCGCCCAAAACGATTACCATTGCATCATTACCGATTGGCTAATGCCAGGAATGAGCGGCTTAGAGCTTGCCAAATTAGTCCGGGGAACTCCTTCTACCAAGCACATTCCCGTATTGATGATAACCATACAAGCAGAAAAAAAAGATGTTCGTACTGCTTTGCTTGCCGGCGTAACCGACTTTATTGTCAAACCTTTCAATTCTGAAACGCTTATTGAAAAACTCGATAAAATACTAAAAAAAAGAGAAGATTATATCATCAAAAAGTAATTATTTGTCCCTAACGATTCATCAGTTTCAAGAGATCCTTCCCCAACCCTCCTTGCAAGCAAGAGAGGGAGTTTGACCACCACAACACTCCACACTTATTCCAAAAAGCGCATTTGTAAAAAAAAGTTGTGATAATCCAGCAAAAAAAGTTTATTTCCAGCAGATTAGAGCATGTTTAGCTCAAGTTTAGCTTCATCGCTGAGCATACTCTGATCCCAAGGTGGGTCGAATGTTATTAGAGTCTTTACGGCTTTTATCTCGGGTATCTCGCGAACCATCATCTCGACCTCTATTGGAATACCTTCTGCTTCGGGGCAGTTGGGGGCAGTTAAAGTCATCAGAATAACAGCCTCCATTGCTTCGGTTATTTGTATATCGTAAATTAACCCCAAATCGTAGATATTTACAGGTATTTCAGGATCGTAAACGAGTTTGAGTTTGCCGATAATTCTTTCTTTTAGCTCGTCGTATTTTTTTGAATCATCCATTTCAATTTTTATTTTTGAGTAAAAGCAAATCTATTTAACAGTTTCCGACTTCTGCTCCAGAGCACGATACATAGTGTTCCAAGCAAGTGAAGCGCATTTAACGCGTGTCGGAAATTCCCGAACCCCGCAAAAAACAGCAAGTTTACCGAGATTTAGCTCGTCTTCGTCCTCGCTCTTTTCTTCGGTTATTATTTTTTTAAATTTATTGAAAAGATCTATAGCTTCGCTAACAGTTTTTCCTTTTAAAATAGTAGTCATTATTGATGCAGATGCCTTTGAAATGGCGCAGCCCGCCCCGTGAAACTTAATGTCTTCTATTTTGTCTTCATCATTAACTAAAATTTCAATGTTAAAATGGTCGCCACAAAGGGGGTTGTGTCCCTCAGCTTTTTTGTTCGCAATCTCCAAAAAGCCATAGTTGCGCGGGTTTTTGTTATGGTCGAATATTACTTCTTTGTAAAGCTCCTGCAGTTCTTCAGTCATCTTCTTAAAATCCCGATTATTATCTAAACATTCTAATTACGTTCTTAATTGATTTTGCCAAAACGTCTAACTCCTCTTTCTTATTGTAAAAAGCGATCGATGCACGTGTTGTTGCCGGAATGTTGAACCGGCACATTAGAGGTTCGGTGCAGTGCTGGCCAGTACGGACAGCAACCCCATCCATATCCAATATCGTCCCAATATCGTGTGGATGAATATCTTGTAGAACAAAAGAGAGGATACTCGTTTTGTTTTTGGCTGTACCTATTATGCGCAAGCTGTCGATATCCGCAAGCAATTTTGTCCCGTAATCCAGGAGAGAATGTTCGTAGTTGGCAATCTTATCCAATCCAATATTTTCAATATAGTTAATAGCCACAGCAAAGCCAATGGCACCTGCTATGTTTGGAGTACCTGCTTCAAACTTGAATGGAAGCTCGTTGTAAGTAGTTTTTTCGAAACTGACGGATTCAATCATATCACCACCACCGTGGTAAGGCGGCATCTTTTCGAGAATCTCTTTTTTTGCATAGAGGGCGCCAATACCGGTAGGTCCGAAAATCTTATGCCCTGAAATCGCCATAAACTCGCAATCTAACTCCTGCACATTTACTTTTAAATGCTGAACAGATTGGGCAGCATCAATCAAAACAGGGATGCCGAACTCGTGTGCTTTGTTAATTATATCTTTTATTGGATTTATTGTACCAATCGAATTGGAAACGTGAACAATAGAAACGATTTTTGTCCGGTTTGACAATAGTTTTTCAAATTCTTCGAATATAATTTCGCCTGCATCGCTGATGGGAATTACTTTCAGCTTTGCACCACGTTCTTCGCAAATTAATTGCCAGGGAACTATGTTCGAATGATGCTCCATGTTTGATATTAGCACTTCGTCGCCGGCATTCAGGTTTTTCTTGCCCCAGGAAGACGCAACAAGATTGATGGATTCTGTCGTGCCTCGAGTGAAAATTATCTCTTCGAAGTGTTTTGCCCCAAGAAAATTTTGAACTGTCTTGCGTGCGTCATCATATTCCTTTGTGGCTACTTGGGAAAGATAATGAACGCCCCGGTGAATATTGCTATTCGATTGTCTATAATACTTTTCTAATGCCTCTAATACAACGGTAGGTTTTTGTGTCGTCGCGGCATTATCGAGATAGACCAATGGCTTGCCGTGTACGTTAATATTTAAAATCGGGAAATCGGAGCGTATCGCTTCGACATCATAATTAAAATCTTTTGTTATTTCGCTTCTCATAATACTTTTTTAATAATAATTAATTCAATTTTCTGTTATTCCATATTCGTTGCTATTTCAGTAAGCGCTTCGACTAAAAGATCTAATTCGTAAATGGCGGTATATACATTTGGTGTAATCCTACATCCATTAATACGGGCAAAATCGACAGCAACAGTATAAATCCTATATTTTATTAATAAAATATCCGCCATTTCATTGGCATCAATACCTTTTATTCCAACAACCGCTATTCCGCAATAGCGCGTTGGATCGGAAGGTGTATAAAGTATAATATTTTTTAAATGTTTAACCTTGTCCATCCAATAGCTTGAAAGATAACGCAATCTTTTTTCCTTGCGTTCCGGTCCAATTTTCAGATATAAATCAATAGCGTCGGCTATGGTAATATCAGTAAATGCAGGATGAGTTCCAATATGGTTATGTCTTGTTATGTCATTTAGACCTTTGTCTTCAGGTGCAAAAAGGGGCCAAATTCTTGAAATATTCTCTTTCTTCATCCATAGCATTCCAGCTCCAAGTGGTGCACCCAACCATTTATGCAAACTCGAGCCATAGTAATCGCAATGCAGGTCGGGTATGTTAAATTTAAAATGTGCCACTGCGTGAGCTCCATCGACCAAAACCTGCACTCCTTGACTATGAGCCATATCGCAAATTTTTCGTATAGGTAGTATCTGTCCGGTTATATTAATTATGTGGCAAACCATTATTAGACGTGTTTTGTCTGTTATTGCATTAGAATAAACCTCGACAATTTCCTCGTCGGATTGTGGATTGAATGGAATGGAGACTAATTTATTTACAATACCGTAGCGGCGGGCTGTCTGTGTGAACATTTCGAGCATAAAAGGATAATCCTGCTCAGCCATTACGACTTCGTCGCCTGCCTTCCAATCAAAACCATTTATAATTGCATCGAGCGATTCGGTTGTATTGCGAGTAATAATCAACTCGTCGGCAGGGCAATCGAGCAGCTCTGCAAGTTTAGCAGCAATTTTTTTCTTGTTGTCGATTTGTTCATTGCGAAAATACCATGCACCTTGATAATTTATTTCCCTGATATTTTCAATATATTTTTCAAGTGTACCCTCTGGAATAATGCAATAATAGCCATTTTCTAAATTTATATAATCGGGCTTGAGACGATAGGACTGGCGTATTTCTTCCCAAAATACTTCTTCTGTAGAAATATCCAGGGGCATATTACAATCATATATCTCAATTCCTTTGTTCATCGCACTAATATCTTTTAAATTGGTAGCTTAGATAATTTCTTCAAAATGTATCCCAAGGCGATTTGATATTTCGCTTCTAATTGTTTTTTGCAATTCAGGAAGGTTAAATTTATCAATCAAATCGTTTGCAAAAGCCATAATAAGCATTGATTTGGCATCATCGCGGGAAATACCACGCGATTGCAAATAAAACATCGACGATTCGTCGAGAGCGCCTGAAGTGGCTCCGTGACTGCATTTCACATCATCGGCAAAAATTTCGAGTTGGGGTTTAGTATTTATTTTTGCATTATCGCTTAACAAAACATTTCTGTTCGTCTGGAAAGCGTTCGTTTTCTGAGCATCTTGTCTAACGTATATTTTACCATTGAAAACCGCGCTTGAACTATCGTCAAGAATACCTTTATAAAACTCATTACTGTTCGAATTAGGTTTAGCATGGTCAATCAAGGTATGATTGTCGGCAAAATCCTTGCCTGTCAGATAATAAATCCCGTTTAAATTGGCTTCACAATGTTCACCATCGAGCTTTGAATTCAAATCATTCCTGACAAACTTCCCCTTGATATTTACTTTGTAATCATTAAAAACAGAACTTTCCTGCTGATTAACCTCTGTTGTATTGATATAAAACGATTTTTCGTCGTCGTGAATACCATATAATTCTATATTGGCATAGCGATCTTCCTTGCATTCAGTAACTATGTTTACAAAAGCATCATTTTCGCCAATTGTGGCATAACGGCAAATTATTTTAACTTGAGAGTTTTCACCAACAACTAACAAATTTCTCGCTTGAACGAACGGGCTTGTTTCTCTGCCATCGTTTAAAAATAATAATTGAATTGGCTCGCTTTCTGCAATGCCATCATGCACATAAACGAAAGCCCCATCTGGCGAAAGAGCTGTGTTCAAGGAAGAAAAAAAGCTATTCTCATTATTTATAAATTTTGAGAAATTCTCAATAGCTGGAGCAAAATCCTTTGCTAAAAATTCTTTCAAGCTGCCAACTATTATTTCATTTTTTTCAGTATTAATACTTGATAATTTCTCTGAAAAACAACCGTTGACAAACACTAATCTGTAATTGCCATATCCCTCGATAAAATGTTTCTCGACATCTCTTTTCTCAAACGAGACATCATCGACTACATTAACAGGCAAAAAATCAGATTTATTCAAAAATGAAAGGTTTGTGAAGCGCCACTCTTCGTGCTTTCTCGTGGGAATACCTAGTTTTTCGACAAATTCTATTGCCTGCTGCTTTTTTACAAAAATTTGAGATGATTTTTCACCATTAAGACTTTTCTTAATTCTCTCAAACTCAGCAAGATAAGATCCAACAATTTCTACATTTGTACTCATACTTAATTTCTCTTTTTTTTCGATATTAATATTCTCAATACTGCAAACAAAATCAACAGAATCAGTCTATTTTATCCAATCGTAACCCTTTTCTTCGAGTTCCAGAGCAAGATCCTTATCACCAGATT
>CAYVTD010000063.1:0-9650 GCA_964454445.1 uncultured Hyphomicrobiales bacterium
ACTGTACAAGAAAAGTTGTTCCGCTTCTTCCGGTCCCTGATATTATTATATGTTTTCGTTTGTTTACCATACTTGTTCTTTTTAGTAGGCTAATTTAATATTAAATACATTTTTGAATTTTTATATCATTTTCGCACTTTGTCAAACAAGGAATTGGAGGTCCATTTCTTTTTACAATTGTAAATTGAAAAGCGCATGGAATTCTATCGCAAACATCAACCACAGCTTTAATAATATCAAGTGGAAAAGACTGTGAAATCATTATATTATACATTCCTGGAGCTAATGGAAGTCTTGTTATATACTGGAAAATGTATTTCTCTCCGGCTTTTGGTTCAATTATAAATTTGTTTTCTAGCAATGAATTTGTGCCTAAGACATATAAACCATCTTTATTTATTATGCTATAACCAATACTTAATAAAGGAAAATCTTCTTTAATTTTAATTCCAAATTGTAATATTACTTTTTCATTATACATATATTCATTTAATTCTTCCATTTCAAGATTCATCATTGTGAAATTATAAAACTCAGATTTTCCATTTCCAACTCTATTGAAAGTACAATTCTTTTCAAATAATTGACTAGGTTCCCAATTTTGAATATTATAATCCACTTCCTCAATATTTTTCTTGTGTCTTGAATTATCAATTATGCTACCAACCAAGCTTTGTGAATATAATCTCGTAATTTTACTAGTTTCATCAAAACCAATAATATTACCCTTCTCTAACCAGAGAGTATTTCTGCAATTAGCGTTGATTGTGTATAAATCATGGCTAACAAAAATAGATGTTATCGTTTGCTTCTTAATCATCGATGCCATTTTGTAAATTGATTTTGCTTGAAAAAACATATCCCCGACGCTCATAACTTCATCTAGTATAAGTATTTCGGGCTTTATATTTACTGCCACAGCAAAAGCGAGACGGACAAACATACCACTGGAATAGGTCTTGACCGGTTGGTTGATAAAGTCGCCAATATCTGCAAATTCTATTATTTCATCTATTATTTCATCTATTTCTTTACGGGAATATCCCATCAACGCGCTTTTAAAATAAACATTTTCGATCCCTGTGTATTCTGGGTTAAAACCGGTGCCAAGTTCGAGTAGTGCTGAAACTTTTCCGTTTACACTTAATGTTCCCGAAGTTGGGGTAAGCACTCCAGTTATAATTTTAAGCAAGGTAGATTTGCCTGCTCCGTTCTTCCCAATGATTCCAAGTGATTCGCCTTTTTTTATCTCAAGGTTAATGTCTTTTAAAGCATAAAACTCTTTATGGTATTGCTTACGGAAAGGATGTAACGCCTCTTTTAAACGGTCTTGAGGTGAATCGTATAGTTTGTATTTTTTTGAAATATTTTCGATTTTAATCGCTATATCATTACTCATTTATTTAAATATTCCTCAAGAATTATATTAAATAACATCTGCAAAATGGGGCCTAAGTTTATCAAAAACTATTACTCCCAAAATTAAAACTACTACAGTAAAAAGCCAAAAATAGATTGTTTCGGTCGTATGTACCCAAAAAGGTACCCGATTGAACAATGAATCTCTGAAACCTTGAATTATATAGACCATTGGATTCAATTCGAATAAAAATCGATAAGTAGGAGATACACTATCAAGCTTCCAGAAAATTGGTGTGGCAAAAAAACCAAGTTGCAATACAATCGAATTGATATTACCAATATCTTTAATAAAAACATTTGTAGATGAAAAAAGGTAACTAAAGCCCATAACAAGGATGAACATTGCTACAAAATAATAGAAAAGTTGAAATATATATATACTTAAGGGGACATCCCAAAAGAAAATAAAAAATAAGAGGCTTAGCAAATAAAAAAATAATATTACAATATTCGAGAATACTTTTATCAAAGGAATAACTGAGATTCTGAAATTAATCTTTTTTACAAGATAGTCAAAGCTTTTAATACATTCAGCATTTGTCAAAACTGTGCTTGAAAAGAATACCCAAGGTATATAACCGGCAAGGAACCAAATGAAGAAAGGGACATCTCCGACAGGGGCGCCGGCTTGAAATCCGATTCCAAAAATGAGCATAAAAATCATCGTAAGCGCAAATGGGTGGATAAATGTCCATAATATTCCCAAGAAAGAGCCAACATACGAAATTTTCATATCTCGTCTTACGAGTTCCCATATTAAATGCCTATTAGAAAATAAGTCATTAAAAAAGTCAAAAAAGATTTTAAATGCTTTCATTTAAATTTTATAGCTGTATTTACTTTAAAACCTGTCAAAAAAAGTAATTAACAAACAACAAAAATAACAAATGGATACTATAAAAAAAAGACATTTTGATTTGTCAAGCTAATAATACCGTTAAAAACTTTTTATTTAGCTATTATTATTGCGATAAAAAAAATCAGCCATTACGAATAAAGGCGTAATCGGAGCATTTCTGGCAGTACATCAGATTGAATATCATATATTAATTCTCCCCCATCAGCAATGGATATGCCGCCTGTTTCTTCGGATACTATTAAAATTAGTGCATCTATTTGTTCGGATAGACCAAGCCCAGCACGATGTCGAGTGCCAAGAGCTTTTGTGCCATAGCGTTCTTTATTTGTTAAAGGCAACACGCACCGGGCGGCTATGATAACATTATTTTCGATAATAACAGCTCCGTCGTGTAGAGGAGATTTTGTGTTGAAAATGGAAACTAGAAGCTCGCGGGTTACTTGTGCATTGAGGGTAATGCCCGTATCGACTGTCATTTGCACATTTTGAGTACGTGCAAAGACGATTAAAGCACCAGTATGCTTTTCGGAAAACTCGATAGCTGCTTCGATCACTTCTTCGATGGTGCCGAAAATGTGTGTTTTTACGAATAGCCGAAATATTTTGCTTCTTGTGATTTGCATAAGAAGGCGCCTCATTTCGGGCTGGAATAAAACAATAAAAGCAATAAGCCAAATGCTCGATATTGTTTTCATTATCCAGTTAATGCCTCGCAGGTTTACTGCTTCGGTGATGAACTGCAAACCGGCAATGATTATAAGACCGATGAGAATCTGCACTGCAATGGTATCTTTAAGAGAACGGTAGATACCATAAAAAAGCATTGTGATAAACATTATGTCTATCAAGTCGAGCAGTGTGAAACTGATAAAACTGAGCTTAAAGAGTTCAATCATTTAGTTCTTAACTGTTTTTTTGTAACAGTAGCGTCAAATTTTTCGTAAGCGTCTATAATATCAGCGACGAGCTTATGGCGAACCACATCTCTTTTATCAAAGTAAACAAAATCTATACCAGGAATCTTTTTTAACACTTTTTGGGCATTGATAAGCCCGCAATGTGTTTTGCTTGGAAGGTCAATTTGAGTTATATCGCCAGTAATGATAGCTTTTGAGTTGATGCCGAGCCGTGTTAAAAACATCTTCATCTGCGTTATCGTAGCGTTTTGAGCTTCGTCCAAGATGATAAAGCTTGAATTGAGAGTTCTACCACGCATATATGCAAGAGGGATAATCTCAATAATGTTTTTATCCATCAAGCTTCTGGTTTTTTCAGGGTTGAGCATATAAAACAAAGCATCAGTGAGTGGTCGAAGATAAGGGTCGATTTTTTCCTTCAGATCGCCGGGCAAAAAACCGAGAGATTCGCCAGCTTCGACTGCTGGACGAGAAAGTATTATTCGCTCGATTTCATTGTTTTTCAAAGCGTTTAATGCCATCGCCACTGCGAGAAAAGTCTTCCCGGTGCCAGCCGGTCCAATGGCAAAAACCACATCCTTATTTAATACTTTATTGTAGTATTCGATTTGCCTTTGATTGCGAGCTTTAACAAGGTCTTTCACCCCCCAATAAATGGCGTTTTCTTCTTGCAATTTATCATTGTTCTGACTTGTTTCTGTTGGCTCGATTGTTTGGATGGCAGCAGCGAGGTCTGTCTCGTTGATAGTGCCTTTTCTTTTAAAAGTATATACTAGCTCGTCAAAAACTTTTTCGATAGTCCTGATTTCTTGCGAACTGCCTTTGATTATCAGATTGCTGCCTCGAACTGAGATGACGCTATTGTATTCCTTTTCGAGCATTTTCATAAAATTGTCGTTGTAACCGAAAAGCTGGAGCAAATCGGTATCGTTCATTTTGATTTTTTTTTCTTTAATCTCCATAATTTGTTTTTAAAAAGATAGCAAAAAGCCCCAGAGCAAGTCGCCATGGGGCTTAACAATTATATTATGTTTAATCGGTTGTAGCGCATCAAAATAATAAAGTTTATTCGTTGTTAGTGCCTTTTACCGGCTGTTCGGCTGCAGCGGCAGCGGCTCGTTTTTGACGCCAATATTTTCTTTCAAGTTTTATTTCTTCGTCAGTTTTTGGTCCTTGGGGAGGAATAGTAAGTAGTTGACCTGGGAAAATAATGTCAGGGTTGCGTATCTTGCCTATATTATCGTGCCAAATCTTGGGCCATTGCAGCGGGTCACCATATATTTCCATTTTACCGGCAATGTTCCACAAGCAATCGCGATCTTTTGCCCAAGTACCGACAGTGTATCCGCTTGGTTTTTCAACGTAAACCTTAAGGTTTTTGATTCGGCGTGCAATGTCGATGATCTTGTTATAAAATTCGGGGAGCAAGGCAAGCTTGTCTTTACGAAGCTCATTGAGTTCAGCCCAAACAGCATCGATTTCTTCTTGTTTGTTTTCGCGGCTTTCCATGTTGCGAACTTTGCCGTCGAGACGACCAAGTTTTTGGCGATAGTCGTCGATATCTTGTAAACTTGCTTCGATCATGGCATAGAGTTCTTTGTTGCAATCTTCCAAAGCAGTTTGGATTCTAGTAAGTTCAGCTTTGTTGTTATCAGCATCAGCTTTCAAAGCATCGAATTTTTTATAAAGATTATCGACTTTTGTTTGCCATTCTAACAGTAATGCTTGAAACTCTTCGCAATTCAATTCGGATTCTGGTTTTTGAGCATTTACATTAACTGTTGTAAAAGATGATGTAAACACTACAAAAAGAATGATTAAAATAAGATTTGAAATTTTCATTATATTACTCCTAAATTTGATTACACAGTTAGTTAAGTCTCGTATTTGAGAGATAATTATGGTTTAATAGGTTCTTCGAACTGAATATCGGCGGGCCAAATATTGGGCCAATTAGGTAAATGCTTTTGTACAAATTTTTTGTCTTCGTTGCATTTGTCTAATTTTTTGTTAATTTCGCCAATTTCAGATTTGATGCCAGAGATTTCTTTTTCTGTTTTGCTAATCTGTGTAGTCAAATCTCTTTCTTGTGCCCTGAGGTCCCTGAGAGATTGTAGTTCTTGTTCAGTAGGTCTGCAAGTGCAACTGCTCATTATGAGCGAACTTAGTGCAAGCGCTAATGTAACAATAGCCGCAGTAGTCCTTGAAAGTTTCATAAATCCTCCAAAATATTGTTAAATGTTAATAAATCAATTATTTAATTGCCTTTCGTTTATTATTTCAAAGAAAAAATACCCCTCCTATAAAGTAAAAGAAAAAAAATATATCAAAATATCTTTCACAATAAGCAAATATCGTAAAAAAAAATTATCAAACCTAATATAAAATAATATTTTTCAATACTTTTTTTAATTTTTTTAAAATTATGTGATTTTTCTATCAAAGCAATTTCATATTAATAAATAGTTAAAAATTCATAAATTTGTTTTTTATTGTTTATCAAAAACTAAAGAAAATTATGAAGAAAGAGTTTCCCAAGGCTTATGAACCGCAATTAACTGAGAGTAAATGGTATGAAAAATGGCAGGAAAGCAAGATATATACTGCTTCTACAAAAACAGGGAAGAAACCTTATTCCATATTGATGCCGCCACCAAATGTTACGGGTATATTGCATTTTGGGCATGTTTTGAACATTACGCTTCAAGATATTTATATTCGTTGGAAACGTATGAATGGTTATGAGTCTTGTTGGTTCCCGGGTACTGACCACGCTGGCATTGCCACTCAGGCCAGAGTTGAAAAGGAATTAAAAGCAGAAGGCAAAACACGTTACGACTTAGGACGGGAGAAATTTATTGAAAAAATATGGGAATGGCGAGAAAAATATGGGGGTATTATCCTAAAGCAGCTTCGTTTGCTGGGAGTATCCTGCGATTGGGACAGAACGCTTTTTACTATGGACGAATCTGCATCTAATGCTGTTCGCGAGGTTTTTATACGGCTCTACGATGAAGGCTTGATATATAAGGGTAAACGGATCATAAACTGGTCGCCATTATCTCAAACTGCACTTTCGGACGAAGAAGTTGAATTCCGCGAGGTGAAAGAGCACCTTTATACTCTTCGTTATTATTTTATGGATTCCACTGATTATTTATCTGTGGCAACTGTCCGTCCAGAGACTATTTTTGGAGATATAGCCGTTGCCGTTAATCCTAAAGACGAAAGATATAAAAACAAAATAGGAATGACCGTTATTGTCCCAGTTGTTAATCGCGAAGTGAAAGTAATTGCTGATGAATATGCAGATCCAGAGTTTGGCACTGGTTGCGTGAAAATTACTCCTGCTCACGACCCAAACGATTTTTTGGTAGGGCAAAGGCATTCACTTGAGATGATTGCCACTATTAACCCTGACGGCACGATGAACGAATTAGCCGGCGAGTTTAACGGACTTGATAGATTCGAGGCAAGAAAACAGATATTAAAAAAGCTAAAGGATAAGGATCTAATAGAAAAAATAGAAGATTATACCCACAATGTTGGATTTTCGCAACGAGGAGGCGAGCCAGTCGAGCCTTTCTTGTCGGATCAGTGGTTTGTTGATATGAAGCCACTTGCAGAGGAGGCTCTGGAAGTTGTAAAAAATGGGCAAATCCGCTTTTATCCTGATCATTGGGTAAAAACTTACGAGCATTGGCTAGCAAACGTTCGAGATTGGTGCATATCCCGGCAGTTGTGGTGGGGGCATCGCATTCCAGTTTATTATACAGAAGATGGCAGACAGACCGCTGCAAAATGTGCGGAATCAGCAAGGCAGAAGCTTGGTTTGTCTGATAAAGAGATATTGATTCAAGAAGAAGATGTTTTGGATACTTGGTTTTCGTCCTGGCTTTGGCCCTTGACAACGATGCGCTGGCTATATGATGGCAAATCGGAGACCACTGACGATCTTGAAATGTTTTTACCAACAGATTTGCTCGTAACAGCTCCAGATATTCTTTTTTTCTGGGTGGCAAGGATGATTATGGCAAATTTGAAATTCAAAAAGGAAATCCCTTTTCAAGATGTCTATTTTACGAGTATGATTAGAGACGGCAAAGGCAGGAAACTGTCGAAATCTCTTGGCAATTCGCCTGACCCGCTGAATATTATTGAAAAATATGGCGCAGATGCAGTCCGGTTTACTACTATTTATCTTTCACCGCTCGGGCATGATGTTAGAATGGATGTCGATGTGGAAGCTCAAGATATTAAATCTATGGAAATAGGTCGAAATTTTGCAAACAAGGTGTGGAATGCCGGCAGATTTTTGATTATGAAGCGGGATTTAGCTACAATTAACGAAGTATGTCCTGCAAACCAAAACAAAACTTTATCTGATGAAGAACTTAGAGTTGCCGACAGATGGATACTTTCCCGCTTCCATACGACAATAAAAAATGTAAGGAAATCGCTCGACAATTATAAGGTTAATGATTATTCCAAGGCTTTATATGATTTTATTTGGAGAGATTTCTGCGATTGGTATGTTGAAATTCTCAAAGTACAATTAAACGAAAGCGATGATGCTGTTTATAAACAACAAGCAACACGATTTGCTACTGAACTGTATGAAAATATCTTAAAATTACTGCACCCTGTTATGCCTTTTATAACAGAAGAGATTTACCATCTCACCGATAGCCGCTCTGATGATGATAGTATTAGCTTGCAAGCTATACCGGAAATCGACGAAAGCAGGGTGGATGCTGAACTTGAAAGCAAATTTGAGCTATTGCAATTGATTATTGAGCAGATAAGGAGCTTGAGAGCAACTATTAATTTAACACCAAACCAGAAACAACCTGTTGTCTTATCGGCAAGCAATGGCGAGATTATCGATTTTTTGAGAGCACAGTCGGATAATATAAAAATCTTAGGCAGCTGCTTGTCTATTGAAATAGTCATCAACGGCGACAAGCCATCGAATTGTCTTGCCTCTGTGGTAAGAGAAATTGATATTTATTTGCTTCTAATCGGAGATATTGATTTGGATAAGGAACGTTTGCGATTTCAAAAAGAAATTGATCGCCTTGAGCGAAACATAGCTGGCTCTGAAAAAAAACTTGCTAATGGGAAATTTGTTGCCAACGCACCAGAAAACGTGATTTCTTATGAGCGAGAAAAGCTTTCGAGTATGGTCAAGTCTTTGAAAAAGGTGAAAGAAAACCTTGCAAGCATTGCTAATTAGCGTTAATTGCCAGAGTTTTTTATTCATTAGTCATATTCGATTATAAAAAAAAATTGACTTTTTCCTGAATTATAATTATATTTAAATCCTTTTGTTAGAAAAATTGAAATGAGATTTTATGATAAAGCTCATCAAACTTAATTTGGAAAAAGAATGCCCTTATGGGAAAGATGTGCAAGAAGACTTAGATGTCTTTATGTCCATTTGCAAAGAAAAATTACATAACCCCAATGAGGATTTTTTGAAAAGGTCATTCGATTATATGGAATATGCACATCGTGGTATAAATCGTGCCTCAGGTGTCCCGTACTATACACATCCTTTAAAGGTAGCAATCTCGTTAATCAACCAGTTCGGAATTAGGGATGAGAATGTAATTGCCGGTTCGCTTTTGCACGACACAGTTGAAGACAATGACTTAATTACTTTAGAGGATATTGAAAAGAGATTTAACAAGGACGTGGCTCATCTTGTCGATGGAGTAACGAAAATAAAGGGCAAAAGGACAAGAAATCTCGAAAAAACTGCTACTTATGGTAAATTGTTTATGGCAATGGTTCAAGATCCTAGAGTCATATTGATAAAACTAGCAGACCGGTACGATAATATGCGGACCTTGTCGCATCTTCCAAAAGAAAAAATAGAGCGTATTGGCAACGAGACTTTAAATTTCTATGTTCCGTTTGCTCAACGGCTCGGGTTGGCAGGCATAAAACGTGACTTGGAGAATTTATCTCTTTACTATATCGACAAAGAGGCATTTGAAGCCATTCGCCCCAAACTCGAGCAAAAACAGGCAGATTTTATCTCTTATATTGAGTATTTTCATGACAGGATCGAACTAATGCTCAAACAGCACAACATTGACCACTTTATAAATATCGCACATAAGCACGAATATGAGATTTACAAGATGATACAAAGTGGTAGAACGCTCCACGATATCGATAATTTCTACTCTTTCGTGATAGTATTGAAAACCAGCGACTATACAGAATGTTATCGTGCTTATGGGGTTGTTGCTAATGTTTTTGGACCGGTAAGCTCTCTCGAAGACTACATAGCTCGTCCAAAAATTAATTTATATAGAGCATTGCATTCAACACATTTCGGACCAGAGGGCAGACACGTCGAAGTGATAATACGTACAAAAGAGATGGAAGATATTGCCGAAGAAGGTATATCGGCGTTATATTCGCTCGATAAAGTTTACAAA
>CAYVTD010000064.1:0-9626 GCA_964454445.1 uncultured Hyphomicrobiales bacterium
TGAAAAAAATAATACCAAACTTGTATATTTAAGAAAAATTGTATAAATGGCATAATTCTATTAATTTTGTAATAGTTTTACAGGGTAAAAAGATGAAAATGCAACAATTAACAAACTATATATTACTTTGTCTTTTTGTAAGCTTGCTGATTTTCTTAGCAGGCTGCAAAAGTGCCGATCCCTGCCCCGAGAATCCAGCAATTGGAAATATCGGCTCGGTTATCAACACAAAAATGGACGATCGTTTGCCAATTGTTGTAAACGATACCTTGTTTTTCACTTCAACAAGGGAGGATATTCACCCCGGCGAACAAATTTTTAAATCGTTATTATCGAAAAACGAAATGGGTTATCCCGCAATAGAAACTGCTCTGCCATTGCAAAACTATCCTAATACTGGATCTCCTACTTTTTTCTTTGACGAGTACGGCTACAAAGAGTTATATTTCGCATCAACAGCGCCAGGCGACAAGATAGGCAATAGAGACATTTATAAATCTGATTTTATCAATGGAAAATGGACAAGCCCAAAACCAGTTAAAGAATTAAATACCCAACACTATGAATCCCATCCATTTATAAGCAAAGATGGTAAAATTATTATTTTTTCTTCTGACAGACCAGGCGGCTTTGGGCAAACTGATTTATATTATAGTAAACGCAATCCAGATGGCTCTTGGGGCGCAGCACAGAATCTTGGCGAAAACATCAACACACCTTATGAAGAAATCTCTCCGATGATAGACCCAGCAGGCAATTTATATTTTAGCTCAAAAGGTTATCGTGAGCGAGCGGGTTATGATATCATAAAGGCATATAAGAATAACGAATTATGGGAACGCCCCTTTATATTTCCTTTTCCAATCAATACCGAATTCGACGAAACTGGCCCTGCTGTGTGGCACGGCAAACTAATACTATCTTCAAAAAGAAGAGGTGGTTGCGGTGGATACGATATATATGCTTTTGATAACTGCGGACCGGTGATTATGGAGGGCAATATCGAAAACAACTCTGCTCCTGTCTCCCTTAAAGGCAGATTTGAAATATTGTTGCCCAACGGCGATATTGTCGAAACTCAACCGGTTGATGAAAATGGTAGTTTTCGCTTCCCACTATCTCCTTTTGAAACATATACTCTAAGATATGTTAACGATTGTATTCCTGATGCAGAATTACTGCAAGATGTCGAAGTGCCTTGTTCGGATACGAGTGTGGTTAAATTAGTGCTAAATTTGCCAATGCCTGCCGAAATGAATGTATTTTTCCTCGAGAAGAAGAATGTGCCATTTTTCGTTACCGGATATTACCTGCCAAATACAAGCGAAAACCTCGATGCCCTGAGACTTAAATTTAGCTATAATCTGATTGGAAACAACGACTCTACCCGTTATATCGAAAGACCAGGAAAAGATTATGACGAATATGCAAGAGTGGTCGATAGTACCTTGAAAGAAGCTGAAGAGTTTATTTTGAAAAAAGCAAAATACTTGCTCGGCGATTGCCTGTCTAGCGAAGCAAAACTTAAAATCAAGGTTAATGGCTATGCAGACCCTAGACCTTTGCCAAAATCAAGCAAATATGATGGCGTCGAAATCGACGATTTAGATTTCAATGTCCAAGTATCCCGCGGAAAAATTATGGACAATAAATTACTGTCCATCCTCCGCGCTTATTATACAGCTAAAGAATTACAAAAGCGCCTCCAGAAAAACGATGATTTTAATGATATTCGCGATAGAGTCGTTTGGAAAGTGAGCGGGCGCGGCATCGACAAGCAAGAATCTTTGCCAAACCAATTTAGACGTTACGTTTCTTTGGAGTTAGGAATTGAAGAATAATGCTATCGCAAAGCCTTTCGATGGAGTTTGCTCTATGAAAAACGAACTATTCGATTTATCAAATTGCTACTGTTGTCCTCGTGAGTGTGGAGCAGACAGGTTTTCTGAAAAAAAAGGATTTTGCAATAGTCCTGCTGGCTTCTCCATTGGCTCAATTTGCATTCATCGGGGCGAAGAACCTCCAATTTCAGGCAATTATGGAATTTGCAATATTTTCTTTACTCGATGTAATTTGCAATGTATTTTTTGCCAAAATTATCAAATAAGCAGCAACAAACATCTTGAAATCGAATACAATTTGCAACTTAATGATGTTATAAATCTTATCAATGATGGCATAGACAAAGGCGCCGATGCAGTCGGTTTCGTGTCTCCTTCTCATTTTATCCCTCAAATGAAGCAAATTATTAGCGAAATCAAGGATAATGGCAAGAAACCGATTATTGTAATGAACACAAATGCTTACGATAAACAAACTACAATCAATGATTTAGAAGATTATATAGATATATATCTTCCCGATTTCAAATATTCTGATAACAGGCTTGCTTTGCGCTATTCAAAAGCGAGAAATTACACAACAACAGCTCTTGATGCTATTGCAGAAATGTATAGACAAAAAGGGAGCAACCTGTTTTTAAATGAAAATGGATATGCTGAAAACGGTTTGATTGTTCGTCATTTGGTTTTGCCCGGAGAAGTGGAAAACAGCATCAATTGCCTTCGCTTATTGGCAGACCGAATTGGCACATCTGTTCATCTTTCGCTAATGTCGCAATACAATCCACCGGATAATCGACTTAAATTTGCTAATCTAAATAGAAAACTATTTGCAGACGAATATGAATTAGTAGTAAGTGAGGCTGAAAGACTCGGTTTTTATAAAGGTTGGTTTCAAGAGATGGATAGTGCAACATCATACAATCCCAATTTCCGTGAAGTTCATCCGTTTGCAATATAAATAATTGAATTTATTTTTAGTATTATTCTCGAAAAATCTTTTCAATTTTTAATTAATGAAAATACTTGTAATTAACTGGCAAGATATTAAAAATCCTTCTGGTGGCGGCGCAGAAGTGCATTTCCACGAGATTTTCAAAAGAATTGTGGCTATGAATCATAGTGTAACACTCTTTTGCTCTCGTTTCGAAGGCGCACCGACGGAAGAAACAATTGATGGAATAAAAGTAATCAGGCAAGGCAGCAGAAATCTTTTTAATTTTTATGTTCCTATAAGATATTTTAAGCAGTTTAGAAAAGAAAATTATGATATAATAATAGACGATATTAATAAAATTCCTTTTTACACTCCTCTCTATGTCAAAGAACCTTTGCTAGCCATTAGCCATCATTTCTTTGGCAAAAGCATTTTCCCTGAAGCGGGCATTATCGCAGGCTCTTACGTCTATCTATCTGAAAAAATAATTGATTACGTATATAAAAAAACACCTTTTGCCGTAGTTTCGCAAAGCACTAAGGACGAGTTTCTAAGCCGTGGTTTTCTCGAAGATTTATTCTCGATGGTACCTAATGCTATCACTCCTGAAGATTTTCCAATGAAAATCGGACAAAAGGAATCGTTTCCGCTCATCACTTATTTTGGCAGAATGAAAAAATACAAAAGTGTACACCATCTTGTTAAGGCATTTGCTATTATTTCAAAGCAATTACCTCAAGCACAACTCTATTTGATAGGAAAAGGCGATTATCAACCTGAACTCGAAAAACTTGCAAAAGAACTAAATATCTCAGAAAAAACTACATTTTGGGGCTATGTTAGCGAAAACGAAAAACGTAGATTACTATCGCTATCTCATTGTGTAGTAAATACATCGATGAAAGAGGGCTGGGGCATTACCAACATTGAGGCAAATGCCTGCGGCGCTCCAGTTATTTCAGCAAATGTCCCAGGTTTACGAGATTCGGTTAGCGAAGGACTATCTGGATTATTATACGAATATGGCGACATCAACCAACTCGCCGACATAATCATCAGATTCTTTGCAGATAAAGATCTACAAAACAAACTTTATAACGGTTCGATTGCTTGGGCTAAGCAATTTACTTGGGATGAATCAGCTAAATTGATGATTGCCAAATGCAATGATGTTATTTCAAAATCGAAGAATTAATTCCTTTATTTAATCACTTTGTAAATCAATCCTGTTTGGTTTTTATTACCTCGAGGATTTAATTTATAAAGCAAATCATCAGTAATGCTTGGCTCGATTGTTTTCACCAAGGCTAAATTAGCTCCTAATGCCTGTTCAAGTCTTTTTTTTCTATCCTCAATAGATTCAATGCCATAAAAAACGAAATAATTTGGGAAAACTGCTTTTTTTCTTAATTCAGAAATATCTTCATTTGAATACTTTTCTTTGATTGTATAGACAGGTTTTTCAGGTCGATTCATATAAAACGTTGGGGGATAATTATTGCTTACATCGCCCCCCACGACTAAAACAGCTGAAATGTTTTCTGCTTTAGAAAAGTAATACATCGATTCAACACGTGTTTTTTTACTATATGTAAATGAAAAAATTATAAGTAAAATTGAATTGATTGTCCAAAAATAAACCCAAATTGATTTACCCAATTTTTTATGGTTTTGCCAAAAACGAGAGTGTTTTACATATTCCAGCCAGCCAATAATTGATAGAATGAGCATAGGTGCTAATATCGGTAGTATGAATCTCTCTTGTTTATTTGGGAAATATGAATGAAAAACCAGGAAAACAAGGATTGGTAGAAACAGCAGTAAATACTTTTTCCAAGTTCGCAGGTAACCATATATAAATAAAATGCCTACTGGTGGCAAAAAGATCCCGGTAATTAACAAAATATAACGATACCAAGGTCCAACAATATAATCTGTGCTATGTGAAGCATTATAAAAGAAATATGCAAGAAAGGATGCAAAAGGATAACCCCATACATACCAATCAGATAACCCTTGAAATATGAACATCGAAGCAAGGCAAGCCAGAGCCATTACCAATGTCGATTTTATCTGCTTTCTATACAACATCGCCAAACCTACTCCAAATGGCAGCAAAATGGTTTGCACCCGAAAAACAAATGCAAGCCCAAAAAATAAACCAGACAATACAAAATCGCTTGTTTTATCACTTTTTAATGAATAATACAATCCAGCCATAAGCATCGGAGCGCTCACCATTTCTATCAAGTTCCTGACGCTCATAAACGGAAATATCCAAAATAAAGCTAAAACCAATCCAACTGTTTTCGCATTGTTTTCATCTGAAATAATTTTTGCTATTTTATAACCAAAAAATACTGTAAAAAGCGAATAAAATGCGTGCAACAGTCTGATAAATAACATTTTCTCTTGTGGATCTTCTGCCCCCAAGAAATTGCATAATTTAATAATAAAATAATTAATAGCAGGATAAACCACACTTCTACCTTGCGGAAATTCTCTTTTTTCCCAAATCGAAAAGTCATTTAAAATTCGATAAGGATATTCAATAAATACAAAATGATCGTCATACATTCCGTATCCTTTTGAAAAAAACGTAGCAAGCAATCGGGGAGCAAGTGCTATGAGCATAATAACAAGAAGTGGCTGTTCTGCCCACATTTTTTTTAATTTACTCTTCATTATTCGTGTTCATAATTGTATAAATAATTGATTTATTTGTATCTTAAAAATACTCTGGAATATTCTTTAATGCGTGAAACACATTGTTTTCATAATCAATGCTAATGCAAAAATGCTTAAGCCCATTGCTCACAACAAGATACTTGACTTTTATTCCGATATTATACACTCCTATCTGGCTGAAAACATCTTGTGAAATTCTAACATTAGGTGCTTTAAATTCTAATAGCATAAAAGGCGAACCATCCCTACTGCAAACCAAGGCATCATAGCGTTTAACCCCACTCATTGTTTTGATTTGAGCTTCTACACTAATTAGCCCGGCTGGATATTTTTTTTCTATTATTAAGTATTTCAAAAAGTTTTGCCTTACCCATTCCTCCGGGCTTATGGCTACATAAATCTGCCTAATATCATCAAAAATACAAGTTCTATCCTCAATGTTTGCGAACTTGAATTGTTGCTCTGGCAGTTTTAATTTTATTAATTCAATAGTTTTCAATAGGTGATATATTTATTACAATATATGAAAATAACGCAAAATCAAACCTTTTGTAGCTTTTTTCGTCATTAACTCTTTTACAAAGACAAAACTAACAGAATTTAATGAAAAAACAAGATTTTTCTGAGATAGAATACAAGCAACTTGATATGGCTTTACTCAAGCGACTGCTTGCCTTCTTAAAACCTTATAAAATTTATATTTACTATTCTTTACTTCTTGCTATTCTCACTTCTGCTCTTGGTCCAATACGCCCATATTTAACGAAAATTGCAGTCGATAACCATATTGCGATTGGCGATAGCAAGGGTTTAATAATAATGATTATAATCATTCTTGCCTTAACATTGTTTAATGGATTAAGTCGCTTTGGTTTAACATATTTAATGCAATGGGTCGGTCAAAATGTACTACTTGATTTACGTATAAAACTATTCTCGCACATTCAATCGTTGTCTATGAGCTTTTTCGACAAAAACCCTGTTGGACGACTCGTAACAAGGGTAACTAACGACGTCGAAGCTCTCAACGAGCTTTTTTCATCAGGCGTCGTTATGATTATAGCTGATATAATGCTGATACTTTGGATTGTTGGATTTATGTTCTTCACTAATGTCAAGCTTGCGCTGTTTACCTTGTCCATTCTTCCGTTTCTTGTTATTGCCGCATTGGTATTTCGATTAAAAATAAGGGAATTATTTAGAAAAATCAGGATAAAACTTGCAGAAATGAATTCATTTTTAAGCGAATTCATTTCTGGAATTGAAACCGTTAAACTTTTTACTCAGGAGAGCAGAAAAAGCAGAGAATTTGATACAATGAACAATGAATATAAAATCTTGATGTTTAAAACAATATTCTGGCATGCTGTTTTCTTCCCCGTTGTGGAAATGCTTAGTGCTATTGCACTTGCCATTGTTTTATGGTATTCAGCAGCTAATATTATTAGCGGAGCAATGACCATTGGCACCTTAATCGCCTTTACTCAATATGCCGAGATGTTTTTTCGCCCAATTCGCGATTTAACAGAGAAATATTCTACACTTCAAAGCTCAATGGCGTCTTCGGAGCGCATTTTTGGCTTGCTTGATATAGAAGACTCAAATATCAGCTTTAACAAAAAGAAAGGTACCGAATTTCCAGGGATTAATAATGAAATTCGATTTGAAAATGTTAGCTTTGCTTATTCTCCCGACAAACCAGTTTTAAAAAATATTTCCTTTGAAATTAACAAAGGCGAAACAGTGGCAATAGTCGGCGCAACCGGCAGTGGTAAAACTACTATTATCAATCTATTATGCAGATTCTATGAATATAACGAAGGAAACATAAGCATTGATGGAGTAGATATAAAAAACTACGATGAAAAATCATTACGTTCAAAGTTTGCCTTAGTTATGCAAGATGTTTTTCTATTTTCTCGAAAAGTGGACGACAATATTTCGCTAGGAAGAGACAATATAAGCATAGAGGATATGAAAAACGCAGCTATTCAACTTGATGCATATAATTTTATTGAGAATTTGCCTAACAAATTTGAAACAAAGCTTGACGAACGCGGGCTAACTTTATCTTCAGGGCAAAGACAACTCATCGCTTTTTGCAGGGCTTATGTCGGAAAACCCGATTTATTGATTTTAGACGAGGCAACTTCAAATATTGATTCGCATACAGAAAAAATTATCGAAGTTGCCCTCGAAAAACTCCTTCAGGACAGAACTTCGCTCATTATCGCCCATCGTTTATCGACAATAAAGCGTGCCAACAAAATTATTGTTCTGCACAAGGGCAAAGTTTGCGAAATTGGCAATCACAAGGAATTAATCGAATTAAACGGCATTTATGCTAAATTATACTCCTTACAATTACACCAGACAATAGTATAAGTCAATAAAAAAAGAGGCTGTCTAAAAAAACAGCCCCTTCATACAAATAATATAAAAACCTTTGTTTATACCTTGATCTGCCTTCTTACTGACAATGCTATTTTATATAATCCTGTAACTATAAACAATCCAAGCGAGAAAACTCCAACCGATATTAAAAACTCAGGCACTGTGGGCCAATAACTTACAACATAACCAAGAGGCGACGGAGTAAATCCTGCGACAATCATACCTAAACCCTTGTCAATCCAAATAGACAGGAACACAAATATACTGCCCGCCAAGAGTATGTTTTCATTAGCACGAAATCTTGGAACAGTCAAGAGAACCAAGGAAATAACTGCAAGAACCGCCGAAGTCCACATAAATGGTACCAAAATGTTATTTCCATCAAGACCACAATATAAGAATTGGAACGCAAGTGCGTGATGATCCATACCACTATAAAATGTTGTGAATATCTCTAAAACCAGGAAGAAAACATTGAGATACATGGCATAAGTAGCGATAATTGCAAGTTTTTGAATTGGCTCTTTACCTGCATCAAACGTTGAGATTTTTCTTAATAATAAACAAATGACAATCAATAATGCCGGACCAGCCGCAAATGCTGTCGCAAGAAATCTAGGTGCCATAATTGCTGACATCCAAAAAGGACGTGCTGCAAGACCAGAATATAAAAATGCCGTAACAGTATGGATACTCACTGCCCAAGGAATTGAAATATAAATAAATGGCTTTACCCATTTGGGCGGATTCAAGCCCTTATTTTCAGAATTGAGAGCTACTCGGCTGATAATTACATTCAGCACTAAATAGCCAATCAAAGAAACTGAATCCCAAAACATTGGCGAACTAGGCGTGGGATGCAGAAAAACGTTCATTATTCGCAAGGGCTGTCCCATATCCACGAAAATGAAAGTCATACATACTATTACTGAGCCAATAGCGAGGAACTCGCCAAGAATTGTAATTTTTCCGAAATTTTTATAATTATGAAGATAATAAGGTAAAACGACCATTACTGCCGAAGCCGCAACGCCGACCATAAAGGTAAATTGAGCAATGTAAAAACCCCAGGTAACGTCTCTGCTCATACCCGTTACGCCCAGACCTTTCTCAAATTGATAAAGGTAAGCAAGTGTGCCTACACCTACGCCGAGCAGAAGCAAAATCACCCAGAGCCAATAGTTCTTGCTCCCCATAAAAGCTTTTTCTAACATATCTATTCCTTTAAATTATATAATAAACTTCTGGATGAGTGCCTAATTCGGGCTTGCGCCTGATAGTATAATGTTTCTTAAGTGTTTGACTAATCTCTGAGTTCGGGTCGTATAAATCGCCGAATACAATCGCATTTGACCCGAGTGCCTGACAAGCCTCGACACAGGCCGGTGCTTGAATATACTTTCCATTGACAATTCTTTCAGCGCAGAAAGTGCATTTTTCAACAACACCTTTGCTGCGAGTGGGAAATTTGTCGTGTTGGGCAGGTATGTTTGGTCGAGGATCTTGATAATTAAAGCTACGCGAACCATAAGGACAAGCAGCCATACAATACCGGCAACCTATGCAGCGGTGCCAGTCCATCATCACTATTCCGTCCTCTTCGCGACGCCAAGTTGCCTGTGTCGGACAGACATTAACGCAAGGAGGTTCATCGCAATGGTTGCAGAGCAAAAGCACAGTCATCTCGTTTATTTTTTCAGGCAATCTTTCGTTTTCTTGTTCGATGAAAGCATGCTTGAATTTTTCTTTCCAAATCCACTTCACTT
>CAYVTD010000065.1:0-8820 GCA_964454445.1 uncultured Hyphomicrobiales bacterium
AATAACTCCGACAGTTACACACATAGCAGCAATATTAAAGATGGGCCAATGAGTATAATGCACTCCCATTATTGAAATGTCTGGTATATCAACTTGCACAAAATCGACTACTCGACCATAAAACAAAGGGCTTTCCCCATAGAAAACCCCATAAAATATTCTATCTATGAGATTGCCAACAGCACCGGCAAGAATAAACGATAAACCCACCCTAACAAAAAAATGTTTGCCTTGCAATCTTGAAAGATAAACAGCAAGAAAAATACTTGCAACAACAGAAAACAAACTCAACAATATTTTAGCCGCCCCAAAGCTAATACCGAAAGCCATTCCTTCGTTTTCAATATAGGTTATTTGGACAAAACTACCAATCAGCTCAAAACTCTGCCCGATCTTCATTCCTTCGACATTAAAACCAAATAAATTTCCACCTTTTACTAAAAATTTTGTTAATTGGTCAAGAAAAATAAAGATAGCAGCAACAGAAAAGAAAAATGTGCTTTTGTGGGGATTTCTCATCTTTTTCCTTTCAGTTACGAGCTTTTTAATGGTTCTATTCTGTCAATTCCGTCTTCGGGACATTTTCTATGGATCTTGTAAGATGCCGATAGAGTGGTAATGGGAACTGCAAGGAGCCGCTCTTTAGCAATTAAGCACCCACAAACACGACAAATACCATAAGTTTTGTCATCTATCCTTTGCACAGCTTCGTCGAGCTTGCGAATATATTCATTAATACGTTGAATCTGGGCGTAAGTCTTTTCTTTTTCAAGCGCTTCCGAGCCTTGCTCCGCCATGTGCATTGAATAAATCATACTTTCTTCTGCCATATCGTAGCTTGTCAAATCGTCGAGGCGGTCTTTGAGCATCTGAAGCTCTTCGACTGCATCTTTGCGATATTCCTGGATTTTTATTTTAAACATTTCCAGATCTTCGTCTGAAAACCGAGTGCCTGGCAATGGATCCCGAGGTGAAAGCGCCGGGTCGTCATCTTCTAATTTTTTAGGCTCTGGCTTTGAGTATGGAAAGGGTTTCTTTTCTGTGGGTTTCTTAGGAATTGACTTTTTCTTTGCAGCTTGTTTCTTTTCAACTTCTGATTTTACATCTTCAATTTTCTGTATGGAAGTCTTCTCAATTTTTTTAGAATCAGTTTTATTTACTTTTTTTACACTAGTCTTTTTTTTATCATTTTTCTTGTCAGCAATTTTTTTCTTATTGGTAGATTTTGAAGGTTTTGGTTCGGCAATATCCTTGTCTTCAGGCATATCGAGGAAGTCGTCTTCTCGATCAATTTCGAGCATATCGAGATCTGGCTCAACTTCAAAGTTTTCCTCTTTTTCCTCTAGTTCAAGAAAGTCGTCTTCTATATCACCCTCGTCAAAAGGAACTGACTCTTTGACTTGTTCTTTAACAGCTTTCTTATTTGAGGTATTTCTCTTAGGTTTAGGCTTTTCCTCCTTAGTAATCTTGGGCACTGGCTCGGATAAATTTATTTTATCAGGCGTCTCCTTGTTTGCTGTTTTTTTCTTTGCCTCTGGTTTTTTCTTGTCTTGGACAAGCTTTGGAGTTGCCATTTCATCTTGTGCAAAAGTTTCGTTGTCGACAACTTTATCTAATTCGTTTTTTTTCTTCTTTGCCATATTTTATACCCTTCTCTAAGGTGAATTTCTATGTATGCATTACAAAATAAACATAAAAAAATCTTTTCAAAAGTTTACATTTATAAATATATAATCATTATTTGATATAAGCAAGAGATTTTTATAATCTGTAAAAAAATATTTCATTTTTTAAAATAATAAATCTTTTTTTACCAATTTTTACAAAACCTTTCGTAATTCAACTTCGAGTAATTCTTCGTAAATATCAATACTCCCTTGCAGTTTATCCTCTGTATATTCAATTACTTCGGCAAGTATCTCGTTCATAATATATTGTTTCTCAGCTTCGATAGCCGTTCTTATTCTTCCATTTGCTTTGTATTTTATAGAAATCCTATCGGTTACATCGAAATTAGATTGTTTCCTAAGATTCTGTAATCTATTGACAAATTCACGAGCGATTCCTTCGTTTATTAGATCATCACTTAATTGAGTATCCAATGCAATTGTTACTCCTGCTTCAGCAGCGACAAGCCATCCTTCGATATCCTCGCTTATTATTTCAATGTCTTCAAGAACAATCTCAACATGCTCGTCATCGAAACTAAGTTTAATAGCTTCAGCTCTTTCAAGTTGCTTAATTTGTTTTTCGCCAAAAGTTTTAATTTGCTCGGCAACAAGCTTTGTCAACTTCGCAAATTTTTTCCCAATAATTTTAAAATTAGGCTTAGCGCTGCGCTTAACGATTTCAGTATCGCTGCTAATATATTCAATGTGCTTTATGTTAAGTTCTTCTTTTATAATGTTTTCGACTGCTTGCAACTCACGTCTTTCTTTAGGAGAATCGACTGTAACAAGTATTCTGCTCAAAGGTTGTCTTACCCTGATTTTCGCTTTTTCGCGAAGAGAGCGAGCAAGTGAGACGATAGTCTGAGCAGCTGCCATTCTTTTTTCAAGGGCAGTATCAATTAATCCCTCATCTTCCACAGACATTTCAAGCAAGTGAACGGAAATCTCGTCGCTTTCAATTCTTAAACGCTGAAAAAGAACTTCGCTCAAGAAAGGAGCAAGAGATGAAGTAAGCGTCAGAAGGTTGATAAGCACAGACCGGAGAGTCTGATATGCGGCAAGTTTGTCGCTATCATTCTCACCTTTCCAAAAACGGCGGCGATTGCGCCGTATATACCAGTTCGAAAGCTCATAGATTGCAAAATCTTGCACTTCGCGGTGAGCTTTTGTCAGGTCGTAAGCATCCATACTCTTTCGATAGTTCCTGATAAGAGTATTCATTTTCGACAATATCCATCTATCAATTTCCGGGCGATTGTCGATAGGAACTTCCTGCTCTTTGCCAGTAAACCCGTCGATGTTTGCATAAAGCGCAAAAAAAGCATATGTATTAGTGAGTGATCGGAAAAAATCGGACAAAACAGTTCTCGCAATATCTTCTTCGTTGAAAGAAGTTTGTTTCCAAGGAGGGTTTCCCACAAAAAGATA
Source organism: uncultured Hyphomicrobiales bacterium (assembly GCA_964454445.1). Classification (GTDB taxonomy): domain Bacteria; phylum Bacteroidota; class Ignavibacteria; order Kapaibacteriales; family UBA2268; genus CAYVTD01. The sequence goes on from CAYVTD010000065.1 coordinate 3,099, forward strand.
CCAGCGCACAGCATCAGCGCCATACTTTTCCATCATTTCAAACGGGTCAACAGTGTTACCGAGTGATTTTGACATCTTTTTGCCCTTTTTGTCAAGGACTAATTCATTAACCACTATATTTTTAAATGCTGGTTTACCGAAGAGAGCCACAGCAATATTATGTAATGTATAGAACCAACCACGGGTTTGGTCTATACCCTCGGCGATGAAATCAGCTGGGAATTGCTTCTCAAATAATTCTTGATTTTCAAAGGGATAGTGTAGTTGAGCAAAAGGCATAGAACCGGAATCGAACCAGACATCGGCTACTTCAGAGGTCCTTTTGTAAATCTTGCCATTCTTTTCAAAAATTACGTTATCTACGAATGGCTTGTGCAAGTCGATACCAAAATTACCATCTTGTAATGGCGTTTTTTTGCCTGTGTCATCAACAAAAATTCCTTCCATTAACTCATCTATCGAGCCAATAGCAAAGGAGTCCTCGCCATCTTCAGACACCCAAATAGGCAGTGGCGTACCCCAAAACCTATCACGCGAAAGCGACCACTCTTTCACTTCTTCGAGCCAGTTTCCGAAGCGTCCTTCGCCAATTTCAGGAGGTTGCCAGTTTATTTCCTTATTTATGCGAATCATTTCGTCCTTATACTCGGGCGATTTGATGAACCAGGATTCTCTTGCATAATACATTATTGGATTATGTGTGCGCCAGCAATGTGGATAAGAGTGCACATAATCCATCGAATTGCGATAAAGACGCTCGAGTTCTTTTAATTTGATTACGATTGCCTTGTCGGAACCTTCTTCCTCGTGGTCCTGATAAGTGAAATGTTTGATGGCTTTGCCGGCAAATTCGCCAAGCTCTTTTGTAAAATGACCATTAGGCGTAACAGGTTGTAGAAAAGGAAGATTGAATTTCTTTGACATCTCGTAATCATCAACGCCAAAAGCTGGCGCCAGATGGACAATACCCGAACCATCTTCCGTTGAGACAAAATCGCCGGGCAATACCTTAAGAGCATTGGGATACTTTTCTTTGTCTATTTTGCAATAAGGAAGAATCTGCTCGTAGTTAGTTCCAACGAACTCACTGCCTTTAAACTCTTTCAATATCTCATAATTGCCGTCAAGCACCGAAAGACGTGATTTTGCAAGAACCAGAAGCAGCTCTTCCGTTGTTTCCTTGATTTTTCTTTCATTTTTAACAAGCACATAGTCAATATCCTCTCCAACGGCAAGAGCAACATTTGCAAAAAGCGTCCACGGAGTAGTTGTCCAAACGACTATCTCGGCATCTAATATTTCTATAATTGGTGATGAATCAATTTTTAACTTAATGTAGCAGTTTGGATCACGAACTTCTTTGTATCCAAGTGCAAGCTCGTGCGAGCTGAGCGGAGTTTCGATGGTTGGCGATTGTGGTAGAACTTTGAAACCCTTGTAAATCAAGCCCTTATCGAAAAATTGCTTTAATGCCCACCAAACTGATTCCACGTAATTATTTGTGCAAGTGATGTAAGCAGCATCAAGGTCGAGCCAATAGCCCATACGCCTTGTAAGATAGCGCCATCCTTGGTCCATTTCGATATTTTTATAGACAAATTCCTTGCATTTCGCATTAAACTGTTGCACACCATAATTGACAACATCGTCTCTATCTTTTAAACCGAGTTCTTTTTCCATAGCAATTTCGACTGGAAGCCCATGGGTATCCCAACCAGCTTGCCGGCGAATATAATATCCGTTTATAGATTTATAGCGACAGACTGTGTCTTTTATAGTGCGAGCCATAAGGTGATGGATGCCAGGCTTGCCATTAACGGTAGGAGGTCCCTCGTAAAAACTGAATTCTTTGCACCCCTCTCGCTTTTTAAGCGATTTTTCGAACACTTTATTTTCGTCCCAAAAATCAAGTATTTCATGCTCGAGTTCTGGATATGATAGCTTTTCTGGTAATGGTTTAAACATTTTTATGACCTGAGAAAAATGAAATAGTATATTAGAAACGATTTTGTTTAAAATAATTGTCTAAGCAATCAAAAAATAATATTTTTTTAGACCTCTCTGTAAAAATAAATTAGTTAACTATTCATAAACGATAACAATAAATAATATAATTTATAGTCTTTTAAAAAATATTTCATTTATATCTTAAGAAATCTAATTTACGAGAAAGTCCACTTTTATAAATTAAATCTTTTTCTGAGATAATGTAATCTCTTTTTGTTTATTTGAAAGTCAAAAAATGTCAAATATCCCATTATCTATTACTTATGTGTTTTTTTATTAACTATTAAAGGTCAGAATAATGTCAAAAAAGGAAACTAAAGAAAAAAAATCGGCAGACAAAGACGTGAAATATGTATATTATTTCGGTGGCAAGAAAGCCGAAGGCAGCGCTGATATGAAAAACTTGCTCGGTGGCAAAGGCGCTAACCTCGCCGAAATGGTCAATCTCGGAATGCCAGTCCCTCCCGGCTTTACCATCACAACTGAGCTATGCACTTATTACTATGCCAACAAAAAGACATATCCCAAATCGCTCTATAAAGAAGTCGAAAAAGCAATGACAAAGCTCGAAAAAGAAATGGGCAAGAAATTTGGCGATAGCAATAACCCACTACTCGTTTCTGTTCGCTCCGGCGCACGCGCTTCGATGCCTGGTATGATGGATACTGTTCTCAATCTTGGTTTAAATGATACAACAGTAGAAGCACTTATCAAAAAGTCGGGCAACGAACGCTTTGCTTACGATGCCTATCGCCGATTTGTTTCCATGTATGGCGACGTGGTACTCGAGCTTAAACCAGAAGGCAAAGACGACGTCGATCCCTTCGAGGAACTGCTCGATGCAAAGAAAAAGGCACGTGGCGCGAAACTTGACGTCGAATTAACCACTCAAGACCTGAAAGAACTCGTTACAGAATTCAAAGCTGCCATTAAAAAACACAAAGGAATAGATTTCCCCGAAGATCCAAAGGACCAACTATGGGGCGCCATTGGCGCTGTCTTTGGATCGTGGAACAACAACCGCGCCATCATCTATCGCAAACTCAACAGAATTCCAGAATCTTGGGGAACAGCAGTAAACGTGCAAGCTATGGTCTTCGGTAACCTTAGCGAAGATTCCGGCACTGGCGTAGCATTTACTCGCGATGCCGCTACTGGTGATAACTATTTTTATGGCGAATTTTTGATGAATGCACAAGGTGAAGATGTCGTTGCTGGCACCCGCACCCCGCTACCCATAACCCAATTAGAAAAAATTGATCCAAAATCATATAAAGAATTAGATAAAATCCGTCTCGATTTAGAAAACCATTATCGCGATATGATGGACGTCGAGTTCACCATAGAAGAAGGCAAGCTCTATATGCTACAATGCCGTTCTGGTAAGCGCACGGCAATGGCAGCAATGAAAATAGCTGTCGATATGGTAAAAGAGAAAAAGATTAAACCACAAGAAGCCCTGATGAGAATCGATTCAAACGGCTTAAATCAACTCCTCCGCCCCATTTTCGACCTGAAAGAAAAGAAAAATGCTCTCACCAAGGGGCGCCTTCTTGCTAAAGGATTAAATGCCGGACCAGGCGCTGCTACTGGCAAAGTTGTGTTTAACGCAGAAGATGCCGAAGAATGGGCAAAAAGAGGCGAAAAAGTCATTTTAGTTCGTATCGAAACCTCTCCTGAAGACATCGGCGGAATGAACGCATCTGAAGGTATCCTTACAGCACGTGGCGGAATGACTTCCCACGCCGCTTTAGTTGCTCGCCAAATGGGCAAAGTATGCGTTGCCGGTTGCGGCGCTTTGCACATTGATTACAAAGAACGCAAATTTATGGTCGAAGGTAGCGCCAAAACCATCAAGGAAGGCGATTATATTTCAATTGATGGTAGTACAGGCGAAATTATCGAAGGCAAAATCGAAACAAGACCTAGCGAAGTCATCGAAGTTCTTATTAATAAAACTTTAAAGCCCGAAGATGCTCCTTCATACCAAATCTTTGATATAATAATGAAATGGGCAGATAAATACCGCACGATGAATGTCCGCACAAACGCCGACCAACCTGACCAAGCCAGCAATGCCATCGCTTTTGGCGCTCAAGGAATTGGACTTTGCCGCACTGAACACATGTTCTTCGGCGAAGGAAAAATCGAGCCGATGCGCGAAATGATCCTTGCCAATAAAGTTGAAGACAGAAGAGCTGCTTTAGCAAAATTATTACCTTTGCAACGTCAAGATTTTGAAGGAATTTTCGAAGCTATGGATGGTTTTCCTGTTACAATTAGAACTATTGACCCACCATTGCACGAATTTTTACCTCACGAGGAAGCCGAACAAAAAGAGCTTGCAAAAGAACTCAACATCAGCCTGAAACAAGTGAAAGAACGCATCGAGACATTGCACGAATTCAACCCAATGCTCGGTTTCCGTGGCTGCCGCCTTGGAATGATGTATCCCGAAATCACTGAAATGCAAGCCCGTGCTATTTTCGAGGCAACCGTCAATGTATTGAAAAAAGGCAAAAAAGTTTTACCCGAAATTATGATTCCATTGGTAGGCAACGTGAAAGAACTTACCGATCAAGAAGTCATAGTTCGCAATGTCGCAAAGCAAGTAATGGAAGAAACAGGCACGAAATTCGATTACATGGTCGGCACAATGATTGAAATACCTCGCGGAGCTATCACCGCCGACAAAATCGCCGAGGTCGCAGAATTCTTCTCTTTTGGTACACACGACTTGACGCAAACCGCTCTCGGCGTTTCGCGTGATGATGCTGGCAGATTCCTTCCCGAATACGTCGCGCGCGAAGTCTATGCCCAAGATCCTTTCGTCTCAATCGATCAAGAAGGCGTAGGATACCTTATGAAACACGCCGTGGATTACGGTCGTATGTCCAGGCCAAAGATAAAGCTCGGCATTTGCGGCGAACACGGCGGCGACCCATTATCCGTCGAATTTTGCCACAGCATTGGCTTAAACTACGTTTCTTGCTCGCCATACAGAGTGCCGATTGCTCGCCTTTCAGCAGCTCACGCTGCCCTGAAAGAACTCGCAGCAAAAGATGAGAAAAAAGATAAAAAGAAAGACAAGAAAAAAGATAAAAAGAAAGACAAGAAAAAAGATAAAAAGAAAAAATAAGATATTAATAATCACAAGCAAATATAATGAGTTTCTTAAAAACCTCGACTATGCAAGTTGAGGTTTTTTTATTTCTTTTTCTAGTTAAAAAAAGGAATTTTTCAACAACCTTTGTGTTTATTTCTGTATATTATTATTCATAAATTTGCAAAATTCATCTTCATTGATTATATTTGAGTTTTCTGAAAAAATTAATTGTTTAATAATAATTTGGGGTGTATTATGAAAAATCTCTATTTAAGCATAATAGTTTTAATAGCTGTGTTTTTTGTGGCAAGTGCTAATAACTCGTTTGCACAGCAAACCGGAAGCTACGATATGACATTGCAATTCAAAGGTATTAATAGAACAATCTCATTTTATATTCCAACTAACTACAATCCTGATGTAGCATATAATCTGATGGTTTGCTTACACGGAATGGGCGACAATAGCCAGCATTTTCGAGATGCGATTATTGGTGGACTTGCTTGGAATACACTTATACCAAACACAATTTTTGCTTGTCCAGATGGAGGTGACGACCAGGGAAGAGATTTCTATGCTCCTGCTGGAGACGAACAGTTTATAATGATG
>CAYVTD010000066.1:0-8804 GCA_964454445.1 uncultured Hyphomicrobiales bacterium
TACCATCGAAAGCACCAATTCTATACTCCTTGGCATCATAAGTTTGTATCTCTTCGATATAAAGCTGTGTCGTTGTAACGCCGTAAAATGGATGCTCATCGGGCAAATCTTCCCAGCCATTGCCACCCAAGACCTGCCACTTAAATTCATCATACCCCTGGTCCAATTGAGCCGTGAAAGTAGTCGAGCATCGATAAGAGGCTATTACTTCGTCTGGCGTTATTGTTATTGCTGCCTGCAACTGCATAGCAAAAAGAAACAAAACGATAGGAATAAGTGTGCGAAAGGATTTCATCAGATAACTCCTGTTATTATATATATTAATAATTTCTTATTTTCTTTAGTTATAAGTACTTAAATAAATATCTCCCACAAATTGAAGAACTTTTTTCGACAATTATAGGATTTTTAATTTTTATTTTAGAAAAATGATTCTTATTTTGCAAGGTTTTTTTTCTGCATTATTTAACAATACTTATACAAATAATGTATAGAGCAAACTCTAAATTATATAAAAAATAATTAAAAAAAAAATTTGAATTGTAGTTTTTCCTTTGAAAACAATGATTTTATAGCTTTTTTTTCTTTTTTTATTTTTTTTTAAACTTACTTGCCAGATTGCCCATATTTTCAAATATATCTTTTTTTTATTATCTTCAAGGAAATGATGAGTATTGCTGAAAGCGAGAAAGGAAAAGGTGGATTTAATTGGTGAAAACAAGTAAAAACATTGGGGGATGAAAAAAACTGCCAGTGCTAAAAAAATCATGGTTTGTCAGATGAAATATTGACTATTACATATTAATACTACATACTTACCTACAATATTTCTTTATAAAATCTTCTGTTTGAGTAATTCCCAATTCAATCGCTTTTTTCCAATCAGCACAAGCATCGCTTGTATTGCCTAAATTAGATTTTTCAATTCCTCTGTTATAGCATGCCTCAGCTGTCTGGCTAAAACATAAAGTACTTTGCACGAAACATAGAGCTAAAACTAATAAAAGATACTTCATTATAACCTCTTCAGTAATTCCTAAATATGAGAAAAATCATTTTATTATACTATATCTACTACGCTTAAATAACTAAAAAGTCTAAGAAAAAGAGCGAAAAATAAATTCTTTAACTCATTTTAAGAAAGAACAAAAAAGTGCTAACACCAATCATTAATGATAAAAATACAAAATTTTTTTAAAACAACAATTATTACTTTTAAATAATGCTATTCACTCATATTTAGAAAAATTGCAAGCTCGTAAATCAAATTTTTTTATCGGACAATAGCGAATTGGCATTAAATTATTTTTTTTGAATGAAAAATTTTCTTAAGTTTATGTTTTTTTAAGAGTAAAGTCGAAAATAGTATTTTTATGGCTGAATTGGAAGAAGAAAAGCCCAAAAAACGCAAACGGATAGCGGGCAAAAGAGAATTAGTGGCAGTATCATTCTCGCCTGAAGATAAAATCACAATCGAAGAACCCCTTATCAAAAGAATTGGAAAGCTTGCTGATATGCTCGGTTACAAGGTCTATTTGGTCGGTGGATATATACGCGATTACTATCTTAACAAACCCAGAAAAGATTACGATTTTACAGTTGTTGGCGATGGTATCGAATTTGCCAAAGAAGTTGCCCTGCAATTTAAAACAAAAGCTATTATTTACGAGCGCTATCACACAGCAATGACACCTATCGACGGCATCACTTGCGAGTTCGTTAGCACACGCAAAGAATATTACGAAAAGCACACCCGGAAGCCCATCGTTACCGAAGGCAAGCTCGAAGACGACATCCGCCGTCGTGATTTTACCATAAATGCTATGGCTGCCTCCATTAATAAAGAAAATTTCGGGAATTTGCAAGACCCATACAACGGAAAAAAAGACCTTGAATATAAAATATTAAGAACTCCTCTCGACCCATTTACGACTTTCAACGACGATCCATTGCGAATGCTTCGGGCAGCACGCTTTGCCGCCCAACTGGGTTTCCATCTCGACCCAAATACAATGAATGCCATCAGGCGTCTCAAAGACAGAATTGAGATCATTTCACAAGAACGAATCAAAGAGGAATTGCTCTTAATAATGGCATCGCCCGTGCCAAGCACTGGCTTTAAAATTATGGCTTCAACAGGTTTGCTTGAATTTATTTTCCCCGAAGTTTTCCGCTTGGGTGGCGTCGAAATCGTGTACAATAACAACGCCGAATACGCCCACAAAGATGTTTTTTATCACAGTATAAAGGTCTTGGACAATGTCGCCGAGCAAACCGGCAACATCTGGTTGCGGATGGCAGCACTCTTGCACGATGTTGCAAAGCCAAAAGTCAAGCGATTCAACAAGGAAACAGGTTGGACTTTCCACGGACACGAAGAATTGGGCGCCAGAATGATTGAAGATATCTTCCGCAGGATGAAATTTCCCATCGAACCTGTCGCCTACGTCGAGAAAATGGTGCGACTCCATCAACGACCAATGTCACTCGTGGAAGATGGCGTTACCGATTCCGCTGTCAGGCGTCTCGCCTTCCACGCTGGCGAAGACCTCGAGGATTTATTCACGCTTTGCAAGGCAGATATTACTACTAGAAATCCTGAATTGCAGGACAAATTTCTCAGCAATTATGACAATCTTTTCAAAAAAGTCCTCGAAATCCAAGAAAAAGACAGACTACGCGAATTCCAATCGCCCGTGCGTGGAGACGAGATTATGGCGATTACAAATCTTCCCCCTTCGCGTATTATCGGATTTTTAAAAGGCAATATAGAAGAAGCTATTCTCGATGGCGATATCCCCAACGATTACGATATTGCAAAAGAGTATTTCCTTGCTAATAAAGATAAGTGGATCCGGCAATATCAGGAACAAGAGCAAGCATAAACTAATTTCAGTATTTACCTCTATTATTCAAATTTCATTATTTTTAATTATAAATACTTATTTAAGGCTATTCTTTAATCCTATCTTTAATTCATAGTTATATTCTTTTCGAATTTTAAAAAATTCTAAATAGATTTAAAAAGATGAGGAAGATAACAACCGGAATAAAGTAACGAATTAAATAAACCCAGGGCAATTTGAAATATTTGAAATAAGGCGAACCGATTTCAAGCTCGGCGGCGGCGTTTTTTGCTCCCCAGACCCAGCCGATGAAAATTGTGCCCAAAAATGAACCAATAACAAGTGATAAATCGCCAAAGAGGAAGCTAATCTGGCTTAAAAAGTCAGCCGAACATAGATAAGATGGAAATAAACCGAACTTAGTGAAAAATTCTGAAGAACCTTGTGATAGTGCCGAAGGGATTCCAAGCAAAAATGCTGCACCACTTACCCACCAAATGATGTTTTTACGTTTTGCTTTGCGCTCGTCAACAAAATATGCAACAGGCACTTCGAGCAATGAGATTGTCGAGGTAAGTGCCGCAATTGATAACAAAATAAAGAAGACAACACCGACTATTATCCCTCCGGGCATTATATTAAAAAGCTTCGGAAATACAACAAAAATAAGGGTAGGACCACAAGCTGGATTCTCGCCCATGGCAAATAAAGCAGGAAAGATTATCAATCCTGCCATAAAAGCTATTAAGGTATCTGCAAGTGCGATATAAATTGCTGATGAAAACATATTTGAGGTTTTGGGTAAATAACTCCCGTAGGTAATCATTACGCCCATACCTAAACTCAATGAGAAAAAAGCCTGCCCCAAGGCAGAAAGAAAAGTCGAGCTAGTAACTTTATTAAAATCAGGGACCAAATAAAATATTAATCCTTCAGATGAACCTTCCAAAGTGTTGGCATAAATGATAAGAGCAACTAAAAGAATGAACAGTAAAGGCATCAGTATCTTCGACCAGCGCTCGATGCCTCCAGCAATGCCTTTGTAAACAATAATTACATTTAAAAGAAGGAAAAATGCGAAAAGCATAAGAACTGACAATGGGTCGGAAACAAATTCTGTAAATCCCATATGGCTTTTCGTCGCTGTCTTTATGATAAAACCAACAATCCAGCCCGAGATAATCCCATAGAAAGAAAGAATTCCCACGCCGGTTATAACTCCAAGAATACCAACGTATTTGAATGGCGAGCCAGGTCGTATTTTAGTTATTGCTCCAACAGGATTTTTCTGGGTATATCTACCTAAAGCAAACTCTGCAAAAATGCAAGGTGTAGCTATTACCAAAACAAAAAAAAGATAAATCACCACAAAAGCAGCGCCGCCATTCTCGCCTACTAAATAAGGAAATCGCCAAACATTGCCAAGCCCAACAGCCGATCCCGTTGAAGCAAGGATAAAACCTAGTTGCGAACCCCATTGACCACGCTCTTCCATTTTTTTACCTGAGATTGTCTTAAAACTTTTAAACAAAATTTATGAAATTATTCTATTCTACCAAATTTATTTCAGAAATTACACGAAAAAAATCTACATCTCGTTACTATAAACGATGTAGCACAAGTTTCTACTGTCGTTCATCTGCATTTTTATTAGAAATCCAATAATAACATTTTTCGTGAGGTATCTACATTGAAAATTATTGCCTTAGACATAAATAAACAAAACAACAACGAAGCTCCAACAAAGCTTTTCCAGTTTTTTCTCAATGGCTTGATAGAGGGAGGCGCTTTGGTTGAATATTACAATATTGCCAATATGCGCATCGAAAAATGTCGGGCTTGCACCTCAACTAACGATTTCCTTTCCGATGGTAAATGCCGCTGCAACGACGATTTCACTGCTATCTTGCCTTCTTTGCGTGCTTCTGATGCATGGGTTTTTGCATATCACAACAACAGCAATCGGCTTTCACCTGCAATGAGTACAATTCTCGACCGAATCGAGCCGCTTTTTGAGCCTAACTTTGTTGATTTTCAATCCGATGATTTTCCTGATGCTTTTACAAATGGCTATTCTCGCAGATTGGTTTTAATTTCTACTTCTGCCAAATGGGAGCTTGCAGCTTTCGATAATATTGTCGAGCAATTGCATACTTTTTCGTCTTTGTATCATCTAGATTTCCTACCTCCATTGCTGCGCCCTCATTCCAACATTCTTACTAAGTTAATCGATATCAAAATAGATGTTGAAGACATCTTTAACTCTGCATTTTCGGCTGGCTTGGCATTTGCCCAGAAGGAAAGTATTCCTTCGGAACATGTAAAAAACATTTCTCGACAACTCATTTCAAAAGATTCATTTCTTTATAAAATGCTGTATAAAATACCACAACTCTAAATAATTATACCAGATTCTATTTGTATAATCATTTTTTTTGATACTAATGAATATTAATTAAAATACTTATCTATTAATCAAAACTACAAGAGTGCAATATTGCGATTTGTAAAAGATCGAGATAAGTGTTTTTAGGCACTTCAATGGCGCCCAACAGCTCGGTATGATGGTTTAAATATTGGGAATCAATTAAAACATATCCTTTCGATTTCAGATGTTCGACAAGACGATAGAAAGCCGCCTTGGAAGCACCACTTATCTTTGAAAACATTGATTCTCCAAAGAAAGCACCCCCAATGGTAACCCCATACAACCCTCCTACTAACTGTCCATCTTGCCAAGTTTCAACGCTGTGAGCATATTTTAATTCATGCATTTTTATATAAGTATCTATAATTGTCTTAGAAATCCAAGTACCAGATTCATAATCACGGACAATTTGTGAACAAGTAGTGATAACATCTTGAAAAGCTTTGTCGAGAGTGAAAGTAAATCCTTGTTTCTTTATGGTTTGCTTGCAAGAGCGGGGTTCTTTGATTCTTTCAAAAGGTATTATTGCTCGCATATCTGGAGAATGCCAATAAATATCGCCTTCTCTCGATTCTGCCATCGGGAAAAATCCCGTAGAATAGGCATGTAACAGCAAATCAATATTTAATAATTTATTCACGACTCTATTTATTTAAAACTATACTTAAAATCAATTTAATACAATAAATAAAATTAAATTTTTATTAAAATATTATCAAACTTTTTTAAAAAATCTCACATAATTTCTTCCAAAGATTTCAACGATTGCTTTGACGGTCTTTTCGCTGAGGTCGATGTTCACATCGTAAGCAATATAATCCTTAAGAATATCGTTCTTCTTGTCCCTGATATGAAACATTATCGTCGAATTACTTTCAGGACTCGTGCAAAGCCGAAGCAAAGCATCAATACTCTGCGAAACGTCATCACCATTAATATTAATCCAGATATGGTAACCTTCGGCAAGCAACTTGGTAGCATCGTCAGGAGTTAAGACATTGCTAACAGAAATGCTTAGTTTCTCACCATCTAAAATGGCTGTTCCTTCAACGAAAAGAACTGCATCATTTTCGAGCAAGTAACCAAATTTTGCGTAAGTATCGCTCCAGAACTTCAATTCGCACCTTCCATCGAAATCTTCGAAATCAGCAATAGCAAAGGATTTATTCTTTTTGTCGTACTTTTGTGATATATTATCGATCATTCCACAAAGAACAACTTTTGAACCACTTAATTCTTTGGGAAATTTCGATATTTTGAATGTTGAAAAAGAATTAACAAACGGAGCATAATTCATCAAAGGATGTCCACTAATGTAAAAATTCAGAAACTCTTTTTCTCTTTCGAGCTTCATCATATCCGTCCAAGGTTCAACATCGCGTAAATCTGGTTCGGCAAGTTCAGAAGCTGCTGTTTCGCCGAAAAGACTGTCCATTTGCACTTTATCGTTTTGCAAAATGGCTCTGGCATAAACAAGCGCAGAGTCTATTGCATCGTAAAGAGCGGCTCTTTGCCCTGGATGCAGGCTATCAAAAGCGCCAACACAAATTAAAGCCTCAAACGTTTTTCTATTAACAAGTTTTGTATCGACACGAGCAGCAAAATCGAAAAACGATGTAAATGGCTTTTCCTTTCTTGCCTCGATAATACTATTAACAGCAGGTGCACCCACGTTTTTAATGCCTGTCAGACCGAAAAAAATCTTGTCGTCTTTAGCATTAAATTGACCCATAGATCTGTTAACGTCGGGATGAACAACCGAAAAACCGAAAGTTTTTGCCTCTTCTATTAATGCAACAATTTTCGCCTGATCGTTGATCTCTGCACTCATATTGGCGGAAAGGAATTCGCCTGTATAATGAGTTTTCAGCCAGGCAGTTTGAAAAGCAAGATAAGAATAAGCAAGCGAATGTGATTTATTAAAACCATATTTGGCAAACTTCTCGATTAATTGGAATATCTCTTCTGCTGTGTCTTTGTCGATACCTTTTTTCTTTGCCCCTTCTAAAAAAATGGGCTTTTGCTCCGCCATCACACTAGTTTTCTTTTTGCCCATCGCTCGCCTTAAAATATCAGCACCACCAAGCGAAAAACCACCAATATCCCGGGCTAGCTGCATCACTTGCTCTTGATAGACGATAATGCCATACGTGGATTTAAGGGCTTTTTCCATAATTGGATGCAGGTATTCTATTGGCTTTTTACCGTGTTTTCTATCGATATACTCAGGTATATTGTCCATCGGTCCGGGACGATAAAGGGCATTCATTGCAGTTATTTCCTCGAGATTCTGAGGCTTCAGTTGTCTAAGATATTCCTGCATTTTGCCCGACTCAAATTGAAATACTGAAAGTGTGCGCCCTTCTGAAAACAGTTGATATGTCTTTTCGTCATTAAAGTCAATAGCATCGATATCGATTTCCTTGTCATAATTTTGCTTAATTGCCTCAAGAGTATGGTCGATAATTGATAAAGTTTGCAAGCCGAGAAAATCCATTTTCAGCAAGCCCGAGCCTTCCACCTCTTCCATGGTATATTGAGTGGCAACCTCGATGCTCTGCTCTTTCGATTTCGTATTTTGGTATAAAGGCACGTAATTGACAATATCATTTGGGGCTATGATCACTCCTGCGGCATGTGTGCCTGGATTTCGGTTTTTATTCTCCAATAAAAGCGAATACTTGATTAAATCCTGCAGCTTTTTGTCCTTGCTTTCCTTCAGATATTGTAAATCAGGCAGTTCGATTGCATCTATTAATGGTGTAACTTTTCCAAGAACAGTAGGTATTTTTTTTGTTATATTATTAATCTCGGAGTGATGGATACCCAAGACCCTGCCAACATCTTTCAAAACAGCTTTTGTTGAAAGTTTGTTGAATGTGATTATCATTGCAACGGCATCTTCGCCATATTTATTCTTAACATAATTAATAATGGTATCGCGCTTTTCGTCGTTGAAATCAATATCAATATCGGGCATCGAAATTCTTTCTGGATTAAGAAATCGCTCGAATAGCAAATCAAAAGGCAAAGGATCAACATTTGTAATATCTAAAGCATAAGCAACGATACTACCAGCTGCCGAACCCCTGCCGGGCCCGACTCGCACCCCCAATTGCCTGGCTGCACGAATGAAATCCCAAACGATCAAAAAATATCCCGGAAATTTCATATTATTGATTACTGCGAGTTCCATTCTGGCGCGGGCTTCGATTTCTTCTGTAATTTCTTTATATTTCTTTTTTAATCCTTTAAACGTCAATTCTTCGAGATATTCTTCCAGATTATTCGCTGTTGAGGTTTCCGGTATAGGAAACTCGGGCATGAATAATTTGCTTTCAAGGCGAATCTCACATTTCTCAGCTATTTCTATTCTACTGTCGATCGCTTCAGGCTAATCCTCAAAAAGTCTATTCATCTCTTCTTGAGTTTTACATTACATTTCTGGAGTTCTATAGCGTATTTCGTTGATATTCCAGTTTTCATCGTTTCCCTTAACTTCTGTTATTACAAGATAAACTTTTTGCGCA
>CAYVTD010000067.1:0-8676 GCA_964454445.1 uncultured Hyphomicrobiales bacterium
ACCGATGCCGCAATCAATCCCGGCAACAGCGGAGGCGGACTTTACAATATCGAATGCAGCGTGATAGGCATCATCAACGCCATAGCTTCTCAAACAGGCACTTATATCGGTTATGGTTTTGCTATTCCTATCGATTTGGTCAAGGCTGTCATCTCTGATTTGATGGACGACGGCGTTGTCAATCGCGGGTATATCGGTGTCAGAATCTCGACAATTACTGAAAGCATTGCTAAATATGAGGGCTTGGACAAAGTCGAAGGTGTAGTCGTAAACGACGTCCTCGAAGGTAGCTCTGGCGAAAAATCCGGCCTGAAAACTGGGGACATCATCCTCGAAGTGGACGGTAAGAAAGTAAAAACTTCCAACGAATTGCAAAGTTTGATTGTATTGCACAAAGCTGGAGATGTAGTTAAGTTAACCATCCAAAGAGATGGTAAACGTATGACAAAAGATGTCAAACTCAAGCCAAAAGATGACGCTGACGGCGACTTATCCGAAAATGAAAACAACCCAAAAAAAGGTGATAATGCCGAACCTGTCAATTTCGAAAAAATTGGTTTATACGTTGCTCCCTTGAGTAAAGAACAAATTGATAAGTTCGGTGTTAAAAATGGCGTTTTCATTAGAAAAGTCGAGCGCTACAGTCCCGCTTTCAAAGCCGGTATTGTGCCTAATGGCGTTATTACAAAAGCTGATAGAAAAGATATTTCTTCCGTTGCCGACATTAAGAATATTATAAAAGCTAAATCTGCTGGAGATATTGTCCTCTTCCAAATTCGATATGATCAATCTAACATCATTATTGCTGTAGAAATACCTCAAGATAAAAAGTAGAATAAAAATAATATTTTTCATAAATTTTTATAAAATAACATTCCGTTAATTACGTTACGCATCTTACGTAACGCAATTAACGGAATTTTTATAGAATTTTTACATTCTCATTATTCTTTATGAACCCATTTATACTATCGAGTTATCATTCACCAGAGTATTTCTGTGATAGGGAAGCCGAAACAGAACGACTATTCGATGCCGTGCGCAACAACCGCAATATAACATTGATCTCCCGCCGGCGAATGGGCAAAACTGGCTTGCTAAAACATCTCGAAAACAAACTAAAGACCCAAAAAGATATCTGCTTTGTCTATTTCGACATTATGCCCACTGCTTCGGTCTCCGAATTTGTCGGATTGTTTGCAAATTCATTATTCAATGCAGATGGCAACAAGATAGATTCACTTTTTCGTGCCTTCTCGAAACTGTTTTCTGCATTCAAACCGTCCTTTTCTGTTAATTCCCTTACCGGAGAAACAAAATTTAACCTTGAATTAGCAAGTCCTGTTGAAAACGAAAGTTCACTCGCTGCCATTTTTAAATATATCACTTCGAGCAATAAAAAATTTGTTATTGCTATCGACGAATTCCAACAGGTTGCAAGTTATCAATCAGTTGATTTCGAAGGGGTTTTGCGTTCCTGTATTCAGCATTTAAACAACTGCGCCTTTTTCTTTGCCGGCAGTAGCCGCGACACTCTGAAAAATATGTTTACCAATAGTAAAAAACCTTTTTATATGAGCAGCGAATTGATGTTTCTTTCCAATATTGACAAGCAGAATTATAAAGAATTTATTATTAATAATTTTGCTAAAGGCAATATCGCCATAAACGAGGAAAGCATAGATTATCTGCTCGAACTGACCGATGTGCATACATTCTATGTCCAATTACTTTGTAACAGGCTTTTTTCTTTAGGAACAAAAAAAATTGGCAAAGAAGATGTTAAAACTGTTTTTTTGAGAATATTAGATGAAAATCGTTATTATTTCGAGAGCTATCGAAACATAATAACCGATTATCAATGGAAACTGCTTAAGGCAATTGCCCGAGACAAAAAAGTGCCTGAAATAACTTCAAAATCTTTTATTCTGCGTCATCAACTTGGTACGCCCAGTTCAGTCGGAACAGCAACTAAATCACTAGAAAAAAAAGATATAATTTATCGTGAAAATGGATATTATATGATCCATGATTTGCTTTTTTCGGCGTGGCTGGCTAGATAATTTTTTTATTAAATGACAAATACAAAATAAACAATTGAAATACAAGAAAAATGATAAAAATACAAAACTGGGGACTTGTTGAATATCATAAGGCATTGCAAAGGCAAAAATTGCTTGTGCAAGAAATACAAGAACAACGTAATAAAAATGTGCTGGTTCTTTGCCAGCATCCACCGGTCATTACAATCGGAAGAAATGGCGGTTCGGGCAATATTGTCTCCTCCCCTGATTTGCTCGAAAAAGCCGGCATAAGCATTTGTGAAACAGACCGTGGCGGAGATGTAACGCTCCACAATCCAGGTCAAATTGTCGGCTATCCAATTTTTAATCTTTTAGATTATAAACAAGACTTACACTGGTTTTTAAGGGAGATAGAAGAGTGCATCATCGATACTATTGCTATATTTGGTTTACAGGGCGGCAGAGTTAGCGGGTTGACCGGCGTTTGGCTCGACGAAAACCGCAAAATTTGCGCAATGGGCTTGCACTGCTCTCGCTGGGTAACTTCGCACGGATTCGCCTTGAACGTAAATAACGATCTTAGCCAGTTTAATTACATAATCCCTTGTGGTATAAGCGATAAAGGCGTGACATCAATTAGCAAGGAGATTAATTCAAAGGTAGATATGAATTTGGTAGAAATTACTATTTCTGAGATTTTTTCAAAAAAATTTTAAAAATATTTGTTTTTTTAACACAATTGCCTTATATTAGTTTCGCTCTTTTAAGCAATATCAGCGAAAGTAGCTCAGTTGGTAGAGCATAACCTTGCCAAGGTTAGGGTCGCGAGTTCGAGTCTCGTCTTTCGCTCGACGGTATCACCGTCATTTCCTCTTTATGCTGCATGCCTTGCTGTCATTCCCCCCGATGGCAAGGCATCCTTTTTTTTAATATTTTAATTATAATATTAGTTTTTAAAATAAATTTTTGATATATTTGTTTACCTTGAAAATAACAAATACTTTTAAAAGATAAAAAAGAGGACCTATCGAAATATATTGCTACCACAATAAGAGTTTGCATCTTAGCGTCGATTACTATTTGTGATTATTTTTTTGATAATAAGCTAAAGATGTAGAAACTATCTGTTTCTTAATAACTTAGAGTAAAATAATGGGATTAAATATATTCTCAAAAAGTTATGTATTTGCCTTAGTAGCAATATTATTTTTCGTGATAGCGTTTTTGCCGGCTTTTGCTATAAACAAAAGTTGGTCAATAATCCAATCAAACGAAAAAACCCTTATTCTTAAATATACCCCATCATTCAATGGTTTTAAAACTTTTAAGGCAACAGACGGAAGATTGCTCTATATCCCCGTGATTTCTGGCGTTTCAATGACTGCCAATGAGCCTGGCGACCCTCTCGCCTTATATGCAACTGAAAATATAACTATCCCTTTTCCTGACGGCTTCCATTTAGATGACGTAAACGTCAAATCATTCAATTCTTACAAACAAACAATGCTTCCTAAGGGTCTAATTAATCTGGAATCTGAAGTACCTGAAACAGATTATATTTACGATGAAAGCAAATATGAGAATTATAAAATGCCCGATTGGGTTTCCCTTACATACAGCGGCATAGCACGCGACAGATATATTGCATCACTAAAAATTACAGCAAGCCGCTACAACCCAGAAACAAAATGTATCGAGATTCCTTCCGAAATCACTGTAAAGATTAGATTTCCCCGTACTTCGCTTGCCTTTTCGGCTAATTCTGAAAAAGATGTGGACTTGGTTTCGAGTATCAATCATTTTGATACATTTAATTGGGTAATTCCACCTAAAAAAAGCAAAGAAAACAAAAACAATAACGACAAAATTTTGTCAGAGCAGGGATTCCCCTGGCTGAAAATCACCATCGACAAAGAAGGCATTTACCGCTTAAGTACTGATAAACTGACTTCATTAGGATTTAAAGTCCCTATTAATCTTGTCAATACAATAAAGTTAATGGGCAATGGAGGAAAAGAACTTAGCGAAACAGTTTCCGATGCCAGTAAAAACGAAAAACTCAACGAGCAAGCCATCATCGTTCGCACAAATGCCGATGGCTCACTATCTGAAATAATTTTTTACGGCGCCCCCGCAAATGGCTTTCAATACAATAAGGAAAATAAAAAATTCGAGCATTACATAAACCATTACAGCATTTATAATTATTATCTTCTTACTTATGGAGGCGCTGAAGGCAAACGTGCAGCTGCAATCACCCCCGCATCGGGAGAAATCCTAAACAAACCAAATACATATATAGAAAAAGTCTTTTACGAAGAAGAACTCAACAGCCCCTTTAACTCCCCATCGGGTAGGGTTTGGTTCGGAAGAACAGGCTTCCCATCAGTATTCCAAACCTCATTAGCAAACATCGACCATACAGGCAAGGTTACATATCAGTTTTCTTTGGCACATCAAGCAGATACAAATCCCGGTACATTTAAAGTTGAAGAATCAGGTAATCTTATAGCTACTACTTCAGTCCCTGCCTCTATAGGCAAATATACAAATGCAAGGCGGATTGTCTTTTCTGCCACAGCAGATGCCTCCATAATTGCCACTGACGGTAGAAGCACACTCGGTTTTTCATATTCAAATAATGGAAATAAAGCTGCTACACCATTTTTTGATTGGTACGAGATACAATATCCCCGCTTTTTTGTACCAATAGAAAAATCTATCGGTTTTTTCTCGGATCCTGAAAAAGAAGGTATAACTGAGTATTCAATAAACAATTTTTCCGGTGAAATCATCGGTTTTGAGGTTAGCGAGCCAGACAATCCAATGTTGTTAACTAACTTGTCGGTTACTGGCGGATTGTTTGTTCTTCGTTCAGATGAACAAAAAGACAATCCAAAGAGGTATTTCATTTCTTCTAATCTTCGCGAACCTAAATCTATTGAAAATATGGATTATGCCGGTTTGCGAGAAAACATGGCAAATAAAGATGTAATTGTCATCACGCATCCCGACTTTTTAGCATCAGCCAATAAATATGCCTCATATCGTAATGAATTTAGCGATCTAAGCACTGAAGTCTTTCGCATAGACCATATTTTTAATGAATTTGGCTCGGGAATTCCTGACCCAACTGCTCTCCGCGATTTCATTGCTTATTGCTTTGCTAATTGGGAGCACAAACCAAAATATGTTATTCTTTGGGGCGACGGACATTACGACTATACTCCACGCTACGGCGTGATGAACAACGGCGGGCGAACAAGCTATCAGATTGTTTCAAACAGTAAAAAGAACTATATTCCCCCTTATGAATCAATTGAAAAAAGTGACGTTTTCGATGCAACAGTCTCTTACACAACTGATGATTTTTTTGCACGAATAGCAGGCGACGACAAGCAAATTGACATTGCTATTGGGAGGATGCCCATCGAAAAAGTTGCCGATGGAGATTGGATTTACGAAAAAATAAGGCATTACGAACAAAATTCAGCCATAGATAGCTGGCGAACAGTCGTTACCTTGCTTGCAGACGATTCGCCAACAAGCGAAGGCGGCGCCGACCGCGACACCCATACTTCGCAATCAGAACTGCTCTCAAAGGAACATATTCCAGGCGACATACAGTTAAAAAAAATCTACCTACCTGAATTTCCAACAGAAAACATCCCGGGAGGAAGACGCAAACCACGCGTTACTCAAGAAATACTAACAACAACAAATACCAGCGGCACATTACTATTTAATTATCTTGGTCATGGCAACCCAAGTGTGCTTACTCACGAAAGAGTATTTGAACGTGAAAAAACTACTCCTTTAATGACAAACTTGGATAAATTGTTTTTCTGCACAGCGGCAACATGCGATTTCGGAAAATTTGACTTCCCTGATATTCTTTCAGGTGCCGAAGAATTGGTGCTTAGCAGAAACGGAGGTGCTATCGGGGTTTTCTCTGCTTCACGTGTTGTTTATGCCTATCAGAATGCTGCTTTGGCTTATAAATTTTACGACGAACTATTTAAAAGAAACCCACAAACGGGTCAATACCCCAGAATTGGTGATGTGAGCTATATCGTAAAACAACAAGATTTCGACAACAACGACGAGAAATTTTATCTGCTTGCCGACCCAACGATGCGCTTACTCATTCCTGATAATATCGTCGAAATTGACACTATTAACCGAGAATACTCCGGTGGCAAATCCATTATTAAGCTCGAGGCACTTTCTTCCATTAAATTAAGCGGCAATATCCTGAAAGCCGACTCCACAACGCTTATTTCCGATTTCAACGGCACAGTGATTATTACTTTGCGCGACAGCAAGCAAGATATGGTTTTACTCGATGTCGATGGCACAAACCATAAAATGGAAAAACCCGGCGGGGCACTCAACAGAAGCTCTTTTAAAGTAGTAAATGGCAGATTTGAAGCTGAGTTTATTATTCCCGGTGACATTAGCTTTTCCGGTAAAAATGGCAACCTGTATGCTTTTGCATTCAACGATAACGGAGTCTATGCCAAAGGCAACAACGCCAATGTGTTAATTACTGGCATCGATACTAGCTCAATAAATGAAAAAAATGGTCCTGATATAGCCATTTATCTCGATTCCCGTAAATTCATCGAATATGATGTTGTTCGCAATAGCCCTTTATTAATTGTTGATTTGCAAGATGAAAGTGGCATAAATACAACCGGACTTGGCATTGGTCATCGCATTGAGGCTTGGCTCGACGATAACCCAAACTCAATCGATTTGACAGATAAATTTGTAACATCGCTCGATAATCCAAAAGCAGGCACTATCGAAGACTATTTGGAAAAATTGCTACCCGGTACACATAAAATAAAAGTTCGAGCCTGGGATGTTTACAATAATTATTCGATAAAAGAAACTTTTTTTACTATCAAACCTGACGGGGAATTTGATATTTATGGAGTTATGAATTACCCGAATCCTGCTTTTGACAAAACGACTTTTACTTTTCAGCACAATCTTTCGCCGCCAATCGACGTAACAATTAAAATTTACACCCTCGGAGGTGCTTTAATAAACACTTTAAAATCAAAAATTTTAAGCGCCCACAGTGGAAACATCGATTGGAATTGCAAAGGAAAAAACAACGAGACTCTGCCAGGCGGTCCATATTATTATTCGCTTGAACTGCAATCGGTAAAAGGCTCTTGTTCGTCTTCGGGTAGTTTTATTATTGCCAGATAGAGAAATATTTTTTTTATAGATATTTTAGCATTATTTTTGATATTTTTTGTTAGAATATAAAAATTTGAAATTAAGAATTATGAAAAATAGAAAGATAACAAATGATTAAAGACGGAGGAATTCTCTCGATGAGACACATCAACAAGCCAGCTACTATTTTCGGATTGCTATCCATTCTGCTACTTGGCGGAACACAATTATTTGCCCAAGCCGGAGGCGCCGCAGTACCATTTCTACTAATCTCGCCTGATGCCCGCTCGAGTGGAATGGGCGAAGTTGGCACCGCCATTGCCGATGACATCAATGCAATCTTTTGGAATCCAGCAGGTTTGGGTTTCCACGATTACGTGAAAAAAATCGGCTATATGGAAGACGAAATGGAACCTTACGGTCAGGTTGCACTTAGTTTTTCCAAATGGTTGCCTCAATTTAACGCCGATCTTTATTACAGCTATCTTACTGCAGGAAGATTTGTGGAAGAACTCGACGGCACCGTCGCTTTTAATTTCATTTATATGAATCTCGGCGAGTTTACACGAACTTCTGAAAATGGCAAAGAACTCGGCAAGTTCATTTCCAACGAATTTGCCATCGGCTTGTCTTATGGCACTATCATTGCTCCGGATTTAGCTGTCGGTTTCCAGCTTCGCTACATCCAGTCTAATCTAACCCCGACTGCCGTTGGTCAACAAGATGCCGGCACTGGCATAAGCGGTGGTTTCGACCTCGGCTTTTTATGGAATCCATCTAATCTTAACATCTTGGGGCTTAATCTCGAAGACCACCTTTCTATCGGTCTTAATTTGCAGAATGTTGGTCCTAAAATGACATACATCAACGAGTCCGACCCTTTGCCAACACAACTGCGCATGGGAGTTGCCTATACTGTCTATCGCGACGAATTCAACGACCTGCGTTTTGCTTGCGATATGTCGAAACTCCTTGTGAAAAGAGACTCGCTCGGTTCGGATCCATTGCCTAAATCGCTCGTTACCGGCTGGCAAAACCCTGGTGCCGAGCTTGCCTTTGGTTTCGAATACTGGTATGAATATATAATTGCTTTGCGAGCCGGTTTTTTTACTGAACCATCTACATTAGGCAACAGGCAATTCTGGAACTTCGGCGCCGGCGTCAAATATGACATCTTCAGATTGGACTTCAGCTATATCAACACAATCGAGGAAAATCACCCGCTTGCAAACACAATGCGGTTCTCCTTGATAGTCGATTGGAATCTCAAGCTTTAGCGTCTTATATTTCTATATCGTTTGGCTTAAAACCGTAAGCTCGCATAAAGTAATCTTTGCTGAGTTTTATGCCCGATAGCATCAATTTATGATCTCTTTCTGCAAGATGCCATTCGTCAATATCATCGGTGATTATCTTGACAACTGGATATTTTTTCAAAGGATACTTCAAATCTACAAAC
>CAYVTD010000068.1:0-8578 GCA_964454445.1 uncultured Hyphomicrobiales bacterium
CGACATTCGTGTTTCCTGAAACGCAAGGAATATCGCTCTGCCAATGGATTTCGCAGGGGTCGCTACCTTGGGCAATCATTAATATCTTACGATCATACATTGGGGTACCGGAAAACCAATTGTTACGCAATATATCGTTATGTTATTATCTCTTGCCTCCGAGATGATTTTTGCTGTGTTCGGCTCTGATTGTGGCATACCATCTGTTAAAAATACTATTACCCGCTTGTGCTTTCCTGTTTTTGCTACCATAATGCTCCCGCCAGGAGGCTCTATCATTGCAGAATTATAATTCGTCCCGTCGTCGCAAGGCAATGTATTAATTGCTGATATAAGTCTGCTCTTATTAGTCGTAAAATCTTGGTTGATATAACTGCTCCCGTTGAAGCTGGTTATTGCACACTCACTAACGCCAAGGGGGAAGGATATCTATCCAGGCTTTTGCCGCCGCTTTTGCAATATCCAAGCCTTCTCCAAACATCGAGCCGGAAGCATCCATAACCAGGACGCTCGACAATGCCTGCAGTGGCTTCGGCGCAGGACAAGAAACATAAGTTACCGCCCTTGGCTGTCCGTTCTGTTTAATTTCAAAATCTGATGGTGACAGACTTGTGATTTGTCCGCCTGCTGTATCAAGAGCGAAAAATTTTGCCTTCATTGTTGGGAAATTTGATGCGTCCACATCAAACAAAGACAAGCTTTGGCTTGAAGCCCTAACGCCCATTAAAACAAGGCACAAGGCAATGATTCCGATTATACCAAAGAATCGAAAAAAACGAGAAGGGCTTTGTTGGGTTTTCATAACTTACTCCGAAAAAATTTTGTCTATTTAACTCTTGTTTTCACTTGAATTTCAACTGTTCTGCTAAAAAAGCGCCCTTCGGGCTAAAAAAAACAGTATAATCCACTGTTATACGAATAAAACAATGTTCGAAGTCTTGTAATCCCCTTAACCATAGTTAATTCTTTATGAAATATCCATAAAAAGATTAACCATATTTAAAATAACAAATAATTAGGAAATATAAAAATAAAATAGAGAATTATTTTTTGTTTGAAAATTAATCTGTCATACTTTTCCACTTACCCCGCAAAGTGAATCAGAGCTATCTCGATGGTAAATATATGTTTCAATACTTGTTTTCATAATATTCAGACCGAAATGCTGAGATCTATTAAAAAATTCGGTATCGTCGCCAAAACGAAGGGCTTTAAATCCGCCAATTTCAATAGCTTTGCTTCTTCTAATGAACATAGTTCCGCCAATAATACAATTACTAAGATGTATCATTTTGCTTTTGTCGTTAATATCTGGTACATAAGGGTTTCCAATGATTTTACAGCCGCCATAGAGCAAATCGATTGTATCATTTGAAAGCAAAATTTCCTTTCGAGAAGATAAATGATCTTTTAAATATTCATCATCAGAATCTAAGAAAGTAACAAAATTGCCTTCAGCAATCATCAAACCTCTGTTTTTCGAAAAGCCAGCACCTTGATTTTCGTGATAAACATATTTAAACCGTTTATCATCGAGATACTTTTCGATTTTTTCCCGAGTTTTGTCTTTGCTCCCATCATCAACAATTATTGCCTCCCAAGAGTTATCCGATTGAATTAAAATAGATTCGAGGGCGCGTTTTATTGTGTTTTCTCGATTGTATGTTGTTACGATTATACTAAAAAATGGCTTGTCCATAGAAACATAGAAAATTTAATAATTTGTTAAACGTTTTTGCAAATTAAACTTAATAAATAATCTGTAAAAAATCCAATGGAACTTTCTGAATTTTGGACAATTTGCTCGGCAAATAATGTCGTTTTAAGCAAGGAACAGCTCAATAATATAAAAAGATATGCTGAAGAGCTGCTTTTATGGAATAAAAAGGTTAATTTAATCTCACGAAAAGATGAAGAAAACATCATCGAGAAACATTTGCTCCATTCGCTCGCCATTTTAAAATATATTAACTTAAAACAAAAAGCAAATTGCCTCGATATTGGCACAGGTGGTGGCTTGCCCGGCATTCCTTTGAAAATTGCTCGCGAGGACATTCGCATGCTTCTGACTGATTCCATCGCCAAAAAGATAAAGATAAGCGAAATGCTTGCAAAACATACTGGTTTGAGACATATTTCCGCTAAAAATATTCGTGCTGAAGAGCTTGCAAATATAAATAATTATAAAAAAAGTTTCGATTGCATTTTTGCAAGAGCTGTTTCAAATATTGGAACAATGATAGCTCTTTCGCAACCCCTGCTTAAAAATAACGGACAAATTGTTTTGCTAAAAGGAGGCGATTTGAGCGAAGAAAAGAAACAAGCAGAGAAACTCCATCCTAGTTTTAACATCATTGTAAAAGATATAAATATCTTTGGAGTCGATTATTTTGTTAAAAATGAAAAGAAAATAGTTATTATCAATCTTAAATGATTTTTTTAAAAAAAGTTATTTGAGGAGTGTTAAAGAGGTTCTACTTCTTTTTTCGAGGGTAAGTGCCTGCTTGAGCGGAAATGTTAAGCAGTATGCCAATAGCGGCGCAATAAAACAGGATTGCCGAGCCTCCATAGCTGATGAATGGCAAGGGTTGCCCAGTAACGGGCAAAAGTCTGCAGTTGACGCCCATATTTACAAAAGCATAAAGACAAATTGTGATTATAATACTCGATGCCAAATAATAGCCGAAAAGATCTGGCGCTCGCTTTGCAGCTTTTAATCCACGCCAAAGTATTATTACGAATACAGCAATAATCGCTAATATGACGAGAAAACCGTATTCCTCACCTATTATTGAGAATAAGAAATCTCCATAAGGCTCCGGTAAAAAGTGATATGCTTGCTTACTATTACCCGGACCGAGTCCGAAGATACCACCTGACCCTAAAGCGATAAGCGATTGGCTTGATTGATGAGTGAGGCGCTCTATGTCATTGGCAGCTGCCGTCCCTAGAAAAGCTTGCAAACGCCCTACGGGGTACTTCCATACTAAAAAAGCATAACTTATAATTATTGAGATAAAAACAGCAAATAAACCTGACAGGTGAAGTATATTTGCATTACCGATGAACATCATCATAAAAGCGATAAGCATTATAATAATTGTTGTTGAAATACTAGGCTGCAGCACAATGAGCAAGCAAATGGTTCCTGTCCATAGAACTAATGGTAGCAAGCCAACTTGAAAATCTTTTATATAATTCTTGTGCCTTTCGAGAAGCACAGGGAGGTGGAGAATGAGCGCAAATTTGGCGAACTCCGATGGCTGGAAGCGAGTAAAGCCCAATTTGAGCCATCTGGAAGGATCCTTATCAGATAGTCCGAGAATTAAAGCAATGAGAAGTAAAAGGACGGCGACGATGATGACAGCCAAGGAAATCTTTTTCCAGAAACGATAATCAACGAGCATAAATACATACATTACAACAATTCCGATAGCGACTTTCCAAGCATGGCTACTAAAATAATAATCTTGTGTTTGATATATCATTTCTGCTTGTGGGGCGCTAGCGCTATAGACGAAGGCAAGGCTAAAAAACATTAGCCCGATTACAGATATGGCGATAAACCAATCGATATGACCTATGTATTTTTTCATTTTTCAAACTTAGCAAATTTGTTGTGAAAAATTAAAAATAAATTATAATCGTTAATAGTTCTTTGCGAAATAAAACTAGGAGAAAGATAGATGCCTGAAAAATCGGGGAAACAAGCGGAAGATAAGTTTTCTGCGACGAATTTTATCAAGCAAATAATAGAGGAAGACCTGAAGACAGGCAAGCATCAACAAATCCATACTCGCTTTCCGCCCGAACCAAATGGATACCTTCATATTGGACATGCGAAGTCGATTTGCTTGAATTTTGGGCTTGCCGAGGAGTTCGGAGGCAAAACAAATTTGCGTTTCGACGACACGAATCCAGCGAAAGAGGATGTTGAATATGTGGATTCGATAAAAGAAGATATTCGCTGGCTCGGCTTTTCTTGGGATGACAGGGAGTTTTATGCTTCTGATTATTTTGAAAAGTTATATGATTTTGCCGTTGATTTAATCAAAAAAGGCAAGGCTTATGTTTGTGATTTAGAAGCTGAGAAAATTCGCCAGTATCGTGGCACTCTGACCGAAGCAGGACAAGAAAGTCCATATAGAAACCGCAGTATCGAGGAAAATCTCGATATATTCAAGCGAATGAGGGAAGGCGAGTTCCCCGATGGGAGCAAAACCCTGCGCGCAAAAATTGATATGAGTAATGGCAATCTGAATATGCGAGACCCGGTGCTTTATCGTATTTTGCATACCAGTCATCACCGAACTGCTGATAAATGGTGTATTTATCCCATGTATGATTGGGCACACGGGCAATCGGA
Source organism: uncultured Hyphomicrobiales bacterium (assembly GCA_964454445.1). GTDB lineage: Bacteria > Bacteroidota > Ignavibacteria > Kapaibacteriales > UBA2268 > CAYVTD01. The sequence continues at coordinate 4,367 of CAYVTD010000068.1, forward strand.
TTCGATTGAAAACATAACACATTCGCTTTGCACACTTGAATTCGAAGATCATAGACCGCTTTATAATTGGTTTATCGAGCAGCTTGGCATATTCCCAACTCGACAAATCGAGTTTGCCCGCCTTAATCTGACGTATACAGTGATGAGCAAGCGACAACTATTAATGCTCGTCAAGGGTGGCTTTGTTAGTGGATGGGACGACCCGCGAATGCCGACAATTTCAGGGCTTCGCCGCAGAGGCTATACTCCGGAATCCATTCGAGATTTTGTCGATAGAATAGGTGTTGCTAAAAAGGAAAGTATGGTCGATTTGTCTTTGCTTGAGTTTTGCATCCGCGAAAATTTGAACAAGACCGCCGAGAGACGTCTTGTGGTGATTGATCCTTTGAAGGTTGTAATCACTAACTATCCAGATTTTGAGAGCGACGAATTAACTGCTATAAACAATCCAGAAGACGAGAATGCCGGCACACGAATCCTTAAGTTTTCCAAAGAAATCTACATTGAAAGGGAGGATTTTATGGAGGATCCGCCAAAGAAATACTATCGTCTAGCTCCAGGCAGGGAAGTGCGTCTCCGCTATGCTTATTTCATTACTTGCACCGATGTTGTTAGAGACAAAAAGGGGAGTATTGTTGAGCTTCATTGCACTTACGATCCTGCTTCAAGAGGGGGTAACTCACCCGATGGCAGAAAGGTTCAAGGCACAATTCATTGGGTTTCTGCAAATCATTCAATTGATGCTGAAGTGCGTCTTTATGAGAATTTATTTTTGATGGAAAATCCTTATGAGACCGAAGCTAATGAAGATTTCACAAAAAACATTAATCCTAATTCTTTAAAAATAGTAATGGGAAAGATGGAGCCATCTCTGAAAAATGCTAAAGTTGGCGAGAAGTTCCAGTTTGAGCGACTTGGCTATTTTTGTGTTGATAAAGACAGCAACGACGAGAAGATTGTTTTCAACCGGACAGTTACACTTCGAGACACATGGGCAAAGCAACAAAAGAAATAATATGAATTAAAAGCAATTAAAATTTGAAAAATTTTTTAAAATAAAAAAAAATTCTTACATTTGTTTAATTGTTTTTTTACTGTTAGTGAGTATTGACTTTGTATAGCGCAACCCAAAAAAAAATCATTCAAGAATCCGTTGTAATCATTGCAGAGCTCGGAATTGATTCCCTTACCATCAAAAAAATTGCTGAACGCTTAAATTTCACTGATGCTGCTTTATATAAGCATTTTAAGAGCAAGGAAGAGATTCTTGAAGGGATTGCACACAATATCGAGCAAATTTTCTATTCGGAGTTCGAGGAAGTTCTGCATAGCTTAGAAGGAAGCATCGAAATATTAAAAATGTTGTTCTTGAAACATTGTGAAATGGTTGAAAAGAATAATTATAATATAATAATTTTCGATTCTCATCTATTTTTTAAAAAATTTCAAAACATTGATGATTATATAAACGAAATTCTTGATACTTTTAAGTATTCTGTTGTCGAAATAATCAGTATTGGACAGCGGAAAGGCGAAATCCGCGACGATGTGGACAGCGAGTTAATTTATTGGCTGATAATAAGTGTCTTAAACAATTTTTTACATCAATGGAATCGCAACAATAGCTTCAGTTTGAAGGAACAATCTTTGAAAATATGGGAGCAAATCACCAAAATGATTGAACCTTGTAAAACAGAAACAAATTGATATTAGTTCTTTAATAACCTCCCATCCTTCAACATTATTATCCTGTCAGAATGATCTGCCACTTCTTTGCTGTGTGTTGCTACAATGATAGTTAATTGATGCTCTGAGCGAATTTTTGTTAGCAAAGATAATACAATTTCCGTATTGTTTGCATCGAGATTGCCTGTGGGCTCGTCGGCAAAGATTATTTGAGGATTATTAGTGAGTGCTCTTGCGATAGCTGTTCTTTGCTGTTCGCCGCCGGACAGTTCCATTGGCTTGTTTTTCTTGCGGTGGGCAATATCCATTTGCTCCATAAGCGAAATAGCTTTTTTTTCAGCATTTGAAAAACTCTCACCATTAATTAAAGCAGGCATCAAAACGTTTTCCAAGGCAGTAAATTCAGGTAGAAGGTGATGGAATTGAAAAACAAAGCCTATATGTTTGTTGCGAATCTGACTAAGCTTGTTCTCAGCTAATTTGGTGATAGTAACTTCATTATTGTTGATATAATAGCTAACATGCCCGCTATCGGGACAATCCAGCGCAGCAAGAATATGCAGTAATGTGCTTTTGCCTGCGCCGGAAGGTCCCATAATCGCCACAAAATCTTTCTTAAAAATCTCTAGAGAAATGCCTTTGAGCACCTCTGTCGTTTCTTCTTTTTTCTTTTTGAAAGATTTCTTAATGTTTTCAGCTTTTAAAATTAAATCATTCATTTACGTGATATTGTCAAGTTTATTTATTATTTCTGACAACTCTGAAACCGACATAAGAAAAGTAGTTATCGTTAGTGCCAGGATATTCTGTACGCACCCAAGGGAAGGCAGTTGCTGCTCCATTTATATATGAGCCGCCGCGTGCTATTCTATCGCCAAAGCCTGTTGCAGGTCCACGTGGATCGTTGGCAGGGCTATTTGCATAATATTCACTGTCCCAATAGTCCCAACACCACTCGAAGACATTTCCAAAAATATCGTATAAGCCCCAATCGTTTGCAACTTTCATACCGACATCCTTAGTGTGTTTTTCAGCATTCTCAGCAGTCCAACCCATGTTTTTTATCATTTGCTCGTTGAAATCGGAATTCTTTTTACCTGCTCGAGCTGCATATTCCCATTCCGCTTCTGTTGGCAAACGGAAGCCATTCTTTGAAAAATTACACGTAATCTTGTCATCGCCATCGATAGTATAGCATTTTTCCAATTTTGTCATCTCTGAAAGGCGGTTGCAAAACTCGACCGCTCTGATAAAAGTTACTTGATTTACAGGTCTTTGGAGACCAAGTTCCGTTGGATGGCTTGGATTAGAGCCAGACATAACTTTCGACCAGATTTCTTGTGTTATCTCGTATTTTGACATTTTAAAAGGAACAGTAATCTTGACAATATGTTCTGGTTTCTCATCGTAATCGCCAGAGTTGCTGCCCATTACAAAATTACCAACTGGTATATTGACTTCTTCGACCAAGTAATTTTGTTTTTGGATGGTATATGGTTTTCCATTGCTTGCCTTGCCATTGTTGGCATATACAACAATAGAGCCATCTGTTGCATTATCAGGAACTTGGACAATAATTTTTTTATCTGTCCAAGATGTATATGTTGTTGCTTTCAAATCGCCCAATTTCACATAGCCGGCACCACGGGAATTGCCAAAGTTCATCCCGTTAATACCAATATTCTGTCCGGGAACAAGCAGATTATTATCAAGATACTCGATGAAAGGCGCCTCAGGATCTTCGTTTTGCTCGACAGTAAAATTAACCCGATTGCTTTGGATACCGTTTACAACCACATATAATTCACCAGAAGTAGCTCCGACAGGCACTTCGAGCTTGATTTTTGTGTTTGACCACAGGGTATAAGTCAATGCTTTTGTATTGTTGAAAGTAGCATAATTAGAGCCTTTCGTATCTCCAAAGAATTCTCCTGTTATTTCTATTTCCTCGCCAATCTTTCCTTTTGGAGAGCTTAGCTTAGTGATTTTTGGTTGATTCGGAGATTTTATTATTCTAAAATCGACGTCGTTTGTTTCTTTGCCGTTAACGTAAACAAACACTTTGCCGGTTACGGCTCCAAGAGGGACTAAAGTCGTTATTTTTGAGTCTGTCCAAACAGGGAAATCACTATCAGATTTTAACTCTATTCCACAAAACTCGACTTTGCTATTGCCTCGGGATTTGCCAAAACTTTCTCCAAAGATATTGACTGTTGCGCCAACCATGCCACTATCGGGCTGAATGGATATAATTTTCGGATCAGGTTTTGCTTGTTCAATTATTGTCAAAAGCACACTATTGCTGGTTTTGCCGTAAACTGATACATAAATATTGCCTGTTTTGGCTGTTTCCGGCACAAAAACCTTTATTAAAGTATCGTTCCAGGAACTGAAATAATAATCTGTGTTGGCAATGGCATTTTGGAAAAATACTGCATTTGTATCTCGTGTGTTGCCAAAGTTTTTCCCGTAAATTTTAACCATACCGTTTACGATTGTTGAATCAGGTGAAATATTTGATATTTC
>CAYVTD010000069.1:0-8493 GCA_964454445.1 uncultured Hyphomicrobiales bacterium
ATCTAATAATTTAATAATTTTGAGGTGCAATTAAATAATATATTAGTTTAAACAAATGAGGTATGATATGTCTTACTATAAAATACTTTTTGTCTTGCTTGCCTTTGCTTTTGTTACCTACACATCGTATTCAGACCAAAGAAGCTATGTCTGGACTTATGAATATATGATAATGGAGCCAGGAAGAGCAGAAATCGAGCAATACACAACCTTTTCAACAGCAAACGTCGATGATTATGCAAATAATGTAATGACTGACCTTAATGTCGAGCTTGAAGTTGGTATGAATCCTCATTATGACTTTGCCGTTTATCAAAATTTCAAACAATCAGCCGATGGATCAATAAAATATGATGGTTTCAAGCTTAGAACTCGCATAAAAATAGGCGAGAAAGACCAATTTTTTATGGATCCACTTATTTACATAGAATACATAGGAAAAGCGAATATGTCCAAGCACGCTTTTGAGCCAAAACTTATTTTAGCAAAGGATTTCGGAAAATTTAACATTTCGATTAATCCATATTGTGAAATTGAGCAAGAAGGCTCAAGCGATTGGCAATTGCATTGGAAATATGCTGTTGGAGTAAATTATAAGCTGTTTCCATTGCTTACACTAGGAATAGAGTCAAAAGGAGATGAATATGCGAAATATTTGGGACCAACAATAGGCCATGGTACTCAACATATTTGGTGTGCCTTCGGTGTTCTTCATGGAATTGGTAATATCAAGGAAAGAAGCCCCAAGTTTCTAGCAAGATTGTTATTGGGCGTACATCTGTAATCAAAAAATACAACCATATAGAATTGTTTACACAGAAAGCTAGTGTTACACAGAATAAAAGAAAAAACTTTTGTTAAATATATTCGTCAATAATAAATTATGTAAAAATTAATTATTCTATATTGGTTTTATTATGAATTCAAAAGAAATTAGGCAGAGTTTTTTAGACTTTTTTGCATCAAAGGCGCACCGCATCGTGCCGAGTGCGCCTGTTGTGCCTTATGACGATCCGACCTTGCTTTTTACAAATGCAGGAATGAATCAATTCAAAGATGTCTTTTTGGGCATTGGAAAGAGGGATTATGTACGAGCTGCCGATACTCAAAAGTGCATTCGGGTAAGTGGCAAGCACAACGATTTAGAGGAAGTGGGCAAGGACACATACCACCATACATTTTTTGAAATGCTTGGCAATTGGAGCTTTGGTGATTATTATAAACCAGAAGCAATCCTATGGGCTTGGGAATTGTTAACAGAAGTATGGAGGCTCGATCCCAAGCGTCTTTTTGCAACAGTCTATCGCAGCGACGACGAGGCTTATGACTTTTGGAAACGTTTTTTGCCAGAAGATAGAATACAGCGCTTCGACGAAAAAGACAATTTTTGGGAGATGGGCGAGACAGGCCCTTGTGGTCCTTGCAGTGAAGTGCATTACGATATGACAAGCGATTTCTCAGGTGCTAATTTAGTTAATGCAGGCACACCATCTGTTATTGAAATATGGAACTTGGTTTTTATTCAATATAACCGCCGCCCCGATGGAACTCTTGAGCCTTTGGCGTCCACTCACGTGGATACTGGTATGGGCTTCGAGCGTATTTGTGCCATATTGCAAGGTAAAAACTCGAATTATGATACTGATGTTTTTATGCCTATTATTTCTGAGATTTCAAAGATAAGTGGCAGGCAATATTCTTCTGAATTAATTTCTAACGGAGACAATGCTGTTAATTCTGATAGCATGGCAATGCGGGTCATCACTGACCATGTCAGGACATTGTCTTTCGCCATTTCTGATGGCGCTTTGCCAGGAAACGAGGGTAGGGGTTATGTGTTAAGAAGAATTTTACGTCGTGCATCGCGCTATGCAAGAAATTTGGGTTTCACTGAGCCTGTGATTTACAGGTTGCTACCTGTTTTAATCGAAGTTATGGGCGAGCAATTCCCAGAATTAATACTTCAAAAGGAAACAATACAAAGAATCATAAAAGCCGAAGAGGAGAGTTTCTTGCAGACACTCGACAGAGGGCTATTGCGATTCGAAGATATAAAGAAAAATCTTTCATACGTTGGAAAAACGATTATCCCAGGTGCTGATATATTTCAACTCTATGATACATTTGGTTTCCCCCCCGATTTAACGCGTTTGCTTGCCGAAGAAAATGGATTGCTTGTCGATGAAGATGGTTTCAATCAATGTATGAAAGAGCAGAAGGAACGTTCGCGTGCTGCCCGAAAAGTGCAAAGCAAAGAAGCAGAAACATCGGATATAGATGTTAAATCTGTGTTCCTGGGCTATGATACTACCATTTCTGAGGCGAATATCATTTATTGTAAAGAAAACCGTTTGGTTTTAGACAAAACTCCATTTTATGCGGAAAGTGGCGGTCAGGTGGCTGATACTGGTGAAATTATTATTGCCGGCGAAAAATATATCGTTGAGGATGTTAGAAAATCGGGTGATGCCATTGTTCATTTTCTTGATAGGGAGCCGGAAAATGTTGTGAATGCAGTAGCTCTTGCCAAGGTTGATGATACTCGAAGAAAGAAAATTATGAGAAACCACTCGGTAACTCATCTTGCACACGAAGCATTGCGTCGTGTGCTTGGAAACCACGTGCAGCAAGCTGGTTCTCTGGTCGCTCCTGATTATATGCGATTTGACTTCAACCATTTCAGCAAAGTTAATTCCGAAGAAATCCGTAGGCTCGAAAAAATGGTTAATGATAAAATTCTCGCTAATTTGCCTGTCCAAACAGAAGTTTTAAAACTAGATGAAGCGAGGAAAAATAAGAATATCAAAATGTTTTTTGGTGATAAATATGGCGATGAAGTACGTGTTGTTACTATGGGCAACGATTTCTCGCAGGAATTATGCGGCGGCACTCACGTAAAAAGGACTTCTGAGATTGGTTTGTTTAAAATTGTATCTGAATCGTCCATTGCCGCTGGTATTCGCCGAATCGAAGCTGTAACTGGCCAGGGAGTTGAAAATTATATTAATACTTTATCAGATAAATTAACAGATGCCCACAAGGAAAAAGAAGATTTACAAGATAAGCTGCACCAACTTGAAAAAGAGATAGTTGCTTTAAAGCTAAAAGAGTTGAGCGCGTCTTACTCTGAATGGATTACAAATGCCAAAACTATTAATGGAGTAAGAATTGTTGCCAAGCAAGTCGAAGCCGAAAATCTTGATCAATTGCGTGATATGGCTGAGGAATTGCGAAATTCTCTATCTAAGAAGGGTATAGGGTTACTCGCTGCAATAATCAATGAAAAAGCTCAACTTGCTTGTGTTGTTACTGACGATTTAAAGCAAAAGCTACCTGCTGGGAAGATTGTCGGAGCTGCGGCAAAGATTCTCGGTGGCGGTGGAGGCGGAAAACCACATTTGGCAACTGCCGGCGGAAAAGATGTAAATAAATTGCCTGAACTAATTGATGGTTTTTCTCTTATTGTGGCTGAAATTGTTGGAAATTAGGAGTTTGGAGTTAAATGTCTAATAATTTTTTGCTGTGGAAGAAGGGAATATAAAACGATTCGTAGTTTATGCGGATTGTTAATACTAAGCCGAGCAAGCCAACAATGATGTTGCCTGCCCACATGCTCAAAAAAGGCGAGAGCATTCCCCTGTCCGCAAGTTTTTCACCGCCGATAAGACATGCCCAATAAACAAGATAAAAGCCCAAGCTTATAGCAGCACTTATACCAAAACTACCGCCGCGAGTATATATTCCCAAAGGACAACCCACAAAAACAAATACCAAACAAGCAAAAGGTATTGCATATTTCTTATAAATTTCTACTTCGTAACGACTTGCGCGCAATTTGAAATCCTTTTCTCTAGCCGAATCTGTGCTGATAATCGAAACAAGAAACGACAGGCGTTGATCGACTTTTTCAAGTGCAGTTTCCAAGGATATTGGTTTATTGTTTTCTACTTTATTATCAATTTCTTTATAAAGACTTTTAATGTCTGTATTTCGATATTTTTGTATTTCTTGTGGCAAAGTAGGTAGGTATTGACTACCTTGGAGATAATTATAATGATTCTTTATTTCGACATACATTTGCATTTTCGATTCATTCTTAAGCATATTAGCCTCATCAACAATTGCTTGCATATCGGCTATGCTCATCTCACGATCGCCTCGAGAGGTTAAATCTGCATCTGAGCGTTCAAATGTAAATCCGCTAGCATCTAAAAGAATTTCATAATCTTTATATGTAATCTTTCTTAAGTTCTTAACTTGATTGGCTACCACTTGCACGATTTCCCCAGAAAAAAGCGTAAGCTTAAGCTTCGACATATCAGCAGAGAACTGCACTATGCCGGTATCTGCAGAGATAATACTTTGGGGGCTAACACCACGCGTGTCATAAATTGTTACGCCTTTGAGGGTCCCGCTCAAAGAATCGACTTGACGGGCTATAATGGTATATCCTTCGAGATCCATCGTAAAATTACCGGCTTCGATAGTAAAAGTAGGCTTTTTTCTGCGGATATCTTGCATTAGCGATTTAGCCCGAAAATTAGCATCGGGCAGTACATAATCGTTAAACCAGAATAATAAAACTGATATTATGACACCACCAATCACGACAGGTGTCATCATTCGAAACAAGCTGCCACCTGATGCTTTAATTATTGTTACTTCGTGGTGTTGAGCCATACTGCCAAACGACATAAGTGTTGAGAATAAAACACCCATTGGTACGGCAAGAACAAGCATCCAAGCTATATTCAACACGATTAGTTGCACTATTACCCATTCGTCCAAGCCCTTGCCCACCAACTTGTCGATGTGCATAAGAAAGAATTGGAATATAAATAAAAAGAGAACTGTGAAAGTTCCCATAATAAACGGAGCTATATGTAGCCGCAGAATATATTTACTTATTTTCGACATTTTTGTCAGTTGTCAATAATCTGCGATTTGGTGAGCTTGATTTCGACATTAATTTTTTTTATAACACCTATTTTATAGATACAATCCTCTTCATCGTTATTATTTGTATTATTAATATTTACAAAAAGATATATTAAGTCATTTGGATAAATATTAATGTAATAAGGGTACATATCGTTTGCTTCAATTAAGCTTTCAGTCGAATCAATAAAATTAATTATTGACTCTGGAAAACATACTAGATTATGCTCATAAGAATATCCGAAATAATATTCTTGATTGATATCTGGCAATGCAGTATCTTGAGGAATGACAAGACCTTCAATTTTAACTTTCGACAAACCACGAATACCCAATTCATTAGCAGCGGCTCCCGATAAGTCAATTATCCTTTTTCTAATGAATGGGCCTCTATCGCTAACCTTTACAAACACCTTCTTGTTGTCCTCCAGATTAGTAACACGCAAAATCGTTCCGAAAGGCAGTTTCCTGTGAGCGGCAGTAAAGTCCCGCATATCATAGAGTTCGCCGCTTGCTGTTTTGCGATTGTGAAAACAATTGCCGTAATGTGATGATGTGCCCGTCTCTTCAAATTTATAATATTTGCTTTTGTCAAATTCCTCAATAATTGAGTTATAGCAATACTTTTTGTTGTTTGATTGCTTTTGCTCTTCGTTGTCGCTTCCTAATGCCTCGATTAGCAATGAGAGGAACATAATGGCAAGCGTGCTTAGCGAAAATAGTATTATTTTGAGATTGTTGCTTATGTTTTTCTCCTATGTGTTGCTATATAGTAATCTAATATATGAAAAAAATAATTTAACAAAAAAAATTATTTTACTAAGTACGAAAATTCTAAGTAAAAACCTCCAACATTTAAAGTATTTTTCCCAGCAAGAGGTAGTTTATATAAAAAATGGAAAATATATTCGTTATTCACTAGCATTTCAAAGTTTACACCAAATATACTAATATCTTCTTGAATAATACTTCTACGTGGATCGATGACAACAACATTTCTCCAGCTTTCTGTGCTCACCACTCTTGTAAAAAATACACTTAACTCGGTATCTTCGACAGTGGAAAGCCCAAGCTCGACAGTTGCTAAAAGCTGATCAGTAAACTCTTCAGCTCTGAAATAATACATTGTTTTAGCCCCAATCCGCAAACCATCTAAATTAGCACCAACATTGCCACCCAAAATGAACTGCAGTGAACCATCGCTTAAAAAATCATAGTTTTTATCGTCAAACACTCCGTAGTGAAATCCTGGTGGAACACGCAATTCGCTCAAAAGTGAAGAATAGAAAGTTCCTTTGCTAAGCTCATATTTAAGTGAAATGGCATAATAATCTGGTTGAAAAAGAGAATATGATTTCCGGGTTAATGGCTTTTTATTACTGTCTAATGGATATTCATTGTCATTATTTTTATCATAAGTTTCTTCAAGTGAATTATAAGCTAATGGCAAACTAAAGCCAGCACTTAACCTGTCAGTAATACTATATGCAAAACCAAAGTTTATGAGATAACTGCCCAATTCATAATGGTATGCCAAAGAATCGAAGCCTGCGACCTCGTAAGCATGTAACTTATCGATTTTCTTTTCTTTCAAATCAAATAGTGATTTGCCACTGCCGTAGCCAAAGCCAATTTGAAAGTTCATTGTGCCTTGTGCAAAAAACATTTCATAAGCTTTTGCACTCATTGTGCAAAATGATAATATTATTAGAAACTTTAAAATTCCTCTCATAATTCTTGTTTTTTCCAAATATATAAGACATTATTTATACGTTCTTATGCTTTCAATATTGCATTAAGTCAGTATTGAGCGATACTATCACCATTTACTTAATTCATAAACGATGTATCAAATTATTGGTTTTTCTTAGTTTAAAATTATTTTTGTATTATTGTAATGCAGTAAAAGACTATATGTTACACAAGTATTAGGAAAACATTATGAAAAGAATTACTATTATACTCGTTTTACTTTTTATGTCCCAACAATTATTCAGTAATACCATAACTGTCGGTAATTTGGGCGATTACCCGAATTTAAACGGTGCTGCCGATGTAGCTATGCCGGGAGATACAATTAAAATTCTTGAAGGTGTGTATTCTGGTGGCTTGTGGATTAACAAATTGTGTGGGGAAGAAGATAAAAGAATTGTAATTATTGCTGAAAAGGATAAAGATGTTCTCTTCGTTGGAGGCAACAATGCTATTCAATTTTCAGATTGTTGTTATATGAAGATTTCAGGCTTGCAGTTTCGAGAGCAAAAGGGAAATGGAGTTAATATTGACGATGGAGGTGATTATTCAACTCCAACGCATCATATCATAATTGAAAACTGTATCTGGCATAATATAGATGCTTCCGGCAATAATGACGAATTAAAATTATCAGGTCTTGATGATTTTGAAATTAGAAACTGTCTCTTTCTAAACGGTTCACCGGGCGGTAGCTTGATTGATATGGTTGGCTGTCATCGTGGAATTATTGAAAATTGCAGATTCGAAAATGCTGGTTCTAATTGTATTCAAGCAAAAGGTGGCTCCGAAGGAACTGTTATTCGATACAATACATTTATTAACGGAGGCCAGAGAAGTATTAACATAGGGGGGAGTACAGGCGAGCCATATTTTCGTCCTCTTGATGCCCCTTATGAAGCTGCGAATATGCTTATCCATTCCAATATATTCATTGGTTCTGTAGCTCCGCTTGCTTTTGTTGGTGCTATTCAGTCAAAAGCTATTAATAATACTATTGTTTTCCCCGGGAAATGGGCAATCAGGATATTACAAGAAAACAATAATGACGGGATTAGCAAATGCTCTAACAATGAAGTAACAAATAATATTTTTTATCTTAATGCAAATTCTGTTAAACCTGCGATTAATATTGGCGATAAAACTCAGCCAGAAACATTTGTTTTCAATAATAATCTTTGGTTTAATGCCGATGAACCAGCTTGGCGCAATCCAAACATACCTGTCGAAGAATTAAATGGTATCAAAGGGCAAGATCCATTGTTTTTTGATTCAGTATCCGATTTTCGTTTAAATGCTAATTCGCCTGCGATAGGTAAGGGAAAAAAGATTGATTATGCAGTACTCGATTTTGAAGGTAATGCTTTCAAAAATCCTCCTTCTATCGGTGCTTTCGAAGGTAATCCAAGTATAGAAAGTATTGAAGATAGAAATTATTTTAATACTCAAATTGTAGTTTTTCCAAATCCTTGCACTGAATCTTTCTATATAATATCACCAAATGTTTTTTCGATTAATAATAACTTTGAATTAATAGATGCCAAAGGAGGAATAGTATCAAAAGATTTATATTCTTATATCAAAATTAATGATTTTACTTCTCTCATTACCTTTATGCAAAAAATCCCTTCAGGAATGTATTTATTAAGTTTTAAAACTAACTACAGCTCCATCACAAAAAAGATTTTAATCGACTAAATTATTTTTGTAAATCCAATATTTATTTAAATTATAAAAAATATGATAAAAAAAAAGCCCGCTATTTTTTAACAGCGGGCTTTTCATTTAAATATGCAATAGCTT
>CAYVTD010000070.1:0-7691 GCA_964454445.1 uncultured Hyphomicrobiales bacterium
AACCCAGATGCTTTTACCATTAAACATCTAGAAATTCTAGAGTTTATTTCGGGGCAGATAGAGCTTGCCATCCAGCGAAAACGTTATGAAGAGGAGTTGAGAAGACTCGTAAAAGAATTGCATCAATCGAATAAAACAATGGAAGAAGATGCAATAACGCTTATGGAACTCAACCAAAAGCTAACAGATTCGGAAAGAGAACTGAAGTTGCTTAACGAAACTAAAGACAAATTCTTTTCTATTATCTCACACGATCTGAAGAATCCGTTTAATGTGATGCTTACTCTTAGCAAGTATTTATCAGAAAATTTCGACACTCTCGACTTGGAAGACATTAAGAATGGCATTATGGATATAAAAAATTCAGCAAACCGCTCTTTCGATTTATTAACAAATCTATTGGATTGGGCTCGCTCGCAGACTGGAAAAATAACGTATAATCCAAGAAATGTCTCTCTTTACGAAATCGCTATTAGCAGTGTTTATTTACTTAAGATGCTTGCTGACAAAAAGAATATCAAGTTAAAAGCAGATGTCGATCCGGAGATTCAATTGGTTGCTGATTACAATATGCTCGAGACGATTATCCGCAACCTTATGACAAATGCTATCAAATTTACAAATGAAGGCGGGACGGTTACTTTAAAAGCCATAAAGAAGAAAATGCACACAGAGATAATAGTAAAAGATACCGGCGTTGGAATTTCTAAAGAGGATATAAAAAAACTTTTTAGAATCGATGTCAGCCATACAACTGTTGGAACAGGCGAGGAAAAAGGTACTGGTCTGGGGTTAATACTATGCAAGGAATTTGCCGGGAAGCATGGTGGAACGATTACTGTTTCAAGCGAATTAGGCAAAGGCTCGAGCTTTATTGTTATAATACCGAATTGAATGAAAAAGTTTTGGATATTTGCAAATAATGAATACTCATTTATTGTTTTTTTATAAGGAGAAGATATGGAACTATATGTTGATACTGCAAACATCGAGCATATACGCTACTCGGCACAACTCGGATTCATTAGTGGAGTAACAACAAACCCAAGTTTGCTTGCAAAAGAAGACCCTTCTGTTGATGTTAAAGATAGAATATTAGAGATACACAAGCTCATTGGTGGACATTTGTCAGTAGAAGTGATTTCAACAGAGACAAAAGGTATGCTGAAAGAAGCCGAAGACATTGTTTCTTGGTTTCCCGAGGCAACAATTAAGATACCAATGATTCCAGCAGGGCTTGCTGCAGTCAAAGTACTCTCGGAGAAGGAAATACCGACCAACGTAACGCTCGTTTTTAGTGCTACTCAAGCAATTGCCGCCGCTAATGCCGGGGCTACTTACGTTTCAGTTTTTATGGGGCGACTCGACGACATTGCTGACGATAGCAATAGAGTTCTTGAAGATGTTTGTGAGATATGGGACATTCATGGGTACGATTCCATGATTATTGCCGCTTCTATTAGACATCCAATACATATAATTCAATCGGCTAAGGCAGGAGCAGATATAGCTACCGTACCCTATAAAGTGTTAATGCAATCTCTGAAGCATCCCCTTACAGATGCTGGTTTACAGCAATTCCTTACTGATTATGACAAAATGCAAACCGAAAGACAAAAATCATTAAGCGTTTAAGCTGTTTATGAATATTTTAATTGTTGGTGCTGGTGCAGTTGGGTTCAATCTTGCAAAGCAACTTGCCAAAGACAGACACAATATTTCTATGCTCGACAATGATATAAAAAAAGTTGAATATGCCCGCGAGCATCTGGATATTTCTGTTTCTTTTGGCACAGGCACTAGTTATCAATCCTTGCTTGAAGCTAATATTAATAAAGTTGATGTGTTTGCCGCCCTAACAAACAACGACGAAGTTAATCTTATTGCTTGTTTGGTTGCAAAAAAAATTTGTAATCCCCTTACCATAGCAAGGGTTCGCAATCCGGAGTATTCATCAGACAAAGCAATATTAACCAATGGCGAGCTTGGCGCCGATTTTTTAATCCATCCTGAGCGACTCGTAGCCAATGCTATTGTGAAATTGATACGCCAATCGAATGCCACCGATTTTATAGAATTCGACCAAGGTAGAATACAATTACTTGGCATTAGGCTAGAAAACACTGCAAAGATATTAGATGTTCCTTTAAAAGATCTTGGGAAAGTTATCGGCAATCCTCAAATGAGGATTGTTGCTGTCAAAAGAAGAGAGATAACTATAATACCTCGCGGTAATGACCGACTTGTACCTGGCGATCAGATATTTATCATTTGCGACCCAGACTATTTGAATACTGCCTTAAGCCATTTCGGCAAAAAAGATGCAAAAATCGAGAATATTATGATTATAGGAGGCGGTCAAGTCGGTAGATTTATAGCTAAAGCACTTGAAAAAGAAGTAAACATAAAAATTATCGAAAGCGATTCAAAGAAAGCACTCTCGCTTTCTGAAGAGCTCAAACACAGTCTGGTATTATATGGCGATGGGACTGATATTGACCTTCTTGTTTTCGAGGGGCTACGCGAAATGGATGAATTTGTTGCAGTTACAGGCGACGACGAAGCGAATATCTTAACCAGCTTGCTTGCCAAACATCTCGAAGTCCAGCGTACAGTAACCCTCCTCAGAAAAACTGATTATATGTCATTAGCTCCTTCCATAGGAATGGACGCCGCTGTTAGTAAAGAATTGATAGCTGTAAATGCTATCCAGCAGTTCATAAGAAAGAAAAATGTTGCCTTTTTCGCCCAATTGCCCGGATTAAATGCAGAAATCATCGAATTTATTGCTAGCAATAGTTCAAAAATCATCAGAAATCCCTTGATGTACACCGATTTCCCAAAAAATGCGATCATTGCTGCGGTTTTAAAAGGCGATGCTCTCGAGATTCCAACTGGCTCGACTCATATTGAAACAGGCGACAAAGTAGTTGTCTTTTCACTGCCTAATGCTGTAAAAAATGTTGAGAAACTATTTTAATTAAACAATTTTCAGAGCTGTCAAAATGAGAATTAGAATTGTTCTAAGAGTTGTTGGTGCTTTGCTTATCTTTCTTTCGGCAGCAATGTTGCTCCCCATACCCTTTTCGATATATTATGGAGGCTCAGATACTCTGTCTTTTCTAATTTCAGCAATAATTACTTTGCTCTTTGGCTGGCTCTCGTTTGTCAAAACAAAGAAAAGTGAAGATCTTCGCCCTAAAGAAGGTTTTGCTGTTGTTGCCTTCGGTTGGCTTGCACTCTCGGCATTTGGCTCACTACCCTTTATAATCTCTGGAGCAATTCCCAATTACACTGATGCCTTTTTCGAAACTGTGTCAGGCTTTACCACAACCGGCTCTTCTATTCTTACAGACGTTGAAGTCATTCCGAAAGGCATTTTATTCTGGCGCAGTCTGACTCATTGGATTGGCGGTATGGGCATCATTCTTCTAACAATCGCAATATTGCCATTTTTGGGTGTTGGAGGAATGCAATTATTCAAGGCAGAAGTTCCAGGTCCCGTTGTGGACAAGCTCGCCCCACGCATTATGATGACAGCTAAGATTCTTTGGTTCGTCTATATTGTTATTTCAGTTATTGAATGTGTTTTATTACTTTTCGCAGGTATGACTTTATTCGATGCTCTTTGCCATACCTTTGGCACAATGGCTACTGGTGGGTTTTCGATTAAAAACTCGAGCGTTGCCGCATATCATAGTACCATCATCGATTATATTATAACTTTCTTTATGATTGTCGCAGGTGCAAATTTCTCTTTGCACTATCATGGGCTTAAAGGGAATTTTTCCGTATATTTAAAGAATCGCGAATTTCGTTATTTTATCTATATTATTGCCGGCTCTACACTTATCATTGCTGCTGATATCTTCATTAACAATCATTACAACTTCGTCGAAAGCATTCGATATTCTTTATTTCAAGTTGTGTCTATCATCACCACGACAGGATTTGCTACGGCGGACTATGAGAAGTGGTCTTTAAGCTCTCAAGTTATTCTCGTATTTTTAATGTTCATTGGCGGCTGTGCTGGTTCCACTGCTGGAGGCTTAAAAGTGATGAGGATTTATCTCTTGTTAAAGTTTGCCAACAGCGAAATCATCAGATTGCTCCATCCAAGTGCTGTCGTGCCGATAAAAATGAATGACAGAATTGTTGACAGGAAGATCATAGCTAATGTAGCAGGTTTTTTTGTGATATATATGGCTATTACGGCTTTGAGTATTTTGACTTTAACTTTTTTAGGCGCGGATTTATATACATCTATTGGTGCCGTAGCTGCTACAATTAATAACATTGGTCCAGGCATCGGCGCTGTGGGACCAATTGGTAACTTTTCTAGCATTCATTTCCTCGGCAAATGGCTTTTATCCTTTTTAATGCTAATTGGCAGATTGGAAATTTTCACAATTATTATCCTATTAGCTCCTTCTTTTTGGAAAAAATGATAATTATTACAATAAAACAAAGAATAAAATTAATCCCAAATTATTCATTATAAAGAATGTTTTTGACCTTTTAATGGATAAATATAACTTTAAAAAAGATCTCTCTCCTGCCCTCACTAGCAGAGCAAGCATGCTTGTTTTATTCAGTCTAGATGGCAAATATATCAAGCATTTAGCGAAGGCATACAAGAACACTGGCCGATAGAGAAAAACTTGAGAGTAAAGCGTATCAAAGTAAAACTTTCCGAAGGTTAAGCATAGAGCAGATGCTTGTTCAATAAAAATGAAACAGCCCCCCTTGCTTGCAAGGGGGGTTGGAGGGATATAATATATTTACTTAACAGCAATCATTGCTGCTAAAACCAAAGCAACGATGGACATCAATTTAATGAGAATGTTAATTGATGGACCAGAAGTATCTTTGAAAGGATCACCTACGGTATCACCGGTAACAGCGGCTTTATGTGGTTCAGAACCTTTGTAATACATCTTACCATCGATTTCAACTCCTTCTTCAAACATTTTCTTTGCGTTGTCCCAGGCACCGCCGGCATTTGCTTGGAAGATTGCCATCAAAACACCAACAACTGTAACGCCTGCGAGTAAGCCAGCCAGAGGTTCAGGTCCAAAAATTAGACCAAAAACAACAGGAACAACAACTGCAAGCAAGCCGGGAAGAATCATTTGTCTAATTGATGCCTTAGTTGAAATTTGAACACATTTAGCATATTCGGCTTTACCTTCAGCTTGTTCATATACTTTTATATCTTCTTTAGGCCATTCTGATACTTCTTTTTCACCATGCTTTTTCATTAAAGCAAGTGCTGCTTTCAATTGGGGGATTTCAGAAAATTGACGCCTTACTTCTTTAATCATAGACATAGCAGCACGTCCTACAGCGTTCATAGCAAGAGCAGAGAAGACAAAGGGCATAATGCCACCGATGAAAAGACCCGCCATAACATAAGCATTTGATATATCAATAACAGTTATGCCTGAGGTTGTCATAAAAGCACCGAAAAGAGCCAAAGCGGTCAAAGCAGCAGAGCCAATAGCGAAGCCTTTGCCGATGGCAGCTGTAGAATTGCCGACTGCATCAAGTTTGTCGGTTCTCGACCTGACATCTTTGGGTAATTCAGCCATTTCAGCAATGCCTCCGGCGTTGTCGGATACAGGACCATAAGCATCAACAGCCAACTGGATTCCTGTAGTTGCAAGCATACCAACGGCAGCGATGGCGATTCCATATAAACCTGCATATTCATAAGAGCCAACAATGGCAAAGGCAATAACCAAAACGGGCAAGGCTGTTGAAAGCATACCAGTTCCTAAACCTGCGATGATATTGGTGGCTGCACCAGTTAAGCATTGTTGTGCTATTCGTCTAACAGGTGGCTTGCCAAGTCCTGTAAAATACTCAGTTATCAAACCGATAGCAACACCAGCGGCAAGACCAATAATTGTGGAAAGGAAAACACCTAAAGAGCTAATATCAGTATGTCTGCCATAAAGTGCAACGTTTGCAACAGACCATCTAGCAGGTAATGCCCAATCAATAATAAAATATGAAAATACGACCATTGCCCCAGCGGCTAAGAATGTTCCAATATTTAAAGCTGCTTGGGGATTGCCTCCTTCTTTTACTCTAACGAAGAATGTACCGAAAATGGAAACTAATATACCAACTGCTGCAAGTAATAAAGGAAGAACTACTGCTGACAAGCCACCAAATGCCAATCCAGAAGATTGAAATTCAGGTAAACTGTAAAACGCTGCTCCTAAAACCATAGTACCTACTATTGCCCCGACATAAGATTCAAACAAGTCCGCACCCATACCGGCTACATCACCGACGTTGTCGCCGACATTATCTGCTATGGTAGCGGGGTTCAATGGGTGATCTTCGGGAATTCCGGCTTCGACTTTGCCAACGAGGTCGGCACCAACGTCTGCAGCTTTGGTATAAATGCCACCGCCAACTCTGGCAAACAAAGCGATTGAAGAAGCACCAAAAGAGAACCCGGTAACAACTGTTACTACGCGAAGAACAGCTTGATCTGAATCGGTTCCAAACAAATCGCTATATATTATGAAAAGGGCACTAAGACCGATAACGCCTAAACCAACGACACCCATACCCATAACAGAACCGCCTGCAAAGGCAATTTTCAAAGCGTCATTTAAACCATAGCGAGCCGCATTAGTGGTGCGTACATTCGATTTGGTAGCGACGTTCATGCCTATCCAGCCAGCCAAACCAGAGCAAAAACCGCCACAGACAAAAGACACAGCCACTAGCCACGAAGACTCTGCTAACATTGAGCCTTGAATAGCTAGCAAGACAGCTACTACTACTAAAAAGATAGCGATAACCGAATACTCAGCTTTTAAAAATGCCATTGCGCCATCTGAGATGAATTTTGCAATATTTTGCATTTTTTCATTGCCAGGGTCTTGTTTCTTTACCCAAACAGTCCGAAAATATGTGAAAAGCATAGCTATTATGCCAGCAACAGGAACCAAATAGATTAAGTTGTTCATAGAGCAATTCTTTATAAGTTAATAATGACAGTTATGGAAAACATTTGAAAAAAATATTATACTTTCATTCATTGTTTTAAGATTTAATTATTTATGGCGTTTAAACATTTGTCTATTTTTTATAAAAAAATATTTGTCAAAATTAAGGAATTAAGAAAATTAACCAAATAAAAAACAACAAGAAATGATTGTTAAGGTATTTTGTAGAAATCGTGTTGTTTATTTAGATTTTTTTTTTCAATATTGTATGATTAAAAAAGAAAAATACTAAATTACAATAAATCAAGTATTTGTAAAAAATATGATTTATTAACCCAAATTATTCATTAGAAAGAAAACTTTTTGATATTCTAAAAAATGGAATTAGAAATAAAAATAAGTTAAATATATGAAATATAAATAATTAGAATAAAAAAATTTGTTTCTCTAAAATAGTATAATAAGTAACATTTAACTTTTTTTCATAATTGAATAATTTTGCTTTATTTCATTATCATCAATTTCTCTCGCTTTATTATCGTCGGTGTTTGTAATTGTATGAAATAAAGACCGTTGCTGTATTTCGCAGTGTTCAATTTCAGATTAATTGTGCTTGTTTGGTGATATGATCATCATATTTATTGCTTTGCCGTTTGGATTAAATAACCTTTTCCCACCTTCGTTGCAAATACCTAAAAGTTTAAATACCCCTGATTGCTTTTC
>CAYVTD010000071.1:0-7627 GCA_964454445.1 uncultured Hyphomicrobiales bacterium
GAAGTGATGATTTTTTATCTTTAGAATCATCTTTACCAAAATGAGCTAAAACCATAGGAGCTTCAAAGCTATATTTAGTTTTAACTTTTAATATTTTTTCTATTTTCATAAGCTTAATCTAATAATTCTAATAAGAATGGATTGATTTTGTAATAACTCCTTCAATCATATATTCAAAACTATCGCCGATTTTTAACGGAATAAACTGGTCGAGATGCGTTTGGAGGATAATCTCACCGTCAATCTCCTTGTAAACTCTTACTGTCAGTTCGTCGTTGATGGTTACGATAACGAGATTGTTGTTCATTGGGGCGCGGATAGTATCGACAACCAAGATGTCGCCATCGGAAATGCCAATGCTTTTAAGCGAGTCGCCATTTACTTTAGCAAAAAATGTTCCTGCAGGATGCTCGACTAGAAACTCATTCAGATCAATATACTTGTCGATTTCCGAATCAGCAGGAATTGGCTTGCCAGCTGAGACAGGTTGTAAAAGAAGAGGAATATTCTGGCTTTTACCATGCTCAAAGCTAATAATCTCAAGGACTTGCATAAGTTAACCCCTTATATATTATCAATTATGTGTTTTATTAAATATAGAAAATACATTTCCCCCCTTAAGAAATGTGTTTTAAATTAATGAATTTTCAATAAATAACCAAATTAATTTTTAAAATTTTAAAATAAATAAACAACAATGAAATATTATAGATTAAATACTTGCATGCTTTTTTACATTTTTAACTGAATAATTGCTAAATTTGATTTCTTGGCAAGTGAATACTTTTCAAAGAGATATTTTTAAAAAGAACAGGAGTAATAAATATGCCTGGATTTATTTCAAATACTATTCAACTTCACGTTGTCGCTTACAATACTTTTTTGAATGATTACGAGTTTCTGGTGCTTCGCCGATCGGAGGCTTCTCCTTATCCTCTTATCTGGCAAGTTATTACCGGAAAGATTGAGAATGGTGAAACAGCTTTACAAGCAGCCTTGCGAGAGCTAAACGAGGAAACGAGTTTAAAACCAAAACGCCTTTGGACAATTCCTTATATTGCAACGTTTTTTGATGCCTCTTGCGATATGATATGCTGTTCGCCGGTGTTTGGCGTACTTGTCGAAGATAAACTTCAACTTAAGCTTTCCAGCGAGCATATAGATTTCCGATGGCTTAATTCTGAAGTTAGCACCAAATATTGCATTCTTCCCTCGCATCGCCAAGGCACTAATATATTTTGGGAATATATTCTTTCTCAAAAAGACAAAAGTGTTTACGAAATAAAAAGTTTTTAAGAATGGAAAGAGTAGCCGCTGTCGTTGTAACATACAATCGTCTCGAATTGCTGAAAAAAGTCGTTTCAGCAGTTAAAAACCAAACTCGCAAGCCCGAAAGAATTTTTATAATTAATAACTCGAGTAGCGACGGTACTGCTGAATGGCTCGCATTGCAAGACGAAATAATAGTTATAACGCAAGAAAATACGGGCAGCTCTGGTGGGCAGTTTACCGGCATAAAACATTGCTATGAAAGCGCTGCAGAATGGATCTGGACTATGGACGACGACGTTGTCCCCGACGAGGATTGCCTCGAAAAACTGCTCAATGCAAAAACTATCTCTGCTGTCAGGGCACCCCTGCGCTATACAAGAGAGAACAAACCATATTTTAACGATGTTCTACGTTTCAACCTGAATAATCCATTGAAAAGTATTTGGAATGGTATTATTTCCGAGGAAGATTTGCAAAATGAGATTATTTCTGCTGAAGGCATCACCTTCGAGGGACCACTTTTTCGTCGGGAGATAGTCGAAAGAATCGGCCTCCCGGAAAAGCCTTTTTTTATTTATGGCGATGATACAGAATTTTTCATAAGAGCATTGAAAAATGGTTTTTCTATTGTCATTGTACGCGACGCGGTGCTGAGACGTCAACTCGATTATGAAAACCCAAGAACAGCGCTTGGCTGGAAGCTTTATTATTATGTTCGCAACATCATAGCAATCGACAAGCTGCACGGCAATTCTGCCGTCAGAAAAATAAGGCCTTTCGGTTATTTGATAAAATGGCTTTTGCGATGCAAGTCGCTGGGTGATGTTCGAACTGTTTTAAGGGCATTCAAAGATGGATATTTTTACAAATCGCAAAATATTTGAAAAAAAATATAATTAATTGCAAAAATGACTTGAAACAATGGATATTTTTTGTTAATTTTGATACTTATATGTATTTGGCATTATTAGACAGGAAAAAGTAGTGGAAGCTCAATATTTGTTTTTTACGATACTCGCCACGCTTGCTGTGGCAAGCGCAATTGTAACAATTACCAGCAAGAATCCCGTTGCATCGGCGATAGCTCTTATTTTCCATTTCTTTATGCTTTCAGGTCTTTACCTTACCCTGCAGGCGCAATTCGTTGCTGTTGTGCAGATACTTGTATATGCCGGTGCTATTATGGTGCTTGTAGTTTTTGTGATAATGCTGCTTAATCTTGGTAAAGAAAGAGAGTTGGACAGCGAAGGATTTAACACTCGCAAGATTGTTGGTGGTCTTTTTGCCGCTGTGTTAATTGTCGAATTTATAGCAATTTATATGAGCGTTTCCTTACATAAGGAGTTTATAACAAAGGAATCTATCGATCAAGGCACTATCGAAGCAATCGGCAAGGTTTTGTTTGCAAACTATCTCGTTCCAATCCAAGCTATTGGTGTTTTGTTGCTTGCAGCTATAGTCGGAGCAGTTTTATTAGCAAAAAGAAGAATTAATTAAATCGGAAAAATAATCTATATAAATTTGGAAAAAATATGTTTACGCATGTACCCCTCGAGTATTATCTAATCCTTTCAGGAATTCTTTTTACGATAGGCTCTGTTGGCGTGGTTTCCCGTCGCAACGCAATCGTCATTTTTATGTCCATCGAACTAATGCTCAACTCGGTTAACTTGACACTTGTAGCTTTTTCGCAACAACTTGGCAATCCCGATGGTCAGATATTTGTCTTTTTCATAATGGCTCTGGCTGCCGCCGAAGCCGCCGTCGGTTTGGCGATTGTTTTAGCTGTTTTTCGCTTGAAAAAGACCGCCAATGTGGACGAGATTAATATTTTGAAATGGTAAACAGGCATTGTCTCTTTGCTTTTCTTTTCTCCTAATCGTAGGATTTATACTCCTCCCCTGCCCTCCCTTACAAGCAAGAGAGGGTGTATCATTGAGTTTTGACGGCTAATGTTACAAGTATTTAGCAAAGGCATACGAGAACATTAGTCGATAGCGAAAAACTTGAGAGTAAAACGTAGAGGTTGTCTCATAACCAATATTACCCCGAACAGACAAGAATTTCTGTTCTACCAGATATAATTGTTTCTAGGGGGTTAGGCATCTTTGCCTGACAAATTATACAAATAATAATCCTTTTGAGACAGTCTCAAGGTTAAGCCTTGAGCAGGTGCTTGTTCTATTAGAATACCCCCTTTGCTTGCAAGCAGTTGGGGCGAGATTTACCTCACTGAATAATCTACGAATTGTATCCCCCCTTGCAAGCAAGGGGGGGATAAAAGGTTTATTTATTAATCTTAGGTATTTCTACCTTGAGAATATCAGCAATCTTGGGCGAGCTAATTTCTACTAATTCATAATAAACGCGAGTGTTCGGCTTGTCTATTTTGATGAATCTTCCAAGATTAATTGGCGTGCCTATTACTACTGATTCGCATTCAGTATTAGCAATAGTTGCTTCGAGGTCTTTCATTTGCTGTTCGCCATAGCCCATAGCAGGCAACAAAGAGCCGATTTCAGGATATTTTTCAAATGTTTCTTCAAGTTTACCGACAATGTATGGGCGAGGATCGATAAGTTCGACAGCGCCATAACGACGAGCTGCAACAGTGCCAGCACCGAGATCCATTTCACCGTGGGTAAGCGTTGGTCCATCTTCGACAACGAGGACTCTTTTGCCGTTAATCAATTCAGGGTTATCAACTAAAATCGATGAAGCGGCGAGAATAACCTTTGCTTTTGGATTATACTCTCTTATATTGTCGAGAACTATCTCCATATCTTCTGGATAGGCAGAATCAATTTTATTCATCACAACAACATCAGCCATACGAAGATTGACTTCTCCGGGATAATATCCGATCTCGTGTCCTGGGCGTAAAGGATCGACGACAACTATGGAAATGTCGGGTTTGTAAAAGGGCATATCGTTATTACCGCCGTCCCAGATAATTACATCAGCTTCTTTTTCTGCTTCGCGTAAAATCGCTTCATAATCAACACCAGAATAAATAATTGAACCCATTTCGATATGTGGTTCGTATTCTTCCATTTCTTCGATGGTGCATTCGTGTTTTTTAAGGTCAGCAAGCTCGGCGAAACGTTGAACTTTCTGTTTTTCCAAATCTCCATAAGGCATGGGATGGCGAATTGATGCAGTCTTCAGTCCCATTCCCATTAAAGAACGAACAACTTCGCGGGTAGTTTGGCTCTTACCACAGCCAGTTCTGATAGCAGTAACAGAAACTACTGGTTTTGTTGATTTAATCATTGTCGGATACGAGCCGAGCATCGAGAATTTGCATCCGGCAGCCATCACCCTGCTACCGAGATGCATAACTGTATCATAAGGTAGATCGCTATATGACAGAACACATTCATCAACGCCAAATTTTTTGATTAGTGCTTCGAGTTCTTCTTCTGCTTTGATTGGAATACCAGCCGGATAAAACTCACCAGCGAGTGCCGGAGGATACATTCTTCCGTCAATGTCGGGAATCTGTGTGGCTGTAAAGGCAACAACTTCTGTGTTTGGGTCAGTGCGATAGACAACGTTGAAATTATGGAAATCGCGACCTGCTGCCCCAAGGATAATAACTTTATTTTTCATCATATCTCCTATAGATCATTATGTTTATTAAAAATAGCGAGCCTTTTTGTAACTCAACTGTAAATAATTGTTTGCTTTTGTTTTATATATGTTTTTCTAAGAATTGTCTGACTTATCGTAATCATTTTTTTTATTTAGACAGGTTATCTTATAAGATGGGCTACACTTTGAAAGTGTAGCCCATATATTGCAAGATTTATTTAATCTAATGCTTTCACTACTTTATTGATTTTCTCTATAGCCCAATCTATTTCTTCTTTTGTGATAATAAGTGGAGGGGCAAACCTGATAATGTTTTCGTGAGTTTCTTTGCAAAGGATGCCTTCTTCTTTGAGCATTTCGCAATAAGGACGGGCTTTTCTATCAAGGACGAAGCCAATCCACAAACCCCTGCCACGAACAAGCTTAATATGTGAAGAATCTATTGCTCTTAATTTTTCCATAAAGTAATTGCCAATTTCAGTGCTCCTTTCGATAAGCTTTTCCTCTTCGATAACTTCAAGTGCCTTGATGGCGACAGCCGCACCAAGAGGATTTCCACCGAAAGTTGAACCATGCTCACCAGGTTTAATTACTCCAAGAACCGACTTGTGAGATAGAATTGCCGACACAGGATAGAATCCACCTGAAAGTGCCTTGCCAATAATTACGATGTCGGGCTTAACACCTTCATACATAAAAGCGAATAACTTGCCACTTCTGCCAAGACCCGACTGGATTTCGTCGCAGATAAACAAGATATTGTGTTCGCGGCACAGTTTTTCGATACCTTTTAAATAACCGTCTGGAGGTATTATTATTCCACCTTCGCCTTGGATTGGTTCGACCATGATGGCGGCAGTATTCTTAGTGATTTTTGACTTCAAATCATCTAAATCGCCATATTTATGAATAGGAAATGCCTCTGTGCAATATGGTCCAAAGCCTGTATAAGAAAGAGGATCAGTCGAAAAACCGACGATTGTCGTGGTTCTTCCGTGGAAATTACCGTCAGCAACGATAATTTCAGCCTTGCCATCTTCAACACCTTTAACATCATAAGCCCAGCGCCTTGCAGTTTTAATTGCTGTTTCGACGGCTTCAGCGCCTGAGTTCATAGGTAGTGACATTTCGTAGCCGGTCATTTCGTTCAATTTTTTATAGAGCATAGGCAGTTTATCGTTGCGAAAAGCGCGACTTGTAAGCGTTACTTTATCTACTTGCTCTAAAAATGCGGCTTTTATAGCTGGGTGGCAATGTCCTTGGTTTACAGCGGAATAAGCCGCCAGGCAATCCAAATATCTCTTGCCATCGACATCATAAACCCAGCATCCTTCTGCCCTGTTAATCACTACATCCAATGGATGATAGTTATGCGCACCAAATTCGTTTTCGATTTGGATATAATTCTGAGTGTTCATAAGTTCCCTTTTTTTTAGTTAATAAATTTTTTGATACTGGTTTGAAAAACTATAAAAAAACCATTTAAATGGTGTTTTATCTTAAATATTTTGTATTCCTTTCGCTCTTCCTTAGCAAAAACAGATTTGAAATTTTCTTTAATTAATTTTTCATCTGTCTCACAATGGCAAGGAACAAGTAAATTCAGTGTATTATCAAGGATTTCAGGGTATTTTTTTGAATTGAGTAAGTTTCCCTCTGTTTTTACTTCAGTCATAATCCTAAACCTTAATTTGACAGATGCTTTTTCAACATTTCTGACTTTGCTGAAATTGTTTTGCTCAGAAAAAACCTCATATATTAATTCTTTTAAATCATCATTAACAACTTTGCCTTTTTCTTTCATTCTTTCTTCAAAAACCTGTAAAAATGAGTAACTAATCAATTTCTCTTTGCTAATTGTCTCAAAAAAAGAACCGTGGACAAGGCATACTTTTAAATTACTTTGTTTTCTCCCGCGGATCAAGTAAAAAACATCTCTTTCTGATAGTGAATATACGTTGTTTCCAGCGATTTCCATCTGTTTGAAGATTGAACTGTTTTCGCTTGTGATTACTTTATCAATACTCTTTTTACCCGTAGGTATTGTTGAATTAAAGGAAGAAATAGAATATGATTTACTATCTTTCAATTCGATAAATTCTCCACCGGAAAATCTTCTCCGGTCTTCATTTAGTTTAAGAGCAATATCTGGAAAAACTCCAACATTTTTACAAGCAAGAAGTTCATTATCAAAAGGAAAATCTTCAAGATTATTTATTTAAAAAAAACTTGTTTTCTGCTTATTAAGAGCATAAAAAAAATGATAGATTGAGTACATAAGTTATGCAAATAAAGTTGATTCTGTTTGTTTGTGGTTCAATTCTACTGCATTGTTTATATCGCTTTGCCAAATCGCATTAATATTGTCAGTATATTTATAATATTTAAAGAACTTATTGATACTATCCGATTTCTGAATACTTGCTAGTCTGTTTTCTATACATTTAACATTATTTGGGTCGATTTCAATTCCCAAAAACTTCCTGTCCAATTGTTTTGCTACTACTAGCGAAGTACCAGTCCCAGTAAAAGGGTCAAATACGAGATCATTTGGCATCGAAGATGATAAAATGATCCTGAGTAATAGAGCGATTGGAGATTGTTGCTTATGGAAGCGCACGCCTTTCCCGTCTCTAATTGCTTCATCACCTGCATAATACCCCGAAGTCAATTCTCGGATATCATCCCATACATCTGTTACAAATACTCCATTGTCGTACGATTGTTTATAATTTGCTGGTAAAGGAATATCGATTCTAAG
>CAYVTD010000072.1:0-7314 GCA_964454445.1 uncultured Hyphomicrobiales bacterium
TTCTGGAGTGCGATAGCGAAGATCGTTGATATTCACGTTTTCATCAATTCCCTTAACATCTTTTATTAAAAGATAAACGTTGTGCGCAACGGCATGATCCTTTTGAAGATAATGCACATCATTGGTGCAAACAGTTTTTATACCTAACTCTTTAGCTAGACGCGGAGCTCTCGCAAGAATAAACTTATCTTCCTTGAGATTGTGGTTCTGCAATTCTATATAAAAATCATCTCCGAACAAGTCCTTGTAAAACGTAGCAGCTTCGCGCGCCTTATCGATTTCGTTGTAGATCAAATGATGATTGATTTCCCCTGCCATACATGCTCCGGTAGCTATCAAGCCGTCGTGGTATTTCTCAAGCAATTCCCGGTCAATTCTCGGTTTATAATAAAAGCCCTCAGTATGAGCCAGCGTGGTCAATCTCATTAAATTCTTATACCCCTGCAAATCCTTTGCAAGCAGCACAAGATGAAAATAATTCTTTTCCTTCCTATCCTTGCTTTTCCCTGAAATTCGCTCGCGTCGGCTGCCATTTGCCACATAAGCTTCCATTCCGAGTATCGGTTTGATACCGAGCTTGTTTGCCAGCTTGTAAAATTGGAAACAGCCAAACATAACCCCATGGTCCGTCAAGGCGATGGCACGTTGACCGTCGCTAATAGCTGCTTCTATCAATTGCTTTGGCTCTGTTATCGAATCAAGTAACGAAAAATGTGTGTGGTTGTGAAGATGAACAAATTCTCTCATTTTTTTCATTAAAGATATTCTATTTTTAACAATACTATCTTTTGCAACTAAATACTTTTCTGCGAAATCCACAAAAAAAAGTTCTCAACATTAGCAAAAAGTAATTCACCAGCGTTGAGCTATCACTCTGTTTATTAAAGATTTAAATGAATATCCATTATATTTTAGCATCATTAATGGATTTTCTAACTCTTCTTTTTTTTTCAATAGCTATTAGTTAAGTTTGTAGTTTAAGTTTAATAAAAAACCGCTAATGGACGGGAAATTATGGTTAGTAAAGCAACAAACATTATCTGGCATTTTAGCAAAGTTACCCTCGAAGAAATCGAAAAAAGAAATGGACACGATGGCTGCGTTGTCTGGCTCACGGGCTTGAGCGCATCGGGAAAGTCAACGATTGCCGTCGAAGCCGAACGCATTTTATTTGACCTTAACTGTCATGTCAGGATACTCGATGGAGACAACATAAGGCACGGTTTGAACAAAAATCTCGGTTTCAGCAACGAAGACCGTGAAGAAAACATTCGCCGCATCGCCGAGGTTAGCAAGCTGTTTAGAGCTTCTGGCATGATTTGTATCAATGCCTTTATATCACCTTTTAAAAAAGACAGGGACACGGCTCGCGATTTAATCGATGAAGATCATTTTATCGAGGTTTATGTTAAAGCAGGCTTGGAAACCTGTATCGAAAGAGATCCAAAAGGCATGTATAAAAAAGCACTTACAGGCGAAATCAAGAATTTCACCGGTATATCTTCGCCATATGAAGCCCCTGAAAACCCAGAGCTTGTTATTGACACCGAAAAACTTGGCATTAAAGAAGCCGCCAATTGTTTAGTCGATTACTTACTAGAAAAAGAGATTGTAAGAAAGGGAAAATAATAGCAGATTTCAAATAGTATCTTAATTTAAAACCTTGTCAATAAAAACTACTTCTTTATTTATAAGCGGAGCAAACAATGAAACATAGAATTAAAATGGCACTTCTATCCGTTTCAGATAAAAGTGGAATTGTGGAATTTAGCAAGGAATTGCACCAGCTTGGCATTGAGCTTATTTCCACAGGAGGCACAGCAAAAGCCATTAGCGAAGCAGGTATCCCTGTGAAAGAAATCAGCGAATTGACCGGTTTTTCCGAGATTATGGAAGACAGGGTAAAAACCCTTCATCCTTTAGTACACGGCGGCTTGCTCGGAAAACTCGACTCCGTTCTCCATCTCGGGCAGATGCAAGAATTGGGTATTAAATCCATTGATCTGCTTGTCGTAAACCTTTATCCATTCGAACAAACCCTGAAAAAAAACGCTCCACACGAGGAAATAGTCGAAAATATCGACATCGGCGGTCCGGCAATGCTCCGTTCTGCAGCCAAGAATTATCTTTGGACTGCTCCAGTTGTTAATCCTGCTAAATATGATGAAATAGTAAGTTTATTGAAAGCCAACGATTGCGCTCTTGACGAAGATTACCGTCTCGGTCTGGCTGCAGATGTCTATGCGCATACTGCCAATTATGATTCAATCATCGCTGATTATTTCAACAAAATTACCCATAGAAACATACCTGAAATATTAACAATTTCCGGCAAAAAAGAGCAATCGCTACGCTATGGCGAAAATCCACACCAAAACGCCGCTCTTTACGGCAATTTTCTCGATATTTTCGAACAATTACACGGAAAAGAACTTTCTTACAATAATATTGTCGATATGGATGCCGCGGCTAAAATCATTCTCGAATTCGACGAAACTGCCCTTGCCATCATCAAGCATACAAATCCCTGCGGTGTAGCTACCGGCAGTACTATTAAAGAAGCATGGGAAAAAGCTTTTGCAACTGACACAGCCTCGCCTTATGGGGGAATTATCATCACCAACAAAGTTATCAATTTGGAAGCAGCAACAGCAATGCACGACTTGTTTACCGAATTGATAATAGCCTCCGATTTCGACGTCGAAGCCCTGGCTTTGCTCGAAAAAAAGAAAGCACGCCGATTGTTGAAAGTCGATTTTAAAAAGCTTGCTAATTCCATTTCCAATGATATTAAATCTGTTGCAGGCGGCTTCCTGTTCCAAAATTCTGACACAGAGTTAATGAGCTATACCGGATTAAAAACCGTAACAAAACGCATACCAACTCCAGAAGAGATGAAAGCATTGCTGTTCGGCTGGCGCATTGCAAAGCACGTCAAATCGAATGCAATTGTTTACACAGCTGCAGACAGAACTCTTGCCATTGGCGCCGGACAGATGTCCCGCGTGGATTCCTCGCGTATTGCCGTCGAAAAAGCAGGGCTAATGAACATCGACTTGCACGGTTCTGCAATGGCATCTGACGCCTATTTCCCATTTGCCGACGGCGTCGAAGAAGCAGCAAAATCCGGAGCCACTTGCGTCATCCAACCAGGCGGCTCAATCCGCGACGAAGAAGTAATAAAAGCCGCTGACGAAAACAATATGGCGATGGTTTTCACAGGAATGCGCCATTTCAGGCATTAAACATAATCCGGCCCTGCTTGCTTTGTATCCCCCAACCCCCATTGCAAGCAAGGGGGGCTTTTTTAAATAGTTAATAGTATATCTTCCAATCCTGCTTGCAAACAAGAGAGTTATCTAACTCGCCTGTTTATCAGTAAGTTAACTAATATTTCTTCCTCCCTCCATTGCTTGCAAGGGAGGGTCGGGGTGGGATTTACCCCCTCCATTGCTTGCAAGGGAGGACCGAGGAGGGATACCTCCCTCCATTGCTTGCAAGGGAGGGTCGGGGAGGGATTTACTCCCTCCATTGCTTGCAAGGGAGGGTCGGGGAGGGATCCCTAATTGCTTCCCATCTAATACATCATAAAGATTTATTCCATCTTCGTATAATCAAGCTCAGAGCCTAAAACGCTGTGCGGAATTAAAAAAATACCGATTAGCACACAAGCAGCCGCTATCGCCCATCCGCGGGCATCGGGCTTCTTCTTAAGCCTCCAAAGGGCTATTGCCCACATTATCCAAGATACAATAGTTTTATTATCAGTAAGGTCTTTGCCAAAGGGCCAACCAGTCCAATAAGCATCGAAGGCATACTTTTGCACAATCGGACCGAAAATCAGACCGCCTACTAACAATACAGCTACTGTCCAGAGTGTTAATTTATATACATTATCGCCTTTTACTAATGCCTCAATTCCTGTTCTTGTCGAAAGAAGCATTGAACTAAAAATCAAAATGACGTGTAAGATAATGATTATATCCGGCACCTCTCCTTTAAATCGAATAACAGTCGGCTCTTCATTGATTTTAAATTCAACAGCGCCCGCTTTCAATGCAATACTATACATTAGCTTTCCCGCAGCGGGCTGACCAGGCAAAAAAGCACGCAAAGTGTCGCCTTTTCTAAGCATATCGACTGTTTCCCATTGGAAAAGATGCTCCTTGCCGCTAACATACCTTTTCCAACTCATCCTTCCACTGATTTTTTTATCGGGAGCAATGATATCTATTCCGACATCACTCGTTCCGCTACTGGTGCGGAGCAATTTATATTTGATTTCTTGAGAATTAATGATAGTTGTACCACTAACGGGGTAGGTTGGTCCTGTCATCCGCTGATAAACGGCAAAAGCCGCCATAAGAACGAATGACAATACCCACAGAAGAATCGATTTATATATGCTCATTAGAGTTTTCCTAAATGATTAAAACATCTTACTTATAAAAAAAATTTAGACGTCAGATATTAATAATTATGATTATTTTAAACATCTAATTATCATTTTTTTGTAAAAATACAACAATTTTTACATATATTTGGAATGGATATTAAGAATTTTAAAATATTTTTTTTAATAATGAATAACAATTCCGAACAAAAATTCCCCTTATCTTTCGGCATAGTGGGAGTGGGACAATTAGGTTGCTCATTAATTGATGGCTTGATCGACAAGGCAAATATAGATTGGATACTTGCAAGATCAGATGCTTCTTTCGAAAGGGCAAAACAGTATTCCCAAAATAAAGTGAAGATAGTCAGAAATATGAATGAAATTCAGGCATTACCCGATATTTTCTTGATCGCTGTTTCTGACAATCAAATCGAAAAAGTATCCGACGAATTCTGCAAAGCTTTTAAATCTAATTTAAAAGACAAACATTTTATCCATTTTTCGGGTTTTTTAGGTAAAAGCATGCTTGGCAATTTACTGAAATATGGTGCAAGAATCTCAGCAACTCACCCATATCAAACATTGTTTTACCCTTCATCAAAGAATTTTTTTGGAACAGGTTTTGGAGTTGAATCAGATGATAACGAAATATTTGATTTCGTTACATTGCTCGGCGGTATTCCTTATTCGATGACAGCAGAAATGGTCGAGAAAAAAGCTCTTTATCACTGTTCGGCAATAGCTGCTTCCAATTTTACAAACGTAGCTCTCAATTTCTCGAAATTATTAACAATAGAAGCTGGAATACCTGCAGAGTTATTTATTCCTCCAATTATCAAAAAAACAATCGAGAATTTTTTCATTCAGTTCGAGAACACCTATTCAGATTCGCCTGACAATCCATCAAAAAAACATGGATCATTTCCTTTATCTGGTCCGATTGCCCGAGGCGATGCGCAAGCAGTCAAACGCCATCTTGATTTGCTGTCTTTCAATGCATCTTATAAAAAGATATACGCTCATCTTTCTTTAGCAACGGCTGAACTGACCCTTTTAAATGGATTATTGAGCGATGAGAAATACATTAGTATTTGTGAAATCCTTGATTTGGCGATTAAAGAATAAAAAAATATACGTTTTCTTTGCATAAAAATAATTATTCAAGCTCCATAAATTTTTTTTTAATTTTCCTTTTTTTTTTAATTTTATTATTCCTAAGTTGCATAAGAAAGATTTTTTACGTACAAAAATATTAAATTTTATATTAAATATTTGTAATTAACTATTTTTTCTATAGGAGGTATAGGATGAAGGAACTATCTATAATAATCGCCGCATCTTTGGTATTTTTCCTTTTCAGTTGTGGAGAAAAAATCGATGAAATAAAAAAAGTTGCTGAAATAGCAAGCAATGCAGAAAAATACTCAGAACAAGCTGCAAAATCGACAGATGAAGCCGAAAAAATTATCAAAGAACGGAAAGCAAAAGGCGACACCCTCGCTATGCCATACAAGGAACTTCAGGCTTATCTTCCTGCAAGCATTGATGGCTATACCGTTGATAATACTGATGGACAAAGTACTCAGATGGGTGAGTTTTCCTTATCCAATGGCAAAAGAAATTTCAAGAAAGCTGACGGTAGCTTCGTCGAAGTCGAGCTAACAGACTACAATATGGCTTACGGCATTTATCAAAGTATCGCCTTTTGGGCTATGGCAAACATTTCAAGTGAAAACGATGAAGAAATGCAAAAGACCTTCAAACCCGGCTACGACAGAACAGTCGGCTTTGAAACATTAAAGAAAAAAGATTCAAAAAACGCCGAAGTTGTCTATGCCATCGGCTATCGTTTTATATTAAGAGTTACAGCTGACAAGCAAAATAGCACCGATTTCGTTAAGCAAGTAGCTGAAAAAGTAAATATCAAAAAGCTCTCAAAAATGTAGAGCACCACAGAAAATCATTTCACACATAACATTATTTTTATTATAAAAATTTAATGAATAAAATTTAATAATAAAAGAAAATTCTTCTTTTTTCGTTAATCGAAATTAATAAAACTATTTTTTGTTAATGTATAACTATTTAACGGAGAAAGATATATGAAAAAATCAACGGCATTAATGACCGGCTTTCTCGGGCTTGCAGTAGTAACTGTTATATTGTTTTTTTTTAATATTACACCGCAATCCTTAAACACACTTTTTGCAAACAACATAGAACTCGGAGCTTCGAAACCCCCTGTAGTGGTGCCTGATAACGTCCGCGCCCTCAACAACGCTATGATAGCCGTTAGCGAAGCCGTCCTGCCAACAGTAGTAAGCATCCAAGTTGTCGTAGAAACAAAGAACGACAACAGCCCATTCCGTGAGCAGTTTCGCGAATTCTTCAAATTTTTTGGTGAGCCATTCGACAATGGACAAGGCGATGACGATAGTGGAACAAGACGCTCGGAGGCAAGCGGTAGCGGGGTGTTCGTTACCAACGATGGATATATCGTTACAAACCATCATGTCGTGGAAAATGCAACAGAAATCACTGTCGTAGCCAGCGACGGTAAGCGTCATACCGCAAAACTCATTGGCTCTGATCCATTGACAGACTTGGCTTTAATAAAAATCGATGGCAGCGGCTATCAACCGGTCCATTTTGCAGATATTAAAGATGTTCGCGTCGGCGAAAATGTTATTGCTGTGGGAAATCCCCTCGGTTTGAACAGCACTGTTACCAGCGGTATTGTCTCACAGATTGGCAGGGGCGGCTTGAACCCTTGGCAAAGAAGCAGCGGCTATCAAGTCGAATATTTCATACAAACCGATGCCGCAATCAATCCCGGCAACAGCGGAGGCGGACTTTACAATATCGAAGGCAGCTTGATAGGCATCAACACCGCCATCTCTTCTCAAACAGTCACTTAT
>CAYVTD010000073.1:0-7070 GCA_964454445.1 uncultured Hyphomicrobiales bacterium
TAGCAATGCTAATGCAAAATACTTACGATTCGGCGGCTGGCTTGCTAAAATATTAGGTTTTTTACTTATTCCGGCAATATTTTCTGCCCAGTTTCCGGGCTGTCGTCTTTAGCATTGTATTCCCTTTGAATTTCGCAGCAAAGAGTAGTAATAACAACTGCGTTACGAGAAATATTTCTAATTGCTTCTAAAAGATTAATAAACAAGATGCTGCGTTTTGAGTTTTTAGAATATTTGCTTGCCCGTTTTATCTGATGTTTCAGATATTTTTGTAACTTCTCGCCTAATACTTTCTCTAAGGAATTTAGTTCATTATTATTTGTAAATTGAAGGGTCTGCAGCGAGCTAATAGCAAGCCTCAGTATATTATTTGCTATCTCAGTCAATTCAGTTATTTCTTGCGCTTCTTCTTCGACAAAAGGCTTATGATTATTATCAATGAAAATCTTGCATTGTTGGGCAATATGGTCTAAAGAAAGAGCCATATCGTGAAGCGCCCCAAAAGTCTGCCCATATTTATGACCAAGATCCATATTCTTTGGCTTGGAATTGCGTATCATTAGCATAATTTCGTGAATAGAAAAATCTATCTGGAGCAATAGAATATGTGTACTTTTGTTTACTTTGGCGGAATGAGACAATTTATGCTCGAAAAGACTATTGAAATTCTTGGAAAACAAACTCTTCATTTCCAGCATTAAATTAGCAATTTTATAGAAAACTTCAGAAAGAAGATTAACAGAAGTAATTTCCTTGTCTGCGAGTCTTTCCTCCTCTTTTATCATTTTGGCTTTTCTCCTTTTGAAAAGCTTATCCGTTCTATAAAAAATAAAAATTGCAACCAGCACCAAGCCGATAACCACAGGAAACCCACCATAGTAAACAGCAAAAGCAATAGAAAAAGACAACGATCCGGCAATAAAAGCAGTGATAAGCCAACCACCAATAACAGTTAAAACGCCTGAGACCCGATAAACTGCGCTTTCCCTGCCCCACGCCTTGTCTGGCAAAGCAGTTGCCATGGCTACAATAAATGTAACGTAAGTTGTGGATAATGGCAATTTAAAAGAAGTTCCCAAAGCTATCAATGTCGCTGCTACCATCAGATTGACGGCAGCACGAATCAGGTCAAAACTTGCCTGTTCTTCGCCTACTTTGATCTTTTCTGGCTGATATTTTGTAACGTCGAGGCGGTCCGCAAGGTTTTTCTTCCACGATTCTGGTGTAATTCGTTGAACAAAATCGCTTGCGCTAAGCACCATACGCACAATAGCACGCGAAGCCGGAAGCGACTCGAATCGCTCATAGCCTTCATCCTGCCTGCCAAGTAAAAGAGTAGTCTTCGTTACCGATCGCGCTTTCTGGGATATAAAAAGTGTTACAACCATTACTGCTCCTGCAAAAAGCAATATCAAAGTATTTGTTTTTAAAGGATGGTTGAGCGCTTCCATTGTCAAATTCATTGGGTCAGGTGACGCTGCTGCAATCGTATAAGTAGATAAAGCCGCTAATGGAACACCAATGAAGTTCACCAGATCGTTCGCTGCAAAAGACATTGCAAGCGCAAAAGTCCCTATCAACACAATAAACTTAAATATATTGAATTTGGTTAACAATAATAATGTATGAAGTGCAAAAGCCCAAAGAATAAAATTTGTCCCCAATATCAATATTGTATTGTCTTTTATCCACAAAACTGTTGATTCACTCAGAAAGGAAGCTCCTTTTGCCCCTTTTATTAAAATAAAATAACTGATAAATGTTAATGCAAAGGCACCCCATACAGCACCATATCGCTTGATACGAGTTTTATAATCGAAAGTGAATATTACTCTGGATATAAATTGGACTATTACTCCAAAAATGAATGAAACGATGATAGATACGAAAATTGCTGTAAAAATAACAAATACTTTCGAAAGATTGAGATATTCTGCTATGTGGGAAAAATCCTGTCCACTCTGCGTTAATCTAATAACTGCCAAAGCAAAACCAGCTCCGGTCAGCTCAGATACTATTGATACAGTGGTAGAAGTGGGCAAGCCGAATGTGTTAAACAAATTAATTACTAAAACATCACTTATCATAATGGCAAAGAAAATATACATTAATTCAGTCATTAGGTAATGTTCCGGATAAATTACTCCGTTTCTTGCTATTTCCATCATCCCGCTTGAAAAAGTTACCCCAAGCATAATACCAGCAGATGCTACTATCATTATAACTCGCATTGGAGCTGCTTTCGAACCGACAGAGGAACTAAGGAAATTAACTGCATCGTTTGATACACCAACAACCAGATCCACAATCGCTGTTATAATTAATACTATTAATACTACTAGGTATATTTCCATAGTTTATTTTTATTCTTATTTCAAAAAAATTTATTTCACTTTTTTATTTTAATATTTCAAAATTAATAATAATAAAAATAAATAATGTTAAGATCTCTTAACAATTCAAATATTTTTTTTGTTTTACTGCATTTTATTATCAATAAATGAGATTATTTTAAGACATATCTCATCGCAAACAAGTTTACCTTGCTTTGTAAGTGAAATAATACCATCTTGTTGAATAAAATATTCGTTTATAGAATCATAAAATAAAATAGTAATAATCTCGATTAAATCCAAATTAAATAATTTATTAAAATTATTAAAATCAATCCCTAAAGATCTAAGACCTAAAAAAATATGTTCACTTCTTCTCTCGCTTTCCATTAGTTCCTCTGTAAACTCAACTGGCTTTCTTGACTTGTTAATTGAATTGATATATCTATTCAAACTCCTAAAATTAGCAGATCTTTTGTTTTTAATAAAGGAATGTGCCGATGGACCAAAGCCAGAATAAGAAACGCCCTGCCAATAATTCAAATTGTGTTTACATTCATATCCTCTAAAGGCAAAATTGGATATCTCGTATTGAAAATAGTTCTTGCTGTCAAGAAAGTCCATTGTCATTAGATATAATTCTCCCTCGATATCCTCGCCAAGAGGGTGTATTCTTTTCTTTAACATATCCTTATATAAAGGAGTACCTGGTTCATAGCTAAGGTTATAACAAGAAATATGCGGTATGTTGAATTCTGTTATTTTTGCCAAGTCCTTTTCCCAAAGTTCAGTGGTTTGCCCAGGAATTGAAAAAATCAAATCAGCGCTAAGATTTTCAAATCCAGCTCTACGAGCGTCTTTTATTGTCATCATTGCCTGCTCTGCATCATGTATCCTGCCAAGAAAACGCAACAAATCGTCGTTGAATGATTGAACACCTATACTTAACCGGTTTATTCCCAAAGATAAATAGTTTCTCAATTTTTCTAAATCGACTGTCCCAGGATTGCATTCAATAGTAAACTCGGCAGATGACTCGATAGCAAAGCATTTATGCAATACATCAATTAGTTTTTCGATATCCGAAACATTAAATACCGAAGGCGTCCCTCCTCCGAAAAAGATAGTTTCAACAGTAATTTTTTCTGGAATATGCTCTAAAGTCAATTTGATTTCATCAAAAAGCGAATTGATGAACTGCGATTTTTGCTTAAAATCAGTTATAGAATAAAAATCGCAATACCGGCATTTCTTCTCGCAAAAAGGAAAATGAATATATAATCCGCATTTTTCAGGCATTTTTTTCTTCTAAAATTGTAACAATTTACCAGCAGCAAATTTAGGAATTTCAATTAGATTTTAATCAATCACATCCTAATTTATAAATTGTTCTAAAAAAACTTAATTTCAAGGAATAGATATAACAAGAATTAAAAATGTTATAGATGTTTTGCAAAAAAAAAAAAATTAACTAATTTTAAAGTTTAAATTTCAGTGAATCTTGTATAACTTTAATATTATTGATATAAGCATTATGGATGGTACATTAAGCAGCGTATTAATCTCAGTATTAATTATCATAGCAGGTTCTTTATTGCTGTATTTTGGTGCCGAAGGGCTTGTAAGGGGTAGCTCATCGATGGCTTTCCGCTTTAAAATAACCCCTTTGATAATTGGATTGACAATAGTTGCTTTCGGCACAAGCAGCCCGGAACTTGTGGTAAGCATTACATCTGCATTGAAAGGTAACGGTGAAATAGCCCTTGGCAACGTAATCGGTACGAACATTTGCAATATTGCCTTCATCTTGGGCTTGTCCTCATTGATCAGACCAATAAAAGTCAATATCAAGCTAATTACTTCTGACATTCTTCTAATGTTGATTGCGTCAGCTTTGTTTCTGATATTGCTTCTTGATGGTGAGATAAGTTTTACTGATGGTATCATCCTTACATCTGGCATTATTGCATATATCGTTTGGACAATCTTCGAAGCTAAAAAAACTAAATATATCACCGATTCAGATACATTTGCGCAGGAATTACCTAAAGCAACAAAAAGGCTCATATTTGACATAATCCTTATTGCGGGAGGACTGCTCATACTGGTCTTGGGCGCCGATTTGTTCATTAAAGGAGCTATCGACGTAGCAAGAATGTTCGGTGCTACTGATGCTTTCATCGGGCTAACGCTAGTAGCCTTCGGTACTAGTTTGCCCGAACTTGCTACATCGCTCGTGGCAGCAATCAAAAATGAAGGCGATATTTCAATAGGAAATGTCGTTGGCTCGAATATATTTAATATTCTCGGTATTATTGGCATCGCTGGTATTCTTATTCCGATTAGAGCCAACAACATTCAAACAATAGACGTAGGCGTAATGATTTTCGTGGCTATCTTGATTTTACCTCTTGCCTGGTCAAAATTGAAACTAGAACGCTGGGAAGGCGCCCTTTTACTCACGATCTATTTCGGATATATCTATTATCTTTATTTACAACTCCCCAAATAGTAGAACTTGAAAAAATTTTAATAATCTTTTATGCGATATTTACTCCTAATACTTCTAA
Organism: uncultured Hyphomicrobiales bacterium; assembly: GCA_964454445.1. Lineage (GTDB taxonomy): Bacteria > Bacteroidota > Ignavibacteria > Kapaibacteriales > UBA2268 > CAYVTD01. The sequence continues at coordinate 4,904 of CAYVTD010000073.1, forward strand.
CATATTTCATATTGACTTCGAGAACGGAATCTATAGATTTTAAGACACCAGACAGTATCAGAAAAGAGCTTCGGTTGTCGCAAATAAAGCATAGAGACAGGGTTTGGACTTTTAAGATTCAATATCCACGTAATTTTAGCCCTCTAAGAGTACATCCTGTTATACTTGTTCTTTCCGGAGGTAACGCTTCCGAAAAAATTGTTGATTACACATATTTTTCTCTTTTCAGAGGAAAATCAACAAACGGCTTCGTAAAAATTTTCCCCTTGGCTCCTTTGGGCAAATCGCTTAATGAACTCGATAGTACTGATATAGCCGACTTGATATATATCATTAAAAATAGCGAATACTTTAAAGATACTCGTTGGTTCATCGCTGGTTGTTATAACGGAGGCATTGCAGCCTTTAATTTTGCAAGATATGCTCCTGAACAGTTCCGAGAAATTATCGCTTTGCCTGGCATACCGAGTTTTGATTCAATTCCCAATACTTGGCGAGAGTATAATATCTTGCTCGGTTATGGAGAAAAAGATTCTCTATGGAAAAACGCTTCAAAAGAAGCCATAAACAGAATTAAACCAAAGGTGAAAAATGTATTCTTGTATGAGCTAAAAAATATTGCTGACATTATACCCCAAGGTTACAATATTGATAGTGTGTTTTATGATTTTTTTCAACGATGCTACCCCGAGTGGAACAAAAAGACCGTTACAGAACTCCTCCTTGGTGAAATCCAAAAAGATGGTTTGGTCTTGCTTGTTGACGAGGAAGTTCTTAAGATTTATATGGCAGAAGAAATAGCACAAGATGCATTTATCGAAAACATTTTAATACAAAAGGACGAAGAAGGTGCATATTTCCTCTATGGTGAGGGAAACAAAGGCAAAGAATTTCTTATAATGAAAATATCTTTAAATAAGAAATCAAACAAATTGTTCTTGTCTATTTCATCAATACTAGAGTATTGCATAACAAAGAATAAATGCCCGGAGCCTGTTTTTTCTATCACCGGCAAATGTCAATGTTCGCGCAAAAATGCCAAGCAAAATATTGATTTCTTCCGCAAAGAAGGATTTGAACCAGGGGAAATTGGAATAGGTGCTTTTTTTATGTGATTACACTATAATAATGGCATATCTCTCTGCCTTGTTTCCACTTTTTTAGGTGTATAATAAAGAATTTGTGTCGTATAGAAATTCTTTTATGGTTAATTAAGGAATTAGTTTTTTAACAAAAAATAAGGAAAGAGCTTTTTAACAATGAAAAAATGGAAGGCAGAACTCCTATTAGCTGTGGTTACGCTTATTTGGGGTGGAACATTTCTCTTCACCAAGCAAGGCATTAACGATTGTCCACCTTCCCTTTATATAATGTTGAGGTTTATCATTGCATTGATAGTATCGACCATTTTTTTTTACAAGCGTTTCCTTAGTATTGACAAGCAAACAATAATTCAAGGTTTAGTATTAGGTCTTATATTCGGTGCCGGTTTCGTTTTGCAAACTTATGGTTTGAAATATACTGCTGTCTCCAAATCTGCCTTTATCACAGGTCTTACCATTCCTCTCACTCCGTTTGCATATTGGTTTATACAAAAAAAAGTAATAGGCACTTGGCCTAAAGTAGCCGTCGTTGTTGCTTCTTTTGGGATGTGGCTTTGCACAGGCACATCGATAGAAAGCTTCAATATAGGCGATATACTAACAGTGTTGTCAACCTTGTTCTGGGCTTTTTATATCACGTATATTGACAAATTCACAAATGGCAAATCAAGCTTTAGCCACACATCACAACTGGTTATAATGCAGTTCGTCGGCGCCTTGCCTGTTGCCGCCTTGTCTTTTATTTTTTTAGAATATGAAAACCTTTCTATCAATCTCAGCACGTCGCTTCTCGTATCGCTTTCCTATAATAGCTTTCTCGCATCTTTCCTTGTTACATTTATCCACGTTTTTGCACAAAGATATACAACTCCTGTTAAAGCAGCATTAATTTTTTCACTCGAGCCTGTGTTTGCTTCCACTTTTGCCTATCTCGTTATTAACGAAACACTTACACTCCGCGAAATGTCTGGCGCTGCCGTTCTGCTAAGCGCCGTTTTAGTTTCTGAAATTGGAAAAATGATACAGAAATACAAAAAATAATCTAAATATTTTTTATACTTATT
>CAYVTD010000074.1:0-6909 GCA_964454445.1 uncultured Hyphomicrobiales bacterium
AAACAGTAATGGATCGCTTGCTGCCAATGCCGCTGCTTCATCGAAGTAAAACTGCTTTTCTTCCGCCGGCAACTTATCGAAACATTGTTTACAAATTGTTGGAGTAGCGAAATAATACTGGGAATTGTACTCATTATTACATTTTTCACATTTCATAGTCGTAATCTATACCCTTTATTATTCATTATTATTTTGCAATTATTATAAAATCATCATTTCTTAATCAAATTTTCCGATTTCAAATAAGATCTGCTTTTGTGCCTTCAAATAGCTGTAAACATAAGTAATACTGTTTAACTGAGCCGTGAGCAATTGACGGTTTGCTTCATTTAGTTCTAAAAGAGTAGAAATGCCAACGCGATAGCGTTCCTGTACTGCATCGTGATTCTGTTGTGCTGATTTCAAGGCGCGTTTTGAAATATCAATTTGTTTTTCGGCAGCTTCCAGATTTAAAAATGCGCTTTGAATGGAAGTTCTTATGTTAAATTCAAGGTTCTCTTTTTCTATTTGACGCGATGCCAGCGACAATTCGGCATTCTGAATGCGAGCATTTGTATTAAAGTTATCAAAAAGAGGCAAACTAATGTTCAGACCGATGTACGACCTTCCGAGATCGCTGACATTATCCAATTCATAATTAGCCCATGACCAGCCGCCATAAGCCGCAAGTGTAGGTAAATAACCGCTTTTTGCAGCGGTAATTCCCGATTCGGCGGCAGAAATGTTGTTGTTGCTTGCGCGATAGTCAAACCTTTGCTGCATAGCCAACTCGACTACCTGGTTGATAGAGCCATATTGCGTTCGAAATTCTTTAATCTCTCTATCTTCGATTGTTGAAGGAATACTCGATTCGAGGAATTGCCAGCTTAAATCAGGTGGTACGCCCATAGTAGTCATAAGCGTAGCTTTGGCAAGCTCAACGCTATTTTCAGCAGCAACTATTTGCAGTTCCCTGCTGCCTAATTCTGCTTCTTGAGCATAAACATCTGCAATGGGAATAATGCCTGCCTCATAGTTAGCTCTAATTCTTTCGAGTTCGTTTTTTCCCATTTCAAAATCTTGGCGGCGAAGCTTGACAATCTGCATCTTTTCGACTACATCGACATATTGCTTATAAATATTGATTTTTACAAGCTCAGCAGTTTGCTCCATTTGCAGATATTGCGATTCGAGATTGTTTTTTGCTGCACTATAATTTGCCTCACGCGAAAAGCCGGTGAAAATGGGCAGCTGAGCTTGTGCTCCCATATTGTAAGAATTTGGCTTGATGTTTTCTTGCGGAATAGGTATTATTTGCCCATTGATATTTACATTGTTTCCGCCATATTGTCGGGTAAAGCCGGCATTAAGGTTAATGGAAGGAAGAAAGCTGCCAAAAGCATTGGTAAGATCGGCACTCGAAGCATTCACCCTTTGTTCGGACAAGCGTATATCGGTGTTTCTCTTTAATGCTATTTCCATACAGTCTTTTAGAGACAAGGTGCTATGCTGTCCTTGCAACTGAGAAAATGATGATTGAAAAGCTATGTTGAAAAAGATTAGCGCTGTTGCGATAAATCTCATAATGATACCTATTACATTAAAATATTTTTTTTATTATATTATCGTTAATATTTCTTTACGAATGGATTGGATATTATGTTTCAAATATTTTTAATTTATATTATTCGCCACTTTCTATTTGCTCGATATATTCTCTGATATTCTCTATCAACTCATCTTTTTGGCTATCATTGCCCGATTTATACTCTTTGATTAGTAAAATCGCCTTTTGTATGGCAATGTCGTCGCTTTGGACAAGACGTGTTTCGTGTATAAGAGAAATATCATATTCAGCTTTGGCAGAAAACCTGACGGATTGGTATGTTTCCATAAAATTGCCGTCAAATTCTTTTATGGCTATAGGGTTTTTTGAATATTCAGCATTTTTTGTCAATAATTCCTTTAGGGCTTCCCTTTGTCTTTCGTAATTGCCAACAATGAAGGAACATTCTGAAATTCTGCTTAAGGGGTAATACACTTTTTCTAAAAAATCGCTATAATCGTCAGGATCGGGAGATGGATTGCTAACTAATTGTCTTTCTGCCGCCTTAGTGCAAGATCTGGCAAAATAGTTAATTCTTTGTTGATCTGCTTCGGCATCAATCAAAACACTCATTGCATCATAGATATTATTGTAAAACGGCAAGTATTTTGCGAAGGGTATTATTTTTTCGAGAGCGACTAAGATGTCAATAGCGCCTGCATAATCTTCCTTGTCGTCAGCTAAATACTTGGCATATTCAACGGTGTAACCCCAATATGTGTCTAAGAGTCGCTGTTGGTCATGGTCGTTTAAGATCTTGTCGAAATCAATACTGTTAAATGTAAATCGCCCATTTATGTTTTCTTTAGCATCAAGATAAGAATCCGAAGCAAGGTTCCAAATTTTTTCATTAAAATCTTTTTTTGGGAAAAATGGATTGACCAACAGAGTCAAGAATTCATTGCTCAGATATGGTGAAAGACCGGCAAATGCTTCAGGGTGGATAGTTTTAGCAAAATAAATTTTTTTCGTAAAGCCGAGCTGCTTGACAATATCAATGATAACCAAGTCCTGTATCCTGTATAGATATTTTTTCTTATCATCGTTTTCATTGTCCAGGCCAGTAAATGTAATAACAGTGTTTTTCTTTGCTTTAGTTTCGTTTAAGGCAGGAAAATTCTTTACATAGCTAGCCGGCAGGTTCACAGTTACGCTTTTTTCCTTGTCATATTCATATTTTAGTCGTTTTGGGCTGCTCTGCGGTGCATTAATCATTTCATCAGAAAAAGACAAGGGGATAGCTGGATTGCCATAAATAGTTTTCTTTTTTAAACTTAGCAAATACCATTGGGCATTGGTAAGCGATATGTTAATTACTCGAAGATCAGTTCTAAAATTGTCAATAGCCATAAGGTAGTACATTGGAAAAGTATCGTTATCGCCGTTAACAAACAGCACAGAGCCACTATCGCAAGAGTTCATCATGTTACGGCAAAACTCGAGAAGAAAATCGGGAAAACCGCCACGTCTTTTTCCTTCTTTAAATGCAAATTCGGCAGAATCATGCTTTCCTTGCTCATTATAAGCCATTGCCAGCGAACCCCACAGAGAAGTAATTTTGGAATAGGGACTCAATAAATACTCTTCACCATTATAGTGTGGCGTGATGGCAATGCACTTCTCGAAAGCATCTGATATTTCAGTTATATCGCTAAGTTTTATAGCAGGAATAACCTCACCGGGCGAAATACCAAAGCGTTTTTTAACAAGGGCATAGCCATAAAAATAAAATGCTTCAGGGTCTTGGGGATTCTTTTCCAAATGTTGTTTTAGTAAACTCACACTTCTATTGATTTTTTCAAAAAAAAGCGTAGAATCCTCATCATAATCTTCAAGCGATTCGTAGAATAGCGACTTGGCGGAATCCAGTAGCGATGCATTTATTGCTTTGCCCGAAAGAGACATCGTGGGGCTTGATATTATTACAACCCCGGCAAGGAGAAAATACAAAACAATTAAGTAATTTCTCATTTTATCCCCATTAAAAAATAAATTTCTAATTTAGCAAAATTATTTGAAAAAAAATCGTAAATTAATTTTGAATATTTGGAATTAAAGTGTTATTTTTGTTGTTCTTAAGAAAGAGCAACTGAAATACTAATAATATTTAGGCATTTTAAATGAATTATAACGGACCAAAAGTAAGAATATCAAGAAAGCTTGACCTTGAAACAGTTCCAAAAGCAAGCAAATTCAAGCAAAGAAAGCCTTATCCACCCGGACAGCACGGACCGACGAAACGTCGTGCTAAACAATCCGATTATGGACGCCAGCTACTCGAAAAGCAGAGATTGAGGTTGCAATACAATGTATCCGAAAAGCAAATGCATAATTATTATAAAAGAGCTACTGGTTACACTGGCAATACAGGCGAAATTCTTATGCAGCTGCTCGAAACACGTCTTGATGCGCTTGTCTTTCGTTCAGGACTTGCTACAACAATCTATGCAGCCCGCCAATTCGTTTCTCATGGGCATATCTTAGTAAACGGCAGAAGGGTAAATGTATCTTCTTATCGCTGTTTTGCAAATGATGTTATCTCCATCAAGCCAAAAAGCAGGAGTTTAGAATGTTTCCAAGATGCTATTCGCGGAGCTAGCCCGGTGCCTTATCTCCAACTCTCTAAGGCTGATTTCTCAGTTACTCTGCTTCATATTCCAACAAGAGAAGAGATCCCTGCCATTTGCGAAATTTCTCTTGTCGTCGAGTACTATTCAAGATAAAAAAATTACAATATTACAAAATAAAACCCGTGGAAAATTTTCCCCGGGTTTTTTTTACAATAAAAACGCATTTTAATCTTTCTCTCATAAAAATCTGTTGAATAATTAAAAAAAGCTTACAACTTTAATTGACAATAAAGTATTATTATTTCCTTTTTTTGAAATAATTATTTGCTTATTACGACAGATGGTTTATTTTTGCATTTTGATAATTAACGCAAACGGATAAATATCTTATCGAGGAGGATATATGTTTTGGACGCCTGAACTAGCAAAGTTTCTTGAAGACGCTCCCTGGCCTGCTACAAGAGAAGAGTTGCTCGACTATGCGAACAGAAACGGCTCGCCTATGCAAGTGCTCGAGAATATCTGGGAGCTCGACGATTCTGATGAGTATTATGAAGGTATGGAAGACATTTGGCCCGAGTGGGAAGATATGATGAATGAAGAGTATTTCTACGACGACGACGAAGACGAACAGTACTTCTAGACTTAACTTTTTTTTCACTTGTCTCTCTTCTGACTTATTTGTTTTTTTTAGTGCGAAAGCGCCTGTTTTAAGAAAGTATATGAAAAAAAAGAGTAAAATATTGCAGTTCTTGGCTTTCATATACTTTTTTTCTTTTTTTTTATCTTCTCCGCTTTTTTCTTATGATTTCTCCGCTGGTTTATATAAATCCGAGCTTTCCACCAATGAATACGAAATTAACATTATCCGATTCCAAGGTAATGATAATTTTTCTTATGATGAATTATATAATGTTGTAACCACACGTGAATCAGATAGAAGTGTGTTTCATAAAGTGCTTTACTATTATAATTACCAGATTGACCGCAATCCTCCGGTGAAATCCTTACTTCCGAAGTTATTCTTAAGCACTCTTAATGGTGCTATCGAAGGATTGTCTTATCAAATTCGTTTCTTTTCCGATATAAAAGCCGAGGAAGACCTGAAAAATCTACAAAAATTTTATAATATGCATGGATTCCACAAGGCGACGTTTCACTTTACATTTCTACCGGATTCAGCATTAAAAGCTAACGTGCTTTGCTTTCATATTTATGAAGACACGAGCTACACGATTCGGTCCTTGGAGCTCGACGGCTTGGATTCTGTGCCTGATTATATCAAGTCAAAAATCGAAGCAATGCAGCCAATTCGAATTGGAAGAAGATATAACGAACTGTTATTGATGCGCAAGGTTACTCAAATTAACCGTTTATTGCTCAACGAAGGATATTTTTCAACATCATATCAAACACCTGTTATCAACATCGACACCGTCAATAAAACAGATAGCATTTATGTAAAATTTCTCTTGTCAAGCAGAAAAAAATTTGGTGATATCGTTTTCATTGACAGCTTAAGAGGGCAAAAACAAGTTACCAATAGTATGAAATCGATGCAACTAACTTTTAAAAATGGAGATTGGTATAGCCGTGACAAAGTAAACGAATCGATTGACAATCTTTTCTCCATAGGCACTTTCGAAGCAGTTGCCATTGATACGAGCAGTCATCTTTACCAAATGACAGATTCAACACTTGCTTTTCATGTTTTTACACAGTATCGTAAACAACAGGAATACGGTTTCAGCTTCCTTGTCAATCAAACTCAGATTGAAAAAGAAACCAATATTGGTCTCGATATATCATATTTTGACAGAAATATCGGAGGAATAGCCCAAGTTTTTAATCCTTTTGCAAGAGTATTGCTTAAAGACGTCAGCCGTTCAATAAATAACCTTTACAATGCAGAAATCGAATTTCAAGGCGGTTTAAATTATGCCCAGCCGCTCCTGTGGACTTTAGACAAAGCAAGGATAGCATTTTCAATGCAATTTCTTTTTTCGAACAGGACACTCTACCAATCGCTAAGAGTAAACTCGTTTACTTTGCCTGTAAGATTCCCAATAAAATTGCCAAATTTCACTTTTTTCAATCTTGCAAACATTGATTTTTCTTTCGAGCGGGAAGCTCCTGTAAATTACAAAGCTGCCGTTGACAATCTTGTTAAAAATTCTCGCGATTCTCTCGAAATTGTTACACTTTATGCTACTCTTGACAATTATGTGAAAACAGCCAGTCCAGTGCTAACTGCCAACATATTCGGCGCTTCTGTAGTTGGCGATATGCGTAATAATCCATTCTCGCCTACAAAGGGATATTTTTTCGCATTATCTTTCGATATGAACAATCCGCTTTTTTCTTTTATGGAAACACTGTCGGGCATAGCAAAATATACTCGATTTCAAGTTACATCTTATTATTTTACACCACTCGATCAGTTTGCGACATTATCGTTCAAACAAAGAATTGGGGCAATTTTGTGGTACGACCGATCAAATTCTTATGTGCCTTTCGAGCGTCAGTTTTTTGCTGGCGGGGCAAATAGCGTCAGGGGTTGGCAATCAAGACAATTACGCTATCCAGAAATAATAAACATTAACCATTCGCAAGAACAGAAAGAATTTTTATCGAATTTCGTCGGTAACCTCTTTCTCATCGAACGCAGCTTCTAGTATAGATGGCAGCTCCCCATAGACATAAACGACTAAAAATATCTTTATGGCCCGATGCGCAACATTATCTGTAACTACC
>CAYVTD010000075.1:0-6474 GCA_964454445.1 uncultured Hyphomicrobiales bacterium
GCGGTACGTGAGCTGGGTTCAGAACGTCGTGAGACAGTTCGGTCCCTATCCAGTGCGGGCGTAGGATACTTGAGAGGACCCACTCTTAGTACGAGAGGACCGGAGTGCCCGGACCGACGGTGTATCTGTTGTCACGCCAGTGGCATCGCAGAGTATCCGCGTCCGGTTTAGGATAAGCGCTGAAAGCATCTCAAGCGCGAAACCAACCTCAAGATAAGGTATCCCTTCATTTTTGAATAAGGATCCAGGTAGATGACCTGGTTGATAGGCTATACGTCGAAGCGTAGCGATACGTGAAGCGAAGTAGTACTAATAATCCGATGGCTTACCGATAATATTTAAGGTTATCATATTATAGGCATCTCGCAGCTTCTTCTTGACATGATTATGTACTTCGACTGATTTTGACCTTCCTAATTATTCGCCAAAAATTTTATAATTTTTTGTCCGGTGATCTTAGCACAGGGGTCACACCTCTTCCCATTCCGAACAGAGAAGTTAAGCCCTGTTGCGCCGATGGTACTGCTCGGCTACCCGTGTGGGAGAGTAGGTCGTTGCCGGACATCTTTTAAAAAAAGCCCTTTATCTTTGTCGATGAAGGGCTTTTTTTGTATTTTAATAAAAAAAGGATATTATTTACAGTAACGCTTTGTTCATTGTATAGTTCCCTACCCATTCGGCTTCGGCTAATACATGTCCTTTTATTGCTTCGACAACATCCTCTCCTCTAAAACTGCCACTCAATTTAAGCGATTCAACGTCGAGAGCAAAAAGTTTAAAATGATATTGATGTATCAATTCGTCGTTCCATGGAGGACACGGTCCATCGTAATCGCCATAATCGCCAGCCATTTCTTTGTCGCCTGCAAACCAGTCGGTGTAATTATTTATGCCTGCAACACCATAAGGTTTCTTGCCAAATTCTTTCCCATGAGCAGTTATACCTGTGCTTGCTTCGCCTTCTTCGATCCTTTTAATATATTTTGGTATATCTACCAGCACCCAATGGTAGAAATCCACTCGTGGCAAATCTTTTGGCACCGTCTTCCCCTCTTGATTGACACTGTCTCCAACGGAAGGGACATAAGGATCAACACATAATATTGCAAACGACTTTGTTCCTTTTGGGGCATCATCCCATTCGAGATGAGGATTGCGGTTGGCGGCAAATTGAAAAGGACCATCTTCGCCAGGAGCGCCCAAGCAATATATCCCTGGTATCCTGCCACCGTTGCAAAAAGAAGATATTCTAAAATTCATTACTACCTCTAAATATTTTAATTAAAAATCAATAGTTCTAATATCAATATACAAAAATAGTAACTACTATTCAAAAATATTATTTTCTTAACCCAGATTTTTCAATAAAAAAAACATAATTTTACAAAATAAAACAAAAATATAAAATCAAATATTTCATATCAATAACTTCAAAGTGGGTTATCTATCTGTAATCAAAGTGCATTTTTGTCAATATGTTTATTCGTAAACCTTCCGAAGGTTTTATATATTTCAGGTTATCTTGCTTAATAAATCTCAATTTAAGGTATTAGCGATTATTATTTGTTTTGGACAGATGTGAACTGTTTTAAATAGATTTTGTTATGAGAGAAATAATGATTAATTTTGTTGATTAATTACTTTATCTTATTAATAATATTGGAATTAAAATGAAAGTAGCCGATGCTCATTGCGATACACTGACCGCTTTTGATGGACACTTAAATAATGAATCTGCTTGTTGGAATCTTAATAAATTTAAAGAAGTTAATGGTTGTTTGCAATATTTGGCAATATTTACAGATCCGCAGTATTCAGGCGATTCGGCAATGCGCTATGCGGTAAAACATCTCGGCAAGTTCTGGCAATTACGAGATGAAAACACCAATCTGCTTTTAAAAAGCTCTGATTACGATGAGAACAAAGTCAATTTTTTACTCTCGCTCGAAGGTGCCTCGCCCGTTATCGATGAAATAAGCAATTTATATGCTTATCATCGTCTCGGTGTTCGTTCAATAGTATTAACATGGAACCATAGAAATTTTGTCGGCGATGGCGTCGATAGCCATTATGGATTGACCGATTTTGGTAAAGATTTCGTAAGAGAGATGGAAAAACTGTGCATGCTCGTTGACGTTTCCCACTTAAATGTAAATGGTTTCGATGATGTAGTCTCCGTTGCAAACAAGCCGTTTATGGCTTCCCATTCCAATGCTTACGCTGTACATCCACACAGGCGGAATCTAAACGATGACCAGATAAAAGAAATCATTGCAAGAGGCGGTTTTATTGGCATTAATTTCTATTCACTTTTTCTTGGTGAAGGTGAAGACAACGAGCAACTAATTATGAAATTCATACAACATATTGAGCATTTTTTAAAGATAGGAGCTGAAAATGTGCTTGGTTTTGGCGCCGATTGGGACGGTATGGAAAAGAGCCCTTTTTCAGATGTTAGGGATTACCACTTTGTTGAAAAATTATTTCGCGAGCAATTGACATTAAGCGAAGAGCAGATTAACAAGATTATGTATAAAAATTTAGTAGATTATACACTTAAAATTTTGGAATAATAAGAAAAAGCTATATAATTAAACAGAATTAAAGAGGATATAATGAAAAATATTAAGATTCACGAAGTAGGTTTACGAGATGGCTTGCAAATGGAGTCAGAACCGGTACCGTCTATAACAAAAATTGATTGGGCAAAGAGTTTAATCGATTCTGGAGTGGATATTCTCCAACTTGGTTCGTTTGTCCATCCAGTTAAAGTACCGCAATTAGCTGATACAGACGAGCTTTTCGAGCATTTTAATTTAGCAGGGAATAAACCGGCAAAGACAATTTTATCAGGACTTGTGCTAAACGAAAAAGGTATGGAGCGAGCTTTCAAGTGCGGAACAGACATGCTTTGCATGGGAGTCTCGGCAAGCGATACGCATAGCAAAAAAAACACGGGAATGACGACCGCGGAGGCGTTGAAAAGAATAATTGAAATGGCAAAAATAGCGATTTCAGCAGGTAAAAAGGTGCAAGTTTCTGTACAATCTGCCTTTGGTTGCGGCTTTGAAGGGAAAATTTCTGAAGACAGTGTAATTGGTTTTACTAAAGAGTATTTATCTGCTGGCATAAATAATATCAGTTTGGCAGATACTGCCGGACATGCCAATCCAGCTCAGGTCGAAAGGATTTTTACTGCCATTAATGAGCTTTCCGATGATGTATCGCTTACGGCTCATTTTCATAACACTTATGGTATGGGCATGGCTAATTGTTTGACGGCATTGCACTGTGGCGTGAAAACTATTGAAACAGCATTTGGTGGGCTTGGAGGTTGTCCTTTTACTAAACAAGCAGCAGGAAATGTTTGCACTGAAGATTTCGTGCAGATGTTGCAAAAAATGGGTTTCCGTCAAGACATTGATATTGATAAAATTGCCGCTGTTGCCAGATATGCTTCAGGCTTTTTCGTTAAGGAATTGCCTGGAATGGTCTATAAAATTGGAAAGATAGCATATTAGTAGTATTGTTTAATATTTTTTACAAATTTTCGTCAATTTTATAAAATTGTTTAACCTTTTCGATAGCGAATTATGAGAAGCATATTGATTGCTATTATATTAATTTTTGGAATTTCAAAAATTTTTGCCCAAGATAACACTTACAAGCCAGAACGGCTAAGCAGCGCAATAAACACCATTTACGAGGAACGAACCCCTGTTATTTCTGCCGATGGCAAGACACTGTATTTTATCAGGCAGGGAGACCCTCGCAATGTAAAAAATGAGAGCTTCCCTGAGAATCAAGATATTTGGTATAGCACTTTAGATGAGAACGGTAATTGGACAGAAGCTGTAAATATTGGTGAGCCATTGAACAACGAGCTAAGTAATGGAGTTATGGCCGTTAGCCCTGATGGGAATACTCTCCTTTTGTTTGGGTCTTATGTGTGGGAAACAAAAGCTGGTGCCTCAATTACAAGAAGAACTGAAAATGGCTGGACATTTCCAAAACCGTTAAAAATCTATAACTTCGTCAATATATCCCGCTGGTATCAGTTCTCACTTAGTAATGACGGAAAAACAATGATAATGGCAATAGATAATGACAAAGGATATGGAGAAAATGACTTAATGGTAAGTTTTTTGCAAAAAGACGGCACTTGGTCAGAGCCGATGAACTTAGGCAAAACTGTTAATACAGCCATGAACGAGATTTCACCATTTCTTGCTGCTGACGGAGTAACTCTTTATTTTTCAACAAATGGCAGAGAAGGCTTCGGCGATTATGACGTTTATGTTACTCGTCGTCTCGATGGAACTTGGAAAAATTGGAGCGAGCCGGAGAATCTAGGTGATAAAATAAACACTTCAGGTATGGATGCTTATTATAAAATTTCGGCAGCCGGCGATTATGCCTATTATACTAGTTCAGTCAATAGCATAGGCGAAGGTGACATCTTTAGAATAAAATTGCCAGAGGCAGCCAAGCCAAATCCGGTAGCACTTGTTTATGGGAAAGTTATTAATTCTGTTACTAAAGAGCCTCTCGAAGCAACTGTTGTATATGAAACTCTGCCAGGAGGATTGGAAGCAGGCAGAGCAAACTCTACCCCCGGAACAGGTGAATACAAAATTACCCTTCCTGCCGGCTCTAACTACGGCTTTCGCGGCGAGGCAAAGGCATTTATCGGGGTTAACGATAATATTGACCTTACTGACCTTAAGGAATACAAAGAGATAAAAAGAGATATTCAGTTATCGCCAATGAAAAGGGGCGAAAGCATTCGCTTGAACAACATTTTCTTCGATTACAACAATTCTAATTTACGGGAGGAGTCTTTCCCGGAATTAGACAGAGTGGCCTCACTTTTAAACGAGCATCCTAAAATGGAAATAAGAATCGAAGGGCATACTGACAGCGTCGGAACTGATGTCTTTAATGTTAATCTTTCCCGGTCAAGAGCTAAATCCGTTGCTGAATATATTGTAAGTAAAGGAATTGATAAAACTCGCATCGATTTTATAGGATATGGAAGATCGAGACCAATCGCTAACAATAACACTGAAGAAGGACGCCAGAAAAACCGCAGGGTTGAGTTTGTAATTCTTAAAGAGTAAAGCAATTAATTAAAAAATATCAAAGATTAATCAGTCCTTTTAGTAACGACTAATAAATACTGATATATACTATACGGCGAGAGCAAACCAAAGCTAATAGTGTTCAGAACTTGAAACTTCCAATTGGTACCTTTTTTAGATATAATTTTTTTGATAGAAAAGCCACAGTCGTCGAACATTTTCTTTATGGTATGCAACGTAAAAAAACGCAAATGCGTTTTGTCGAGTACTCCGCTTTCTTCATATTCAAACTTGCCATTAATGATTTTTAACAGTGCAGGGAGATATTGTATATTTGGAATACTTGCAATTATGATACCATCGTCGGAAAGGTATTTTTTTAGATGATTTAACACTGCCCAAGGGTCTTTAGTATGCTCAAGAACATCAGGAAAGAGGATGCTATCGAAATATTTTTCTTTGAAATTAAAATTCATTTCCTCAATATTGCCAAGCAAAACTTTGTCAAGATGCTTTTCAGCTTCTTTGGCAGCTTCTTCAAAAATCTCTATTCCTGTTATTTCACAATTAAGGAGTTTTTTTAGCTCTTTACCTGTTAATCCTCGTCCACAGCCACATTCGAGAATTCTTCTTGCGTTTTTTGGCACAAGTGCGACAATATCGTACCTGATTAATGAGTAATAATTGCCATCTGCTCCTTTGTTTCTGGACATAAATAATAATTATAATAAATTAAAATATTTTCTAAAAAATAATTCTTAATTTAGTAAATAGTACGGATTTAAAAAAGATTATTTACTTTACAAATCAACAAGCCAGCAATGATTCCTCGCAAAACAAAAATTATTTGCACAATCGGACCTGCTACACAAGGGGTTGACAATTTGATTAAACTCATTGAATCAGGTATGGATGCCGCTCGTTTAAATCTTTCCCACGGCAGTCACGCCGAACATAAAAAAAATATCGAGGACATAAGA
Organism: uncultured Hyphomicrobiales bacterium; assembly: GCA_964454445.1. Taxonomy (GTDB): domain Bacteria; phylum Bacteroidota; class Ignavibacteria; order Kapaibacteriales; family UBA2268; genus CAYVTD01. The sequence goes on from CAYVTD010000075.1 coordinate 6,062, forward strand.
GATGCCTCAGAAATCACCGGCAAGGAAATAGCAATTCTACTCGATTTACAAGGACCGAAGACCAGAACGGGCAAGCTCGAAGGCGGTTCGGCCGTCCTTAAAAACGGTGCGGAATTTATTATAACAATCGACGAACTAAAATATGGTAATGCTAATAAAGTTAGCACTTCAGATAAGAATTTAATCAAGGAAGTAAGTCGTGAAAAATCAATTCTACTCGACGATGGATATATTATCCTAACTGTCGAAGATATAAGAGGTAACGATATAATTACCCGTGTTGAAAAAGGTGGTGTTCTCAGGGATAACAAAGGGATTATTACACCAGGTGTTTCGAGTTTAGCGCCTCCACTTAGCGAAAAAGATATTGAAGATTTGAAGTTTGGTATGAAAAACGGTGTTGATGCCGTAGC
>CAYVTD010000076.1:0-6340 GCA_964454445.1 uncultured Hyphomicrobiales bacterium
TAAAAACTCATTAATATTTTATTCATTATTCCATTTCACGCTGGAGCAGTACATTAAAAGACAATCAACGAGATAGCAGGGCAATACCAGATACATCCCAATCAGGTAACTATCTGGAAAAATCAATATCAGTCGCTTGATTACCGAACACCTGCGGAAGTCAATTCCAATAATAATCAACAAGTAATAGTTTTCCACTTTTTTGGGGTTATTAACAAAAGAAAAAAAGGAGCAAAAAAAGAAAAACTATATGAATTATTATTAATATATTAAATTACTATTTAAGAAATTGATTACACCTTATATATAGTTAACTTATGTTCCATAACTTGGGAGCACCCCAGCAGCCAATATGCAAGTGATGAATATGTCGATTTATTAGCTAATTATAAGATGTTAGCGAGTATGAGCAGAAAGGGAGATTGTTGGGATAATGCAGTAGCAGAATCATTTTTTAAAACGATTAAAAGTGAAATGGTTAATTGGTATAATTTCAAGACCAGAGCAAAAGCAGAAATTAGAATTTTTGAATATATTGAGATATTTTACAACAAACATCGGTTACATTCTTCTAATGGTTATATGTCGCCGGTTGACTATGAAAGAAAGAAACTATCTTAATTTTTTGTCCAAAATATTGGGGGAACTCCAATTTGTAACAATTGCTTTAAATAAAAAACTAATAGTGCTACTTAAATCATTCTAATTATAAAAAAGAAAAACTAATACTCTTTTATTTGTTATTTCTAAAAAATTTTTTTATTGAATAAGAGGTTTTTTTTATCTTGTCTGTTTGACTTTTGTGATTCATCACAATATCTATTCTTTATAATATATAACTCCAATGACATCTAACAAAGTACTTGCAAATCAAATCAAACGGCTCGAAATAGCTAAAGATTGCGCCCGGCTACTCGAAAAAACTAAGGAAGTAAGCATCAAACTTCTCGCCGGTTCGCTCAAACAAGCTTTTGCTGTCTCGCTCAATGAAATTACACATAAACCATTGCTTGTTATTACTCCAACGAAGCAAGATGCCAGCAATTGGCTCGACGATTTGAAAACTTTTGCTGCCGATACTCCTGTTGCTTACCTTGTTGAACCCGAAAAACACGTTCGTTTCGAGGCAGAAGGGCTTACCGAAAAGCAAATATGGATGATAGATGGATTATCGCTTATCCAAAAGAATGCGAATATAATTGCCGTTGCCACACCAGACATTTTTTATCTAAAAATCCCCAATCCCGAAGACCTCGATGAGTCGAGGATTAAACTATCAACTGGAGATTCAGTAAACTTTGAAGCCTTTGTTATGAATTTGCTTATCAATGGCTTCGATAAAAAGGATTTTGTCATCGGACCGGGCGATGTGGCAGTTCGCGGAGGCATTGTCGATTTATTCCCATTCGGCTGGGACAATCCTTTGCGAATCGAATTTTGGGGCGACCAAATAGAATCAATACGCGAATTTGAAACTCTTTCACAACGAAGTATAAAGCATTTCGATAGTGTAGAATTCATATCTAGTGTTTTCACTTCATCTCAAAACGACAACAAAGGCTCGATTTTTAAATACTTAAACGAAAATTTTATCATTTTAATTGATACAACTGAAACGTTTGGAATTAATGAATATAATATTGAAAATGCAGAAATTTTTCGCAAAGTAATCATCAACTTATTGGGCAAGGCAGATATCGAAGTCAAATCATCGACTCAACCGGATTATAAACAAACTGTTAAAAACTTTATCGATGATCTTCGTCGCCAAGCTCTTTACAAACGAAAGATTTTCATAACCGCTGAAGGAAGTATCCATCTGGAGCGGCTCAAAGAGATGCTTGAAAATGCTTTTGCCGAACAGGACGAAGAAAGAGATTCTTGCCCCGAAGATATGGCAGAAACTTATGAAACACTCGGCTCTATTGTTTGGCTCGACACATCACCATCACAAGGGTTTATCTACCCAATGGCAGGGTTGTGTGTTTTTACTGAGCATCAGATTTTCAGCCGTAAAAAATCTCAAACAACACGGCACAAGGGCAAAAATGGAGGGATGAGCCTGCGAGAGCTTCGTCAATTAAACAAAGGTGATTATGTGGTTTATGAAGACAAGGGAATTGGCAGATTTGATGGTTTTGAAACAGTGAAACTCGGCAACAGTATGCAAGATTGCATTCGGTTGTTATATGCAGATGGCGACAAGCTCTATGTGCATCTCAATTATATTCATAAAGTCTCGAAATACAGAGCCTCCGAAGGAATAGTCCCAAAATTGACGAAACTCGGCACAAAAGAGTGGGAACGTAAGAAACTCAGAGCTAAAGGCAGACTAAAAGACATTGTCCGCGAACTGATAAAGCTCTACGCAGAAAGAAAAATGAAAAAAGGTTTCGCTTATGCCGCCGATTCGCTCTGGCAGAAAGAATTTGAAGCCTCTTTCATCTATGAAGATACACCCGACCAGGCAAAGACCACCAAAGAAGTAAAAAAAGATTTGGAAGAACCCGTCCCGATGGACCGTCTCGTTTGCGGTGATGTCGGTTTTGGAAAAACAGAGATAGCAATTCGTGCTGCCTTTAAAGTAGTGCAATCCGGCAAGCAAGTTGCAGTTTTAGTGCCGACAACGATTCTTGCACAGCAGCATTATATGACTTTCACCGACCGATTGAACCGCTATCCTGTAATTACCGAAGTAATTTCCCGTTTTAAATCGTCAAAGCAACAAAAAGAGATCATTAAAAAAACTGAAGAAGGCAGAATTGATATTTTAATCGGCACACATCGACTTTTGAGCAAAGATATAAAATTCAAAAACTTAGGATTGCTGATAATCGATGAAGAACATCGCTTTGGTGTTTCTGCAAAAGAAAAACTGCGCCAAATGAAAATCGATGTCGATACATTAACACTTACAGCAACCCCCATACCCCGCACATTAAATTTTTCGCTTATGGGCGCTAGAGATTTGAGCATCATAGAAACCTCGCCACGAAACCGTTTGCCTGTCGAAACTGAGATAATTATCTGGGACGACAAAATAATAAGCAAAGCCATAAGAGACGAAGTTGGGCGTGGCGGACAAGTTTTTTTTGTAAATGACAGGGTTACGGATTTGGAAGTTATCACCGGTGCACTACGCGATATGTTGCCCACAATTCGATTTGGTATTGCACATGGGCAGATGACCACCTCTGAACTTGAATCTTCGATGGAAAAGTTCATTAGCAGGAAATATGATGTCCTGGTTTGCACAAAAATTGTCGAGTCGGGACTTGACATACCAAACGCTAACACAATGATAATCAACAAAGCTCATCATTTCGGCTTGGCTGAACTTTATCAACTTCGAGGCAGGGTTGGCAGAAGTAACACACAGGCATATTGCTACCTTGTCATCCCAAGTGTAAAACAATTTCCACGCAATACACTTAGACGTTTGCAAGCAATCGAAGAATTTACCGATTTAGGCAGCGGTTTCCAGCTTGCAATGCGCGATTTGGAGATTCGTGGTGCAGGTAATCTGTTCGGGGCCGAGCAAAGCGGCTATATTAACGAAATTGGTTTCGAACTTTACAACAAAGTTCTCGACGAGGCTGTGCAAGAGCTAAGGCAAGAAGAGTTTTCAGAATTTTTCAAGGACATGCCCAAAAGTGCACCAGATTTTTTTACAAACGAAGATCTCGAAATAGAGGCAGATACAGACGCATTTTTCCCGGAGAGCTACATAGAAAGCGATACAGAGCGTTTTGCTTATTATAAATTACTTTATAACGTAAAAACAAATTTTGAACTTATCGAAATAAAAAAAGAACTAGAAGACAAATTTGGCAAATTACCGCCAGAAGCAGAAGAACTATTCTTTGTCGTAAAACTAAGGATTGCTGCCTTGGACACCGGTTTTAGACGTATTTCTTTGAAAAATGGCAGGATGAGGGCAGAATTCCCGCCTTATACTTTAGAAGATTACTATAATAAAGCTTTCCCGGCTATTGCTGAATTTGTTGCCGATTTGCATAATGCAAAACTCGACCAGCAAAAGAAGAAGTTGTTTTTAGAACTGCAACTTGACAATCGCGACGAAGCTGTCGAAGTAATTTGGCGAATCAAACAAACCGCGGCATTAGTAATATAATGTCCCTAGTATTAGAAAATAATTATTTTTTTTGTTTTTTATAAGAAAATCTTATATATTAGTAAGTCATTTCATTTTAAATAGATTCTAAAGATTTTTTTATGGCAAAGGTTCGCTATTATAAATACAAAACTGATGCAATAGACATCAAAAAGAAAATCCCTTCGGATATACCAGGCATAGGAAGGGAAAAAATTGACAACTATGCACTGCTGTCTCTTCGCAAAAAAAATCTGTTTTATTCCCGCCGTCATAGTTATCTCGAGGCATTAATAGTCGAATTTAATAAAAAAATGAAGAAAAGAACTCCCAGCCAGATAGCCGAAATTATAAAGATGTGGCTTGCTCCCATCAGCAACCCCAACTCAAAACCGGAATACGAGTATTTCGTTGACCGCCAATAAACAATTTTTCTTGCTATTTTTCGTTGAATTAAAATGCAAAGTATTAATTTATCACTTGAGGAAACTGCTGCTCAGTGCATTTTTCCGCGACTGGATATCCCTAAATATTTGTCTGATTTGAGTTATCAATCGAAGATTAATGGCTTGGTAAACAGAGGGATCGGTGGCTTTTGCATTTTTGGCGGCAATAAGTATTCAGCATCCAGAACTATCGGTATGCTGCAGGATCTATCGGCTTTGCCATTGCTTTTCTGCGCTGATTTTGAACATGGGCTAGCGATGCGCCTTAGCGATGGCACATCATTTCCTCAAGCGATGGCTCTTGGGCAGACCGACAGCGAAACAGTTTACCAAACATCAAAAAAGATCGCAAATGAAGCAAAATCTATCGGCATAATGTGGAATCTTGCGCCTGTTTGCGATATTAATTCAAATTCTAAGAACCCGATTATCAATATTCGCTCTTTCGGGGAAGATGCTGAGTCTGTTTCCATGTTTTGCAATGCTTATATCAAAGGGACTCAAGATGAAGGTATCCTTAGTTGTGCAAAGCATTTTCCCGGGCACGGGGATACAGAAGTCGATACCCACCTCGGTTCGGCTATTTTAAAAAACTCATTACAAAGTTTAAACAAAACAGAGCTGATTCCTTTTAAAAATGCTATAAACACAGAGGTTAGCTCCATCATGCTTGGTCATCTCGCGGTGCCAGCCATAGATTCTGAGGGTATTCCTTGCTCAGTTTCTGAAAAAACGGTGGATTTTTTGCGTAACGAATTAGGTTTCAAAGAGCTTATTGTTACAGATGCACTTGATATGAAAGCTATAACGAATTCATATAATTCTGCTGAAGCAACAATAAAAGCAATTTCTGCCGGCACTAATGTAGCTTTAATGCCTGAAGATCCAGTACTTGCCCTCGACGGTTTGATTGCTGCTGCAAAAGGCAATCCAACAATAGCCCAAAAGTTGATTGATTCGGCTGAAATGATTATTCAGAAAAAGAAATGGTGCGCTTTGTTTAACAGGAGAATTCCTGCCACAAGCGAAACATCAATCGACGAAAACGAAAACGAACAATTTGCTTTTATTACTGCTTCGAAAGCCATTGAACTTAAAGATCCAAAGTCGATTTTACCTATAAAAGACAATCAGCAAATAGCCGCTTTTGCAGTTTTGCAAGATGAAGAAATCGAGCCAGCATCTTTTTTCTTTAAGTTATTAGCTCAAGTGATGGAAAATGATGTCGATTTTGGCTTTATCGATTCTTCGATAAACACAGAACATCTTGAATCATTAAAAACAGGCATTTCAGGAGCCGATTTGATAATTTTTGCTCTTTTTTATCGAGCAAAAGCTTATTCGGGCAGTATCGAAACAGATGAAAGGATAAATACTATCATCAAAGAACTTTCAGAAGGTAAGCAGTCGGTTGCTGTACTTCTAGGAAATCCATATTTACTTGACAAAATAACTTGTGATGCCTATTTAAGAACATTTTCCAACACCACCCCGTCGATTGCTGCTTCAGTGCTGCGACTTGCGGGTAGAGATGTACTTTAAAGATAATAATACAATAAAAAATACATTTTGGGAAATTAAGAGATTATTACTAAAATTATATTAGTGGCAAAAATCAAATTTTAAATATTTATAGGTTAATTAAGGAGTATCGATGAAACATCGTATATTAGCCATTATGGCTTTATTTTCAGCATTATTGTTAATCCTTCAATCATGTGGCGAAGACAAAAACCCTGTTGGACCTAATTTGCCAGCCCCTGAAATATCAAATATTTCA
>CAYVTD010000077.1:0-6314 GCA_964454445.1 uncultured Hyphomicrobiales bacterium
GCAAGACCCGGATTCTGTTGCAGATAACTTCCTAGCGTTTGTTCAGTTGGTAACAGTGTTAAGGCAAGAGTGCCCCTGGGATAGAAAGCAAACAAACGAGTCGATAGCCCATCTTTTAATCGAAGAAGCTTATGAGATGATAGAAGCGGTGCAAAAAGGAGATGATGAAGAGTTCTCACGTGAATTAGGCGATTTATTGTTGCATGTGGTAATGCACTCTGTGATGGCAGAGGAAAGAGGTGCATTTGATATGGTAAAAATAATCAAAAGAATTCATAAAAAACTTGTACATCGTCATCCACATATTTTCGGCGAAATAGAAGTGCGGGACGACAGTGATGTAACTAGGAATTGGGAAGAACTAAAAATGCAAGAGGGCAGGACATCGGTTCTGCAAGGAGTGCCTCATTCGCTTCCTTCTCTTTTGCGGGCGGAGAGGATGCAACACAAAGTGGCTAATGTCGGCTTCGATTGGGACAATAGCGAAGGCCCTTGGCTAAAAGTCGAGGAAGAGTTGGCTGAATTGAAAGCTGAATTAAAAAATGGGAACAAGGATAAGGCAGAAGACGAACTCGGTGATGTTTTGTTTTCGATTGTTAATGCAGCCCGTTTCGACAAGCTTGTGCCCGAGGAAGCTCTCCAAAAAACTAACAATAAATTTATCAAACGTTTTCAATATATCGAAGAAAAAGCACATCAACTCGGCAAAGAAATAAATAAAATGAGCTTGGAAGAAATGGATACTCTCTGGAACGAAGCCAAGCAAAATGGACTATAATCCAATTGTTTTGTAAATATTTGAAATAATTAAATGGATTACGACATTATAAACATAAACGGAAGAGGGTATTACCGAATCTGCCCATCTACAGAAATAGGTGAGGGACGGCGTATAAGAGCTGAAATTGACAATGATTGCGATCTTGTGATTTTTCGTATTGATGGAAAGCTTTATTGTGTTTCAAATGTGTGCCCACACAAACGCGAATCAAAAATATACAAGGGTTTTATTGAAGGATACAATGTTGAATGCCCTATGCATGGTTGGACTTTTTCTTTGATTAATGGTGAGAACATTAATGGAGGGAAGAATATTGCTGTATATGATGTTCTAGAAAACGATGGTTTCGTTTTTGTTGAGAAAAAAGAAGCGCCAAAGCCAAAATGGATGATTTAAAGGTGATTTGTTTCAAAAATGATATAATAATATGAAAAGTTTTCTTTTTACTTTTTTGATAGCTGTATTTTTATATACAAGTGCTTTTGCACAGGATACAGAAAAAGCTGCATCTTACAATAAATTTTTATATTATAAGAATAAATACAGGGTGAATTGTGCTGACGAAAAAATCACTGATAATTTTGGCAATGGTTACGGTCCGCTCTACGGCACTCGCAATATGAGAACGATTTTGTTTGGAGTAGCATACAGAGGTGGAGCCAACAACTTTTATCATCGCACAAACAAGCGTAATAACCATAATCCTTTGCCCGAAGATGGATTAAATAATTTGTTGCAACAAGGTTTTTCAACAGCTATTTATTTATATGCAACAAATTTTGCTGACACGAAGAAACTGTTTGTTAATAAGCATCGGGATACACTTGTTTATTTGCAGAATTCAGGAATGAATCGCAAAACTCTCAAAGATATAATGCTTTTAGTGAAAAGTGTAATTGATACTTCAGACAAAGGGCCGGTTTATTTGCATTGCTGGAATGGCTGGCACCAATCTGGTTATATATCTGCGGCAATCCTAATGCAATTTTGTGGAATCACAAACCAGCAAGCTTATGATTATTGGATAGATAATGCAGATGGGATAAACAAGGGCTTTGATAATGTGAAATCATTAATAAAAAACTTTGTCCCTTACGAAGATATTCAAATTAGCCATGAATTGCAAAGAGAAATCTGCCCTTGCCTTAAGAAGAAGTAATCATATAATACTCAATAAGTTCACTGAAATGTCATAAAGAATACCATTTAATTGTAAAAATTTGAAAACCTTCAGAATATTTTTATCATATAAGTTTATTTATTGTTATAGATAAATTTAATTGTCTGTACACCGAGATAAAAAAAGAATTAGGTTTATTTAGAAGAATATTGTTTTATTGAAATACCCGACTTGATTAACTAGTGTTAATTTGGTAGATTTTCTTCAAGTATTCTAGATAATTATTACAAGAAATGTTTGTTTTCATAGATAATTATATTTATATTTGAGAAACTATATGAATAAAAACCAAAGCAATTTTTAGACAGATCGGTATGATACACTGCATAATGTTGTTTTATGGTGTAAAAGTCGAATATAATGAATATCTAAGCAAGTAAAGTATATTAACGTGGTGGTTTATTCGCTAGAAAATAAACTTTTATTATCGGTAAAGAATGAAAAATGAACAATATCAATATTTTAGAACAGACTGACTTCTCGACAATTCCTATTGACTACTCTTGGTCTTTCGCAGACAAGACAATAAAGGATACGTCATACATTACTCATGGCTATTATACTTACCCAGCTAAATTTATCCCGCAACTTGCTGCTCGATTGATTATAGAAAACTCTGAAGAAGGAGATATTGTTATTGACCCATTTATGGGTAGCGGGACTTCTGTTGTAGAAGCAATCGTAAATAATCGGGAAGCTATCGGAACTGACATCAACGAAATCGCTTACTTACTTGCAAAAGTGAAAACAACTCCTATTAAAACAGCAGAACTTTTACAGGAATTCAATAAAATTGAATTTGATTTGAAGATAAGGTTAATTGGGCAATATGAACTTTTTCAAAAAAAAGCAGAAAAGAATTTACCGCTTTATGGAAGAATTGATTACTGGTTTCTCCCTAAACAAAAAGACAAACTAACTATTATCTTTGATAGAATTCTGGAGATTAATAACAAAGATGTTAAGGATTTTTTTCTCATTGCTTTTGCACAGATTCTAAAATCATGTTCTATTTGGTTACAGAAAAGCGTTAAACCAACAAGGGATCAACATAAGAAAAATTATGAACCGCTTGAATTATTTCTGAATCAATCAAAAAAAATGTTGAAGAAACACTTTGAGTATAACAAGATTCTAGATCCAACAATAAAGAATAATATAGAGAAAGTTCGTATTGTCAAGTGTGGAGACTCCAGGAATTTACCTTGCGAGAATAATAAAGCGACACTTATTGTAACAAGTCCACCATACGTAACTTCCTATGAATATGCTGACCTACATCAATTACCTTCTCTTTGGTTCGGCTACTTAGAAGAATTATCTGAGTTCAGGAAAAAATTTATTGGTAGTACATACAAGAAAAGGGAGGATATAGATTTAAAAAGTTCTTTAGCTGATGAAATAGTTTTGCAATTGGGGAAAGATAAAAAAAGCAGAGATGTAAAAAATTATTTTGCTGATATGCTTGAATCATTTTCGGAGATGAAAAGAGTTTTAAAGAAAGGTGGTCGAGCCTGTATTGTTATTGGTAATACAGAATTTAGAGGGGTTAAAATTTCAAATGCTGAAGTTTTTCAGGAACAATTTGAAAACATAGGTTTTAAAACATTCAATGTCATTCATAGAGAAATTCCTTCTAAAATGCTTCCTTCAACAAGAGATACTGAAACTGGTCAGTTTGTTAAAGTTACAGACAAAAACTTGAAATTAGCATACTCAACTGAATATATTTTAAATATGGAAAAATTATGACCATTAAAGACCTCATTGCACTCTACGAAAAGAAAAAAAAGAAGTATCATAATGAAGCATATCGATATATTTCAAATCTACTACAAGAAGCAAAATCACAACATTTTAAAGATTTTAACGGAGTGGACCATGAACAATCTTGGAGATCATTTAAAGGAAAAAACCTAGAGAAACTTATTGAATACATTATTAAAGATGAAGTAAGGAGCTTAGGACTTGATGTCATTAATGGGAATTCACTTGAGAGGACTGATGGAAAAAATCTTTCTAAAACTTTGGGTTTAGTGAAAAGAAATTTACTTGTTGATTTTGGAAAGTATGGTTCTCATCTTCCTGATGTTGATATAGTTATTTTCGATCCAAAAGACAGCACAATTGTTGCAGTGCTTTCTTGTAAAGTAACCTTGCGTGAGAGAATTGCACAAATTGGTTATTGGAAAATCAAACTTGCATCTGATATAATTACAAATAACATTAAAGTCTTCTTTATTACACCTGATGAAGATGGAACTCTTACTTATAAAAACCCAATTAAAAAGAGTAGAGCCATTGTTGAAAAGGATCTAGATGGTAGCTATGTTTTAAGTGAGAAGAATATTGAAGAAAGTGGAAAAGTAAAAATGTTTGATAGATTCATAGATGATTTACGAAAACTTATTAAACAATAGTCTATTGCTATGGAAAAAATGTCCAATGAATTGATTCTTGAATTAATAACGCTATACTAAAGAAAATAATTTTTGAAAAATGAAATGAATGTATCTAGAAGATTGGCTACTGCACAGTCTCTCTAATGCCTTTTGTAAACGAATTAAAATCGATGAATTAGTTATGCTCAAGCTTTATGATGGCTTTCATCATTGAAGACAAGTCAAATACTTTTTAGGAAATTTCCCCCACATTTCCTCTAGAAAACCTTGTCTCCGCCTACAAAGACAGTAAGAACTTTTGTATTTTCTATCTTTTCTTCTGGGCAGGTTAATAGGTTTTTGTCAAGAATAGTCAGATCTGCATCGAAGTTTTCTTTAATCGTAGCCCTACTTTTTATTCCGGCGGCAAGATGGCAGTTTTTTGCATAAGCCTCGATTGCTTCGTCGCGTGATAAGATTTCTTCCGGGAACCATTTTTTGCCATTTCTTTTGTCTTTTCTTTGAGAAAAAGCAGCTATTCCTGATAATGGTTTATGTGTTTCGATGGGAAAATCTGAACCGCCAGCGATAACAACCCCGAAATTGGAAAGAGTTTTCCAAAGATAAGAATATTTGCATCTTTCCCAGCCGAGTCGCTTTTCAGCCATTGGAATATCGCTGATAGCCTGCATTGGCTGCACTGCGGCAATTATATCATTCTTAGTAAAACGCTTTATATCTGTTGGGTGAATATGTTGAGAATGTTCAATTCTTAAAACAGAATCTTTCTTAGCTATTCCATTTTTTCGGAGTTTTTCATAAACATCTAAAGCAAGTCTAACAGCGGCATCACCGATGGCGTGGGCGGCAATATGAAAGCCGTTTTCGAGTCCTTTTCGACAGATCTCATAAGATTGGTCGAAATCGAGCATTAAAAGTCCTCTCGTTTCAGGAGCATCGCTATATGGCTCGAGTAAGGCAGCACCCCGAGAGCCGATCGCACCATCGTAAAAGATTTTAATTCCGGAAATTCTAAAATTCTTGAATCTTTCAGGTCGTATCCCTAAGTTCATCCATTCATTATTTTGAGCTCTTACAAAGGCGTTTACTCGAATTGGCAATTCGTTGTTGTTGTCGAGTTCCTGATATATTTCCAGATACTTTGGATTTACATCCATATCGTGTACTTCGGTAAGTCCCGCTTCGACGAGAGTATTTAACGCAGTTACAATGTCAAATTTTATTTCATCTCTATTTGGTTTGGGGATATGTTTTAAAACGAAGTTCATTGCATTATCGATTAAAATTCCGGTTGGTTCGCCAGTTTTCATTCTTATTATCTCTCCACCTCGCGGATCTTTAGTAAGTACATTAATATCTGCTATTTCCATTGCTTTGCTATTTACCCAGATGGAATGTCCATCAATTCGCTTGAAACAAACTGGAATATCAGGAAAAGCATCATCGATAATTTTTGCTTCGGGGAGGACTTGCGAAAACCACAATTCATGGTTCCAGCCTGAACCAATCAACCAATTACCTTTCATTGTAACATGCTTTTTAGCTTCAGAAACACATTCCTCTGCTGAGTTCATCACAGATAAATTGATGCCATTTAATTGCTTTCCCAATGCTAAAACATGACCGTGAGAATCTGTAAATCCCGGATAAGCATAAGCATTTTCAAAACTATACTTATTATTTTCTGTAATTATTTCTAGATTATTCCTATCTTTTTCAAGGAGTTTAATTCTACCATTATTAATTGTTATTTTGCCCTGGAAGCAATTCATTTCCATTCTTTTTTGATTATTATACTCTTCGTTTTAAAAAGACGTTTTAGAAGAAAGGTATTATAAACTGTATTCTGTTACAAAAATAAAAGTTTGAAAGTTCCCCAAAAATTTGGACAGTAAATTAAGATAGTAAAAAATTAATTATATTGCTATCAGAAAGGGGTACAAAATGGGTA
>CAYVTD010000078.1:0-6283 GCA_964454445.1 uncultured Hyphomicrobiales bacterium
TTATTGCAACACAATGACCAATTCTGTCAAAATCTATAATTTCAGTTTTAGAAATGTTAGTATAATCGAAGCTAAAATCAAAGGCAACAATGCAAGCGATATTCGTATCATTCAGCATCAGCCACCTGCTCCAAAAGAAATTAAAGCAAAAGACAGCATTACTTATTATATCCTTTTCGATCCCGCCGATGATTCTGACGGAGCAAGCATAGCCGAACTACAATTTATAACAGGCGAAACTGGGGAAGATTCGCTTTTAACAGTGGTGTTAATCGGTAAAAGCGAACAACCTGACATTGATATTAGCCCAAATCCCATAAATATAGGTTCTTTTCCCATCGGAGAAACCATAAATCGTCAATTTGAAATTATCAACAATGGAAGTTTCGATTATATTTTAAATTCAATCTCCACATCTTCGACCGATGCCAGCATTAATCCATCTTCAAATGTTACAATCACAGCAAAAGCTGGTAGAAGCACCTTTGATTTATCCGTAAATATAACGAAGGAAGGTCCTTTTGAGATATTTGCTTATATTGATTTCGCAGATCCCTGTCCTCATCGCGATACAATAACAATCAGAGGGAATGGATTGTCTGGAGAAATTGCTTATTCCGACAAAATTGATTATGGAGTATTACCCTGGTGCAAGGATTCAATTATGACAGTATTTTTCTGGAATACTGGCTTAGCACCAGTCAAGTTTTTGGAGATGCAAGCAATCGCTGGAGCAGACAATTCGCTTTTCAGCTTTTACGATGATGTCTATCCTGCACCAATTCCCAATAGTGAACTGACAAGCGGAGACACATTGTTCAGGCAAATACGTTTCGACCCATCAAAAGCAAGTACTGACGGCATCAAATATGCCCATTTTATTACAAAATTCTTAGTTAATGCTAAAGAAGTTGAATATAGAACTGAATTGCAAGGTGAGCGACGCTCCGGAATTGTTGTCGCTCCATCAAATATTTGGTTTGGTAGTATTGTGAAAGGAACAAGTACAAGCCAAAGAGTTAAAATCAAGAATAATGGTAAAACAACTATTACTTTATATGAAATACAGCCGTTTAACCTGCCAAACATATTCTCTGTTGTACCTCCAAGTATTAACAAAACATTAAATCCGGGCGACAGTATTGAGTTTATTATCACATTTTTTGCTGAAGAGGATATCGACTATACCGATAATTTTGTAATTAACTTGTTAGTCGATGGAGTTGATTGTGGCAGCGAAATAAGAGTTACTCTTACTGCCGGAGGCACACCACCGAAAGTGGTTCACGTTTGGATGCCCGAAATAACTGTTTCGCCAGACATCGATGATTATCATATTCCGATTTATGCCGGATTAGAAAAAGAAGAGGATTATCTAAAGAATATATCTTTCCGGGCAACAATCCACTTTAATTCGAGTATTTATTACCCTGTTTCCGTGAGTAATGGCACATTGTCCAGAAGTTTCGACGGAACAGAAACCACAGTAACAATAGTTGTAGATAGTACAGATATTAACGGCACAAGCTCCGTTTTAACTGAGCTAATTGGACCTACAGCCCTCGCTAATAGGAAATCCTATCCATTGGTTTGGAATGAAATACAGTGGCTATCACCTAATTTAGTAAATAAAACTACATACAAAGACGGCAGTATCACTATTGAAATTTGCGAAGCTGGTGGCGAGCGCCTGCTTGATTTTGGCAAGCCGGTTTCTTTGATTATCTCGCCAAATCCTGTTAATGATCGCTTGAATATTGATTTACATTTGCTCGAATCTGGCGAATATCGTTTGGAGATTGTTTCTCTCGAAGGCAGAGCCTTCCCGCTTGAAAGATGGAATGTGCCAAATGACAGTTTAAAAGATTACAACTTAAGCTTCGACGCCGATTGCTTTGCCAGCGGAATGTATTATCTGATTTTACGAAGCCCTGCAAAAGTTTATTGTTACCCGTTAATGATTGTTAAATGATTAATTTGAAAGAGATTATGAAAAATATTCGTTTGTTTTGGATTATAATAATTTTTGCATCAATTCAAACACTATCCGCACAAGAAAAAGACCCATTGTATATCATTGGCGCTTATGCGGCATATAGTCATAATTTACATTTTGCTGAGTTCCGTGCTTTGCCAAATGTTCCTTGTTGCGGATCAAATTTTTCTGATGGTAGTGGCTCAGGTTTGGCAGCAGGATTATTGTTTGAACTTCCGATAAATAAGACCTTTCTTTTCGGTTTTCGTGCTGGACTGATTTCCCATGGTGGATTGCTCGAAAAAACAGATTTAATCGGCAATTCGCTGAATTCTAATTTATTTCAAACAACAGGTAATACTAATCCTGCCACTGATGTTTATGCAAAAAACACAATCGACGCAAGTTTAATGAGTATTGGATTGGATCCTTATGCCCGTTTCACCTTTTTCGATAGAGTAAATAGCACAATTGGATTTCGAATCGGTTATATGTTCAATGGCAAATTCGACCAAAAAGAACAAATTACAAAACCGGACAATGTTACTTTCCTGGGTGGGAGCGTTACACGCAACGAAAGAAATAACGAAGAAATACCAGCTTTCAATCCTCTGCAAGTTTGGGGTTTGTTCGGGCTAAGTTATGATTTCCCAATCGGAAAAAAGATACTGCTTTCTCCTGAAATTAATTATTATTTGCCTTTCATTGATTTAACCGATGTATATTGGAAAACAGCTTCCCTACAATTTGGTCTCTCGCTTAGAATTCCAATCTTTCCAGATGAAAGAATTATTATTAAAGATACCGTTTACAACAGAGATACCACTGATGTTCTTATGACTAATATAAACAACGAAAGAATTATCTTATTGGATATAAAACGGGATTATAAAGAAATAAAACAAGGAAACACTATAATACAAAGGACAAGTATCGCGGAAAGCTATCGTCGCGAAATTCCTGACAAAAAAATTCTATCTTGTTCAGTTTTGACTGAAGCTATTGCCTCTGATGGCACAAAGCAAAAAAATCCACGAGTAATAGTCGAAGAAACCGAGACAGAAGAACTGTTTCCAATTTTGCCACAAGTGTTTTTCCCAGAAAAAAGTACAGCATTATCAGAAACTGGTGTACGCGTGCTGACAAGACTCGAAGCACAAGATTTCACCGAAGCAAAACTTCCCTGGAAAACTTTGGATTTATATAGAGATGTTTTGAACATTATAGGCTTGCGCCTTAAGCAGCATGCGTCAGACAAGATTACTTTTACAGGAACAAACAACGGAACTGCAAACGAAAGCGGTAATTTTGCTCTTTCAGAAAAACGCGCCCTTGCGGTAAAAGATTATTTAGTAGAAACTTGGGGTATTTCCGAATCAAGAATTGCTATTCAAAAGCGGGGTATCCCGGAAATGCCTTCTAATTCGCAATCTCCCGACGGAATTGCCGAGAATTCCAGAGCCGAGATTTCGAGCAAGGATAACGCTATTCTACAGCCGGTTTCATTAAAAGATGTTCGCAGAACCGCTAATCCTCCTGTTGTTGAAATCCTGCCGGAGGCAAATGCCGAAGCCGGTTTGGCTAGCTGGCAAATCGATCTAAGCCAAGATGGAAATAAAATAAGACAATATAGCGGCGATGGCAGCAGTTTAAAAACTGTGAAATGGCTTGTGGAAGAAGAACCAATTCCTTCAACAGAATCACCTGTGAATATCAATCTATCTGTTAATGACAAAATCGGACAAAATGCCAGAGCAAGCCAAGACCTTAAATTTGAACAACTTACCATTCGCAAAAAACGCGAAGAAATCAAAGATGACAAGCGAATAGAACGTTTTTCCCTGATTCTGTTCGATTTCGACAAGGCTGATATTAAGCCACAGCACATATCGGTGTTAAATCAAATTAAACAAAGAATTAAGCCAAATTCGAAAGTAACAATTTCCGGCTATGCCGACAGACTAGGCGAAAAAAATTACAATCGCGAGCTTGCTAATCGGCGTATAGAAAATACCCAGAAAATTTTGCAAGTTCCCGTTCAAAATTTAACAATGAAACCTGTCGGTAGCGATTTTTTACTTTACGATAATTCAACACCACAAGGTAGGGCTTATTCTCGAACCGTTCAGATTGTAATAGAAACACCTATAAAGTAGTTCTCTATTAAAAAATCAATTTTTGATATTATTCATCTAATAAGTCTTTCCGGCGCTGACGAGTTTTTTCGAGAGATTGCTCTTCTCGCCATTCTTGAATCTTTTTATGGTCACCACCGAGCAAAACATCAGGCACCTTCATCCCTCGAAAATTTGCTGGGCGGGTGTAATATGGTGCTTCCAACAGTCCGTTTTGAAAGGAATCTTCAAGTGCCGACTCGGCATCACCTATGACGCCGGGCAAAAGCCTTGCAATGGAATCGACAAGAACCATTGCGGGCAATTCACCGCCAGTTAAAACATAGCTGCCGATGGAGATTTCTTTGCTAATCAATGCTTCTCTTATGCGCTGGTCGATTCCTTTATAATGCCCACAAAGTATAATTATGTTTCTTTTTAATGAAAGTAGGTTGCTCATTGCTTGGTCGAGCAATTCGCCATCGGCACTCATAAAAATGATCTCATCATATTGTCTTTCAGATATCAATCTCTCTATACAAGCAAAAACAGGCTCACATTGGATAATCATCCCAGCGCCACCTCCAAAAGGAGCGTCGTCAATGTGTTGAAAGCGGTCACTAGCATAATCGTGCAAATTATGCATGATTATGCTTGCAATTCCTTTATCTTGAGCTATTTTTAATATACTTGAGCCAAGTACCGATGCGAACATCTGAGGAAATGCCGTAATTATGTCTATTCTAATCAATTCCTGATTCATCGTTTTCCGCCGCTTCCGTATTCAAATTGATTAAACCATCAATTAATCTAACCTTGATTTCTTCTTCATTATCATCGATCTTTATTACAAATTCATTATTAAAAGGAATGAGAATTTCGCCGTTTTTGCCTTTAATAGCCATAATATTGTGGGCAGGAGAGATAAGAAAATGAGTAACTCTGCCAATCAAATTGCCGCTTTCATCATCGAAAACAGAGTAGCCCTCTATGTCGTTACCTTCCGGGATATGATCCTGCCACTCCAACAATTTTTCTTCATCGGCATATACCCCTTTTTCTAACATCGATTCTGCCTGTTCTTTACTTGATATCTCTTTAAAAATGACAAAAGCAGAATTTGCTTGCGATTTTTTCCAACGTTTTATTGTGAGTTGGTCAGTGAATTTAGCCGAAAAGCCAATAACAACCTTGGCATTTACAGGTATTGAAAAATCTTTTGAGGGCAATCCTGAAACGACAATACCACCTTGCGTGCCCTTGATACTTTCTATTATTCCAATTCTTTTCATTCCACCTGATAGACCTTGAGCATGTTTTTTGGTAGCACTTCGCCAGATGACAGCCCAGTAACAAAGATAATACTATCTCCTGAATCAATAAAGTTCAAATCGCGAAGAATGCCTCCAAGTTCCTTAAAAACGCCAATTGGATCAACGATATCGTGAACAAGAATTCTGGTAACCCCCCAAACAAAAGAAAGGAAACGCACTGTATCGCGACTATCGCTGAGGGCAATTATCGGAATGCGAGGGCGATATTTTGCAATGTTGTTTGCAGTGTAGCCTGACATAGTAAGTGAAACAATAGCTGCTGCATCAATTTGCTCGGCAATGACACAAGAAGCCTTGCCAAGAGCGTCTGAAATGTCATTCGTAGCAAATCCAATATCTTCTTTTTGGAGAGTTTCGTGTCTAAGCAAGAATGATTTTTTATCTTTTGAATAGTACTGATCTTCGACAATACGAATAATCCTGTTCATATAATCGGCAGCATCGAAAGGATACGCACCAATGCTTGTTTCGCCAGAAAGCATAACGCAATCAGCACCATCGATAACAGCATTAGCAACATCGCTTGCCTCAGCACGTGTAGGACGGGGGTTTTCGATCATCGATTCGAACATTTGCGTTGCAACAATGACTGGCTTGCCGTGCATATTGCAACGGCGAATGATTTCTTTTTGCAGCACTGGCACTTGCTCGGCAGGCATTTCCAGACCTAAATCGCCGCGGGCGACCATAATGCCATCTGATTCGCGAATGATATCCTCTATGTCTTCATAACCTTCATATCGCTCGATTTTTGCAATTACGGGCAAGCTAGTACCGCTGAACAATTTCATTGCTGCTTTCAGTTCGATTATATCTTTTTCAGAACGTACGAAAGATAAAGCTACGGCATCAACACCGTT
>CAYVTD010000079.1:0-6253 GCA_964454445.1 uncultured Hyphomicrobiales bacterium
TAAAAAACTTCTAATTTGTATAATTATTCACAGAAGCAAAATGAAATATCTATGTGTTTTACTGCTTTTAATTAGCTTAGTGGCTTGCACAGAAGAAAAGATAGTCAATAACGACGAACCGGAAAAAAGATTGGTCATATTAACAGACCACGAAAAAGGCTCGCCTTTTACCATTTCTATTCTTGGCGCAATAGAAAATGCTTTTCCAGATGTAAAAATAGAATATATTCACACTCTGTCCTTCGATATTTATGAAAGCTCATATTTACTCGAAAGAGCAGTTGCCCAATACCCCAAGGGAACTTATTTCGCAGCAATTGTCGGCACAGGTGTTGATTATAAATCATTAATTATAAAAAGCAAGGGCAACAAAATCGTTTGTCCCGACAACGGGCTTTGCACAAGAGCTGTGCTTAACGACGAGGATGCGCAATATTATTACTTGGAAAATGAGGAGTATCTCGACGGCAAATGGAACGAAATGACAGACACAAAGCTTTACAAAAACGCAATTATTGCCATGCTCAAAGATTACGAGCCTTCGAGCTTTGGCAGCAAGGCAGAAAATCCTGTTAAGCAGGAATTAGTAGATGCAAGTTCTGATGGCAATCAAATTACTGGACAAATCCTTTTCCGCGACAATTTTGGCAACTTCTTCACGAATATTTCCAAGTCATTAGCAGGTTCGCTTTTTAATGTTGGCGACATTGTCGAGGCTGAATGTAATAATAAAATATTTTTTCTCAAATTTGGCACCGGCTATTCTTCAGTGGCAAAAGATGAAAACGTTTGCTTTGTCGATTTTGAAGATTTGTTGAAATTTGCTGTTAATTTCAATAGCATTAGCGAAAGATATTCGATTTCGCCCGGGGCGGTTATCAAATTAAGTAAAGCTAATGTAAAACTTGCTGTGCTTATGTATAACAATTCGAGAGTAGCCGAAGATATAAAATCAGGATTTATTGCTCAGCTTGCAGCTAAGGGCTTCGTTGAGAATAAAAATCTAAGTATTTTTGTTAAATCTGCAAATGGAAACAAAGCAAAACTTAAGGATTTAGTCAATGACTTGCTAGCGGGCAAACCCGATATTTTCCTATCTGTTTCCACTCCTGCTTCTCAATCTGCTTTGGAGTTTGTCCCTGAAGACATTCCTTTAATTTATACTTATGTTACCGACCCACAAAGCGCTGGCTTGCTCGGTGTCAGAAAAAATATTTCTGGATTATCCGATAGGACTAATTTTGTTGATTATCTCGAATTTGTTTATACTTTGCTCCCCAATATGAAAATTGCTGGGAATATGTTCACTAGTAAAGAATCGAATTCGGTATATGCAAAACAACAACTCGAAAAATATAATAATTTTTATCCTTTTAATATTTTATATGAAGATGCACCTGAAAAGAATTATTTTTATAATGCCTATAATAGTCTGAAAATCAATGGAATGGAAGCTCTCTTAATTGTTGCAAACAATGTTGCTTCTGAAAGTATCGGCGATTTGAAGCTGCTTTGCAATTCAGACAACATTCCGCTTATCGGCGATTCTTACGAACATTGCCAGGAAGGTGCGCTGGCAAGCATTTCTATAGATTACGACAAACTTGCCATTGCGACGGGCAATATGATTGCTGGTGTTATTCTCGGAAAATCTCTTTCTAACGAGCCAGTACAATATTTCCATACCGATTTGATTGCAATAAACAAAACTACTGCCAACCATATTTCTTATACTTTCCCTGCTGAAATTCTTGCTAAGGCAAAGTATGTGTTTGAATAGATATCATTATTATTAATCCCGGGGAAAAATCCCTTATAAAGATTATTGCTCGTAGATTGTTATTGTAAACTCTTTCGTTCTGTCAGTACAATCAGTATATTGATAACCGTTGGAACTGAAACAAATTCTCATTTTGACAGTAAAAGCAAATTCGCCGGCTTCTGTCGGGATGCCACTAAACTTGCCATCTCCTTGCAATTCGATGCCGGGTGGGAGTTCGCCCTTTACTAACTCGACAGATTTCGAGGCGTAACTGCAAGATATGTCATAATATAATTGCTCATTATATTCTTGCCCAACGATGCCATCTTGCAAAGATTCATTGGTAATAGCGTTGAATTTGCAATCTTCTCCGCAAGATACGAAAAAAAAAGATAGTATAGCGATAGCAAAAATTATTCTCATTCCTTCACCCAGACGCTTGTTATTTCTTGAGTATGCCCTAATGTAGCAGAAATTTTCTTTCCATTGTCAAATTTTTTATATGATATATTAGCTTTTTCAAGATAGAAAAATATATAATTTACCTGCGGAGATATTTTTATGCTATCGATTAATTCCTTAGAGAAATTGATATTTCCTGTGTTTGGATAATAATTGATAAATCCGGAATTAATAACCAATGGTTTTCCACCTTGAGGCATATACATCATTTTAATGCTTAGCATTACCAATTCAGTATCTTTGTTGTCCCATTTGATATTACACCCATAAGAAAGCGAAAAAGTGTCGCGATCTACACGTAGATTGCCAAATCGTTCGGGTATTTTTACTGTATCACTAACAGGATCGAGATTTGGATACTTAAACGTAAAATATACCTTTTCACCATATTGAAAAGGTGGCTCATCCCATTTCAAAGCATAAAGAGGCGGCACATATCCAATATTTTTTTGCATATCAGCATCCCAAAAGCGAGAATATTCTATATATTTCGCTTCGCCCCCGACGTTATATATCGCACCGACATAGCCATAAGTTTCTGTATAAGACGAAGAAGCGCCTGCAAAATTCTCATAATCAATCGTCGCCGCCTGATATGCGTGGATTGTACCAATATCTTCGGGTATAAATCCGAAAGCAAGCGATTGAGGAAAGATAAAATAGGCAGAAGTTGGAAATGTATATCTTATCCCCGTAGCAGGTTCGCAAGAGATAAGAATATAAGCTATAAATACTATACTCATTATTAAAAAAAGTTTTTTCATAATCTACTCTTATTTATTTTAAATCTTTGTATCCTATCGTTATTTTTAATAATTACAATTTTTTTATTAATTTTCATAATATATTATTATTGCTATTTTTCATTCATTAATCTAACGATTTTTTTTTAAAATTTCAAATTCCTGCTCAATTATTTCACCATCACCATCAACAACAGTCAATTTATGCTTTCCTGGCGCCGGCGAGATTGCTATTTGATGATACTCGCGGGTGCTGCCAACAAATAAGCCGTCTATATGCCAATAGATTTCCATATTTGGGTTCCTGTGTGCCGCCTTGAAAATTGTTTTTCCCCTGCTGCCATCGATTTCCAAAGGGACATAAATCATCGCATTGTTGTTTGGATAAATCATTTGCATATTTTTTGTGATTTGGTCTTCCCTGCAATCCTTACGTATAGGCGGCAAAGGCTTGTATTCGGGATTTCTTTTCTTATAATACCATTCTTGAATCGGTGATAACACAAAACAAGAATCCGAAACGATGTTTTCTAAGGCTTCACAACCCCGATGCACCCTGTATTTATGTTCTTTATCAACAAATATCTGCCTGCAATAATGGCAAACATCTGATTTCAAGCCTGCCTTTGGAATAAGCTCATAATGAGTATCCTTGCAAAATCTGCCTGCTCGCATACCACTATTTTTGCAAACTTTTACGCTAACGAGTTCTTTTTGGGGAGCTGTAAACCATTCGCTATCGGGTAGAATGTCAAAAATATCAAATAATATTGGTGCAGCGGCATTTAATCCTGTCAGCCCGGGTCTGCCCTCACCAGAGGCATTCCCAGCCCATATAGCAACAGTATATTTTGCTGTTATCCCCACTGCCCAAGCATCGCGAAAACCATAACTTGTGCCTGTTTTCCAAGCTATTTTTTCTGACGAGGAATACATCTGCCAGGAAGATTCGTCGTCGGGGCGGTAGGATTCGAGCAATGCTTTGAAAGTAAACCAAATCGAAGCAGCACTAAATAATACAGGCTCTTTTTGATATATGTTTGGAGCATCTATACTTCTATTCTGCTCTTTTTTTTGTTTTAAAAAAAATGCAGGATGAATATCACCCTTTTTATAATGAAAAGAAATGCTATTATTATGATAATTTAGCAAAATTCTGCCCATTGAGGAATAAAACGACGCCAAATCCCACAATGTTGCCTCTGCACCACCTAGAATTAACGACAAACCGTAATGAGAAGGCGGTTTTGTAATCGTAGTCAAACCACCCTTGTTCAACACAAAATGAAATTTCTCTACCCCAAAGCTGTTTAGATTCCACACTGCTGGCACATTGAGCGAACGATAGAGCGCCTTGTCCGCTGGAACAGCTCCATCGAAACTGTCAATGAAATTGGTTGGATTGAAGCCTGATAAATATGTTGGAACATCGCGAACAAGCGTTTTCGGTAAAATCAAACCTTGCCCAAGCATAGCCGCATACAATATCGGCTTCAAAATACTGCCTGTACTCCGCTTGGAACTAATTATATCGACATCTTCACCTCCATCATTGCCAGACATGCTGAAGCAATCAACATTTCTCGTATTGCCAATATATGCCAGCACTTCTCCTGTTTTGGTATCAAGCACTAATGCTGCAGCATTGTTAATCTTGTTGCCTTTTAAGATTTCATAATGATGTTCGACAATTGCTCTAGTCTGAGTTTGCAAATTTTTGTCTAAAGTTGTTTCGATTCGTTGCCCTTTCATTCCTTCTTTCGTTGCTCTAACAAGAAGATGCGGGGCAATGGAGGACAGTGGCATCGGCTTGCCCGGTAATACCTCCTGCATAGCAAGAGCAGCAGTAAGCGAATCGATAACATTTTTCTTCCAAAGCTTGGCAAGCAGGTGGTCGCGTTTTCTTTTTAGCAGAGCTTGATTTTTACCGGGAAATATAAGCCCTGGCTTGTTTGGGAGTACAGCCAGCAAAGCACTCTCGCCCCAAGATAATAACTCGGGCGGTCGGGCAAAATATCTCCAGGAAGCCGCCTCCAAGCCAACAGTATTGCCACCAAAAGGTGCATTTGCAGCGTATAAACAGAGTATCTCTTCTTTAGAATACGTCAATTCCAATCGGCTGGCAAGTATTATTTCAATTATTTTCTGGATTATTGTTCTTTCTTTTTTCCTTGAGAGCCGAATCACTTGCATTGTGATAGTGCTGGCACCACTTGTAATACCGCCATATTTCAAATTCTGATAAGCCGCTCTCAGCAAAGAAAAAGGATTAAATCCAGGATGATAAAAAAAATACTCATCTTCGTAGTGAATTATCGATTGTTTGAGTTTATATGGTATGCTGTCAGCCAAAGGAAATCGCCAATGTTGGTCGCTAGCTATGGCGGCACCAAGCAACTCTCCATTTCTATCGTTCAACATTGTTGAATAATATGACAAAAATAGAGGCTTGGGCAAAGAAAACCAATATACGATTATCATTAAAAAAATAACCGCACATAGAATAATCAACTTCTTATACTTACGAATTAAAAGCATTTGCTAAAATAACAAATGTATCTGGCTTTTTTTACCCAAATTATTCAATGGAGTTCCCCCAATATTTTGGACAAAAAAATTAAGATAGTTTCTTCCTTTCATAGTCAACCGGCGACATATAACCATTAGAAGAATGTAACCGATGTTTGTTGCTACTTGATTCTTATAACAGATGACACCCCACGACCTTAATGTCCTATAAACCCTCGGGCTTCCATATCTGACTTTATTTTGCTCATAAGCTTCTAATATCCTTATATACACAAATATTTTTCTCTTTTTGTAACTGGGCTTCTTTGCCGCTTCAGCCAGCGGTAAAAACCACTTTTGCTTACCTTGATTACTTCACACATTAAAACCACTCTCCAGCGTTTTAAATGTATTTTGATAAAGTTATATTTTATTATTCTTCCTGAGCAAAAAATATTGCGGCTTTTTTTAAAATATCTCGCTCATCTTTCAAACGCTTATTCTCACGCTCTAATTGACGTATATAAGCATCTCTGTCTTTGAGATTGCCTTTACCAGGAAACGATTCCTGCTCGTCCTCTATGTACTTCCGTTTCCATAAATATAACATATTCTCCTGTATATCTAAATCTCTTGCTACTTCTGATGCTTTCCTGCCTCCTTGAAGTATCATTTTTACAGCATTTATTTTAAACTCTTTGCTGTACACTTTTCTTTTGACTGTACCCATTTTGTACCCCTTTCTGATAGCAATATAATTAATTTTTTACTATCTTAA
>CAYVTD010000080.1:0-4315 GCA_964454445.1 uncultured Hyphomicrobiales bacterium
TACCCATTTTGTACCCCTTTCTGATAGCAATATAATTAATTTTTTACTATCTTAACTCAGTATCCTCTTTTTTGGGGAACTTTCAAAATCATTTAATCCATTTGAGTAAGCAATAGCTATTAAATAAAAAAGCCCTCTGTAATAGATAAACTTGCAAAGGGCTTATAAATTCCATCCAATTATTCTAAGAAAAGTACGCCGGACTGGACTCGAACCAGTGGCCCACAGCTTAGAAGGCTGTTGCTCTATCCACCTGAGCTACCGGCGCAAAATAGAACTACAAAATTAAGATTATTTTTGCATTTTTGCAAAGAAAAGTTGTAATTCTGGAAAAAAAGTTTTAATTTTGTGATTGGGTCAAGTTCTATGCGTCTGAGACAAGCCCAACCCCGTCAGGTCTGGAAGGAAGCAGCGGTCAGTTTGTTCTCGGAGCGACATAGCCAGCTTGGCCCTTTTTTTATTGTTTTTTCCGGGCTATCATTGCTCTTGCTTTAGCAATTCCCCCGTCGATTGCTTCATCTGGTATTACAATATCAAACCCCGAACGTGGAGCTCCGCTATCATTAAGTTTTCTTCTTTTAACTTCCAAGAAAAGTTGTTCCGCCTCGACTGGTCGATTTAGATATAATAATGCATAAGCTTTGATGTGAAGAGCGTAAAGCTGTTTCGGAGCTTTTTCGAGAGACAATTCTGCCCAACGTAGCGCCTCGTCATATTTTTTCTTGTTGCCTGTTAATTGAGCCATCGTCGAAGCAGCACTTGCAAGCACAGAATCGGACAGCGTGCCGACTTGGATAGCAAAATGCACTGCATTTTCCGCTTCGTTGAGCAAGTTCATCTGTGCCAAGGTCTGACCTAGTTGATACCAAGCAAAAGCATTGACAGGCTCTTCTTTGATATGCTGCATAAGCATTGAGTAATTTCGCTTGATCTTCTCCTCCATTTCTTTGCGTGTCCTGTCATAACCCAGATGAATGATAATAATTTCAGAAAATTGCATTGCTTTGCCAAGTTCTGTGATTGATGGCGAAATTTGCTCGTGGACCCTGCCTTCAAATCTTATTGATGGATAGCCATAGTTCCTAAAGATTCTTGGATATGCCCCCCGGTGGAGTTCGCTTTCCCCTGTCAAAGTGCTATGCTTGCTTTCGATAGTACAGAGAATAGCGCCAATCTCGTCGGGAGTGTTTTCGAGTAGTTTTCTGAGTGTATTGCCTCCAAAATTAAGGCGTTCATCTGCATCAAGATAGAGTATCCAATCGGAATTGCAATGCTTAATCGATTCATTTCTCGCCATTGCAAAATCGTTTTGCCAAGGGAAATCGTAAATCTTTGCCCCATAATTGGCAGCAATCTCCTTCGTGCTATCTGTCGAGCCAGTATCGACAACGACAATTTCATCAACGATGCCTTTTACGCTTTCAAGACAACCAGCCAGCAGAGCTGCTTCATTTTTAACAATCATACAAAGGCAAAGCAAGGACCGTTCTGATATAGTCGGAGTATTTGTAATAACTTCACTTTTTTCGTCTTTTTCAGTCTGTTTACTCGCTGTAAGTGCTTTATCAATTTGCGAAAGGTAGTCTTTCAATTGCAAAAGTTGAGGAGCAAGGGTCGATGCCTTTCCAATTAATTGTTTGGCAAGGTGGAATTGCCTCAATTTAAAAGCAGCATTAGCCTTGCCTGTGAGTAAATTGACATCATCGGGACTGATAGCCAATCCTTTGTCGAAACGTAAGGAAGCGGCTTCGGCTTCTCCAATTTTCAGGAGCATTCTGCCGATTTTAAATTGCAGTTGGGCGTCAGGCATCTTGTAATCGCCAGCTATTTGTGCCATCATACCACTGCTTTCGCCGCTATCTTCCATATTTTTATAATGTCTAAGCGCCTCGCAATACTGATGCATATCGGCATAATTCTCGGCAAGAATGAAATTTGCAAATGATTGATTAGGGATGATTTCCAGCGACTTTTTTGCCCTGGTTATTGATAATTCATTTTGCCCAAGTCGATATGCTACTACTGCTCCATAATTGAGAGATTGAGGATATGTGGGATCTTCCGGCTTTAGTATTTCGAGCGATCTCTTTACATCTTTTTCGGCTTCTTCGAGTTGCCCAAGCGCAAGACAGGTCTTCGCCCTTTGAAAAATGTTATAACCATTGCTGGGATCATTCTTTATGGCAATGTCGAGCATCGTCAGATTTCTTAACTGTTTCTTTTCCATTTCCGCTGCATCGAAAGAATAGCCCAGATGTATCATCGCAATGTCAGTATTTTTAATTTTATATTTCAAATTGACAATGGAAGATATTATTTGCTCGTGGATACTGCCATAAAAACGGATTTCAGGGTGATTTCTGAATAAACGCAACAATTGAATAGTATATGTATCCGTTCCAGTTCCCTTTCGGGCAGCTTCCGATGTAACTTTGACTAACCAACCATAAATGTTTTCAGGTGCATTTTCAATTTCAGCAACGAGCAGATCAGGATTAAGCAAACGTTCGTCGGCATCTATGCTTAAAATAAACGGAAGAGTTGCCTTGTCCAAAGCGACATTTCTCGCCTTTGCAAAATCGTTTTCCCAGGGAAAATCATATAGCTTGCAACCATAAGCCAAAGCGATTTCCTTCGTTCTGTCGCTCGAGCCTGTATCGACTAAAATTATTTCGCCGGCACAATCCTTAACAGAATCTAAACAGCCCGGTAGCATTTTCTCTTCATTCTTTGCAATAATACAAACTGAAAGCAGCTTATTCATATTCTTTTGTTGTAATATTTATTTAAAAACAATGAAAAAACAATCTTTTGCAAATATAATAACAATTAAATAATTATACTTGCAGTATATTGCATTTTTGTTTTAAATACCCAATAATAAGCTATTGCATCAATAAACCAACTTCAAAAAAAAAGAAATCATTAAATAATTTTCTTTCTGTTTTTTCGTTACTATTTAATGTTTATTAAAAAAACAAGTTTTTTCATAGAATTTTTTTGGGATTTTGCGAAATGACAGATATTAATGAACTTAACGAGCGAATAAGGCAAGAAAGCTCCTTCGTAGATACACTTTTAATGGAAATGGGCAAAGTTATTGTTGGTCAGAAGCGTATGGTCGAGCGAATGATGATAGGCCTTCTTTCCAATGGGCATATTTTATTAGAAGGTGTGCCTGGTCTGGCAAAAACGCTTGCCATAAAAACGCTTTCTCAAGCAATAGATACGCGATTTGCGCGCATTCAGTTCACTCCCGACCTCTTGCCTGCCGACCTGATTGGTACAATGATTTTCAACCAAAAAACGAACGAATTTACAGTTCGAAAAGGTCCAATTTTTGCAAACTTTATTCTGGCTGACGAAATAAACCGCGCTCCTGCAAAAGTGCAAAGTGCTTTGTTGGAATCTATGCAGGAACGCCAAATAACCATCGGCGAAGAAACCTTCTACTTGCAAGAACCATTTCTCGTTATGGCTACTCAAAATCCAATCGAACAAGAGGGAACTTACCCCTTGCCAGAAGCACAAGTTGATAGGTTTATGTTAAAAATCATGATTGGCTACCCCGAACGTGAAGAAGAAAGGCAAATAATGAAAGTAAACCTCAAGCAAGAGTTTCCTTTCGCTGAAAAAATCGTGAAGCCCGAAATTATCTTAAAAGCAAGAGAGACCGTTAAAGAAGTATATATGGACGAAAAAATCGAGAACTATATCTTGGACATCATTTTCGCCTCGAGGAAGCCGTCAGATTATAAACTCGATAAATTAAAACCGCTTATCTCTTATGGCGCATCTCCACGAGGCTCGATTTATCTCGCTCTTGCCGCCAAAGCTTATGCCTTTATCAAGCGGCGCGGCTATGTTATTCCAGAAGATATTCGCGCCGTTGCCCACGACGTGCTTCGCCACAGAATTGGCATTACTTACGAAGCTGAAGCAGAAAATACAACTACCGAAGACATTATTAATAATATTTTAAACACTGTTGAAGTTCCATAAAATAAAAAAAACTATGAACAACCCATCAAAAATACAAGTCTGGCTTGCCCAGATACGCGCAAATTTCTTGCTGCTTGCCTTTCTTCTTGCTGTCTTAGGCACTGTACTTGCCTGGCATACTTCATTGCAAACCGGTATTTCCATTAGCGGCTTGGATATAGCTTTAATGATAATTGGCAACGTTATTGCCCATGCTTCAGTCGATTTGTTCAATTAATATTCCGACAACATAAGAACTCAGATTGATTATAACACAATACGCAATCCTGTCAGCGGCGGGAGGGTGAGGATGATCGCCGGACATACGTCTCCC
>CAYVTD010000081.1:0-3557 GCA_964454445.1 uncultured Hyphomicrobiales bacterium
TTTTTGTAGTTCCAAAATTGACCGGGTTGGGACTTACATTCATTTTTGCAACAGTTGTACCCGCACCAGTAAGAGTTATCTCGCCTCCCTCGACAGTTTTACCTTCATATTTAACGAAAAGTTTCGCGGCGTAACCGCGGGATTCCAGAGGAGTGAAGCTTACTTCTACTATAATGGTTTCTTCGGGGAGTATTTCGCGTTTAGGCTCGCCAGTAAACTTAAAATAATCTTTATCGTTGCCTTCAAGAGTTAAGTTGACTGATACTTTACTCGAAGTTTCGTTTTTCACTGTAAGATTCATCTTTTTCATATCGTCAATTCTAACTTGCTGGAACGCAAGAACGGCAGGAGAAGCAATAATGTCTTCCTCAGAAATGATTGGATTGTTCTTTTTGTCATCTCCGCAACTTGACAAAAGAATTGCTAAAAACATAATATGAAAAATGGTGAGGAGGAAAAACTGTTGGAATTTTTTAGAATTAACCATTATAAGCCCCCGAGAATATTAAAAAAAGAATGTTTTCAACCAAATAAAAAGCAATTGCAATATAGCAATAAAAAGACGCCTAACAACAAACAGATAGATTTCAGTAGTTTCAAACACACTTGTTTTTGTAAACAAAAAGAAAAATACTAAAGGATTGTTAAGATACACTCCTGCATCACAAACGAGAAATATTATTTCAAAGAATTGAAAATCTTATCAATTTGTTCGATTGTTACATTTTCATAATAATCTTCATTAATAGCAATCATTGGCGCCCCGCCGCAAGCACCCATACATTCCACCTCTTCAAGAGAAAATTTGCCGTCAGGAGTAACTTCAAGGTTTTTTATACCAAGTTTATTCGAAATATATTGAAAGATTGCCTCACCCTCGCGGAGCATACAAGAAACATTAGTGCAAACCTGAATGTGATGTTTGCCCATTTGCTTGTCGAAAAACATCGTATAAAAAGAAACAACACCTTGTACAGTAGCCAAGGGAATCTCGAGAAATCCAGCGATATAGCGCTGAACAGGCACCGAAAGCCAGCCCCATTTTTTCTGAGCTATCCATAGAAGAGGCATTATTGCCGAGCGTTTTTCAGGATAGCGGGAGATTATTTTTTCGACTTCTTTTAGTTCTTCGTCATTAAATCCGATTTTTGGCTTTGTTTCAGTCATTTCTTTGCCGTAAAATAATACAAACAACTATAAAAATACAAATTTAAGTAAAAACATAACGAAAATCTATATCTTTTTCAATTATTTTTTAATTCGGCGGACAAACATATTAATATCGAGCCATCTTTTAGCCGCAGTGAGCAATTTATGGAAGCGAGAAACAGTAATTTTCTTGTTAAAAACATTGAATTCATTTAGTTCGATTTTTTCTAATAAACGGAAATAAATAGTGTCCATTATCTCGGCGGCAACGATATTGGGTCTCTCATCTGGGCGTAAACTAGTTCTTGCACGATGATAAAACTCGCGGGCTCTTTTAGCTTGGAATCGCATCATTTCAACGAAATTTTCGTTATAAACTCCGTCTCGCAAGTCTTCTTCCCTATAATTAAACCGTCGCAAATCTTCTAATGGCAAATAAATATAGTTCCTTGTCAAATCTGCCTTTATGTCTCGCATTATATTTGTTAGTTGTAA
This sequence comes from uncultured Hyphomicrobiales bacterium, assembly GCA_964454445.1. GTDB lineage: Bacteria > Bacteroidota > Ignavibacteria > Kapaibacteriales > UBA2268 > CAYVTD01. The sequence continues at coordinate 1,645 of CAYVTD010000081.1, forward strand.
GGCATAACCAAGATTAATGGCATATTCTTTTGTTTCTTCATATTTATAACCGAAAACCTCTATGCTAATCAAACCGACAATGCTTGCAACTCCATAGCAATAGTCTTTTAATTCTTCAAAAGTTTGATAACGATTTTGTAAAAGATCGCGTCGAACACCGTCAATTAAAGTAAAAAAATATTGGATTGGAATGGAAAAGCGGGCGATTGCTTCAGATAATGGCTCAATAAGATATGTAACCTCTCTTTGATTTTGTATTTTTTCAAGCTGAAGCTCCCAAAAATGCAATCTTTCTAATTTTTCGGGGACATTTGAACCAAATAAGCCATTATCACCATCGACAATACTGTCGATGTATGAGCAAAAAGAGTAAATCGAGTGTATTGCTTTTTTTTCATTTCTTGGCAACAAAGCAAAAGAATACAAAAAGTTGGAGCTTTCCTGCTTGACAGCTCTCCGACCTTCGATAGCAGACATTCGAGCTTGAGTTAATATTTCCATGTTTTTCTATGCTTACTATCTTTATAGAGAACGATATATCATTGTTTTATTTTATTTTAATCCTGTTTTGATTTTTCAATATTTTTTCAACAAAATTGTATGATATTCGTTGCTTGTTTTAATTCTGGTTTTTATCAACAATTTTGGGTTATAAACATGAAAAATACTCATTTCATTACTGTTTGTTTTCTTGCAATCAGCTTGCTATTGGCTGCTTCTTGCTCAGATGATTCACCAACAAAGCCCTCAGCAGATAAAACATATCTTCCAACAACTAATGGCACTTATTGGCTAAGCGAAGTTTACACCCTTGACACAAACGGCCGTCTTGACACCCAACCTTACTACGATTCTCTTATCGTTAGTGGCACTGAAACAAAACTCGAGAAGTTGGCTAATGTTTTCAATGGTTTCATTAGTCAGAACAGATCGCAATGGAGTGCAAACAGAACGGAGTATTATTATATAGAAAGAAATAAGATTTATACACATTCCGATATTTTCAAATCAATTTTTGGATTGAAACTAGATGAAGCCAACTTTGACTTGCCAATCGAATACCCAAATGAATGGTATCTCTTCATTGACCCGAATTCTAATTCCTGGCAAATTGATACCTTGATCTTATCTGATATTCCTATTGAATTGCTCGGAACAACTAGATCCGTTGATGCGACAATCATTATTCGAGGGTCTAAAGGCAATACGGAAACTGTTACTTTCAAAGGTCAGCAATATACAGCACAAATTTTCAATATCGAATTTTCATTAGATGGGAAAGTTGATAAACTTCTTCCAGTGAAAATATCAAGAAAGCTATCTTTGTGGATGGTCGATGGTTTGGGCTTCTTCAAGACAAAAAATGAGTCTTTTATTGTTCCATACATAAATTATATGGTTCTTGGCATGGAACGCAATCTGATTGATTTCCACAAAGGCGAATAAGATATCTCATTTTAAACTTTTAATCATCAAATTAAATTTTTCTCATTTTTTTTATTATTTGTAAAGAATCAGTAAGAAATGCTTTTTCTAAACACATAATATTTTACAATTTACACACTATATCAAAATTTCTTCTTATTAATATTTTTTTTAATGAAAAAAAGATTTTGTAAGTTTTTTAAATAATTTTAATATATTTGTTAGAATTATTTTTCCAAAAAAAATTATTTGTCGTATATACTGTGACAAATGCCAATAAATTTTGTTATTACGCTTATGAAGCATACTCATTTTGACAAAGGAATTATTCCTGTTTTATTTTATAACAAACATTAGGAGGATCTGATGAAAAAACTGTTTCTAATTGCCTTATTTGCCTCATTATTTGCTTACTTTACCATACCTTTGGAATTGCAAGCACAGCAAAACCAGGTGGATATAAAAAATATCCGGGAGACTTTGCCTAA
>CAYVTD010000082.1:0-2874 GCA_964454445.1 uncultured Hyphomicrobiales bacterium
ATTTAACTATTCTCCCGTTATATAAAACATGAACAAAATCGGGGATAATATAATTTAAAAGCCGCTGATAATGGGTAATGACAATAAAGGCATTGTCCTTGGTTTTAATCTTATTTACACCCTCAGAAACAACGCGAAGAGCGTCTATATCGAGTCCGGAATCTGTTTCATCAAGAATGGCAAGTTTTGGTTCCATCATAGCCATCTGAAAAATCTCGTTGCGTTTCTTTTCGCCACCGGAAAAGCCTTCATTGACGGAACGACTGAAAAAGCTCTTATCCATTTCCACCAAAGCCGCTTTTTTTCGCATTTCCTGCAAAAATTCCATTGCATCTAAAGGTTCCAGACCGCGGAACTTGCGGATTTCATTAATTGCAGTTTTCATAAAATTTGCATTAGAAACTCCTGGTATTTCGACTGGGTACTGAAAAGCAAGGAAAATACCCTCGCGGGCGCGCTGTTCAGGTGATTTGTCGAAAATGCTTTTGCCTTCGTAAAGAACCTCGCCGTTTGTTACCTCAAAACCTTCCTTGCCTGTTATAACTGATGCAAGTGTGCTTTTGCCTGTGCCGTTTGGTCCCATAATTGCGTGTATTTCCCCGGGGTTTACCTCAAGATTAAAGCCTTTTAAAATCTCTTTATCGCCGACGCTAACCCTTAGATCTTTAATTGATAATAAAGACATTCTTTCTCCATTTTTTAATTTTTTATAATTTAATATTCCTAGTTGAAAAAACTAATTAACCTACGCTGCCTTCGAACGTTATCGATAAAAGTTTCTGTGCCTCGACGGCAAATTCCATCGGTAATTGATTTAAAACTTCCTTCGCATATCCATTTACAATAATCGCAACAGCATCTTCGGTTGAGATACCACGCTGATTGCAATAAAACAGGATATCGTCGGCAATTTTAGATGTTGTCGCTTCGTGCTGTATATTTGCTGTTTTGTTTTGGACATCAATGTAAGGAAAAGTGTGCGCACCACATTTGTCGCCGATTAAAAGCGAGTCGCATTGCGAAAAATTCATTGCGTTTTCTGCTTTCTTGCCAATACTCACCAATCCGCGATAGCTGTTTTGGCTCTTTCCAATGGAAATACCTTTGGAAACAATCCTGCTTTTTGTGTTTTTGCCAAGATGTATCATTTTCGAGCCTGTGTCTGCCTGTTGGTAATTATTAGTAACAGCAACAGAATAGAACTCGCCGATAGAATTATCCCCTTTTAAAATATTGCCTGGATATTTCCAAGTTATTGCCGAGCCGGTTTCGACTTGCGTCCATGAAATCTTTGAATTTTCTCCTTCGCACATTCCGCGTTTTGTAACAAAATTGTATATGCCGCCTTTGCCTTCTTTGTCGCCGGGATACCAATTTTGGACAGTAGAATACTTAATATGCGCGTTTTTGTGGGCAACCAACTCGACAACCGCGGCGTGGAGTTGATTCTCGTCGCGCATCGGGGCGGTGCAACCCTCAAGGTAGCTAACGTAACTATCTTCATCGGCAATGAGCAAAGTCCTCTCGAACTGGCCCGTCTGCATTGCGTTTATCCTGAAATATGTCGATAATTCCATCGGACAGCGAACACCTTTCGGAATATAACAAAAGCTGCCATCACTAAAAACTGCTGAATTTAGTGTTGCAAAGAAATTGTCAGTATAAGGCACAACCGAGCCTAGGTATTTTTCGATTAGCCAGGGATGTTCGCGTATCGCTTCACTCATCGAACAAAAGATAATGCCGAGTTCCATAAGTTTATCTTTGAAAGTAGTAGCCACCGAAACGCTATCCATTACAGCATCGACAGCAATACCCGAAAGACGATTCTGCTCTGAAAGGGAAATGCCAAGCTTATCGAAAGTCTTGCGAATTTCAGGATCAATCTCTTCTATACTCTTGGGTGCTTCCTTAGTAGTCTTTGGTGAAGCATAATAATAAGCATCTTGATAGTCAATCGGAGGAATTTCCAGATTTGCCCATTTCGGTTCTTTCATTTTCTGCCAATAATCGAAGGCACGCAAACGCCAACGTAGCATAAACTCGGGTTCCTTTTTTTTCATTGAGATAAACCGAACCGTATCTTCGTTTAAACCTTTAGGGGCAAATTCCTGCTCGATGTCGGTAGTCCATCCGTGTTGATATTCTTGTTTAGCAAGGTCTTCAATTAGCTTTTCGTTTTTTTCAGGCATATTTAACTGTATTTTTGTTTAACATATTCTTTGCTAAATCGGCGAGAGTCATCGAACCAAAAACATTTTCAATCTCTTTTTGCAGGATTTCCATTGAACCGCGTAAAGTACATTCTTCATATCTTAGACAAATATCTTCTTTACTATCGAAACAGTCCACCAGCGCTTTTTTCTCTTCCATCGCAGCGATAATGTCAGCAACAGTCGTATGATTAGGATCACAAATCATCTCATATCCACCTTTTACACCTTTTTGTGAGTTGATAAGTCCACCGACTTTCAAACTTTGTAAAATTTTAGAGATAAAGACAAACGAAAGATGAAATTTCTCGGCTACCTCCTTGGCTGAAAACATCTGCTCGCCATTAGAAGCCATCAATTGCATTGCCAAAATCGCATATTTCGTTTTTTTAGACAGTTTTATCATATATATAAAATTTTCGATTTCAATAGATAGTTGAAAAAATTTTCTAACAAAACACTACTGCAATTCGACGTTTTTAAAATAGGACTATTGCAATCCTATTTTAAAAAAAATTTCAAGAGTTATGTTTCAAGATAATAAATTTGCAAGTTTAAGCACTGCAATAATTGGATTGGTTAATCGTGATAAACTTCATAAAATTATGGGGTTGAAAGACTATGAAAGAGTTGTTTACACTCAAGCAATTTTTAAATCGCT
>CAYVTD010000083.1:0-2687 GCA_964454445.1 uncultured Hyphomicrobiales bacterium
AGGGAAACCGTACAAAGTAGCGACAGCGATGATATGAACAGTATCATTGAAAGAGAACAGCAAAGCATTTTTCAGACCTATAAACGGTTGCCCATTGTTGTTGAAAAAGCAACAGGATGCAGGATTTATTCTAATAGTGGCGAGGAATACCTCGATTTTCTTGCCGGAATAGCAGTGAATGCCCTCGGTCATAGCCACCCGAAGATAATTGCTGCTGTTGAAGAGCAAATCCATAAGTATATGCACCTTTCAAATTATTTTTATCAGGAGCCGCAAATAAAGCTTGCCGAGCAAATTGGCAAAATAAGTTGCTTCAACAGGGTATTTTTTACGAACTCTGGCACTGAGGCAATGGAAGGAGCAATCAAATTAATTCGCCGTTATGGCGCTTTTACTGGAAAAGATGAGATTGTAGCATTCTCGGGTGGTTTCCATGGGAGAACTTATGGTGCGCTTTCGATAATGGACAAACCATTATACAAGGACAAAATGGGTCCCTATCTAACAGGCACAAGAATCTTGAAATATAACGATATTGAAGATTTGCAGAAGAATATTAATGAAAAAACTGCAGCAGTGGCCCTCGAATTTATCCAAGGCGAAGGTGGTGTTTGCGAAGCCAGCCCGGCATTTATTGAAAAAATTGATGAACTCAGGAAAAAATTTGGCTTTTTACTTCTTGCGGACGAAATTCAGACAGGATGTGGCAGGACAGGCAAGTTTTTCGCTTACGAACATTTTGGAGTTGAACCCGATATTGCTACTTTAGCTAAAGGAATCGGAGGAGGACTGCCTTTGGGAGCTCTTGTTGCTAAAGAGCATCTTGCAGGAGTGTGGGAAAAGGGTATGCACGGCACGACTTATGGAGGAAATGCTGTTGCTTGTTCTACGGGTTTGGTTGTCGTCGAAGAGCTTCAAAATGGTTTGCTCGAACATATCAACGAAACAGGTAATTATTTCAATGAGAAATTGAATCAGATCATGCAAAAATATCCGGATATAGTCAAAGAAGTGCGTGGGCGTGGTCTGATGCTAGGACTGCTTCTAAGCTTTGAGGCAGGGAAACTTGTAGAAAACTTATTAGAAAACTATATTATTGCAAATGCCGCTTCGGGATTTGTGCTTAGAATTGTTCCTCCATTAATTGTTGAAAAAGAAGATATTGATTTGTTTATTGAAAAACTGGATTCTTGCTTGAAAGATTATTAATCAATTCTTTTTAATTGAATAATCGGATATTGAAGATTAGAGATAAAAAGCAGCCGAAGAAATCGTTCTATAAGCTTTCTATGGGGAGTTGAAGTGATAGCTTAAGGGCAATCTGCCTCATTACTTCGGGCTTGTCGTAATAACCAGATGCGATTTTTGCTTCGATAGGGTCAAGTGTTCTTGATTCCTGAGAAAGCTCGAGACTGTCGGTCCTTTTGGGCGGCTGCTGCTCGCTGGCGCTAGCTGCTTGGCTGTTGCGGCTGCTTTTTGAGTCGTTGCCGATTCTCGTATTGCTATTGTTGACAAATCCAATGTCCATTACGATGCCTCTTAAGTATATTTTTTTATTGAATGCTTGTTTTTCAACAAAGTTCTCAAATCTGAGCCCAGTTTCTCTGTTCTCGATTTGAGTTCTGTAATTATATTATCGTCATCTTCTATTAAAAACTTTAGTTTTTGCTGAAGAAAATCTGAATTAATTATTATACAATATTGACTATTATTTTTTTCACATTCTTTTAAGAATGCAATTATCTGTCCTCTTCTTTCGTAAGCGGATTTGATAATATCTATTTCCTTATCAGCAAAATCTTTGGAGCTAAGAGCAGACCTTATTTCTTCATTTTCTTTGCCAAGCAAGTCGATGGCTTGAGCAATATCGTCCTCGTTACACTTTTGCATTAGTTACTTGACCTTGTTCAAGAGTTTGAGCGACGATTCTTGCAATTTTCAAAGTAATATCAGGAGGATACTGTCTGATAATCTCTTGAGTTTTACTGTCTATAATTTTCATAATCATCTTCTTTGTGTCTTTGTCTCTTGAAAATTCGATAGCTAAATTTTCTTGGTCTAAAAAAGTTCGTAGCTTAGCTGCGAGCTCCGAGAAATTAGGTTGCTTATCTAGTTCGTCTTTGCCAAAGTTATTTTCTTTCTTAGGTTTAAGCTTATCTACATCCGAGTACTGGCGAGAGTTTATGCTCGCTTTTTCACCTTCTTCGTCGTGCTTTGTAATATCAGAGCGCAATTGGTCGAAGGCTGCAACCGTAAGAGGAGCTGTTATTTCAATGCCTGATATCATTTTGCACCTCAAGGGTTTTGTAATCTACAAAAAAAACTAATGCTAAACCTGTTTTATTTTTTTTAATATTTTTTTGTAAATGCTGTTGTATAAACAGAAATCATCAATAATAACCATAACTATTTGTATTAAAGCCATTTAAATAGTTCATCTGACTTTGCGCCTCGAGATAAACTTGAAGCATACTTTCGTATTCTTTTCTCATAATATTTGCACGATAATCAATCTTTGCGTTGAGCTCATCGGTTTTTTTCTTTGTACTTTCTATCTGGCTTGTCAGAGATTTCCTGCGAGATTGGATTAATCCATCGTTACCAATAAGATTAGAAACTACTCCTTGCAATTTTGCAGCAAAACCGTCCTCGCCGGTAAAAAGTTTTGCTATTGATTCAGGATCGTT
>CAYVTD010000084.1:0-2452 GCA_964454445.1 uncultured Hyphomicrobiales bacterium
AACTTTCAATGGCGTATCTTCTGTCGTGTCCGAGTCGGTCTTTCACAAACGTTATTAAAGATTCAGGCTTGCCAAGCATACTCAAAATTGTTTTTACAATTTCAATATTTGGTTTTTCGCAATTTCCCCCAATATTGTAAACTTCGCCCTTTTTTCCCTTCTGAAAAGCTGCCCAAATACCGCGACAATGGTCGTCCACATAGATCCAATCGCGAATGTTCATACCATCACCATAAACAGGTAATTGCTTGTTTTCCTTTGCATTTAAAAGCATCAGGGGAATAAGTTTTTCCGGAAACTGATATGGTCCATAATTGTTAGAACAGCGAGTTATAACTGCATTCAAGCCATACGTTTCCACAAAGGCTCTTACAAGCAGGTCAGCAGAAGTTTTCGAAGCGGAATACGGTGAATTTGGCGACAAAGGCGACATCTCGGTGAAAAGCCCTTCTTTGCCCAAAGAACCATAAACTTCGTCGGTAGAAACTTGTAAAAAGCGTTTAATTTCAAAATCTTTTGCCACTTCGAGCAAAACGAGTGTGCCTTGAATATTCGTTTCTATAAATGGAGTAGCACTAATTATCGAGCGATCGACATGCGATTCGGCGGCAAAATTAATTATGCCGGTTATACCATATTCTTGAATGACATAGCGGACTAATTCCTGATTTTGGATCTTTCCTTTGATGAATCTATAGCGGTTGTCGTCCTCTATTTCTTTTAGATTCTCAAGATTTCCTGCATAAGTTAAGGCATCATAATTAAAGATATTTACGTCTGCAGTTTCCCGAAGCATATATTTCACGAAATTGCTACCGATAAATCCAGCACCACCAGTAATTAAAATATTTTCCATTTCTAATTATTGTTAATTTAAACAAACCACAAAATTAACAAGTTTCCTGCTTATCTAAAAATTATATATAATTTATTGTCTGGAATTAAGTTACCCAAGCTAAACACTATTGCGAAAGAGGGACAACATCAACTCTGACAGAGTTATTATCACCTAAAAAATCATTTGCAAAACGATTAATATCCGCGTGCTTTACAGAATTGATTCGCTCGAGATATTGCCAAACCCGCTCTGGCTCGTCGAAAAACAATGTTTCAAAAGCAAGCGAATCTGCAATGCCGGAATTATACTGCAACTCATTAGCCGCCGATGCAGCGAGCATATTTTTTGCCTTTTTAATTTCATTTGACACAATACTGCCATTTCTAATTTTGCCTGTTTCCTTTTGGATCAAATCGTTTAATTCATCACAGTTAATAGATTCATCAGCTGCTATTGCATAAAAAACCAACAAGGAAGTGTCCTCCCTTTGATCAACAAAAGCTCCTGTTTGAGCAGCTTTTTGCTGTTTGTAAACAAGATTTTTATGTAATCGCGAGCTTTTACCACCACCTGCTATTGTTGAAATAATTTGTGCTGTATCTATCATATCATCTCTAAATCCAGGACAATGGTAAGCAACAAAAACGGCAGAATGTGGCACTCTGTCTTCTACAGAATTGGCGACACCAGCTATCCTTTGAGAAGGCAAATACTTTTGCCGGCGGTCTATCTGCTTCTTGTTTACTAAATCTTCACCAAAATATTCTTCTACTTTGGCGAGAACTTCTTTTGGATTGACATTACCGCAAACTGACAATACTGCATTATCAGGACGATAAAAATTCTCAAAAAAACTACTCGCATTTTCCAGTTTGCAAGCGGCAACATCTTCTTTTTTACCGTGAACCGCCCATGAATACGAACTTTCCGACGTAAAAGCTGTGCGTACAAGGGTTTCGTGCCATCTTCCATAAGGTGTATTTTCGACAGTTTGGTTTATCTCTTCGACAACAACGCTTTGCTGATTTTGCAATGCACTCTCCAGTATATCGAAATAAAACATCCTATCCGATTCAAGCCACAAACCTAGCTCAAGTTGATGGGCGGGCAATGTCATATTGTAACTCGTATAATCATAAGAGGTATAAGCATTATTTGTGCCGCCTGCCATCGAACAAAACCGGTCAAAACTGCCTTTTGGCACATGCCTCGAACCTTCGAACATCAAATGCTCGAACAAATGTGCAAAACCTGTTAGTCCGGCGCTTTCATCAGACGACCCGACCCTGTATGCAAGGTTCAGACATACTACCGGAGCGTTTTTTCTCTGGCTTATTACGAGTTTTAGCCCATTTTTTAATTTATATTTCTTAAGAGGAATTGCCTCTTTCATATTTATTTCTGTCATATCGTTTTCTATTATATTAATTAAATTTCCTTACTACAAAACTATATCTAATGCTATAAATTCCTGACCTTTTGGGGTAAGTTTTAATATTCCATTATCAGAAACAACAAGCTTATCATTTTTTGCACTTTCAACGATTTGCTTCACTAAATGTTTGTCCCAAAAAATGTGGTTGTAGATGGTTTCCTCGCAACATTCTTGCTCCT